>CAYYRJ010000001.1:0-156532 GCA_964474085.1 uncultured Planctomycetales bacterium
CTTGTCAGGGTGGCCTTGCTGCAAATGCGACGGAGTGTTCTGGTGCAAAAACAGGCTTAACAGGAAATACCTCGTGGACTTATGGTGCCTGTAACGGCACAAAATGCCGAGCGACGTGTAACATTGGATATGCTGCGATTGTGGGCGGGTGTCAGTGTGGCGTTAATTTTGCTGCTTTTGAAAGTGCTACTCGAGAAGGAAACTGGTTTCTGTATGCGGGAGAGTCTTGGACTATTGAAACGCCTTATTATGCTATTCTAGTTACATTTGAAGTTAAAACTTGGTCAGAAGATTTGTGGGTTTATTATAGGGTGGATAATGGGGAGTGGATTACCGGTTGTACGATCACGGACGGTGAATGGGATACTGATTATTTCGAATTTAGTGTATCAGGACATAAGCTTGAGCTTCAAGTTTTCGAAGACGGGCGCTCAGCAGCTGATATAGGAGATGGATCGGGGTATAGTGTTAGACTTACTCATCCATGTCCCTAAAGATATTAGAGATATTAGGGACAGACACCTTATTTTAAAATTCGGGTCGAGGCATGGTATAACCGTATCTTTGAACATTTGAGTATTTGTAGGGGCGTATTGCAATACGCCCCTACGAGGTGAAAAGGTGCCAGTCATTTTTAAATCTAGGGATATTAGGGACAGACACCTTATTTTAAAATTCGGGTCGAGGCATGGTATAACCGTATCTTTGAACATTTGAGTATTTGTAGGGGCGTATTGCAATACGCCCCTACGAGGCGAAAAGGTGCCATCGCCTTTAAAATCTCCCAAAACCCCCTTTAAAGTAAGGGGGTCGCGAAGCGGGGGGATTTAATAAATCCTGTTTTGAATTCAGGCAACGTTGCCAGAATTGATAAAGGAATAAAAATTTGAAAATAACATTGTCACAAAAAAACCTTATTCGCCGCTATTTGCTCTGGTGCTACAAAACGACCAAAGAAGATTTAGACCGCATCGAACGTTATTTTACGCAAAGCTTGGTGGACCACCGGCTTTTGGACTTGCTTTTAAAAAGTAAGCCAAGCGATGCGGCTTGCCAGAAAAAGATTGTCGATTTTCAGGCCTATATGGAAGCCAAAGAGAAGAATGCTTTGGGCAAAAAATATATTAACGTAGAGAAAAAAACTCTTCACCCCGATTACTGGTATCTGCAAACCCGTTTAAGCGCTATCGAACAAGTCATCGTCGAGTTTCTTGGAAAAAAAGAATTGAAAACCGTCCAGGATACGTATGAAAAAGAAATGACCCGCCGCATTCTCGAAGCCCGCGAGCACACCTAATAAATTAAAGAAATAAAAATTTACCCTTTGCATTTTGATCCTTTTGGGTGGAAAATAACTCATCACAGTGAAAGGTTTTTTATGCTTCTTTCCGGGACATTATTGGATTATCTGGCCGTCTTTTTAGGTGGGGTGGCGGTTAGCTTTACGCCCTGCGTTTATCCGGTTTTGCCGATGACAGCCAGTTTTATCGCCGCGATCAACACCAAGGGTTCGCGTCTGTTGGGCTTTGTGATTTCTCTGATCTATGTTCTGGGCATGGCGCTGACGTATTCGGCTTTTGCTGTTTTTGCCGCTTTGACAGGAAAGATTTTTGGCCAGATCCAGAACAATCCGCTTATCTATATTCTCGTTGCAAATATCATTTTGTTTTTTGCCTTTGCGATGCTCGACGTCATTCATCTTCCGACTTTTCATGTCAGTACACACAAAAAAATTAAGCCGCAAAATTTATTTGCGGTTCTTCTTTTTGGAATGTCCTCAGGCCTTATCGTCGGCCCTTGCACTGCTCCGGCTTTGGCGACACTGTTAGCTTATATCGCAACAAAACAAAATATCGTTCACGGCGTTTCGCTGGTCTTTGTTTTTGCGTATGGCGTTGGCACGTCGCTTATTCTCGTGGGGACTTTTAGCGGGATCATGGCCAGTTTGCCTAAATCCGGCAAATGGCTCGTGTGGATCAAACGCGGCTGCGCGATTGTTTTGATTGGCATTGCAGAGTATTTCTTGGTTAAGGCAGGTAGTTTATTTTATTAATAAAAAAGGAGAGTCTATGCAAGCTTTTGTTATGCTGGGTAAGTATTCCTCCGAGGCTGTTCGTGACATCAGTGCGAATCGTACAGACAAGTCTTTGGGGTTGATTAAAGAGTTGGGTGGAAAAGTTCTTTCCATGTACACGCTTTTAGGCGGCTATGATGTTATTATCACCGCCGAATTTCCAAATCTTTTAACGGCGATGAAAGCTTCTTTGGGATTGACAATCTTGACCGGCATTGGTTTTTCGAGTTATCCGGCGATTTCGGTTTCGGATTTCGATAAGATGATTGGTAAGTAAATTTTAACGGATGGCGTTTAAAATTTGAGTAACAGGCTGCAGTTTGTTGAGCGTATAAAAGTGCAGTCCCGGCGCACCGCCATCAAGCAATTGCCGGCATTGTTTGATGGCAAACGCAACGCCCGCTTGATAAGTTTTTTCTTTGTCGTCGGCAATCGGCGCAAAAATATTTTTGACTTCATCTGTTACCGTCGCTCCACAGAGAGTACAAAATTTAAGCAAAGCGTTAAAGTCCGTGATAGGAAGGATGCCCGGTATAATACGGGCGACGACCCCGATTTTGCGAAGACGTGCAACATAGTCAAAGTAGTCTTGATTGTTAAAAAAAAGCTGGGTGATCACATAATCGGCGCCATTTTCAAATTTGAGTTTTAGAAACTCGGCGTCCTTTTGACGGTCAGGACAAAGGATATGCCCTTCTGGAAATCCGGCTACCCCGACGCTAAAATGCGTGCCAAATGCCGAGCGTATGGCCGCACAAAGTTCGCTTGAATATTTAAAATTTTCATCTCCTGGTTGCCAGGTCGGATTGTCTTTAGGCGGATCTCCACGAAGTGCCAAGACATTGCACAGGCCGCGGCGTTTGATTTCGGTTAGAATGTTTCGAATTTCTTCTTTGGTGTGACAGACGCAGGTCAAATGCGCAACACCCGGGATATGGTGCTGGGTTTGGATATGTTCGACGATATCAAAAGTCTTTTCGCGACTTCCACCTCCGGCGCCATAGGTACAGGAAATAAAATCCGGATTTAAAAGGGCCAGATCAGCGATCGTTTTGACAAGTTGCGCGCTGGCGCTTTCTGTCTTTGGCGGAAAGAGTTCAAAAGAAAACGTGTGGTGTCGCGACTTAAAAATGTCAGTAATTTTTTTCATAAGCCTAGGATTTTAAAATCGCAACATTATAACATAACGCGCCAGTTTATTTTTTTTCTTAAAGTTTAATTTCTCGTAAGGGGTTCTTATACTACAATGCCCTCTGGAGTATGGAAAAAAATATCCTCGCACATTATGAGCGTTTAGCCTGGCAACGCGATTCGTATCGCGCCAAGAATGTCTACTATTATTCTTTGCTTTTTAAGGAATACCGGTATTTTGTTCCTGCTGGCAAAAAAGTTTTGGAAGTTGGCTGCTCAACGGGTGATCTTTTATATGCGTTAAGTCCGTCGGTGGGTGTGGGTCTTGACATAAGCCCTTCGACGATAAAAATTGCGTGCGCGAAATATCCCAAACTGCAATTTTTTTGCACCACAATAGAAAATTTTGCCAGCGACGAAAAATTTGACTATATCATTCTTTCTGGGCTTTTAGGTGAACTTGAGGATATCCAGAATTTTTTGGATTGTCTAAAAAAATTCTGCCATCCGCACACGCGGATTATTATCGAGTATTACAGCGTTTTTTGGCAATATTTTCTAAAGCTCGGCGAAAAAATCCATGCCAAAATTCCACAACAAAGCCAGAACTGGATTACACATCAGGATGTCTGTAATTTTTTGGTTTTGACAGGGTATCAGCCGATTAAAATCGAGCGGTCGATTCTTTTTCCAAAGAATATTTGGGGATTAAGTTATTTCTTAAATCGTTTTGTCGCGAAATTGCCCGTCTTTAATGCGCTAACGTTAAACCATTTTATTATTGCCCGCCCTGTTTTTGATGACATCAAAGATTATAATGTGACGGTCTTGATTCCGTGCCGCAATGAAAAAGGCAATATCGAGCCGGCAGTGGCGCGTTTGCCGGATTTTGGCCGTAGCGTTGAAATTATTTTTGTCGAGGGAGGATCCAGCGACGGGACTTTTGAAGAAGTCGAGCGTGTCATCAAAGCTTATCCACAGAAGAATATTAAATTATTTAAACAGACAGGCAAAGGCAAAGCGGATGCTGTCAGGGTCGGTTTTGCCAAAGCCAAGGGTGAAGTTTTGATGATTCTCGACGCGGATTTGACAGTAGACCCGCAAGATTTGCCAAAGTTCTATCAGGCGATCAAGCAAAACAGCGGTGAGTTTATCAACGGGTGTCGGTTGGTGTATCCGATGGAAAAAGAAGCGATGCGTTTTTTAAATCTTTTAGCGAACAAATTTTTTGGGATTTTTTTCTCATGGCTTTTAGGACAACGTTTTAAGGATACGCTGTGCGGAACCAAGGTTTTGTTTAGGTCAGATTATGAACAAATTGTTGCTAATCGTTCTTACTTCGGAGATTTTGATCCGTTTGGTGATTTTGATTTGATTTTTGGCGCGGTCAAACTAAATCTTAAAGTCATTGAATTACCCATTCGGTATAAAGAACGCATTTATGGCACAACGAATATTTCACGGTTTCGCCATGGGCTGCTTCTTTTGAAAATGTGTTTTTTTGCGATGCGAAAAATCAAGTTCCGTTAAGAGGATGCTTGCTTGACACTCGACGGAGAAATCTTATAATACAAATCAAAAATAAACAGAAAGTATTTTAATGTTAAACGGTAAAACGATTCTTATCACAGGCGGCACCGGTTCTTTTGGCAAAAAGATGGTGCAAATTGTTCTGGCCCATTACAAACCAAAGACCTTGATTGTCTTTAGCCGTGATGAGCTCAAACAATTTGAAATGGCACAAACCTTTAGTCCGCTTAAGTATCCGTGCCTTAAATATGTTTTAGGGGACGTGCGCGATCCAAAGCGTTTGGCCCGTGTTTTTGATGGCGTTGATTATGTCATCCATTCTGCAGCACTCAAGCAGGTCCCTGCCGCTGAAGCTAATCCGGAAGAATATATCAAGACCAATGTGTTAGGGGCCATGAATGTCATTGAGGCCGCGTTGGACAACAAGGTCCAAAAAGTGATTGCGCTCTCGACGGATAAAGCGGCTAATCCGATTAATCTTTATGGCGCAACAAAGCTTTGTTCGGACAAGCTTTTTGTTGCCGCTAATGTTTATAGCGCCTCTGCAGGGACCAAGTTTTCGGTTGTTCGTTATGGAAATGTTTTAGGCAGCCGCGGATCAGTGATTCCGTTTTTTAAGGAGCGAGCGGCCAGTGGGGTTTTGCCGATTACCGATAAACGGATGACGCGGTTTTGGATTACTTTGGATCAGGCGGTCTACTTTGTTATTAACTCTTTAGAAGCTTCGTGCGGCGGCGAAATTTTTGTTCCGCGCATTGCGTCGATGAAAATTATCGATTTGGCCAAAGCGATTGCGCCCGACTGCAAATTTCAGATGATTGGGATACGCCCCGGCGAAAAATTGCATGAAACTTTGATCAGTGAAGATGAGGCCCGCAATTGCGTTGAATTTAAACAATGCTACATTA
Organism: uncultured Planctomycetales bacterium; assembly: GCA_964474085.1. Lineage (GTDB taxonomy): Bacteria > Omnitrophota > Gorgyraeia > Zapsychrales > JANLHA01 > JADLGJ01. The sequence goes on from CAYYRJ010000001.1 coordinate 5,644, forward strand.
TTCAGCCGGATTCGCAGCGTCGGCAAGAACTTTTGTCTGGTGCCAAAAACGACGGCGCAAAAATCTGTGCCCCAGGGTTTCGCTATACCAGCGACGAGAACCCGGATTGGCTGACGGTTAAGCAACTGCGCGAATTGTCGAAAAAAATTCATAAGGATTATGATATTGAAGCTTCCCGCTGGTCGATGGACGATATTCCTCGTTAACCCGGATTGGGTTTAACCAATGAATAATAAAAAACGATTGCTCATTACCGGTGTCAGTGGACATTTGGGAAGTAATTTGGCTTTTTGCCTGAAAGAAAGGTTTGATATTTTAGGCTTGTCCCATTCTCGCCAAATTGAATTTCAGGGGATTTTGTCGTCAGCCGCTAATCTGCACTCACTGGATTTAATTCAACCGATTGTTAGACGATTCGATCCGCAAATTGTGATCCATTGTGCGGCGCAGGCGAATGTGGATGCTTGTGAAATTGACCCTTTGAAAGCTTCAGAAGACAATGTTTTATCGACGCAGAATCTTGTCAGAAGTCTGGATTGTGGCAAGGCGAAATTAATTCACATCTCGACAGACTTGGTTTATGAGGGGACTAAAGGTGCATACAGCGAAACGGATAAGGTCAACCCGGTTAATTTTTATGGAAAAACGAAGCTGGATTCAGAGACAGAGGCACTAAAAAAAGAAGGGGCCTTGGTTTTGAGGACAAATTTTTTTGGCTGGGGAATGCCGCATCGCTTAAGTTTAGCGCAATGGGTCGTTAAAGAACTTGCCGCCAAACGTCTGATACAAGGTTTTATCGACGCTTATTTTTCTGCCCTATATACATTTGATTTAGCTTCTCTTATTTGCGGGATGATTAACCGAGATCTAAAAGGTGTTTATAATTGTGGATCCTCGACGGCCATTTCAAAGTATGAGTTTGCGGTGCAATTGGCAAAAAAAACCGGACTGGATACGTCTCTGATTACTCCTATATCCGTCGATCATTTTCCGTTTAAAGCTAAACGTGCAAAAAATCTATCCTTGAATGTTTCTAAGCTTAGTCAAGATCTGGGCGTTCTTCTGCCAACCAGCGAAGAGTCGATCAATCATTTTGTTGCAGATTTAAATAAAAACTATCCGTCGTCCTGGCAAGAAATGGTTTGACCGACGGCTTTTTGTCCAAAAGTTTGGCTGGCCTGATTATATTCGTCTGAAAATCCCCATTTTTTTATTAAGGCATTCGCTTCTCGTTCGGCAGCGCAACTGCGCTTGGCATGTTTTGCGTGCTCCAAAACGCGATGGGCCAATTCATGCGCGATGACCCCTTCGATCGCCTGCTGATTGCTTGCGTGTTCAAGGCCGGTGCTTAATTTAATGATTGTCAATCCATCCTGGAAAGCCGGCGCATCGTCGGGCAGGGAAATGATTTCAGAGGAATTGGCAAATTTTGCAGTTCCCGAATCAAAGACTTCGGTAAAAAGCACAGGTCGTCTGCGGTCAGTCACAGTTAGGAAGTCTTCAAAAGGTATGCGCGCTAAAACATCATGGATTGCTTTATCAATAAGAGGGAAGGCGGTTTTAAAAGCCATCGATGAAAATTCCCCAAGATATTCGTCGATGACCTCAGCGCGATTATTTATTTTCCAGTCTATGACTTTGTCGTTTTTAAGGTGGAAAGTAATAACGTCGTGCGCGATGCCATTAAGCGGATCATTAAAGGTCAGCCACTGTTCATTGGCGTTTTGTCGATATGTGCGTGCTTTTAGTTTTGGATATATTTTTGCAAATGATTTTTTGTCCATCCCAACGGAAACCCGATGGATTTTCGGTAAAGATGGTTGGGGATTTTGGGCTAACGCAGATGCTATCAGAAGTAAAAATAACGGGAAAGCAAAAATCAAAGACTGTAATCTTGTGCGCATAAGTGACTTTCTTTTTGAGGAACTCTTTGACAAACATCGTAAATTTTAATATTGTCAGGTGCAAGTAACTTTTTACCCAAATTTTGCATTACAATCTATTGCGCGACGATCCGTCGCGCACAAAAAGGCAAATGCAAAATTTGCCTTCGGTTGTCCAGCAAGGACAAGGTTAACCCCGCACGTCTCGACAAAGTCGAGACATGCGGCCCTTTGGGCGGATTTTGCTTGGCCAAGCAGGAGCTTGGCTAATGCAAAATCCGGGTTTAATATTACTTTACAGACAGGGGAATTCCAATGGATTTTTTACAGGCTTTGATTTTGGGGGTTGTGGAAGGCATCAGCGAGTTTCTGCCGATTTCATCGACGGGACATTTGATCTTGGTCTCTGGGGCGCTTGGCGTAGGGGAGAGTGAATTTGTGAAAAGTTTTGAAATTGCCATTCAATTGGGTGCGATTTTGTCGGTCGTTGTCCTCTATGGCCGATCGCTTTTAGTGGATTTTAAAATTTTGCAGAGAGTCGCGGTCGCTTTTGTCCCGACGGCGGTATTGGGATTGATATTTTACAAGTTGATTAAAAAATTTTTGCTGGGCAATAGCATGGTTGTGGTGTGGTCATTATTTTTAGGCGGTGTTTTTTTGATCCTATTTGAACTTTTGCATCGCGAAAAAAATGATGCGAAAGATGACTTGCGGGAAATGCCTTTTCAAACGGCGTTTTGGATTGGCGTCTTTCAGTCTTTGGCAATGGTGCCGGGCGTTTCGCGTTCTGCGGCTACGATCATTGGCGGTCTTTTGTTGGGTCTTAAACGCCGAAGCATTGTGGAGTTTTCGTTTTTATTGGCTGTCCCGACGATGGCGGCGGCGGCTGGACTTGATCTTTTGAAAAGTGCGCACAATTTTAATTCGCAGCAAATGTCTTGTCTGGGCATTGGGTTTATTGTCTCGTTTGTTGTCGCGCTGTTGAGCATTAAATTTTTGTTGCAGTTTATCAAAAATAATAATTTTATCCCGTTTGGAATTTACCGTGTAATTGTTGCCGGTATTTTTTTATGGTTTGGAATAAAAAAATAAAACAATGATAAAAAATGACAAAGCACAAGTGCTTGCCGCCTATATTTCTCTTGTCGGGGAAGTCAACCGCACATTACAGAGCCGTGTGTGGTGGGCGACAGATTTTTCGTCAAAGAATCGTTTTAATAACCGCTTGCCCGAGTTGATTGAGGAATTTATCAAAACCGCTCAAGTCCCTGCCTCGTTGCAATCATTTGCACAGTTTAAGGGGATTGTTATTGAGTTTGTCAAGCGCTTGACGGGGGGATGTTATCATTTCTTTCGTTTAACATACCGTTATTTTTATGCCCGTTTTTTATTGTCCGTAAAGTTGCAAGAAATTTTTTCTACCCAGAAGCCGGCTTATGTCATTAAGACGTTTGTTTACGACCATTCTTTTTTAAGCGACGGGACGTACAGCGATGTCTTTTTTGGCCAGTTGCCAAAATTTTTGGAAGAAAAGGGAACGCGGGTCATTTTTTTTGCAAATATCCTCGGGGATTTTAGGTCCTGTTTGAAAAAAATAGCAGACTGTCCTAACGCTGTGATTATCCCTATTGATTTTTGCGGCTCGTTAATGGTGATTTTAAAATCTGCTTTCGTCAGTTGTTTTTATTGGCCGCAGGTCAAAGGGCCGATAAATTTTTTGGATTATGAAGTTAGCGACATCATTAATGCCGAGCTTTCCAGTGGTTCTTCGCGCATTCAATCTTATCAATATCTCCACTATCACCAAACCAAGGTTTTGAGCCAAAAAATCCCGATCAAAACATTTTTGATGACGTATGAAAATAATCCGTGGGAAAAAATGTGCCTGTCGGCTTTGCGCGCGACTTCTTCGCAAACGGAAATTCTGGGTTATCAGCATACGGTAACCCCGCAAGCGTCGGTCAATATGTTTATCAGCGCTGTGGAAGAATCCGTGATCCCAAGGCCAGACCGCGTTTTGACCGTCGGGGCCGTGACAAAAGAAATTATCGAACGCTATACACAGATTTCTTCTTTGCCGATTGTCGCTTCGTGTGCTTTGCGTTATGAAAATTTGTTAAAACTCGGCTTTTTGCCTCGCACGAAGTCTTTTAAAATCCTTGTCGCATTGGAAGGAGTTGGGGATGTTTATCGAATGCTCAATTATCTGATCGAGCAGCTTAATGGGCAGAGCAAGTATCAGATCATTATCCGGTCGCATCCGGTTTTGCCGGTAAGTCGCTTTAGCGATAAGTTGGTTAAAAAACTAACCGATTTACCGTTTGTCAAAATTTCTCAAGACCATTCGATTATCCAAGACATAGAACGCACCGATTTGACAATTTATTGGGGCAGTACGGTTTCCCTCGAATCTCTGTGGCTGGGAAAACCCGTGATCCATTTTGATATGGATTCGTTTTTGAGTTACGATCCGCTTTTTGATTGTTCCTATTTAAAATGGACGGTTACGGGAACCCGAAAATTAACAGAAGTTTTGGATGAAATTTATAGCCTTTCCGATGAAAAGTTCATTTCTGACCGTCAAAAAGCGCATGACTATTTATCGAGATATTTTTATCCGGTCAATTCTTCCAATCTTGCCCTTTTTTGTCATAAACTTTGAAGAAAATAACCATTTTTATGACGAAAAACGTCTATATTTCAAATTGACTATTCTCGGTGCTTCCGTTAGAATTGCCAAGTGCACGCTAGTCGGGTGTCCCCTATCAAGAATGAGGATGGTCAGGGCTAGCTTTCAAAACATATATTACTCATGAATACACCTCTTAAATGCGGTATTGTCGGCTACGGTTATATGGGCGAAATTCGCCGTGCTGTCATCGAACGTCACCCGCAATCTTTGCAGTTAATCGGTATCTGCGATACTAATGACGCGACTCGCGCTAAGATTAGCGGCGCTAGCACTTTTAGCTGTGTTGAAGACCTTTTAGCTGCAAAAATTGATGTCCTTTTTGTCTGTACTCCCAACTGTTTTTCTCCCGAGATTTGTATAAACGCGATGGATTCTGGTATTCACGTTTTTTGTGAAAAGCCGCCGGGCCGCAACGTGGCTGATATTAAAAGTATCATTGCCCATGAAAAAAACGGGGTTAAGCTGATGTTCGGATTTAACCATCGTTTTCATCCTGGGATTCTTAAAGCCAAGGAAATCGTCGACAGTCGACGACTGGGGCGCATTCTTAATCTTCGCGGGCTTTATGGCAAAAGTGGCGGCACGTCTTTTAAAAAATCGTGGCGCAACAACCGTGAGATTTCCGGCGGCGGGATTCTTTTGGACCAAGGGATCCATATGCTGGATCTTTTTTCATATTTTTGCGGGAATTTTGAAGAGGTGAAGTGTTTTACCAGTGATAATTTTTGGAAATTTGCCGTTGAAGATAATGCTTTTGTGATTCTTCAAAATCTTCAGGGGCAAAGCGCTTTGTGCCATTCCTCGTCAACATTTTGGAAACATACATTCCGCTTGGATATTACTTTAGAAGAAGGTTCTATCGGCGTTGAAGGACTTTTGTCCAAGTCCGGCAGCTATGGACGCGAAAAATTGATCGTTGCCGGTCGCCAGTTTGAAGATGCGGCGTCTGCCGTCGGAAATCCTTGTGAAGAAGTCACGTATTTTGACAGGGATCTTTCTTGGGACTTGGAAGTCGAAGAATTTATTCGCGCTGTTCTCGAGGATAAGCCGGTCAAGGTAAGCTCTTCAGCGGACGCACTGCATGTTATGGAAATTATCGCATTGGCGTATGCGGATGCGCGAAAGGTTAAATCAATCCCAAAGCATTTACAGGAAATAAAACTTTAAGGATTCCATCCGTGTCTTACATTCAGGATTATTGTCAAGAGGCCAGCCACGTCATTGCCGCGCTGGAGCATTCGCAAATTGAAAAAATTATTTCGATTCTTTTAGACGTTCGCAAAAACGGCGGGCGTTTATTTTTTTTAGGTGTCGGCGGCAGTGCGGCGAATTGTTCGCATGCGGTCAATGATTTTCGTAAAATCGGCGGCTTTGAAGCGTATACGCCGGTAGACAATGTTGCGGAATTGACAGCTCGCACCAATGATGAGGGTTGGAACAGTGTTTTTGAAGGATGGCTAAAGGGATCACGCCTTAATGACAGAGACGCTGTTTTTATTTTTTCTGTCGGTGGCGGGAGCAAAGAAAAAAATATCAGCGCGAATTTGGTTTATGGCTTGGACTTCGCCAAAAGTGTGGGAGCCAAAATTTTAGGTGTTGTCGGCCGTGACGGCGGATATACGGCCAAAGTCGCAGATGCCTGTGTTGTTATCTCATCGGTTAATTTGTCTATGGTGACGCCGCAAACGGAAAGTTTTCAATCCGTTGTTTGGCATATGATCGTTTCTGACCCACGGATTATGGTTATGAAAAACAAGTGGGAATCAGTGGCGATAACGTAATACATCGAGGTAACGGAAGTTTTTGGCGGTGATTCGGATTGTGAAAAACGCAGTCCCGCAAAGCGGGATAAGTGGGAATCAGTTACGGTAATTTAAGAGAAATAATAGCACGCAGTCCTGTTTTAGCAGGGCAAGTGGGAATCAGTTTCCGTAATATAATGTAGATAGTTAATAGTAACGTAGGAGGAAAAATGATATCTCCCAAAAAACAAATTACTAAAATTATTCAAGATCAGCCCGAAGATAGTTCTTATGATGATATTCTTCGCGAATTGGCATTTGCGCGTATGGTTGCGCGCGGTCTCGTCGATTCAAAAGCTAAGCGTACGCTCAGCAACGCTCAGATGAAACGAAAGATCATATCATGGCAGAAATAAGATGGACCAAGGAAGCGCAAGTTTGGTTAAAAGAAATTCATCAGTACATTTCTAAAGATAGTTCTAAAGCTGCGAAAAAGATCGTTGATGATATTTATCACAAAGTTCAAGTGTTAAAGCGTTTGCCAGAAGTCGGTTATCGTTATTTACGGTATCCTGAACACAATATCCGTATTTTACTTTATGGGCATTATCGAATTGCTTATTTGATTAAAAGCGATGGGAGTATTGATATTTTAGGCGTTTTTCATGGTGCTTTGGATATGGATAAGTATTTCTAAGAAGCGGGGCATGTTATGGAGGGGACAATAGAAAGAATATCCCTTATTGCGGGATCATAATATAAAGCAAGACAATAAAAAATAGGAGTTGGCATGGCGATTTATTTGGACACCAGCAATATAGACGAGATTCGCAAATATCGAAAGATGGGGATTATTTCTGGTGTGACGACCAATCCGTCTATTCTTCATAAGGAGGGCGCAAGCGGCGGGATGAAAGGTCTTAAGAAAAGAATGATTGAAATTGCGCGTATTATTGCGCCGCATCCACTTTCCGTTGAGGTGACGACGAATCATCCGCAAGATATGATCGCCCAGGCCAAAATAATCGCCGGCTGGGCCAAAAATATTGTTGTCAAAATTGCCGTTCACGGCCCCAACGGCGAGATGGACAATATGTCAGCCATTCATGAGTTAGAAACTAAGCACGATATTCGCGTTAATGTGACGGCGATGATGAATACGCAGCAATGTTTTTTGGCGGCTTTGGCTGGCGCCAGCTATGTTTCACTCTTGGGCGGGCGTGTCAATAATATGGGTTATAACGCGATCGAAGAAATAAAAAAACTGCGTGTTCTTTTAGACCGTCATAAGCTAAAAGCTAAAATTATTTTGGCATCGACCCGCGAAGTTTTAAATGTTGTCGAATGGCTTTGTGCGGGTGCGGACATTGTGACCGTTGCTCCGCATTTTGTCGAAGGGATGCTCGTACATCCATACACTAAAGAAACGGTCCAAATGTTTTTGGCTGACGCACAAAAGGCAGGGCATTGATAGATATAATTTGTGGAACGGGTGGCGCGAAGGGGGTCCCCTGCTGCCCGCAGTTTACGAGGACAGCAGGGTCCGCAGCGACAGGACCCGTCAGGGGATTTTATTAGCAAACGACATCCGAAAGTATAAAAAATTATGATGAATTTCTTAGAGCAACGCAAGCAATTAAAAAACAAATTTCAAAATCGTAAAACAGTTTTTGGCTCGTGGACTTCGCTGGCGCATCCGTCGATTACCGAGATTTTTACCCGTACGGGGGTTGATTTTGTGGGCATTGACCTGGAGCATAGCACGATAAGCCAAGAGCAGTCGCAGCGGATAATCGCAACCGCCCAAGCTGGCGGCGCTGTTTGTTTGCCGCGAATTTCATCGCATAACCCTGAGATGGCCCGCAGACTTTTGGATTCCGGCGCCGACGGGATCATTGTGCCGATGGTACAAAACGCAGAAGATGTCGAAAAGATGATCGCTTGGGCCAAGTATCCGCCTTTGGGTCGTCGGGGCTTTGGGGTTTCGCGCGCGCAAGGTTATGGCATGGACTTTAGCGAGTACACCAAGACGTGGAATGAAAGTTCGATTATGATTGCACAGATTGAATCGATCGGCGCGGTCGAGCGTATCGATGAAATTCTCGCGTATAAAGAATTAGATGGAGTCATGGTCGGCCCGTATGATATTTCCGGTTCTCTGGGGATTCCAGGTCAGTTGGAACATAAAAGTGTTGTCGAAGCGGGCAAAAAGATCATTGCCGCTTGTAAGCGCCACAAAAAATCTTGCGGGACACAGCTGGTTGAACCCAACGAGACGCGGATCAAAAAAGCATTGGCCGCTGGTTTTACCTTTGTGATTTTATCGTCGGACGTTTTTCTGCTTTGGAAATGGGCAGAAGAGATGAAAAATTTGATTTCCTCAAAGTAAGTGTTTTTAAGAGCGGTTCTTTCATATGAAAAATTATCATGCCATTATCCTTGATTTTGATGGGGTCATCGTTGAGTCCGTCGGAATTAAGGATGATGCGTTTCGGGAATTGTTCAAGGACTTTCCCCATCATTTGGATGCGATCATGCGGTATCATTATGCGAACAATGCGACGATCCGTTATGAAAAGTTCAAAGTGATTTACGAGGAAATTCTAGGATTGCCTTTTAGCGCAGCTGTCTCATCGCAGTTGGGGCTGCAGTTTTCAAAAATGATTTTTGAAAAGATTGTGCTCTGCCCGTTTGTCGAAGGGGCCAGTGAATTTTTTGAAAAATTTAGCAAGGAGTCGTTACTGTATGTTGTGTCGATTAACCCGGCGGAAGAATTAAAAGCGATTTTAGCGGCCCGCAAGATCGACCATTATTTTAGTGACGTTTATGCCTATCCGTGGAGCAAAGCCGACGCGATCCGCGAAATTTTAACGCGCAATGATTTTTTAGAAAAAGACGTTGTCTTTATCGGAGACAGTCCCGAAGATTTTCGTGCAGCCCAAATGGTCGGCATTGATTTTATCGGCCGGCAAGCTAAGCGTTCGTGGGACGTTAAATGCCCCATCGTGCTAAATGATCTTAAACAAATTGCCAATTATTTAGAAATACAAAAAAATGCAGTCCTCTGACGCAGAGAGTATCACACGGTATTTGTACAGCCAGTATTACGATAAACCGCAGAATGCCGACGAGCATTATTGTTCATCACATTGGCGGCAACTGCATAAAGACGCTAAAGTCGTTTTTGATAATGATCATTTGGTTTCGTTGACGGCATGTGGGTTTGGTGATTTGCAGAACCACTCGATTGTGTATCTTCTTTTTTCGTGGATTACGATATTTTGTTATCTGGCCATTCTTCAAGAACGCAGAAAAGTCTTGGCATTGTTTCCAGCGGCGATGAAACTTTCCAGAGAGATGGGTTTAAATTTTACTTATGACGCGTTTCGGCAGGTTTGTGCGCTGGTTGTTTTAGAGCCGTATTTAAAAAAACCAGATTTGCGGATAATTAATATCGGTGACGGCTATGGGTTTTTGTCTGCTCTGATAAAAAAGCAATATCCGCAAGCGAAGATTTTTTTGGTGGATTTAGGCAAGACACTTTTGTTTCAGTCGCATTATTGTCAGAGAGCATTCCCGCAGGCACGATTTTATTTGGTCAAAAAAAGTGAGGCTGTTGACCAGCAAGCAGATTTTGTTTTTTGTCCGGCAGAAGATTTGGAAGTTTTAGGGTCACAAAAGTTTGATGTTGCCCTTAACATAGCCTCGATGCAAGAAATGAATAGCCAAACGATTAAGAGATATTTTAATTTTTTGCGCCAGACGATGTCGCCGGATGGGGTCTTTTACTGCTGTAACCGTCAGGAAAAAGTCATGCACGGAGGTGAGGTTTCCCGTTTAGCAGAGTATCCTTGGCAGCAAAATGATAAGCATCTGTTGGATGAAGTTTGTCCATGGTACCGTTTTTTTCTTTCTTTTCACCGCGCCCAACGTGGGCCGACGATTGCCAACCAACGCGTTTTATTTGTAAATTATTTTGACGGGATAATTGCACATCGTTTAACACAATTTAATGTCCACAGGCAGGTTGACTTATGAGCGATTATTTAAAAAAGATGTTTGATCTTACAGGAAAAACAGCCGTCGTTGTCGGCGGGGCAGGGTATCTTTGCAGTGAAATGGCTTTTGGTTTAGCGCAGGCCGGCGCTCATGTTGCTGTTCTTGATAAAAATGAGGAAAAATTAAAGCTGGCCGTTGAGCGAATCAAATCTTTTGGGGTCAAAGGGGTCGGCATTTGTTTGGATGTGACCAAGAAAGAAAATTTGCTTGCCGCTAAAACGGATATTTTAAAACGGTTTGGAAAAATAGACATTCTCATTAACGGGGCTGGGGTCAACGCGCCGACGCCGTTTTTTGATATCAAAATTGAGGAATGGCAGGCGATTGTCGACTCACATGTTACGGCGACATTTTTGGCCTGTCAGGTGTTTGGGGAACAAATGGTTGAAGATAAAACTGGTTCGATTATTAATATGTCCTCGGCCTCTGCCGGCCCGCCGTTATCCAAAGCGTTTGCGTATTCCGTTGCTAAGGCGGGTGTGCGTAACTTGACCCAAAATTTAGCCCGCGAGTGGGCAAAATCCAATGTGCGCGTCAATTGCTTGCGTCCGGGGTTTTTTCCGACAGAGTGGAGCAAAAAACATTTTATCGACGAGGCGCGCAACGCCGCAATTTTAGACCACACCCCCATGGGACGATATGGCAAGCCGCAGGAATTAGTTGGGACGGTATTGTGGCTCTCGTCTGATGCGGCAAGCTTTGTAACCGGGTCTGAAGTTACTATCGACGGGGGATTCACATGCATGACGATCTAAAAAAAACAGTTATTATTACCGGTGGAACCAAGGGCATTGGCGCTGAAATTGCGCGCGTTTTTTATGAGGCTAATTTTTATATTGTCCTTGGGAGTCGGCATGATAGTCGTTTGACCAAGCTATTAGGCGATCGAGTCCGATTTGTCAAAACAGATGTCCGTCGAGAAAAAGACCATAAGAATTTGGTAAATTGTGCTTTGAAATGGACCGGCCGGGTTGATGTGTATATCAATTGTGCGGGATTCTCGGCTTGGAAGCCGGTTGCGCAAGTTACAGAAAAGTTTTGGAATGAAATGATGGATACGAATTTAAAAGGGACATTTTTAGGATGTCAAGCGGCAGCCAGCGCTCTTAGGCAAAGGGGGGTCATCATTAACATCGCGAGTCTCGCCGGAAAACGTGGCAGCAGCAATAATTCTGTGTACTGCGCTTCAAAGTTTGGGGTTGTCGGTTTAACGCAAGCGCTTGCCAAAGAGTTAGGCCCTTTAGGGATTCGTGTCGTTGGCGTGTGCCCTGTTTATGTAGAAACAGAAAGTGTATTAAAAGCACTAAAGGATAAAAATTCGCCGGCTAAGGGCAAGAATGTTAAAGGGTATTTGGATCAATTTGCTGCGCAACAAACCGCTCTGGGGGTTTTGCCGACGGGAAAAAATATCGGAGAAACGTGTTTATTTTTAGCTTCCCCTGCGGCGGGGGCAATCACCGGCCAATCGTTAAACGTTGATTGTGGAGTTTTGCCTCAATGAAAATCGTTGCTGTTATTCCGGCGCGTATGGGTTCTTCGCGTTTTCCTGGAAAGCCTTTGGAAAAAATTCTTGATTTGCCGATGGTTGAGCATGTCCGCCGGCGCGCGTTATTGTGTAAATCCGTTGACGACGTTATTGTCGCTACGTGTGATAAGGAAATTATGGATGCTGTTGAAAGTTATGGCGGCAAAGCTTTGATGACTTCCAACAAGCATGAACGTTGCACCGACCGCGTCGAGGAGGCGGTTCGAAAAAGTTTGGCGGATATCGTTATTCTCTTGCAGGGAGACGAACCGCTCTTGGGAGTTGATGTGATCGACAAACTCCTTGCGCCGTTTAATAAACCTAATGGTGTTTTGTGCACGAATTTACTTTCGGTGATTCACAAAGATGAGGACTTAGAGGACCGCGATATTGTCAAAGCCGTTTTAAACCAGAGAAGTGAAGTTTTGTGTTTTTCTCGAGCGGCGATACCTTATCGACGTGTAAAGACAGATTGTCCTTTGTATCGCCAAACGGGGTTTTCTGCTTTCCGCCGAGATTTTTTGCAAAAATTTTCTAAATTGGAAGCAACATCTTTAGAGATAGCAGAGTCCATTGACTTTATGCGTATTTTGGAACACGGCTATTCTATTTTGGGTGTCGTGTCTGGACAGACCACTGTGGGAGTTGACCGGCCGGATGATATCGCGATTGTCGAAAATATTTTAAAGAACGATCCGGTTCAAAAAAAGATTTACGAATTAATTTGCCAATGACAAAGCCTAAAATTCTTGTCGCTTTATCGACTTTTGCCGAGTATGGCAAAAAGCCGCTTGTTCTTTTGAAAGAAAGCGGGTATCCGTTTGTACTTAATCCGTCGGGCGAGCGTTTGACGGCGCAGGGAATTATCAAACTTGGGGCTGACTGTCAGGGCATTGTCGCCGGAGTTGAGCCGTATACTTCGCAAGTTTTGTCAGAGCTACCCAAGCTTAAATGCATTAGCCGCTGCGGGGTGGGAATAGATAACATTGATTTAATTAAAACCAGGAAATTAGGAATCAAAGTTTTTAATACGCCTGATCCGGTCACGGTTCCCGTCGCTGAGTTGACGATTGGCATGATACTCGATCTTTTGCGCAAGATCACTTGGCACACCGTGAGTTTGCGTAATCAAAAATGGCAAAAAAAAGGCGGGCAGAATTTGGCCGGCAAAACTGTCGGAATTATCGGTTTGGGCCGTATCGGAAAAAAAGTAGCAGAACTGTTAAAAAGTTTTGACGTCCGTTTGATTGCCGCTGACCCGTATCCCGACGTAAAGTGGGCTCGAAAACATAATGTCGAGATGGTTCCCATAAAGAATTTGCTTAAAGCTTCGGACATTGTGACACTTCATTTGAAATCAGATAAAGATTCGCCTTTTATTTTAGGAAAAAAAGAAATCCGCTTGATGAAAAAAGGCGCTCTGCTATTAAATCTTGCCCGGGGAGAAATGGTCCATGAACAGGCGCTTTATGATGCTCTCAAACAAGGGCATTTGGCCGGGGCGGGTTTAGATGTTTTTGTGCAGGAGCCGTATTCGGGAAAGTTATCGTCTTTGGACAATGTGATTATGACGCCTCATATCGCCACTTTGACAAAAGAGTCGCGGCTTGAAATGGAAACGCAAGCTGTCGAAAATCTTTTGGCTTATTGGGGAAAGAAAAATTGCAGATGCGTTTTGTAAACTTCAAACAGAAGTTCCAACCCTTTGAGTTGACCGTGCGTCTGCATGGGCTGTTGGGTTGGCCGGCTATGACGCACAAGGAAATACGGATTTTAAAAAAAATATTTAAATCGTTTTCAAAAGATCAAACGATACATATTTTTGAATATGGCATGGGTTTCTCGACGGTTTATTTTGCGAAATTTTTAAAAAAGTCCGGTTATCTGTTTGAGATGCATGCCGTGGACAACAATCGCTTTTGGTATGAAAAAGTGTCGGCGATGATCAAAGATCAGCATTTGCAGGGGAATGTTACTCTGCACCTGCGCGAATTTTCGCCTTTTTGGCAAAAGCCGCTTTGGGATTGGACCGTGGAACCCAAGTGCCAAACATTTGCGGCTCAGACCCCGGCAGAATTAGAATACATCCATTTACCGCAAACGTTAAATTTGCCTTTTAATGTGATTCTTGTCGACGGGCGTTTTCGCCGGCGTTGTTTGGAGGTCGCATTCGGGTCGGTTGACCATCGGGGGTTTGTCATTATGCATGATGCGCAAAAAAAACATTATCAGCTCCCCACAGAAAAGTATCGGTATTCTCGCTTTATTGACAGCGGCCGATATTTTCCGTTTTCTTCAAAGAAGTTCCAGCTTTGGGTAGGAAGCTTGATGAACCCTCTGGTCGATAAGCTTGCAGCGGAGTTTACCAAAAAATGAGTGCCCCTTTAGTCACGGTCTTGATGAGTGTTTACAACGGTGGGTCATACTTAAAAGAGGCCATTGCCAGCGTCCTGGGACAAACGTTTAAAGACTTTGAGTTGTTGATCATCAATGATTGCAGTCAAGACAATTCGGTTGCGGTCATCGACTCTTTTAAGGATGCGCGCATCCGTTTAATAAACAATGACGTTAATCTCGGGCAGACGCGGTCGCTTAATTTGGGTTTGTCGCTAGCTTTAGGACGTTATATTGCACGTATCGACGCTGATGATATTGTTTTCCCCCGGTGGTTAGAAAAGAATCTCGTCTTGTTGAAACAACAGCCGCTAACAGCGGTTGTCAGTTCTAAAGCGGTTGTGATCGATGGCCAAAATAAAATTCAAAAGACACTCAATACGCCCTGTTGTTACGAAGAGATGATTTTAAGGTGTTTGACGGCAACGCCGCTTAACCATGTCGGCGCGGTTTATAAAACCGATGTGATTGCTTCTTTGGGCGGATATGACGAAAACTTTAAAATTGCGGCCGATTTTGAATTGTGGTCAAACTTGATTCGTCGGGGGATTCGTTTAGCGTCAAGCGATGAGATTCTCGTTGCGGTGCGTGCTCATGGGAAATCAGTCAGTGCCATTGAGCGTGGGCGCGCTGATATTGTAGAAATTTCACAGGTTATGTCCAAAAATTTTAATGCCCTAGTTTCTTTTGGATTTTCACAAGAAGATATTGCGCTATTGTGGAAATTAAATTATGCGACCAGTCAATTGAGTGTCCAGGAGTTTAAGTCGGCTTTGGCGTTTTTGTTTAAAGCTTATGAGAATCTCAAACCTCAATTTGCTGTTTCTTTAGAAGTTGCCAAGGCGTATAGAGCGCAGCGTGAAAAAGTGTTTTATGCCAAACGGGCCTTAGGTCAGATGTTTGAGGGACAATTAACACAATTGAGGGCTTTGGCGTTTGATTATGGCAAGTCTCGAGGGTATTTTAATGTTTTTTCGTTGTTGTGGATGGGTTCTTGGCTGGGTGAAGCGATTATGAAAAATGTGCCGGAGGTCTTTGAACATTTAAACGGGTGGTCTTCGCATCAGAAAATACAAAAATATACTACGGAAAGCAAATTTACCAAAAGAGCGTGTGAGGGCGTCACGGTATGATTTTTCAGAGCTTAACATCCCGAGAGATCCGCTTGATCATTCTTCTTTTTATTTTAAGCGCCGTTAACTCTTTGCTTGAAGGGGCGGGGATCAGCGTGTTTTTGCCTCTTTTGGTTGGCGCTCAAGAGAGTTTAACGGTCAATATTCCTGCGCCTATTATCGGGTTTTTAAAATTTTTTGCAGCTAAGCCTTTTACAGAAAAATTGCGGTCTATTGCTCTGATTATCGTTGCGATTGCGACGGGGAGAGTCATTATTTTTATGACAATTATCCGGTTGTCTTTGAAGATACGACAACGTATCGTGAGCGTTTTAAAAAATCGTTGTCTTGAACACTTGCTCAATTCAAGCTTAGCGTACTTTAACAAAAAGAAAATTTCGGATTTGCAAATTATTTTTGATAGTTACATTGACAATTCAATCGGCACCATCATTGAATTGGCTTTGACGGTCTTGACCGGAGTATTTACCTCTTGTTTGCTGTTAGCATTTCTTTTTATCCTCTCGTGGAAAATAACTTTGGCAGGCTTGATTGCCGTCGTGGGACTTTCGGTTATGTTTAGTTTTTATTCCAAGCACATCCATAACGTTGGCCATTTGTATAATAAATCAAAAGAAATCTATAACAAAACGCTGTTGGATATTTTGCAGGGGATGAAAATTATCCGGATCTTTAATCGTGAAAAGGACATGCTTGATCGTTTTGATGAAAAGATAGACGGCTTAAACAAAGCTTACTATAAAATGGGAACTGTGACAGGGGCCGTCGGGCCTTTTTTTGAATTCATTGGCGTTTTTTTGATTGGCGGGGTTTTGTGGCTCTGCGCGTATTTTGTACCTCTGCCAGAGGCCGCTTTAATCCCGTTTGTCATCACATTTTTGATTGTTCTTTCGCGATTGCTGGGGCCGCTTAAAACACTCAATCATACTCGGGGCGCTATTGTCGCGCGTCTTGCGGCATGGCAGGAGGTTAAAAATTTTCTTCATCAGAATACGGCGCAGGCATTAAAACAGGGGACAAAGAAATTTTTTGGCATACAAAAGTCTATCGAATTTAAAGGTGTTGTTTTTCGGTATAAAGAAAATGATCATATTGTGTTAAATGATATTTCGTTTATTCTGACGAAAGGTTGCAAATTAGGCATTGTCGGTGGTTCCGGCGCCGGAAAGTCAACAATCGCTGAACTTTTATTGAGGTTCTATGACCCTCAACAGGGGGATATCTTGATTGATGGCGAGAATTTGAAAGATTTAGACAGCAAAAGTTTTCGAAAAAGAATTGGCGTTGTTGGGCAAGATACATTTTTGTTTCATGACACGGTCCGTGCCAATATTGCGTTTTCTAATACACAGGCGACTTTTGAAGAAATCCAAAAGGCCGCAGGGCAGGCTTATGCGCACGACTTTATTATGCGGCTGCCGCAGGGCTATGACACGATCGTCGGGGATAGAGGGGTTTTGCTTTCCGGCGGAGAGCGTCAGAGGCTTGCCATTGCCCGCGCGATTTTGATGGACCCAGATATTCTTATTTTTGATGAAGCGACCTCTGCGCTTGACAGCGAGTCGGAAAAAATAGTTTTAAAAGCGCTTCGCGAAGTTTCAGCAGGCAAGACCGTTATAACGATTGCTCATCGTTTATCGACGATCGTAGAGTCGGATAAGATCATTGTCTTGGAACGTGGACAGATTATTGAGCAGGGTTCGCATGAGCAGTTAATCAAAACACAGGGCCGGTATCATCAATTAGCCCAGTTACAAGTTTTGTAAAATATATGCACAATAAAAAATTAGAACAAGCTGTTATTTTAGCTGGAGGAACAGGAGAAAGGCTTAAGCCCCTCACAGAGAATACGCCTAAGCCGCTTGCGTCCGTCAATGATATTCCATTTTTGGAATACTTACTTAAGACTGTTCAAGAGGCAGGGATTGTGCGCGTTGTTTTGTTGTTAGGCTATAAAGCGCAAATGATTGTGGATTTTTGTGAAAAATATTCTCAAAACTCAAAACTTGTTTTTGATTACGTTATCGGCGAAGTTGAAGATCAAACCGGCAGGCGTTTGCTTAATGCGTATTCCAAATTAGACGAGCATTTTCTTCTGATGTATGCGGACAACTATTGGCCGATTGCGCTTAAAGAAATGTGGGCTTTTTATTGTGCGAAGGATGTTGAGGTATCGACGACGGTTTTTGCCAACCATCAGGGCACAGGCGAGTACGGGTTTGAAAATAATGTTTTGGTTGGTCCCGATCAGAAGGTCATTTGTTATGATAAAACACGCAAGAGCGCAGGGTTAAACGGCGTTGATATCGGATATTTTATCGTCCATAAAGATGTTTTAAAAGGGGATTGGCAAGGCAATCTTTCTTTTGAACAGCAGATGTTGCCTGAACTGATCAAGAATAAACAGCTCTCCGCTTATGTCACCGACGAGCAATACTACTACATAACCAATCTGACGAGTCTCAAGCGTTTTGAACAATACGTTGTCAAAAACCAAATTCACGCATTTTCACAGGGGGCATGATGGATTTTTTTGAAAAATATGTTAAGCAAATGTGCCAACACATTAAAAGTGTTGATACCAAGGAGTTGGACCGTGCGACAAAAATGATTATTGATGCCGCTGTCCAAACGGGGAAGGTGATTATTGTGGGTAATGGCGGTAGCGCATCGATTGCCAGTCATGTGTCGGTTGACCTGACGAAAAACACTCGCGTTTGCGCGGTCAACTTTAACGAGCCGGATTTGATCACGTGTTTTTCAAATGATTACGGTTACGAGCGCTGGGTCGAAAAAGCTTTGGACTTTTATGCCAAAAAACAAGATGTCTTGATTCTTATCAGCAGCAGTGGGCGATCTAAAAATATTCTCAACGCGGCCCTGAAAGCTAAAGAGATGGGGTTAAAGCTTATGACTTTGTCGGGTTTTGATCAGGACAATCCTCTTAAGGGTATGGGAGATATCAACTTTTGGGTCAATAATAGTACTTATAATATTGTGGAGATGACCCATCATGTCTGGCTTTTGGCGATAGTCGATAATATTATTGAGCATCTGGGTGAAAAGCCACTAACGAAAGAATTTCAAAATTCAAAAAAAGGGCAAGCGGCATGAAAGTTTTTGTAACGGGCCATAAGGGATATATCGGGTGTGTTTTAGTCGATATTTTAAAAAAACAAGGTCACAGCGTTATCGGATATGATACGGATTATTATAGCGGCTGTGAATTAGATGTTTTTTCTCCGGTAGACAGGCAAATCACAAAAGATATCCGCGAGATTACTGTCGAGGATGTCAGAGGCGCTGATGCGGTTATTCATCTGGCCGCTTTGTCCAATGACCCGTTAGGTGAACTCAAACCGCAGTTAACACAAAGTATTAATTTTGAAGGCACCATGCGTTTGGCTTTGTGTGCGCAAAAAGCGGCAGTCCGTCGGTTTATTTATTCCTCGTCGCAGAGCATGTACGGCATCGCACAGACAGATGAAGAATTAGACGAAGAGGCAAGTGAAAAAAATCCTTTGACCGCATACGCGAGGACAAAATACGAAGCGGAGTGTGCTTTAAAGCAATTAAATTCCAAGGATTTCGCGGTTGTTTGTTTTCGTCCATCAACGGTATTTGGCGCGAGTCCAAAATTGCGATGCGATATTGTTTTTAATAATCTGGTGGCCTGCGCTTTTACCAGAGGAAAAGTCGAAATCAAAAGTGATGGGACGCCTTGGCGGCCGGTTGTGCATGTGCGCGATGTTTGTCAGGCGTATATCGCAGGACTCTTAGCGCCGGTGCCACTAATCGCAGGCGAGTCGTTTAACGTCGGAATTGAAAACGGTAATTTTACCGTCCGGCAGTTGGCTGAGGCTGCGCAACGTGCTGTTGTGGGCAGTCAACTTTGTTTTACCGGCGAACATGGCAAAGATTCAAGGACGTATCGGGTAAGTTTTAAAAAGATTTTGACTGTTCTAAAAGATTATTTTAAGCCACAGTGGGATTTGGACAAAGGCGGTCAAGAGCTGGTGGATTTCTTTAGAAAAGTACATTTTACGCAAGAACATTTTAACGGGCGGCATTGTGTGCGGCTTAAACAGATACGGCATTTGATCGACGAAGGAAAAATTGATTCTCAGTTAAATTGGATAAAGTCAACCGAATTAAAATCGGTGGCATAGGAACCTATTGTATGAAATTTTCTGAACAAAAAATCGCTGGAGTTTTTTTAATTGAGCCGCAGCCGTTTGCTGATGAACGCGGAGTGTTTCGTCGGCATTTTTGCAGGAATGAATTTGCCGCACACAATATTGCCGTCGATGTTTGCCAATCCAATGTTTCGGAGAATAAACTTCGGCATACCTTGCGAGGGTTTCATTATCAGCTTGCTCCTTATGGCGAGGGCAAGACCTTGTCCTGCTTGGTTGGTTCGATTTATGATGTTGTGGTCGATATCCGTCCCCAGTCTCCGACGTATTTAGAGTGGCTATCCTTTAATTTGACTGCCGAGAACCGCCATAGTTTGCATGTCCCGCCGGGATGTGCCAATGCTTTTTTGACACTGCAAGACAATTGCCTGATCCATTATTATTGTTCACAGTTTTATGCACCGGATGCCGAGCGCGGCATTCGCTACAATGATCCGGTTTTTAAATTCCAGTGGCCATTTGAGCCGGCGGTTATTTCCGACAAGGATAAAAGCCATCCGGACTATGTGGTAGAAAAGGTCAAACGATGAAAATTTTTTTGACAGGGGCTACGGGGTTTATCGGAAAATTTGTCCTCGATATCTTAGTGCGTAATCATCATGAGGTTTTGGCCTTAGTCCGAAAAGAACCGGATCTCTTGGCATTAGAAAGCTCGTCGGTAAATTATCTTCAGGGTGATTTAGTAGACTTCGAGCGCTTAAAGCCGCAGATCAAATCGTTTAATCCGCACGTTGTTATTCATTTGGCTTGGGAGAGGATACCGGATTTTTCAGCTGATATTTGTCAGTCCAATCTATCGCAGTCGATTGCTTTGATTGATTTTTTAACAGAACAAACTCAATGTCAAAAAATTGTTTTTGCCGGAAGCTGTTTTGAGTATGGTCTAATGCAAGGGGCTTGCCGCGAATCAATGCACCGCGAACCTTCGTCTTTTTTTACGTGGGCCAAATTGTCTTTGCTTAATTACACCGCTTTGCGCTGTCAACAGAAGAATATCAAATGGGTGTGGATGCGGATTTTTTATGTTTATGGCCCGGGACAGCGAAAGCAATCACTTATTCCGACACTCATCGATTCTTTTTTAAGCCACGAGATGCCGACGATTAATAATCCTTTTAATGCGAACGATTTTATTTATGTCCAAGATGTTGCCCAAGGGTTTTATCAGGCGACTGTGGCTGATATCCCGTCGGGAATTTATAATTTGGGAACAGGCGATGCAACTTGTGTAATAGATATCTGTGAACTTGTTGAGAAACAAATTCACTCCTCGGCGCAGTTAAGTCAAATGGTTCGAAACAGCAGTTTGGCCAAACAGACCGTCAATTTTTGGGCGGATATGAAAAAAACACAAGAGGCATTAAATTGGACGCCGAAAATTTCTTTAGAAGAAGGTATAGCTAACTGTATTAAAGCTCTGGAGCACGTATGATCATTGCACGGACACCGTTTAGAGTCAGTTTTGTCGGCGGAGGAACAGATTTGGCGGAGTTTTATCGCAAAGAGAGCGGCAAAGTTTTTTCGACGACAATTGACAAATATGTTTATGTGGCTGTCAAGCGGCAGATGGACATTGTTGATTTTAAATATCGTATTAGCTGGAGCAAAATTGAGTTTAAGAATTCAATCGATGAAATTGAGCATCCTTTGGTTCGTGAAGCGTTAAAGTTAATGGAAATTGATTTTCCTCTGGAAGTGACAACCTTTGCGGATGTCCCGGCGAATACTGGTTTAGGCTCGTCGAGTACTTTTATGGTTGGGCTGTTGCACGCTTTGTTTGCCTTAAAGGGCAAGATGGTCACCAAACACGAGTTGGCGCGTTTGGCTGCTTATGTCGAGGTGGATTTATTAAAGCGCCATATGGGCAAACAAGATCACTATGCGGCCGCCTATGGCAATATGAATGTGATTAGCTTCTGTCCGGATGAATCGGTCAATGTTGACCCTGTTTTTTATGACCCAGAAATAAAGACTAAACTGGAATCTCGGCTGATGCTTTTTTATACCCGTCTTAAACGCGATGCCAGCGAGGTTTTAAAGAAACAAAAGCAAGCGACGAGCTCTAAATTTGAGTCGCTTAAACAGATGAAAGCTTTGGTGGATCCTTTAGTCGATATTATTTCACGAAAAAAAGATTTAAAAGAATTCGGCCGCATTTTACATCAGGGGTGGCTTTTAAAGAAAAGTTTGACGGACGAAATTTCTAACGAAGAGATTGACCAATATTATGCGAAGGCTCTTGCGGCAGGGGCTTTAGGCGGAAAATTGCTGGGCGCAGGCTCGGGTGGATTTTTGTTGTTTTACGTCGAGCCAGAAAATCAAGCGAAGGTCGCTCAAGCGCTTAATCCGTTGTATCAAATGAAATTTAAGTTTGAAGACGACGGGACGAGGGTGACATATTACGACCAGAAACCGTTTTAGATTCTTAAAGACATGAAAAAAGTTTTAGTCACAGGGGCTTTGGGGTATTTGGGAAGTGTGTTATGCCAAAATTTAAAGGATTTAGGCTATCACGTTATTGGGCTGGATACGGGATTTTTTAAAGACTCCTGTCTTGGCACACCGCGTGATCCTCAAGTCATTTTGGCGGATATGCGCGCATTTGATCCGCAGTATTTAGATGGGATCGATGCGGTCATTCATCTAGCGGCAGTTTCTAATGACCCTTTCGGAAAAATTTCCGTCGATAAAATTTACGATCCGACACGGTGCTATGCGATAACGCTCGCGAGATTATGCAAACAGCGGGGGATCCGATTTATTTTTCCATCGAGCTGTTCGGTTTATGGGCAGGCAAAACTTGGCGTTTTATCTGAAACTTCCCAAGTTAACCCTCAGACGCCGTATTCTCTAAATAAATTACAAATTGAAAGTGACCTGTTGGAGTTATCGTGTGGGGATTTTTTGCCGATTATTTTACGCTTTGCAACAGTTTATGGACCTTCAGCGCGCATCCGTTTTGATCTTGTCGTTAATATGTTGACGGCCATGGCTTTTACCCAAAAAGAAATCGTGCTTAACTCTGACGGGAAAGCATGGCGGCCGCATGTGCATATTGAAGATGTCTGCCAAGCGTTTCGCTTGAGTTTAGAATTTAGCCCTCAGAACAAAGACCAAATGATCTTTAATGTCGGGGATGACCAAGAAAATTTTCAAATTATTAGCGTTGCCCAAATGATCCAAAAAAAAGTCGCCGGCTCCTCGATCAGGTTTATGAATCAAATGTCGACGGAGCAAGAAAATTTGGAGCTCATAAAAGATCGAAAAATCCACGACGGAGTTGATAAACGGACATATCAAGTCACATTTAAAAAAATTAATGAGATGATGGGTTTTAAGAGCCAATGGAGTTTAGAAAAAGGTATCCAACAGCTTCTGGAGCATTTTGACCGTATGGGTTTAACCAAAGAGGAATTTTTAGATAAGAAGTATTATCGTCTGCAGCAGATTGAATATTTACACGAAAGCGGTTTGATTGATGACGATTTGTTTTGGACGACAAACACAGAGGGTATTTTGAATGCTTAAGCTTTTTTCAAAAAATCTGATGATCAGGCCTTTTGTGTCGACGGATATTACGCCCTCTTATATCGCTGCGTTAAATGATCCTAAGGTCGTGCAATTTACAGGCGCGCAATTTGTGAAATGGAATAAAAAAAATCTCGCGGCGTATGTGGCTTATGCCAATGAAAAAGGCAAGTCAGTGCTTTTAGGGATTTTTTTAAAATCCGACGAGCGGCATATCGGCAATATCCGACTGTTTAACTTTGATTTGAATCATCGGCGTGTTGAGCTAGGTATTATGATTTTTGATAAAGGTCAGTGGAAGAAAGGTTATGCGACAGAAGCGCTCAATTTGGTTTGCGATTTTGTTTTTGAAAAATTAAACCTGCATAGAATTTGCGCAGATTACTATTCGGTTAACAAAGCATCCGCACGGATGTTTCAAAAATCCGGCTTTAAAGTTGAAGGCAAATTTAAAGACCATTTTATCTTTAAGCACCGTTATGTTGATTCGATCCGTGTGGCGAAGATAAATCCATAAAGCTAAGGCTTGTCTATGAAAACAATCGCTAGCGCTGGCCCTTCGATTAGCAAATTAGAGATAAAACTTGTTTATGAGGCGGTCAAAGAAGGTTGGTATGAAAAACGCAGCAAGCATCTTGACCAGTTTGTCGACGAATTTTCGGCGTACACGGGTTTGAAATATTGTTTGCCGACTTCTCATTGCACGGACGCGATTCATTTGGCTTTACTGTCATTGGGTATCGGGCCGGGCGATGAGGTTATCGTTCCAGATATCGCATGGGTGGCTGTGGCGGCACCAGTCGATTATGTGAAAGCTGTGCCTGTTTTTGCGGACATTGACCCTCAAAGCTGGTGTTTGTCCGCAGAATCCTTTCAACGGTCGATCACCCCAAGAACGAAAGCTGTTATCGTCGTGGATCTGTATGGCAATATGCCGGATATGGACGAGATTCTCTGCATTGCCAAGAAAAATAAAATTGTTGTGATCGAAGATGCCGCGGAAGCTATGGGCGCAACTTACAAAGGAAAAAAAGCCGGCACCTTTGGGCGGGTCAATGTTTTTAGTTTTAATGCGACCAAACTTTTGATGGCAGGGCAAGGGGGGATGTTTGCGACCAATAACAAAAAGCTCTATGAACTGGCTAAGTCCTACGCTCATCATGGGATGGTCAAATATACTGATAAGACGACGTTTTGGTCGGTCAAAATCGGTTACAATTATCAGTGGACAAATATCCAAGCGGCTCTCGCGTTGGCGCAATTGCGGCGGCTTAGTCAACTGGTCAAAGAGCGCAGGCAGATTTTTGAATGGTATCGAGAAGCCCTTGATGATGTCGACGGACTTACGCTTAATCCGCAAACAGAAAATATTTATAATACGTTTTGGGTCGTCACAGCGATTGTGGATTCTCAATACGGTTTGAACAAGGAAGGCTTGATGGCCGCGTTTAGAAAACAGGGCATTGATACGCGTCCTTTTTTTTATCCCATTAGCTCCATGCCAGCTTATAAGAAATATTCGCAAGGTCGTCGCTACCGTCAAAATAACAAAAATGCATATCGTCTTTCATCATACGGCATCAGTTTTCCGTCGGCAGCAACTTTGACAAAAAAAGATGTCTTTTTTGTCTGTAAAATTTTCAAAGAAATTCTTCGGTCCAAATGACGGGAATCTCTTTAAAAGACAAATTGACCATTGTCGTCCCGACGTATAATCGTTATGATTATCTTGTCAGATGGCTTAGTTATTATCAGTTAAAAAGGTTTCCCTGCGCGATTAAGATTTTAGATTCAAGCGCCGATAAGACATATTCGAAACAGTTAGAGCAATTGTTAACTGACCCAAACGTCAGTTGCCAAAAATTTGATAGCTCAACTTTTTTTGTTCACAAAATTGCGCAGGGGTTAAAAAGTGTAGAGACGCCCTTTAGTGTCTTGTGTGCCGACGATGATTTTTTGGTCCCTTCTGGGTTAGAGCAGTGTGTTGAATTTTTGTCAAATCATTCGGATTTTTTATCGTGTCAGGGGCGCTCGATTTTGCATCAGCTCAAAGAGGACAAATTTTTGTGGATGCCCAATGGACTAAATGCGCTCTCGGTAGACCAACAGACCCCGGCTAAACGCTTTGATTTTTTCTTCCCCGATAATTATTGTGGGTATCCCTTGTATGCTGTACATCGGACGGATCTCCATAAAGAAATTTGGGGCGCGGCTGATCATTGCGTTTCTGATTGGGGGTTATCGGAAATATTCCCTTCATCTTTAAGCGTTATTTTAGGCAAAATGAAAATTTTGGATTGTTTTTACTCTTCGAGAGAAACAAACACTTATAATTGGGTGGATGCAAAGGCTCATCAGCGGATGTATTCAACAGAAAAAGTTGATCAAGTGGTGACAAGTTTGGCAAAACGCATGGATTCTAATTTGGTCCGAGAAAAATTTAATAGATATTTTGAATTTTGTGAAACAAAAATATCTGCAAATTCTGATAAAATTAAAAACAAAAGCTATTTAAGAAGATCATTGGGAACACTAAAAGAATGTGTAATCCGTTGCTTTTGGCTTGCCAAGATTAATAATCCGTTTGAGTTCTTTCAAGAACTAAAAGATCTAAAATGCTCGATTTCCAAGTTTAAGATTGACGAAGAAACGCAAAGAAATTTTCGGGAGTCGTATCGATGAGTCAAAGTAAGAATGTCACGATAT
This sequence comes from uncultured Planctomycetales bacterium, assembly GCA_964474085.1. Classification (GTDB taxonomy): domain Bacteria; phylum Omnitrophota; class Gorgyraeia; order Zapsychrales; family JANLHA01; genus JADLGJ01. The sequence continues at coordinate 31,502 of CAYYRJ010000001.1, forward strand.
GCATTCCGACGAAGAACCGTTGCGATTTTTTAAAAAGAGCGATTGCCTATTACGCAAAGATTGGTTTTCAGGGACATATTTTTGTGGCGGATGCCAGTGATCCTCAAAAATTTCTGGAGAATAAAGAAAATATCAAGCTTTACCAAAACGATGTCCAAATCGGGCATTTTTCTTGTGCGGGCAAAAGTATTCTGGAATCTGTCGACTGTGTGAATCAATTTTTGCAAACTCCTTATGCAGCCGTGTGCTCGGATGATGACTTTCTTTGTTTAAAAGGATTGGAAGATGCCGTAAATTTTATGGACGAGCATCCGGATTATTCGGCGTGTCATGGGGTGGGTGCTATTTTTGGGTTGGACTCCAGCGGCGCGCATGGAAAAATCTGCGAAATTTTGCCGTATCCTCAAGCGAGCATAACGCAAGATACAGGCACGCTTCGCTTGGAAGAATATTTTCGGCAAGGACCACTGGCTTTAGTTTATTCTGTTTGCCGAAGCTCGCTTTGGAAACAAATGTGGCGGCAGTATCCTGATGCGAAAAGTTGTTTTATTTTTGATGAGCTTATTCCGTCGAGCTTTTGTGCTATTGCAGGAAAAATCGGTGAAGTGGATTCATTATATCTTGTCCGGCAAATGCATGAGGGGATTTATTCGCAGCCTGCGTTTTTGCAATGGGTCATGCATCCATTGTGGCAGGGTAATTTTAAAGAATTGCGTGAAAGGGTTGTCGGTCAACTGATCGAGGTAGATCATATTTCTCATCAGCAAGCTGAACAGAATTTTGACAAAATTTTTCAGGATTATTTTATAAAATTGTTTAAAGTTTTTATCGAAAAAGGGGAAAATACGAAGTCCCAAGGGAACACTTTGAAAGATGTCATTAAAAAATCGTCGCCATTGATGAGCAAATTTTATTTTTTACTTAAAAAGTATAGTTCTTTTTATTTTCGTCAGGAAATCGGGTTAAAAATGTTAAAAGCAGATTCAAAGTATTTTGACGATTTTGATCCCATAGTCAAAACTATCACGCAAACCAATTGAAAATAGGACGAAATTGTGAAGAAAATTTTGATCACAGGCGCAGCAGGTTTTGTTGGGTCTCATTTGACGGAAGTTTTGGTAAAAAAGGGCCTCGATGTCAAAGCTTTGGTGCGCTACAATTCGCAAAATAAGTGGGGTTGGTTAGAGGAAACCCAAGTCAAAAAGGATATTGAAATTGTCAGCGGCGATGTTCGCGATTACGATAGTGTGTCCAAGGCGCTTAAAGGATGCGAAGCGGTGTTTCATTTGGCTGCGCTCATTGGGATTCCGTATTCCTATATTTCGCCTTTAGCATATATCAAAACGAATGTTGAGGGGACGTATAATATTTTAGAAGCTGCCAGAGAACAAAAACTTCAACAGGTTCTGATTACCTCGACGAGTGAAACGTATGGCAGCGCGCAATCGATTCCTATTAGTGAAGAACATCCATTAGTTGCTCAATCGCCTTATGCGGCCAGCAAAATCGCTGCTGATCAATTGGCTTTAAGCTACTATCGATCTTTTGGTTTGCCGGTTAAAGTCGTTCGGCCTTTTAACACGTTTGGCCCCCGGCAATCGGCGCGCGCGATTATTCCAACGATTATTACTCAGATTTTATCCGGCCAACTAAAAATCCAATTGGGTAATCTTTCTCCGACGAGAGATTTTACGTTTGTGACTGACACGGCAGAGGCATTTTGGGCGATTTATCAGTCGAAAAAAAGTATCGGGCAGGTCGTTAATATCGGGTCTGGCCAGGAGATTTCGATTGAAGCGTTAGCCAAACAGATCGCAGGACTGGCAAATAAAAATATCGAAATTGTTCCACACAAAGAGAGAATACGAGTTAAAACCAGCGAAGTCGAGCGTTTATGCGCGGATAACACAAAATTAAAGAAAATGACAGCATGGAAACCGCAGTTTGATTTAAAGAGAGGACTTAAAGAAACAATCCGTTGGTTTGAAACCCGCATGAATTTATATAAACCCGAGGTTTACAATGTCTAAGCGGATTTTAATCGTCGGATGCGGGCAGATCGGTAGCCGTCATTTGCAGGCGGTCAGTGGCATGCAAGAAGTCGCCAGCATCGACGTTGTTGATTGCAATGACAGTTCGCTTAAGTTAGGACAAAAACGCTTAAGCGAGGTTGTCGGTAAAAATCCGGCGATCACTTATCATTGGCTTGAAGGCTTGGAAAGTTCTTTAAAAGGCGCTGATCTTTGCATTGTGGCCACATCCGCTTTGGGACGCACAAAACTTGTTCGGGAAATTTTTGACCTGACGGGGATAAAACACTTTATTATTGAAAAATTAGCGGCACAGTCGACTGAAGAATATCAAGAGCTTTTGGATTTTTCCCGTCGGAATCATTTGAATATTTGGGTCAATTGTCCGACGAGATCCTACGCTGTGCATCAATATATCAAATCCCAAATAGATCCGCGTGAGCCTCTTGTTTTTAGTCAAATTGGCGGCAACTTTGGCCTTGCTTGCAACGGTATTCATTATGCGGATTTGTTTTTGTTTTATGATCAAACAAATGACATCCATTCTGTAAGTACCACAATAGACGCTGTCCTTCATCCGTCTAAGCGAGGCAAGGACTTTTTTGATTTAAGCGGCGTTTTGACAGGGTGTACGTCTAAGGGCAGTAAATTTATTCTTGCCTATGCTCCAGATCATACGATGGCTGATGTTGTAACGATTTTTACTAAACGCGCAAGGTTTATGGTGGACATTATTAACGGCTGGGCGCAAGAAAGTATCGACGGTAAACCTTGGCAGAAAATTCCGATTGAGAGCAAAATCAACGTGAGCGATACGACACAAATTTTTTGTGGGGATATCTTTCTTCATAATTCTTGTGCCTTACCGACTCTGCAGGAATGTTGGCCAGCGCACCGTTTTATTTTGACAGAAACATTGCCGCATTTTAACCGTTTATTAAAAACCCAGAATCAATTTTGTCCGGCGACGTAAAGCAATGACTGCTAAGAAAATAAAGATAGCTTTGGTGGGGGCAGGGTGGGTAGCCAGAGAGCATTTAAAAGTCCTTAAGTCATTGCCACAGGTCAGTGTTGTTGGTATCACATCGCGGACATTGGCAAAAGCCCAAAGCTTGGCCGACGAATTTGGTATTTGCGGTGTGTTTAAAGACCTTCCAACTTTGGTTCGAGAAAGTCAACCGGACGCATTGCTTATTTTAGTCAGCCAAGATCAAATGTTTGAAGTTGCAACTGCTGCAATGAAGTTTGGTTTACCGTTATTTATAGAAAAACCGGCTGGGTTAAACCCGCAACAAAATTTGAAGCTTGCCCGAGAGGCCAAAAGAAGAAAAGTCCGGACGATGGTTGGATTTAATCGGCGGTATTATTCGATTTTTCATAAAGGGTTTAAGATTATCCGTCAGCATGGGGAGCTTTTGGGCGTTTTTGTCGAAGGCCATGAACGGATGTGGCGCGTTCGAGATGCGAAAAAATTTTCTAAAAAAGTTTTGGACCAATGGATTTATGCTAACAGCACACATACGATTGACCTGTTACGGTTTTTGGGTGGTCAGATAAAATCTGTTAAATCTATTTCGAAACGTTCTTTTGGCGAAGCCCGTGGCGATCAATTTGCGGCCCTCATTGAGTTTAAATCAGGTGCTTTAGGGCAGTATCAGGCATATTGGTACTCGCCCGGCGGATGGCGTGTGGTTTTGTATGGCAACGGGGTTACGGTCGAATTTAAACCGTTAGAAAATGGCGTGTGGCTGGACAAAAATTTTGTACAGCATCCGATTAAACCCGACGCCGTTGACAAAAAATTTAAACAAGGTTTTTATCATCAGATGATAGCATTTTTGAAAATGGTCCGTGGCGAAAAATCAACGTGGCCTTCGACGGATTTGGAAGACAGTTATCAAACGATGCTTTTGGCCGAAAAAATCTCACAAGGCCGTTAAAGGTAAAATAAACACATGTCCCAAAAGAAAATTTTGATAATCGGCGGCGGTGGTCATGCAAAATCTTTGATCAGCGTCATCAAGAAGTCCAAGATTTTTAAAATTATTGGTTATGTGGATATCCAAGACCATGGCCGGATTTTAGGAATTCCTTATTTGGGGACAGATCAAGACTTAAAAAGAATCGCAAAAAGATTTCGGTGCTTTTTGGCTGCTTTGGGTATCGGGACAACAGCGCTTTCTCATAAGCGTCGTCAAATAGTTGAAGAATTGACCGCTTTGGGCTTTCAGTGGCCAGCGATTGTTTCTCCGACGGCGATTATCAATGAAGAAGTGGTTTTAGGGCAGGGGACTGTTGTTTTTGACGGTGCAATTATTAATGCGGGGACATCTGCAGGACAAGGGTGTATTTTTAATACGGGCTGTATTGTCGATCATGATTGTGCCATAGGCGACTTTGTGCATATTGCGCCCGGGGCAGTTTTAAGCGGTGGGGTTGTGGTTGGCGATAATTGTTTGCTGGGCACTGGTGTCAAGGTTATCCAATGCGTATCGATTGCCCGCGATTGTTTGATAGGTGCTGGCGCTGTCGTCGTCAAAGATATCAAAAAAGCTGGGACGTATGTTGGGGTTCCCGCTTGCCTCAAAAAGGATTGTCGTGCATGAAGCGGTTAAAGACTTTTATTATTGCCGAAGCCGGAGTCAATCATAATGGAAAACTTGCCTTAGCCAAACAGTTGATTAAGGCAGCCAAAAGCGCTGGTGCAGATGCGGTTAAGTTTCAAACTTTTAACGCAGAGCGTCTGGTGACGGCAACAGCCAGCAAAGCGACTTATCAGAAAAAACTGACTTTGCCCAGTGAAACACAGCTGGCGATGCTAAAAAAATTGGAACTTAGTCGGAGTGATCATAAACAGTTGCTTGCCTGCTGTCGGGAAAATAAAATTTTATTTTTATCAACAGCGTTTGATGAGCAAAGCGCGGATTTATTAGATGCGCTGGGCATGAAGATTTTTAAAATTCCCTCGGGTGAAATAACAAATCTCGAATTTCTTAAATATATTGCTCAAAAGGGCAAGCCGATGATTTTGTCAACGGGGATGTCGACGTTAAAGGAAGTTGAGCTTGCGGTCAAAAGTATTTTTTCAGCAGGCAATAAGCGCCTGACCCTTTTGCATTGTGTCAGTGATTATCCGGCAGCCTTCGATCAGCTTAATTTAAAAGCAATCGAAACTTTGCAAAAAACTTTTCGTTTGCCGGTCGGGTTTTCGGACCATAGTCTGGGGATTTTAATGGCTCCTGTCGCAGTTGCGTTGGGGGCGGTGGTTATTGAAAAGCATTTGACGGTGGATCAGACTTTGCCCGGGCCGGATCATCAGGCTTCAGTAAAGCTGCAAGAATTTAAGATGATGGTCGAAAATATACGCCTGGTTGAAAGCGCATTAGGAAACGGGAACAAAGTACCGGCCTTGTGTGAAGATGATTGCCGAAAGATAGCCCGTAGAAGTTTGACCGCTGTTTGCGACATAGCCAAGGGAGAAAAATTGTTGAGTTCTGATATTGTTCTCAAGCGTCCGGGGACAGGAATTTTTCCAGCGGACTTAAAGAAAGTCGTCGGGCGGCAGGTTTTAAAAAACATCACAAAAGACGAGACATTGACATGGGCCAAAATAAAATAAACCCGGATTTTGCATTTCCCTTTTTGTGCGCGACCGATCGTCGCGCAATAGGTTGTAATGCAAAGTTTGGGATAAGAAAAATTTGTGTGGTCAGCGGTTCTCGGGCAGATTATGGCCATTTGCAAAGCTTGATGCGTGCGTGCGCGCTAGATTCGTCCATTGACCTGCAAATGATTGTGACAGGGTCGCATCTTGCCAAAGAGCAAGGGCAAACGTATCGGCAGATACAAAAAGATGGTTTTAAAATTCATGCTAAAGTCAACATATCAAAATTTGATGATTCCGCCGTTGGCATCACAAAACGCATCGGGTTAGCTTGCCATGGCTTTGGAGATGCGTTTGCGCGTTTAAGTCCGGATATTGTTGTTGTCTTTGGTGATCGCTACGAGATTTTAGCGGCGACGATTGCCGCTTATGTGGGAAAGCTTATCATCGCTCATTTGCACGGCGGAGAATTATCAGAAGGAGCGCTCGATGAGGGGTTTCGTCACGCGATAACAAAAATGGCGCACGTTCACTTTGCCGCCACAGAGAATTATCGTCGACGCATTGTCCAATTAGGCGAGCAGCCTAAGAATGTTTTTAATTTTGGAGCGCCGGGCTTGGATGCGCTGCGGAGTATGAAGTTGTTATCGAAGGACGCTTTGTCGTCGGAACTAAAATTTGATTTAAAGGGGCGCTGTGCCATTGTCACGTTTCATCCCGAAACCTTGGATCGCGGCTTATCGCGAAAGCAATTGGATGGGATTTTAACCGCCATCGGAGCGTTTGATTTAAAGGTCATTTTTACTAAAGCCAATATGGATCCACAAGCCCTGCAGATTAATAAAGCGCTTGCAGAGTTTTGTAAAAAAAATCCTCTGCGCTATCGGCTCGTCGATAATCTTGGGGTGCAAAAATATTGGAGTTGTTTGGCTAGTTTTGATCTTATGATTGGAAACTCTTCCAGCGGGATTATTGAAGCCCCGTCTTTTAGGTTGCCGGTTATTAACGTCGGGGATCGGCAAAAGGGGCGCATTCGATCTTGCAATATTATTGATGTGCCGATAAAAACTTTCGATATTCGCAAGGCCATTGCCAAAGCTCTTTCTAAGTCTTTTAAAAAATCGTTGATAGCAATGAAAAATCCATATCAGCGTTTTGACGACGGGAAAAGTGGCTGGCGGATTAAAGAGCAATTAAAACGCGTGGAGATTGATGGAGATATTTTAAAGAAAAAATTTTTTGATAGGGCAAGGTAAATTCATATGCAAAAAGAAGTTAAAGACTTTTTAATTGACCGTCACGAGTCGATCAAGCAGGCGATGGAACGTTTAAGCAAAGTCGGCTCTAAGCAGCTTTTTGTGGTTGACGAAAAGACAACGATCCTTGGAGCTTTAAGCGATGGCGACATCCGCAAGTGGGTTCTTACGGGCGGTTCTCTTCGGCAAAAGGTGATTAAAATTTGTAACAAAAAACCGATCACTGTAAATAAAAATTATTCTATTGAGTTTGTTCGCCAGACGATGCTCAAATTTGAAATACAAGCGATTGCGGTTGTCAATGCCAAAAATCTTGTCAGCGATGTTCTTACGTGGGAACAGGTTTTTGCCGGCAAAGTGCATGCGCGCAAAGAACATTTGGATGCTTCGGTTGTGATCATGGCCGGCGGCAAGGGCACGCGGCTGGATCCTTTTACGCGTATTTTGCCCAAAGCATTGATTCCTATCGACGGGAAACCTGTCATTGAAGTTATTATGGATAAATTCAATGAATATGGCACAAAGGATTTTTATATTACTCTTAACCATAAAGCGCGGATGATCAAGTCGTATTTTGAGGAGATGAATCAAAAATATCAGATCACGTATATCCAAGAAGATAAGCCACTGGGGACAGCCGGCAGCCTTAAGGCATTGGAAAAAAAGCTCAAAGGGCCATTTTTGGTAACCAATTGCGACGTCATTATCGACAGCGACTATACGGATATGGTCCATTTTCACAAGACAAATAAACATGATCTGACGGTTGTCGTTTCCTGCCGGCATTATGTGATTCCTTACGGGGTCTGCGAAATCGAAGGACGCGGTTTACTTAAAGGGATTACAGAAAAGCCCGGATATGATCTTCTGGTCAATACCGGAATGTATGTCATGAACAATCGAATTTTAACTTTTATTCCTCGAGAGAAGTTTTTTAACATGACGGATCTGATAAGTGTCGCGAAAAAGAAGAATTTCAAAATCGGGGTTTATCCTGTCAATGAAAAGTCATGGATGGATATTGGGCAATGGGAAGAATATAACCGGACATTAAAAATTCTTCATTAGATAGCAAAGGTTATTGATGCCTGTGATGCGTTTGATCGCGCGGCTGGATATTAAGGGGCCGAATCTCGTTAAAGGAGTTCATTTAGAAGGATTGCGCGTTTTAGGCAAGCCTGAGTCCTTTGCCGGTAAGTATTTTAAGCAAGGGATTGATGAAATTATTTATATTGATACGGTAGCCAGCCTTTACGGACGCGATAATCTTTTGGGTATTGTTAAGCGTTCGGCCGAAAATATTTTTGTCCCGTTAACAGCGGGAGGCGGAATTCGTAGCGTCGAGGATATCCGTAATCTTTTACGGGCTGGAGCAGATAAAGTCGCGATCAACACGGCTGCTGTTTATAATCCAAAGTTTATTTTGGAGTCTTCGAGAATGTTTGGTTCACAATGTATTGTTGTTTCTATTTGTGCCAAACAAACTAATAAGGACCAGTACGAGGCTTGGACAGATAATGCCCGGGAGCGATCAGGAAAAAATGTTTTTGACTGGGCAAGGGAAGCAGTGGATTTGGGGGCGGGAGAACTTTTGATTACCAGTATAGACCAGGAAGGAACCGCAAAAGGGTATGATATTGATTTGGTGCGGCGTATTGCCGACCAAGTACCAGTCCCCGTCATTGCCAGTGGCGGTGCAGGAAATGCCCAGCATTGTCTTGAAGTTATTGAACAAGGCCATGCGGACGCGGTTTGTGCGGCGTCTCTTTTTCACTATTGTCAGTTAAAAGAACTACAATCGCAGGAACAATATCAAGAGGAAGGCAATGTGGAATTTATCAAAAACAGTCGTGATACGTTGGGCTTTTTAAAAACCCGTCTTAATCCGATGAGTATTCCCGACTTGAAAACATATTTACAAAATCATGGTGTCACTTGTCGTATGGTCGAATGGTTGAAAGACGATCAAAATTCGTCGTCAGCGTGTGTTGATTAAGGAATTTTATGGATGCTTGCATCATTGATTATGGCTTGGGAAACCTTTTTAATTTGCAAAAGGCCGCCCGTTTTTTAGGAGTCAAGGTTGAAGTTTCAAGCGATCCTAATAAAGTAAGAACTGCTAACAAATTAATTTTGCCCGGCGTAGGCGCGTTTGAGGATGGCATGAATAATTTGAAAAAGGCGGGTCTAGATATTGCGATCAAAGATTTTATTCAGACCGGAAAACCTTTTTTAGGGATTTGTTTAGGGATGCAACTTTTAATGCAAGAGAGTGAAGAAAATGGTGTCTTTGAGGGGCTTGGCATCATTCCCGGGAGGGTTGTGCGTTTGCAAGAATCAGGGACACAGAAGATGTGCGTGAAAATTCCTCATGTCGGATGGAATAAAATTTTGTATCCCCAAGCGAAAAATGGACAGCCAAGAATTTGGGACGACACTATTTTAAAAAATTTAAAAGAAGGCAGTTATTTTTATTTTGTTCATTCGTATCAGGTCATCCCTGACGATAAATCTGTCATATTGTCTGAAACGATATATGCAGATAACCGATTCTGTTCCGTTCTAAAATCAAAGAATGTGTATGCCTGCCAATTTCATCCGGAGATGAGTGCGGGGGATGGACTTAAGGGGATTGATAATTTCTTTAAATTGCAAGGGAATGGATAAATCATATGCTTTTTCCTAATAAAACAATGGATCGCCAGTTGGCCAAGAGTCCTGCGAAGGTATTCTTTTGCAAAAAATGTGTTGTTTCCAATCAACGGCCCCGGATTACTTTTAATGAACAGGGGATTTGTAGTGCCTGTCAATATGCGCATCAAAAGCACAACGTCATTGATTGGGAAGTCAGAGAAAAGATGTTTTTAGATCTTTTAGATCGGTATCGATCAAAAGACGGCAGTTATGATTGCGTGGTCCCCGGAAGCGGCGGCAAAGACAGCAGTTATGTCGCTCATCAATTAAAATATAAGTATGGTATGCACCCATTAACCGTGACGTGGGCGCCGTTTATATATACGGATGTCGGTTGGAAGAATTATGTTGAATTCAAGGATCATGGTTTTGATAATTTGCTCTGTTTTCCAGACGGGATTATTCACCGTAAACTAGCCAGGCTAGCGTTTGAATTATTGGGGGATGCGTGGGAACCTTTTGCATACGGCCAGAAAGCTTACGCCTTTCATATTGCCTGCAAGTTTAAGATTCCTCTTATTTTTTATGGGGAAAGCGGGGAAGTCGAATACGGCGGTTCCACAAAAAATATTAATACTCCGCACGAAACGATCCAGGATTGGAAGGAATTTTATTATAAGGGATCCGGCATTGATGAGCTTGTGGAACATGGGCGTCAGGCAGGAATTTTTACGCCAGAGGATTTTAAGGATAATTCTTTTATGTTTTATCGGCCTCCTTCGCCCAAAGAGCTTCAAGAGGTCAATCCGCAAATGCATTGGTTCTCGTATTATAAAAAGTGGGTGCCTCAAGAAAATTATTATTATGCGGTTGAACATACGGGCTTTGTGGCTAATTCTGATGGACGCTCTGAGGGGACATACTCTAAATATGCTAGTTTGGACGATAAAACCGACGGATTTCATTTTTATTTAGCTTTCATTAAGTTTGGCATCGCACGGGCTACCTCCGACGCGGCGCATGAAATCCGTGACGGCCATTTAACCCGGGAAGAGGGGATGGCATTGGTTAAACGTTATGACGGGGAATTTCCAAAGAAATATTATAAGGAATTCTTGGAGTATTTGGGAATTGAAGATAAAGATTTTTGGGAGATTGTCGATTTTTATCGTTCTATGGTTCCTCACATCTGGACGAAGGTAAACGGAGAGTGGAAATTATGCCACACTGTAAATAAAACTGGAGTGCATGACTGCTAAAATGAAAATGTTAAAAATACTTTTCTTTGGCTTAGGTTCTATCGGCGTGCGGCATGCGCAAATCTTGCGAAAAGATTTTAAGCATGAGCTTTATGCGTTTCGCTCGGGCAAAACGTCCAAAGAAAATTTGCTTAAGGTCCCGGAGCTTTCAAGCTGGGAAAGCGTTGATCGGCTAAAGCCTGAGATTGCGTTTATTACCAACCCGACTAGTGAACATTTGTCGACAGCCCTCGAATGCGCCCAGCGTGGCATGCATCTATTTATTGAAAAGCCGCTCGCGGATTCTCTTGCCGGGGTCAGTCAGCTGATAGCGCTTTGTCATAAGAAGAAACTTTCGGCCTATGTCGCTTATTGTTTGCGCTTTCATCCGGTCATTATCAAAATCAAAGAATTGCTTAAAGACAAAAAAGCACTCCATGCCCGCGTTGTATGCTCCTCGATGCTTCATGCGTGGCGACCGGGGTCAGATCCTAAAAAAAGCTATTCTGCCCGACGGGCATTAGGCGGGGGGGTTATCTTGGACCTTTCGCATGAATTTGATTATATTCGTTTTTTGCTAGGTGAAATAAAGTCTATCACAGGAATCAAGGGCCGCATGGGCCATGTCACGGTTGACAGTGAAGATTTTGCGGATACTTTAGTGACTTTGGAAAATGGCGTTATTGTCAATTGTCATTTGAATTTTGCAAGTTTTCAGACAGAACGTAAAATTCAAATTGATTTCAAACAAGGATTTATCGAGGGGGACTTGATTAATAATACGATAATTTATCAGGCCAGAGGCAAAATCCGCCACTTTAGGTTTCCCGTTGACCGCAATGCCTATTTGAAAACGCAAACGGAATATTTCTTCAAAAATTTAAAATATCCGGACCGGATAACTAATCTTAGGGAATCACAAATCCTTTTGGAAAAGATTTTGGAGTTTAGAAATGCTTAAAGAAAAAATTCTTTTGACTGTTTGCGCCCGCGGCGGGTCCAAGGGGGTTGCGAATAAAAATATCCGCCCTTTGTGCGGCGCGCCTTTGATTAGCCACACGATCAAGCAAGCTAAAAGCTGGGGCCGGGCGGATAAAATCATCTGCTCGACGGATTCTCTTGCGATAGCCCAAGTCGCCAAAGACTCTGGCGCAACCGTCGCTTTTATGCGCCCTTCAAATTTGGCAACAGACAAGACAGGGAAGCTTGCGGTTTTAAAACATGCTTTAAAAACAATGGAAAAAATCGACAAGACAAAATATCCGGTTCTTGTCGACTTGGATGTTAGCGCGCCACTTAGGCAAGTTGAAGATATTGAAGGAGCGTATCAATTGTTTTTGCAAAAAAAAGCGCATTCGGTTGTCAGCGCAACCAAAGCCCGTCGTAATCCATATTTTAATATGCTCGAAGTAAAACCCAACGGTTTGGCAGCGCTGGTTAAAAAATCGTCCAAACTATTTTTAAGACGTCAGGATGTCCCGCCCATTTATGATATGAACGCCTCGATTTATGTTTATGCTAGAGATTTTCTTTTAAACCCTAAAACCAAAACGTGTTTATCAAAAAAAACTTTCGTCTGGGAAATGCCCGAGTCGTCAGCTTTTGATATTGATTCTGAATTTGATTTTCAATTAATCGAGTTTTTAGTCAGCAAAGGGAATGTCGCGCTATGACAGATTATTTAAAGAAGTTTAGGCTTGATGGAAAAAATGCTGTTGTCGTTGGAGGCGCTGGGTTAATCGGACGCGAAGTTGTTAGCGCATTAGCGCAAGCCTCGGCACGGGTTGTTATCGCTGATAATAATGCAAAAAATGCCAAAAAATTAGTGAAGTCATTGTCCGGGGCAAAGGGCAAAGTGACTTTTACGGATTTTGATATTTCTAAACTCGAAGATTTAAAAAGCAATATTGAATCTTTGGTTAAAAGTTTAAAAGGTATTGATATTTGGGTCAACTGCGCGTATCCCAAGACGGCGGATTGGGGACTGCTGCCTGAGGATGTTACTGTCGAGTCGTGGCGAAAGAATGTGGACAGTCAATTAAACGCGACAGCTTTGTGTTGTACGAATGTCGCCAAGCATATGAAAAAAAAGGGCGGCAGTATTATCAATTTAGGATCGATTTATGGCGTTGTCGGCGGTAAATTTGATCTTTATCAAGGCACCAAGGTGGTGCCCTTGCCGATTATTTATTCGGCGGTCAAAGGTGGCATTGTCAATTTGAGCCGTTATTTAGCGTCGTATTATGGACGGTATAATATTCGTGTAAACACCGTTTGTCCCGGTGGAGTTTTGGACGGCCAAGATAAAGATTTTGTTGCGAAATATGCCAAACAAACACCTTTAGGCCGTATGGCCAAGCCGCAAGAAGTCGCTGCGACAGTTTTATTTTTAGCAAGTGATGCCGCCTCTTATGTGATCGGTGCGACGGTTATGGTCGACGGCGGATGGACAGCTGTTTAGAAGAGAAAATTGATGACGAAGAAGAACATTGCTGTTTCCAAAGATAATAAATTTATTCCTTTAAGCGTCCCGGAGATTTCCGACGATGAGTGGAAATACGTTAAGGAATGTCTCGATACCGGCTGGGTTTCTTCGGCAGGACCTTTTGTAAAAAAATTTGAACAGCGCTGTGCGGATTATATTGGCCGCAAATATGCGGTTGCTTGTACGTCTGCTACGGCGGGGTTGCATACAGCCCTTATGGTTTTAGATGTGAAGCTCGATGAGGAAGTGATTGTTCCTGATTTGACATTTGCCGCGCCGGCTTTTGCGGTGCGTTACATCGGGGCATGGCCGTTGTTTGTCGATGTTGAAGAAAAATATTTTCAAATCGACCCCCAGAAACTCAAGGATTTTTTGATCCAAGGATGTATTTTTAAAAATGGGCAGGTCATTAATCGCAAAACCAGACGTCGTGTCCGTGCTCTTTTGCCAGTCCATTTGCTGGGGCATCCGGTTGAAATGAAGCCTCTTATGGCTTTGGCCAAGAAATTTGGTTTGGCGGTTGTTGAGGATGTTGCCGAAAGTCTCGGTGCTGTCTGTGACGGAAAAAAAGTTGGGACCTTTGGCGATATCGCTGTTTTAAGTTTTAATGGGAATAAAATTATCACCTGCGGCGGGGGAGGGATGTTTTTGACCGACTCTAAAACTTTGGCTAAGAAAGCAAGTTATTTGACAACCCAAGCTAAGGATGACCCAGTCGAGTCTATCCATAACACGATTGGGTATAATTATCGTTTAAATAATTTGCAAGCGGCCGTCGGTTTGGCGCAGTTTGAAAAGTTAGATAAGTATATTGAGAAGAAAAATTCTATTGCCCAAAATTATGCGAAAGCCTTAAAGGAAGTTTGTGGTCTGCATTTGCCGCAGCAAGCGTCATGGGCGCAATCGATTTGGTGGTTATACACTGTTTTGGTCGACAAAAGAAAATATGGAATCGACTCCAGAACGTTAATGAAAATTTTAGAATTGCAAAATATCCAAACACGACCTCTGTGGCATCCTCTTCATAGCCTCAAAGCTTTTAAAGGGTGCATGGCTTACAAAATTGAAAAATCACTAAAGTTATATCAGCAAGCCTTGAGTTTACCGTCGTCGGTTGGGATGACAGCAGACGAGCAGGCAAGAGTCATAGAGATTTTGCGCGCGTCTGCTAAAAATTAAGGAAAGAGACGATATGTTTAAGAATTTTGTTTTTGATTTCTGGGCGTGGTGGGGATTTTTTGCTCAATTCTTGTTTATGATGAGCTTTGTCGTTCAGTGGTATAAATCCGAAAAGTTAAAGCAAAGCCATTTGCCAAATGAGTTTTGGTATTTGCGTTTGGTCGCGTCTTTAATGCTTATCGTTTACGTAGTCAAAAAGCAGGACTTGGTTTTTTTTATCGGTGTTATTTTGCAGTCGGCTATTTATATACGCAATATCATTTTGATCAAAAACGGAGATCAAACAAATGTCTAATTTAATTTCCATTGTTGTCCCGGTTTACAATGAACAGCAAAGCCTTGCGCCTTTGTTTGAAAAAATAAGTGCCGTGATGAAGGATATTTCACAAAAATCGTTTGAAGTTATTTTTATCGACGATGGCAGCAGTGACGGGTCTTGGGAGGTCATCGAAAAGTTGGCAGCTAAAAATGTCTATATGGTCCGTGCGGTTCGTTTTCGCAAAAATTTTGGCAAGTCTCAGGCTTTGTCGGTGGGGTTTGCGCTGGCGCAAGGTGACCCGATTATTTCTATGGACGCGGACTTGCAGGATGATCCGCAGGAGATCCCGATTTTTCTTGAAATGATCAAAGACGGCGCAGATTTGGTCTCGGGGTGGAAAATCAATCGCAAGGACCCTTTATCAAAACGATTACCTTCAAAAGTTTTTAATGCGGTTGTTCAAGTCATCTCGGGAGTCAAGCTCCATGATTTTAATTGCGGATTTAAAGCTTATCGTCGTGAAGTGCTTAAACATATCAAAATTTATGGCGAGCTGCATCGATTTATTCCAGTTTTAGCGTACGGGTATGGTTTTAAAATTGCCGAGGTCGCGGTTAAGCATAATCCCAGACAATTCGGACATTCCAAATATGGTTTAGAGCGTTATGCGAGGGGGTTTTTGGATCTTCTGACTGTTATTACGACGACGCGTTTTATTCGTCGGCCGTCTCATCTTTTTGGCGGGTGGGGGATTATTTCGGGGCTGATTGGATTTAGTATTTTGTTTTATTTAAGCATCCATTGGGTCATGGGAACGCCGATTGCCGCACGGCCGTTATTTTTCTTAGGCATTATGCTAAGCATTATGTCTGTGCAGATGATTTCGCTGGGACTTATCGCTGAGCTTTTTATTTATTATGCCAAGCCCAACGAAAATGAAGAGTTGATCAAACAAAAAATAAACCTTTCGTAAAGTCACCGACATGGAATTTCAGCAAATACTTTCGCAAAGAAAAAGTGTCCGTAATTTTAAGCTTGCGCCTGTTCCACAAAAGGACATTCTGTCGATTATTGAAGCTGGGGTCTGTGCTCCCACCCCCTGCAATCAGCAATTATGGCGTTTTGTGGTTGTCGATGATGAAAAGTTAAAGGAGCGTTTGATTACTCAAGCCTATTGTTCGACGCTTATCCGTAAGGCGGCCAGTGTGATTGTGGTTATCTACGATGGATGGAATCAAAAGGAAGCGATACAATCCGGTTCGATGGCGATTATGAATATGCTCAATCGCAGTTGGGAGCTTGAGCTGGGCGCTTGCTGTATCAACAGCTTTGGTGATCAAACAAGAATCAAAGAAATTTTGAATATCCCTGACGGTTACGTCGTTGTATCTTTCGTTATATTAGGATATTGCGATGATTTAAAAAATGAGCAGTTCCCTTTGGTCGATCGCCGGCCTCTAAAAGAGGTTGTGAGTTTTAATGGGTATCAATCACGGCGCGATTATTCCAAAAGCTATGACCCGGATGTTTGGGAAAAAGATAATCTCGACGATTATCAAAGGTATTATTGCCGCAAAACTTTTTTGGGCAAGCCGATGGATTTGGTCTCGGATTATGAACTTGACGTGATTAAAAAGCAGTTGCAAGATCTTAACGGAGATATTCTTGATATCTTTTCTTATGATGGTTCGTATCTAAAATTATTCCCGGAGCAAAAAATCTATTCTTTAAATCTCAACCCAATAACCGCTCGCTATGCGCAGAGTGCTTTGTCAACGCAGCAAAACGACACGGAACGTCTTGAAAGTCTCACATGGCAAGAGCTGACCGATGGCCAAAAGAATTTGGAACAAGTCCGTTATATCACCATGATTATGAAGGCCGAGCGCGTTTCCAAAAAAATTCTCAATGATTTGTTGGGGGTTTTGGCCAAAACAGTTAAAGTGGACACGGAATTTATTGTGATTGCCAGAAAGAAAAATTTATTTCTTAATGCTTTTTTATTTCTTTTGCGCTTATTTTTTGGCGATGATGTGCGCAAAACCGGAATTTTTGCTTTTTTTGGCCCGTATGCTCCCGTTGATGTGAATATTATTTCTACACTATTTGAGCAGAATGGCTGGAAGTTAACGTGCAAACAGCAATACTTTTTTTTGCCGGCGTTTTTTCAGCAAATTTTGCAGATGATTTTTCAGTTTTATAAAAGCGGCAAGACCAGTTATGTCCACCGTAACTCTCACAATAACTTTATGACACGCAGTTATGATCGGCTGCTTAAATTTCAAGGGTTAAAGAAAACTTTTTTCGGTTCTCTGGTCGTCTTAAAGTTTCGTTTGGAAAAAACATCATGAACAAAAAAGTTTATTTTGATGCGCTATTGCCCAATATCCCAAGGATTTTAAGCCAAATAAATCCTAATCTCAGCTCGCAGACTTTCGGCTGTTGCGAGAGGTATTATTGGCACAACAATGTCACGGCGATTGCCAACGCCCGTTTTCAGGAAGCGGTTTTAACACTTGCGCTTGTTTATCAACATGGCCCCACTGAATACAAAGATAACCCTTATCTATTGCGTTTGATTAACGGGACAATTGGCTTTTGGCTAAAAATCCAAGAGTCCGACGGGTCATTCAATGAATGGTACGAGCATGAAGGCAGTTATGTGGCAACCGCTTTTTCGACTTACGCAGTCAGTGAAGCAGTTTTGCTCTTAGGGAAAGAAAAGATTGAGAACGTTGAGGCTGTGCTTTCAGCACTTGTTAAAGCAAGTTTTTGGCTTGGGTGCCGCAGCCAGAAGTCGGTTTATAATCAACAGTCCGGCGCTTTGATTGCAATTTATAATACGTATTTATTGACGAAAAACGATGAGCTTAAAAAAATTGTTCAAAACCATGAGCAGCTTATTTCTTCGTGCCAAACTTCCGAAGGCTGGTTTTTAGAATATGGCGGACCGGATATCGGGTATTTGTCTTTGACGGTCGATTATTTGGCCAAATATTATCAAAAGAGCGGATCGGCACTTATTGAGCAGGTCTTGACAAAAGCGTTGGAGTTTTTGGCTCAGTTTATTCATAGCGACGGCACCTCTGGCGGCGCTTATGCAAGCCGTGAGACGGAGTTTTTGATTGCGCATGGTGTTGAATTGCTCGCGGCCAAAAATAAAAATGCCGCTTTTATAGCCGCAGTCATTCGAAGAAATCTTGCAGAAGATAGGGGTGTTACGCCTTTTTCTTTGGATGACCGATACCTTATCTATAATGGCTATACTTTTTTACAGGCTGGGTTAGATGGGTGTGAAGAACTTCCGGCAACTCAATTGAATCGTCCGAGTTTTTTACATTATCCCTTGGCTGGGATTGTGATTTGGCGTCGGGATACGTTAGAGCTTATTGCTAATTTGAAAAAATTAGGGACATTTGTTGCGATTGTTGATGGTAAAAAAATCAATGATAGTGGAGTTTTAGTTGAGGCCAAGCAAAACCTCTATAGCGGATATTTGCAAAGCGATGTCCATATTTTGCAGATTGATGAGGGTGGATTTAGTGTCGAGGGTAAGTTGTGCTTTTTAAAAGAAAACAAGATGACGCCGGGTAAGCAAATTTTATTGTATATTGTCCAGTTTTTCCTCGGGAGGTTTGAGAAATTAAGAGCGTATATCAAAGAAACACTTCGCAAAAAATTAATTACTCAACATAAGACTTCGGACATTGTTTTAAAACGGACGATTTGTTTTAAAGAGAATGCTGTAAGTATTTGCGATGAACTTAAAGGGTTAAAGACTTTTAAAAGGATGATTGTCGGAGCAAGGTTGTCGTTTATATATGTTCCGTCATCGCGGCTTTTTCAACGTGAGAATCTTTCTGAACAAGCCCCGGAAGTTTTTACGGCAGAACAATTAGAAAGGGATAAGTTTGCCGTCCGTCGAGAATTTTCAATTCATGGATAGACCTATGGCCAAAAATCCAAATTATAAATATTTTGCCCGTGAGATAAGTTTGCGGCTTTTGCAAATTATTATCTTTTCTTTTTTCTTTGAGGTTCCGCCGCTTAGGCAGATTAGGCATGCGATTGTCAGGGTCTTGTTTAAAGGGTCTAAAGGTATTGATATCGGGATGGGCTGTTATTTTGTTGTTCCACATAAGTCGGATTGCGCACAGTTGACTATTGGTAAAAATGTTAAAGTGCATCGTAATGTCGAGATCGATTATAGCGGTGGGGTCATTATTGAGGATGACGTTTGGATCAGCCAGAATGTTCTTATTGAGACGCATGAGCACAAAATTACAGCTAGGCCTAAAAAAGAATGGGGCATTGAATTCTCTGCTCTGGTTATTGAGAAAGACGCTTGGCTAGCTGCCAATGTTACCATTTTACCGAATGTCAAAAAAATAGGACGCGGTGCCGTGATTGGTGCCGGTGCTGTTGTGACCAACGATGTAGATGCGATGACAATTGTCGGCGGAGTGCCAGCGCGGGTCATTGGAAAAAGATCTTAAAGAAAGGTTTTGGTGAAATGGTTGACCCCTCATTTGAAAAATTGACACAAGCCTGCCTTTCGATTGATCAAGTTCAGTCCGATTTTCGTAATGCGAACATGTATCCTCTGCTTGTTTCGTATTTAAAAAAACAATCCTTGTTGGATATCGGTTGTGGATCAGGACATTTTTTGCATTATGCACAACAAGCTGGATTTGAAGTTGCTGGAGTTGAACCTAACGACGGGTTGATCAAACTCGCTGACAGATTGTACAGGGATTTGAGCCCTAAAATACAAAAGTTATTTGCCGAGAATCTCAGTGAAGTCAAAGGCTGTTACGATAATATTTCTTTGAT
Source organism: uncultured Planctomycetales bacterium (assembly GCA_964474085.1). GTDB lineage: Bacteria > Omnitrophota > Gorgyraeia > Zapsychrales > JANLHA01 > JADLGJ01. Next base: position 51,020 of record CAYYRJ010000001.1, read on the forward strand.
TGATGTTTTGGAACATATTGAGGATGATGTCAGTTTATTGAAGAAAATTCCTAAGCTTCTTAATCCCGACGGACAACTCATCGTTTTTGTACCGTGTTTTTCACATTTATACGGTGTCCGTGATGAATCAATAGGACATTACAGACGTTATCAAAAATCTGAGCTTATTGACAAATTGACCCGTTGTGGTTTTGAAATAGTATCTATCCGATACTGGAATATGCTTGGATATTTTCCGTATTTTATTTCCGAGAAGATACTTAAAAAACCGTTGGGCTATGAGCTTAGAACAAAAAGTGCGACAAACAAAGGAATTAAGAATTATCTTAATAAGCTGTTGGGTTTTTGGTTTAAATATATTGAAAATCAGGTTGATTTTGGGTTTGGTTTAAGTTTGTTATGTATTGCAAAGATTGATATGGCTAAACAATAGGCTAGCAAAAATATATTTTTGGATAAGGAGAAATAGGCATGCCGCAAAACAGTAAAATTGAAAAGAAGTTTCTTCTTTTGATGGGTGCCATTATTGTCTTGTTTCTGTTGGTCTGGTTTTTTTCTGCTCGAAGTTTTACCGGCTGGGGGGATGAAATTACCCATTTTTCGACGGCCAAGGGACTTGTCGAGACCGGGGAATATAGAACATGGGCTTTTGATAAAGGATATGCCAACCCCTATCTTTATACACGAGGGCTTGTGATTACGTATCTTGCGAGTATAGTTTATAAAATTTCAGGCTTGTCTCTTTTGGCCTTTCGCGTGATCCCTCTTGTTTTTGTAATGTTGACATTTTTAACTTTTGCACTTTATATCCGTTTTCGACATCGGGCTACAGCTAAAGCTCTAGTGTATGCGGCGATTTTCTTTTTTGGGCAGGCATTTATTTTTGAACAGTCAGTCTATGTCAGAGTCTATGCGCCGCTAGGTTGGTTTATGGTTATGACTTTGATCCTTTTTTGGGAATCTGCCGTCGCTTTTGGAAAACGAAATCTTGTGTCAGGGGTTTGGTTTTTGGTGGGAAGTCTGTTTCTGCTTATTTTGCCGGCAGCAGATCATTGGCAGGTCTCCCATATCGCAATTTATTTTTTGGGATTTCTTTTAACATGGCCTGTATTTTTGAATATCTTTCTAAAGTTCGACGATAGATTTAGCATAAGGGTAAAGATTTTTTGGATAGGCAGCATTATTTTACTTGCGCCGTTTCTTGTTTTTTTCTTGGATTTGAGTATGGCGCATTTGATTATGAATACAAAAAAGCTTGTTTTGGGGCGTAATTATGTGACGTATTGGGACAATTTGGTAGGGTTAGTCCGTTATGTTTTGGCCTTGAATGTTTGTTTTTTAGGTCTTCATTGGGCGATGCAAATACTGAGAAAAAATAAAAGATTGGACTTTTATTCTTGGCTTTTTTATACGGGTATTATCTCAGGAATCTTAATAGGACTTTTTAACCCGCATAATCATATATTTTATTCGCGATTCTTTTATGTTTCGGTTGTGTTGGCTGGGTTAGGGTTTTCCCAAATGTTGCTTCGTCTTCAATTATCTAAAATAGCAATGCGATGGGTTCTCGGTATTTTTATTCTTTTGAATACAAGCTTGTTTGGGGTAAATGTTTATTATGAACGCAGTAATATTCGTATTGCCATATCGTGGCTTGAAAAAAATTTAAAGCAAGACGATGCCCTTTTGGTTTTTGCCAGTCAGTTGGAGCTCCACGGCGGAAAGTCTTTACTGCCTCGGACCTACTCAGTGGCCCCCAGTCAAGATCCGATGGAGATTGTAAAATTGCTGGAACGATTAGAAACAAGTTTGGCTAATGAAATTTATTTTTTATATACTGACGAATACCAATTTCGCGATTATCTTTATTTGTTAACCGTCGGGGAGGACCGCAGCGCGCCTAATGATCTGTTCCGCCAGCTTCAAGAAGTAGTTTTTTCGAAACCCGTAATTTCAGGATTACGGTCGTGTAATCTTGTGAGGTACAAAAAAGCTGATCTCGTTGCAGCGTTGCAAAAATTATTGCAGGAAGGGTATCCATCGCAATTTAAAGCACCGGAGAAAAGAATTTTGAAAAAGATTTTCAAGCTTCGATGAAAGAAGAATCTTAGCCAACCGCTGGTATACTGACTAACTGAAGATTTTTATGCGGGCATTATTATCTGTATTAGAAGAGTCTGTCTTGTTCATTGAATGGCTTGATACAGGAAGCTTGTTTTTTGAAGTCATCCCGTATTTTTTGAGGCATGGAAGAAAGATATCCAAAACGATTTTTGTTTTTGATGCTTCTTTAAGTGCGTTGCGTCTAACTCGATGTGTAAGCTTTTTAATGAAATGGAAAATTGAGCTTGTTCGTTTTGAGCTCTCTGAAATCAGGGACCAGAATAATTTTTCACTGCGGCTGCGTTTGGATTATTTTGATATAGGAGCGATCACAGATAAAATTACTGCTAATGCCGCTTTTCAAAATTATATTTGTCACTTTAAAGATCCACAACACTTAAGTCATTATCTGGCTAAAGATTTTATCGAATTTGATTTAACGTCTTTGCAACGCCATCGCCAGATTTTGCATGCGATTACACTTGTAAATGTCAGCCGCTGGTATTTGAAAAATGGAAACTGCGGCATAAAGTTGTTTTTAAAAAAACGCTGTTGGCCTGAAATTTTGCAAGAATATGCGCGTGATTTGAATGTTGTTCTGGTTTTTGCATTGCCTTTTTACAATTTTGCTTTTGATACAAAAAGAGCTGTACGTCAGTTTTTAGCACGTTATGTTCATTGGGGTATTTTTTTCTTGCGAAACATAAAGTTTGTTTTTCGGAAAATCCATGTTCGTAATGCGGTTTGCCAAAGAGGCGATGTATCAAAAATATTGAAATATAAATTGGGTGTTGAGTATTATGGCCATTTGAATTTAGAAAGAAAGGATGCGTTTTCAGATTTATTTTTTTATTCCCAATCTCAATTAAAGGGAGAGGAGATTACGCTTCTTTTTAGTTTACCGCAGGATCCGCTTGATCAAAACAAATCGGTGGAATTACAAAAGCATGATATTTCAGCGTTGGTCCGTTTTCCCAGCGCTAGCCATTTGCCATTGTCTCAAGCTTCCGTGCATGACCCGTGGTCTGTCCCAGATGCGTGGCATTTGAGTGATCCTTTGCCTAATGTTCAAAGAAATGATAAGTATTTTGCTATTTTACGGAAGAAAACAGTTACTTACAATCGTCAGCTAGGGTATTGGAAAGATCTTTTTATAAAAAACAATATCCGTCTGTATACCCACTGGTATAAATATGATGCTAAGCATATTCCTCTCGCAGATGCTTTGAAAAGTTTAGGCGGAATATCAGCTCTATATCAGAGGGCTTATGAGTCTCATCCGATCCGGGGATTGTCCATTGTTTCGGATGTAGTCTTTTGTTATAGTAAAAATAATTTTGCTATTGAAAAAGACAACCGGTCCGATATTGGTTATCAGGTTGTCACGGGGTTTTTGGGAGATTTTCGTTTTCCCCATTTAAAAGAGAAAGCTTTGGAGATTGCTAGGCCTTTGCGTGAAAAAGGGGTAAAACGAATTATCGCTTTTTTGGATGAAAACACGCTCGACGACGGACGCTGGTTTGTTGGGCATGCTTTCACGCAAAGAAATTATGCTTATTTGATTGATAAAGTTCTTAAAGATCCACGGTACGGGATTATTTTTAAACCCAAAGTTTCATGGAATCTGCGTCGTCGGCTGGGAGATGTCGCAAAGCAGCTTGATGAATTGCAAAAATGTGGGCGAGGTGTTATTTTGGGAGGCGGTTGTCTGCAGAATATGCACCCGCCGGCGCTGGCGGCTCTGGCAGCTGACCTAACGATTCACGAATGTTTAAGCGCTGGCTCAGCCGGTGTTGAGGCCGCCCTTGCGGGGGCGCCAACGTTATTTTTGGACACCGAAGGCTGGCCGGTTAGTCCCTTTTATCAAGGGGGTTTAGGAAAAGTTGTATTTCAGGATTGGCCGTCTTTATGGCAGGCCTGCGAAGATTTTTTTGAAAAGCCTGCGGCAAAAGCGTCGATCGGAAATTGTGCGCCTTTTTTAAGTGAAATAGACCCGTTTCGTGACGGACGTGCCGCCGAGCGTATGGGGACTTATTTGAAATGGCTGCTTAACGGTTTAAACGCCGGTTTGCCGCGTCAAGAGGTGTTGGCAGATGCCGCAGAAAAGTACACAAAACTTTGGGGTAAAGATAAGATCCATTTAAAAAACTAAAACGCTATGGCTAAAAAGAAAAAGTATCTTATCACCGGTGGGGCAGGGTTTATTGGGAGCCATTTTGTTCACCACTTGTACCGCACACATCAGAACATCGAAGTTTGTGTTTTAGACAAATTAGCTTATTCTTCGAACATAAAGAATTTACAGCCCTATTCTCTTCGTCGGGATTTTGCGTTTATCAAAGGCGATATTTGTGATGCCAAGTCTGTCGCTTATGCCATGGCAGGGGCCGATGTGGTGGTCAATTTTGCTGCGCAGGTCGCTGTCGACCGCTCGATTGATGACCCGCAATCATTTTTAAAAACGGATATTTTTGGCGTTTATACTTTGCTTGAAGAAGCCAGAAAGCAAAAGCATTTAAAGAAATTTGTCCAAATATCTACCGACGAAGTCTACGGCCAGATTTTAAAAGGGAGTTTTAAAGAAAGTTCTCAGACTTTGCCGCGCAACCCTTACGCTGCTTCCAAGCTTGGCGGGGAGCGTTTGGCGTACAGTTTTTTTAAAACCTATGATCTTCCCGTTGTTATCACGCGCGCGGCCAACAATTATGGGCCCTTGGCTTATCCGGAAAAAGTGATCCCGCTTTTTATTACGAACCTTTATGACGGCTTGTCCGTGCCGGTTTATGGCGATGGTCAACAGATGCGCGATTGGCTTTATGTCGAAGACCATTGCACGGCCATTGATCTTTTGATCAATAAAGGCCAAGACGGAGAAGTGTATAATGTCGGTGCGGGCGAGTCGTGCACGAACCTGCAGTTGACCAAGCGAATTTTAAATTTGATGCAGAAAGATGAATCGTTGATTAAGTTTGTGGCCGACAGACCCGGTCATGATTTTCGCTATAGCTTAAATTGTCAGAAGCTAAAACGCCTTGGCTGGAGGCCAAAATATAATCTTGCCGACGGACTTAAAGTGACCGTTGACTGGTACAAAAATAACGAAGCGTTATGGCGGCCGCTAAAAAATAAATTGGACAAACGTTTTGTCAGCGGATTTTGGGGGGCAAAAAAATGAAAGGTGTTCTTTTAGCTGGTGGGAGCGCTGTACGCCTTCGGCCATTAACGAAGGTGACCAACAAACATCTGCTGCCGGTTTACAAAAAACCGATGATTTATTATCCGTTGGAAACTTTGCTTAAGGCGGGGATTAAAGACATTTTAATCGTCACCGGCGGAGAGCATGTGGGCGATTTTTTTCAGCTGCTTGGCTCAGGCAAGGAATGGGGAGCGCATTTTAGTTATGAAATTCAAGAAGGAAATACCGGCACCGCGGCGGCTTTGCTTTTGGCCGAGGACTTTGTTGGCGATCAAGCTTTTATGGCTATTTTAGGTGATAATGTGGTTTGCGAAGATGTCGCTCTCTTTGTCGCGGACTTTAAGCGGCAAGAGCAAAAGTTTAAGGCCAAAATTTTGATCGCTAAGGTCAAGGACCCCCAGAAGTATGGTGTTATTGAATTTGACGGAAAACAGATCAAGAATATCGTCGAAAAACCGCAGCATCCGGTTTCCCAATACGTGAATACTGGTCTGTGGATGTTTTTGCCTGAGGTGTTTTCGCTTTTAAAAAATCTCAAAAAAAGTCCGCGCGGCGAATATGAAGTGACCGATGTTCTTTCGCATTATGCCCGAGAAAAAGTTTTGTCCTATGCGATTCTCAGGGGCCCATGGACGGATGCGGGCAGTTTTGAATCGCTCTACAATGCTACGGTTTTGATGAAAAAGCTTGAAGATAAACTATCAAAAAAATATGAAGTCCGTTAAAATTCTTGTCACTGGCGCCAATGGTTTTGTCGGTCAGGCGCTTTGTCGACGGTTAATGGCTCTTAAATACGAAGTTTATGGTTTGGATCGCAATCAACCCTTCATGGCTGGTTTTGCAGATTTTTATTGTCAAGACATCACAAAACCTTTTGATCTTAAAGAAAACTTTCATTTTGTTTTTCACTGTGCGGCCCATAATGTTACGCATGTGGGAAGTCAGGATGCGGATCTGTACCATCGGGTCAATGTTGTGGGGACCGAAAATATTTTAAAGGCCGTCAAGACGGATCATTTTGTTTTCTTGTCGACGGCAAAGGTCTATCTTGCCCAAGGAAAACCTCTCGATGAAGACTGTCCGGTTTTGCCTTTGCAGAAATACGAAAAAAGTAAGCTTGCCGCCGAACAGATTTGTTTTCAGCGCTTAGACGAACGCAGTTTAATTATTTTTCGCTGTGTCAATATTGTCGGTTTGGGTCAACCTGATAAAGCGGTTATTCCGGTTCTTTTCAAAAACGCTTATGTCGGTGAACCGCTTGATATTTTTGCCCCGCGCGGATCAGTTTTGCAATTTTTATTTGTTGAAGACGCGGTTGATGCGTTTGTGAAGGTGATTGAAAAAGGACATTTGTCGGGTGTTTATAATCTTGCTAGTCAAGAGCATATTCGGTTAGACCAATTGGCAGAAATGATTAAGGCCATGTGCCGATCTAACAGTGAAATTCATTTTGCCGATGAAAGCGTCCCGGAGTTTTCGCAAGTGCTTTGTGCTAAGGCCCAAAACGCTTTAGGCTGGAAAGCCAAGACTTCGGTCAGAGAAATTTTAGAAAGTTATGGATAACTGCCAAGGTGTTTTATCTGAGAATTATCGGTTATTAGGGTTTTTTGTAGCTTTAAAAGTAAATTTGCATATCCCAGCCTTAAATGGTAAATATATAGATATACTTTAATGGGTTTATAGCCGTAGGGGAGACGTAAGAGATGAATCTATATCAAAATAATGCGTTTAGAGTTTTAGGGCTTTTGACCAATGCGACGACGGCCGAAATTGTCGCGCGTGCCAACGAAATCAAGGTCAAAAAGTCGGTAAATTTTGACGGCGGCTACCAGTATGACTTTCCGTGGTTAGGCGTTCTTGATCGCAGTGAGGAAAATATTGCCAGCGCCCTTCAGCGGCTCGAAGACCCTGTCCGGCGGATTAAGCAGGAACTTTCCTGGTTTTGGCTGCAGTCAGACGCTGACCGTCAGGCCCTTAAAGCATTGTCAGAGCAGCAGTTAAAAAACGCTTTTGCCATTTGGCTTAAAGAGAGCGGTTTGACTGAAAGCAATCTCTGCGAAAAAGAAATTTCGCCGGCAACGACCCCGGAGGCTTTAGTTGCTTTGCATAATCTTTTTGTCCTTTTTCAATCGACTCTTTTACGCAATGAAATTAATGCCGGCCAAGGTGAGGCTTTTGTCCTTTTGGGGAATGATACGAATTCCCAGGAGAATTGGGCTATTGCTTTAAGAGTTTTTAATTTTTTGCATACCAATGAAAAGTTTTGGGAATTGGTCAAGAAGCGCATCGACGCTATGCAGGACCGGCGCGTACAAAATATTTCGATGGAAGAGATTAAAGAAAGCGCGCTTAATAATGCTCTTTCAGGTCATTTTTTTCTCATGACTAAAGCGTTGGGCAACAAAGATTTACCGATGTTAGATAAGCATATCGAAATCCTTGAAAACGCCAATATGCCGGTTGACCTTTATAAGTCAGGTTTAAATTTGGTTCTCAACACGCGCATTGAGAGCATCAATGCGCTTTGTGATGAATTTGTCCGCGAAAGAAAAGTCGCTGAAGACAAAGGCGACGGGTCGCTTTATAAAAGCCTTTTCTACAAATATCGGGATAGCGCTAAACCGTTGATTGACGACTGTAATATCGTTGACCGCAAGGGGATGACGGATTTTGGCGTTTCGCGCGAAAAATTTGCCAAGTCGTTTCAGCAATTGTCTTGGAAGCTTAATAAAAGCGGGGATGCTCTGGGTGCATTGGAAAGCATGAATGAAGCGTACAAGAATTTATACTCGGACGCTTTAAAAATGGAATGCGAAAAAGACGCAGAACGCATCATTAAAGATGCTATTGAGCAATACAGTGACGATGCCACCAAGTTGATTGCCCCGGCAAACGGCAAAGCCCCGCTTGATCAGGTTTTAAATATCAAAGAGCAATATCTTAATCAGGTCAAATCGGTGTTTTCTACCGGCGAAGTTTTTATGACCGATAAACTCGAAGGGTTGCTTCGCGAGCTTGTCGCCAAGGAGCTTCAGCTGATTTCTGTCGAGGTGCATGACAAATATCAAGCGTACGAGCATGCAGACGAAATTATTAAAGAAGCGATGGATTGGGCAGACCAGGCTAACAATGACGCGTTTAAAAAAGAGCTGGAAGCCGTCAAAAGAGATTGGTTGGAAGGGATTGAAACACGAACCACAAAGCCTCGTATTATTATCGAGGAGTCACGACAAAAACCGGTATTTGCATGGGCTGTGGGGATGGCCCTTATTGTCGCGGCGATCTTTTCGGTCGTTGTTGCGATACAGGTATCATCCAAAACGCCGCTTCCACCGTCGACAGTGACCGCTAAAACATCAGCCTCGCAAGAGGAGCCGATGAAGTCTTCATCGCAAAAGATTGTTTTACCCTCAAGTCCGTCGACGAGTGCGCCATCAATGGCGATAAAGGCCGCTGCTGCTGTTATTGCCGTCGCCCCGGCTGTTTTGCCGTCGCAGGCACAAGCTCAAAGCGCTCGTGAAAATCCTTTGCCTGTCGTTGTTGAAATGCCTCTGTCTGTGCAAGACGAAACTCTGATTGCCGAGGCTGCAGAGGTCAAATCCCAAATTTCCGCCCACAAGGATAAGATCAAAAGCATGGAGACTGAGCTTGAGATGCTTAGGCGGGAAAATGAGGTCCGTCAGGCCTCGATTGACCGGCTCGACAATAAGATCGGTACCAACCCTGACAGCGTTGAATATAATTTTTGGGTCAATGAGCATAATGAGCTAGTCCGTGAACAAAATCAGGCTATCGAAGTCTCAAAAGAAAAGTATCGACAATACCAAGAAGAGTTCAAACGTCAGCAAGAGATGATCATGTCCTATAACGAACGTTTTGCACGATAACATCGATTCGGATAATTCAAGTAGCTAATCTATGGGTGAAAACGATTCTGAGTATCAGGATTTTGTTGTCGAGATCGCCATTGAATTTTGGCGTTTAGAAAAACGCTTTGGCAAGGCAGGCTCTTTTTTATCTGCAGAAGAACGACAGCTGTTTGCGGACCAAATGCAAAGAATGCGCCGTGTTCTTGAAAAATACGAGATAGAAATTCGCGATCCCAAAGGCGAAATCTATATGGATGGCCGCAGCCTAAAAGCGATTTATATCGAAGAAGTTTCCGATTTCCCCGCCGGTGAGTGCCGCATTATTGAAACTGTTAAACCTTGTGTTTGCTATAAAGGCTGTGTTATTTTTTCAGGTGAAGTTATTGTAGGTCAAGGCAAGACTCCTAAGCCTAACAAGGTCAGCCCATGAGCCGGCGAACCGTCGATTTTGGCATTGATTTAGGAACGACAAATTCGGCGATTGCTCTTATGGAGCATGGGCAGGCGAAGGTCTTAAAAAACTTTAAACAAAGTGAAATTACCCCCTCTGTTGTCCGTATTGATGAAAACGGCAGTGTGATCGTCGGGCAAAGTGCGTATAACCGTCTTTACACGGATCGTGAAAATACATTCTCTGCATTCAAGTTGCTGATGGGCACGCGCCAGACGAAGAATTTTGTCCGTTCTGGACGTATTTTAAAACCTGAAGAATTGTCCGCTGAAGTCCTCAAAGACCTTAAAGCGACGGTGCGTTTGCGTCTGCCCGATGAACCGGATATGACGGCGGCGGTGATTACGGTTCCTTGTTATTTTGAAATGACCCAATCCCAGGCGACGAGTGTGGCGGCAAAACTTGCCGGTATTGAGTTTGCGCCGCTTTTGCAGGAACCGATTGCAGCGTCGATAGCGTACGGCTTTATGGAAAAAATGCCCAAAGGCTATTGGATTGTTTATGACTTAGGTGGCGGGACTTTTGATGTGGCGCTTTTGTCGGCGAAGGATGGGCATTTGGTTGTCGTTGATCATGATGGTGACAATTATCTAGGCGGCGGCGATTTTGATTGGCGTATCGTCGAGGAAATTATTTATCCGGTCTTGCGTGAAACGTATCACTTGCCGGGTTTAGGCCGTAATTTAGAGTATGGGTTACTTAACGCTGTTCTTAAATACGCTGCCGAAGAGGCAAAAATCAATCTTTCACAAAGTGAAAAGACCGAAATTATTGTCGAGGAAATGGAAAGCCTCAAAGACCATGACGGCAAAAGGGTGGCTCTTCGCATTGCGTTTAATCGTCAGCAGTTAAATGCAGTTATTGGAGAAGATGTTGAAAAAAGCATACGGTTGTTTCGTAACCTTTTAAAAAATCAAAAACTTGCCGCCGCAGACGTTGGGCATTTGATTCTTGTTGGAGGGCCGACACAAATTCCTTATATTCGCGAGCGTTTAAAGGATGAATTTCAGATCCCGATTAATTATTCGGTCGACCCGATGACGGTCGTCGCCAAAGGGGCGGCGATTTACGCTTCCTGCCAACTTCTTGCCCCGGGCAAGATTCCCACAGATAACAAAGCTCTCAGTGTTCAATTAAACTATGAGCCGATGACAACAGCGCTGCAGGTTAGTGTCGCCGGAAAAATTGTGAGCGCCAAAGATGCGTCATTGCCTTCGGGGATGAAACTGCAGATTAGAAGTGCTGCCGGCGACTGGCAAAGCGGGATGATAGAAATCCGTGACGGTGTTTTTTTTGCGTCGTTGTTATTGCAGCCGAATGGTGTTAATACATTTATCCTCGCTTTGTTTGATCAGAGCGCAAATCAGGTGCCTGTCGATGGGGATTCTTTTTCTATTACACAGGGCATGTCGGTGGGTGCTCCGCCTTTGGCGCGTTCGATTGGTGTTGAATTGCACGACGGGACTTTTGACAGATTGTTGGCCAAAGGCGTTTCTTTGCCGGTCAAAGCTTCTTATACATATCATGCGGCCAAGGACATTCATCCCGGGCAGGAACAAGAGGCTATTGAAATTCCTGTGCGCGAGGGAGAAAGTGACCGCTTTGATTTGAATCGGCATTTGGGGACTTTGGTTATTCGCGGGACAGATATAGGGCGCAAAATTCCTGTTAACGCCGACGTGGAAGTCACGATCTTTGTCGATCAGTCGCGCAGCGTTTCGGCCGAGGCGTTTATCCCTGTGTTGGACCAGAAATTTTCAATGAAAATCCCGAATATGACCTCGCCCTTGCCTGAGAGCAAGGATTTTCCGTTGATCCTTGAGCGTCAAGAAAAGCGTTGGAAAGAAATTCAACAGAAGGCCGGGAGTTTAAAAATTTCATTGGCGCAAGCGGCTGTTTTGGTCAATGGCTATTTTACAGAAATCAATCGTGAAATTAAAGCCGTCAGCGGCTTAGACCCGATTGTCATTGAAAAAGTCGACCGGCGCCTTAAAGAATTGCAAGAGCATCTTGATGCTGCCGGCAAAATTGTGTTTTGGCCGGCGTTATTGCAGGAATATAAACAGCGTTTTGCCGATGCGATGGATACCGTCGAGAATTTTGCTGGAAATGTCCAGTACCTGGAGCGTTTGAATTTGTTGAAAAAAGATGCAGATAAAGCAGTTGCTTTAAGTGACAGCAAGCGTTTGAATAAGGCCTTGGAAGACATCAATGATTTAAAGTGGGAAATTTTATTTCGACAAAAAGATTTTTGGATTGGAGCTTTTCAGGAGTTGCGGCAAAAAGAGCCCGAAAAATTTATAAATCCCAAGCGTGCCCATGATTTGCTTGAGGAGGGAGGGCGCGCGCTTTTGCGTCAGGATACCGAGTCGGTGCAAAGCATCACCATTGAATTATGGAAACTGATTTCCTCAGATGAGCAAGCGCATATTACGCAGGCGGTCAATACGCGCTCTGGCATCAAAAGAAAAAAATCTTAAGGTCTCATACATGTCCCGCAATTTTGAAGTTTTGCCGCAATATACCGTGATCCGCGATACCTATACCGTCGAGAACGTTTTGGGTGAAGGGGCTTTTGGTGTTGTCTATAAAGTCCGCCATAAGTTTCTTGGCATTCAGGCGCTTAAAGTTTTTCATCCCGAAAAATTGTCTGAAAAAATAGCTAGCGATTTTCTCAATGAAGCGGTCATCCTTTCTAAGATCACGCATCCGAATGTTGTGCGCGTTTTTGAAGCGAACCATTTTGATCTTCAGGGAAAAGGTGTCGCCTACGTGGCGATGGAATATGTCGCCGGCGGAACGCTTGATGCGTATATCCGTAAAAATGTCCGGCTTGAAATTAATTTGGCACTGCAAATTCAGATGATGATTTGCCGCGGTTTGGCGCACGTTCATGCTTTTAGCCCGCCTATCATTCATCGGGATGTCAAGCCACAAAATATCATGCTTGATTTGTCGTCGAAGAATTTTGTCGTTAAAGTCTCTGATTTTGGGCAGGCCCAACACGCGGACCCTTTGACAAAATTGGCCCAGTCGGCCGGGACGCTTGCCTATATGGCCCCGGAGGGTTTTTGGAATTATAAATCGCCCGCCAGTGATGTGTATTCGGCGGGAATGATTTTATACATTATGTTGACCGGAGTTGCCCCGTTTAAGATTCCGCAGAATCTTGGGGACAAGGACAGGCAAGAAGTCGAGCGGGCCATACGCAAAGCCCGCAGCACTGATCCTGAGTCTCCGTCGGTGTTCAATCCAAGGATCGATCCGAAGTTAAGTGCGATTGTCCTTAAGTCGCTCTCTTACGACGCTGCCAAGCGCTATCAGGATGCGGCAGAGTTTTTGTCGGCTTTGGAAAATTATGTTTCGCCGGATAAGTAATCTATTTAGAAAGGAATTTTTACGTGAACAAAATCATATGTTTGGTTGTTAAAACCGGCCCTTTAAAAGGCCATAAATATTTTGTGAAAGCGGATTGTCCTGTTCTAATCGGGCGTGGCGAAGAAGCCAATATCCGAATCGATTATGACAAGTTTTGTTCGCGCAGCCATGCGGTGGTTTACTGGGAAAATGATGCCTGTTGCATCAAGGATTTAAACAGTACCAACGGGACGCATGTCAACAAAGTGCGGATTTTGGGAAATGTGCGTTTGGAAAATAAAAACATCTTGAGCTTTGGCTCAACAGAGGTTGTGGTTTTTATTTTAGACCACATGAAGGACGCAAAATCATTGATGGACCTTGATTAGTATAGATGAAGTCTGCGTTGATATGACAAAAACAAAGATCCTGATCTGTGGAACGCTCCCGCCGCCGAATTTTGGGCACAGCATGCTTTATAAAGCGCTGATGGAATCCCGTTTTGCCCAAGAGTTTGATATTGTTTTTTTTAACATAAAATTTTGGTCGTATGAACAGCACCATAAGGTTACAGCCGCAAAACTTTTTAAATTCGTCCAATATTATTTTCAATTTATCACGTTAATACTTACGAAACGGCCGCAGTATGTTTTGTATGCGATCAGTTTTGACAAGATGCCGTTTTTGAAGGATTTTGTTTTTTGCATGACCGCAGAGATTTTGGGTTGTAAAGTTGTTTTGCATGATATGGGCCAGTATGTGCGTGAGCTTTATGATTCCTCGTCGATGTTTTTCCGCAGCCTGATGCGTTTTATGCTTAAAAGAATGACAGCAAGCCTTGTCCTAGGGGAATTGACGCGTAAAGTTTACGAGGGGCTTATGCCGAGCGATCGCGTTTATGCGATCCCTGCGGCGACCGCGGATTCTGCAAATTCTATTTTTCCAGTTGAAGATCGATGGCCCGGCGAAAAAATCAGGGTGCTCTTTTTTTCGTTTTTGCAAAAGTCCAAAGGCATTTGGGTCGCGCTGGAAGCGATGCCAAAGGTCATTGCCCAAAATCCCAATGTTTATTTTACTTTTGCCGGCCCCGCCGAGTCGCAGGAGTTTGTTAGGCAAATGAATGATTTTATTGTCCGCAATCACCTAGAAAAGCATTTTGAATATGTTGGTTATGTCGGTGATGAAGAAAAACGAAGTGAATATTTTCGCAACTGTGATATCTATATCTTCCCGACGCTGCGCGATGTTTTTGGGTTAGTCCTTTTGCATGCGATGGCAGAAGGCCGTCCGGTCATCGCTTCTTATGAGGGTGCAATCCCTGAAATTGTCGACGATGGCCAAACAGGTTTTCTTTTCCAAAAATCCGATGCTGCGGCTTTGGCAGAAAAAATATTGCTTCTTGCACGCGACCGCCAAGCTCGTGCTATGATGGGCAAAAATGGGCGGATCAAATATGAGCGGCTTTATACGCTGGATGCGTATGCACAGCGGATGATTGATTTTTTTTCGTCTTTAGATAAACTTAGTAGATATTAACCCGGCTTTTGCATTAGCCTCGCTCCTGCGAGGCCAAGCAAAAGCCGCCCAAAGGGCCGCATGTCTCGACACCGTCGAGACGTGCGGGGTTAATCCTTGCGGTAAACCGCGACCACAGGGAGTCCCTGTGGGACAACCGAAGGCAAATTTTGCATTTCCTTTTTTGTGCGCGACGGATCGTCGCGCACTGGGTTGTAATGCAAAATTTGGGATTAAGGAAAGAAAGTGGCCGTAAGATTTTTTGACATTTTTGGCGTGCGGATTAGTGCGGTTAATTTAAACGTCGCCTGCAGCCAAATTGAAACCTGGATTGAAGAAGGGATAAGGACATATGTCTGCGTCGCGCCGGTTTCGACACTTATCGATTGTCAAAATGACGCAGAGTACCGGCAGATTGTTAATAGTGCGGGGATGGTCACACCCGACGGAATGCCGCTTGTCTGGGTGGGGCGGCGGCGTTGCGGAAATTTAGTCCAAAGGACTTATGGGCCGGATTTAATGACGAGTTTTTGTGCTGTAAGCGAAAGCAAAGGCTACAAACATTTTTTTTATGGCGGGTCCAGCCAAGCTAACCGTCTTTTGATTCAAAATCTAAAATTACGTTTTCCAAAACTGATCATTGCCGGTCAATATGCTCCCGCTTACGTAGCGCCCAAACAGCAGGAAAAGCCGGATGTCATTGATCTGATTAATGCGTCGGGCGCAGATGTGTTGTGGGTCGGATTAGGTTCGCCCAAACAGGATTTTTGGATGGCTAAGCACAGAGCGTTACTCAATGTTTCGGTTATGATTGGTGTTGGGGCGGCCTTTGATTTTTTGGGTGGGACAAAACGACAAGCGCCTCGATGGATGCAACGCTTAGGATTTGAATGGGTGTTTCGGCTGTGTTGTGAACCGCGGCGTTTGTGGCGACGATATCTTTATGGCAATGCGCGGTTTATTTATCTTTTTATGACAAAAGAACTTTTTCGCAAATAGGATCATAGGCTAAAGGGTGTATGAAAATTCTTAACCGGATTGTTTTAATAAAGCTTCTCTATATCTGTATCGATATTGTTTGTGTCCTGTTGGCCGTATATTTGACTTGCTTGCTGCGACGAGAGACATTGCCCTTTGAGGTCACTTTAAGCGGGTTTTTTAATCCGAAAAGTTCAATTCATTTTATTTTTATTTTGTGGCTGGGGACGATTGTTTTTTTTAACAGCCTTCACGGTCTCTATCAGACCCGACGGGAACTTGTGGAAAGCATCGAGATTTGGAAAGTTGTCCGCTGTGTGTTTGATTCGGTTGTTGTCGCGGTTTTGGCAATTTATTTTTTCAAGATTCAGTCTTTTCCGAGAATGGTTTTGTTTTTATCGGCCTTGCTTATTGTTGTCTTTTTATCATTCTGGCGAATTTTAAAACGGGCATTTGTCCTTTTGTTGGTCAGCCGAGGATACAATAATTTCAACGTGCTTATTATTGGTGCGGGTAAAGTGGGAAGTGCACTGGCGCAAGAAATACAAAAACGAAAGACGCTGGGCTTAAGGATTGCAGGATTTCTTGATGATTTAAGACCATCGTCAGAAATTTGTCAGGGCTATCCAATTCTTGGCAAGATTGCAGATTTCCCGATGATTGCGCAGCAGAATTTTATTAATACCATTTTTATTACGACCCATCATGATAGCCGGGTATTTTTACAGCTGCTTGAGCAGGCCAGGGAAATGCGTTTGGCGGTTCGTGTCGTGCCCGACGGATTTGAGCTAACGCGAGGTGAATTTGGAAAATACAATATCGGTTTTATTCCTGTGCTTGAGTATTTTAACGAAGGCATTGGCTTTCGACATCCGGGCAAACGTCTTTTTGATTTTTTGGCAGCTTCGTTTTTACTTGTGATATTTTCGCCGCTGATGGCGCTTTTGGCAATTTTGATTAAACGCGACAGTCCAGGCCCGGTGTTTTATCTTTCCCGCCGCTATGGCCGATGCGGGAAAGAATTTTGGATGTACAAATTTCGCAGCATGGTGAGCAATGCCGACGATTTTCAAAGTCAGTTGCAAGACAAAAATGAAGCTGACGGCCCGATTTTTAAAATTCGCAGCGATCCGCGGGTTACCCAGTTTGGAAAATTTTTGCGCAAGTTTAGTCTCGATGAGATTCCCCAGCTGATCAATGTTGTCAAAGGGGAAATGAGTTTGGTCGGCCCAAGGCCTTTTCCTATCGAGCAAATCGAAAAAGAAGATTTGCGCCAGCTCAAACGTCTCGAAGTCAAACCTGGGATTACCGGACTCTGGCAGATTCGCGGGCGCAGCGATATTTCGTTTAGTCGTTTGATAAAATGGGATATTTGGTATATTAACAATTGGTCATTTTGGCTGGATATCAGTATTCTTTTACAAACGATCCCAGTGGTTGTTAAAGGCAATGGGGCCTATTAAGGCAAGTCAATGGAAGTTAAACAATAAAGTCTACCGTTAAGGGAAATATGGCAAAAACTAAAAAAGCACTTATTTGCGGGATTACCGGGCAAGACGGTTCCTACTTGGCTGAATTTCTTGTGGAAAAAGGTTATGAAGTTTATGGATTGATCCGTCGATCTAGCACTTTTAATACGGATCGCATTGATCATCTTTATCAGGACCCGCACGAAAAAGACGTGCGTTTGAGTCTTGTTTATGGGGACCTTAATGATGCCAGTTCGCTCAATCGAATTATTAAAACGATTAAGCCCGATGAGGTTTATAATTTAGGGGCACAAAGCCATGTGAAGGTCAGCTTTGAAATCCCCGAGTACACCGCCGAGATCACAGCGGTTGGAACAACGCGGCTTTTGGAAGCCATTCGCGATAGCGGGATTCATACAAAATTTTATCAGGCCTCGAGCTCGGAAATGTTTGGAAAAGTTTTAGAGACGCCCCAAACCGAAACCACACCGTTTTATCCGCGCAGCCCTTATGCGGCGGCAAAGGTTTATGCTTACTGGATAACCGTTAATTATCGTGAAGCCTATGATATGTTTGCCTGTAACGGGATTTTGTTTAATCACGAGTCTCCTCGACGGGGTGAAACGTTTGTTACGCGTAAGATCACGATGGCCTTAGCCCGCATCAAGGCTGGTGTGCAAAAGAACCTTTATCTTGGAAATCTTGATGCCAAACGCGACTGGGGTTTTGCCGGCGATTATGTTCAGGCGATGTGGCTTATGCTTCAGCAAAAAAACGCGCAGGATTATGTTATCGCCACAGGAGAGACGCATTCGGTCAGGGAATTTTTAGACGAAGCGTTTAGCTATGTTGGACTAGACTGGAAAAAATATGTCAAGATTGACAAAAGATATTTGCGCCCGACGGAGGTTGATTTGCTTTTAGGGGACAGCACGAAAGCCCGCAAGCAGTTAGGGTGGAAGCCGAAAGTCAATTTTAAACAACTAGTCAAAATGATGGTTGATGCGGACATGGCTCTCGTTGATCGCCAGCTGCACGGGACTAAAGGGAAAAAATAATTATGGCCATTTCGAAATCAAATTTTTGGGCCCAACAAAATGTCATTGTGACCGGCGGGTCCGGTTTTTTGGGTCAAGCTGTTGTGGCACAGTTAAAGACGCGCGGGTGCAAAAAGATTTTTTTGCCGCGCAGCAAAGAATATGATCTGCGAAAATCCTCTGCGATTGTCCGGATGATTAAAAAAGTCCAACCTGATATGATTATCCATTTGGCAGCTTCCGTCGGCGGGATTGGGGCTAATCGTTCAAACCCTGGCAAATTTTTTTATGATAATTTGATCATGGGTGTTGAACTAATTGAACAGGCTCGCCGTTTAGGTGTCAAAAAAGTTGTGGCCATTGGAACGATTTGTGCGTATCCAAAGTTTTCGCCGCTTCCCTTTAAGGAGGAGAACCTTTGGAATGGTTATCCCGAAGAGACGAATGCCCCGTATGGCTTGGCTAAAAAGATGTTGCTTGTCCAGGCCCAGGCGTATCGTCAGCAGTATGGCTTTAACACGATTTATTTATTGCCGGTTAATCTTTATGGGCCGCATGACAACTTTTTGCCGGACTCTTCGCATGTTATTCCCGCCTTGATTAAAAAATGCCTCGATGCAAAATTTTCTGGCGCAAAATCGATTACCGTTTGGGGCACTGGAAAAGCTACCCGTGAATTTCTTTATGTCGATGATGCAGCGCGTGCCATTGTGATGGCCGCCGAAAAATATAATAAGAGCGAGCCTGTAAATCTTGGGGCCGGTTTTGAGATTTCCATCAAGGATCTTGTGAGCATGATTGTTTTGTTGACCGGTTTTAAGGGCAATATTATTTGGGATACGACACAACCGGATGGACAACCGCGTCGTTCACTGGACACAACCCGCGCTTATCAAGAGTTTGGGTTTAAGGCCAAAGAGAATTTTTCGACCGGTCTTAAAAAAACGATTGCCTGGTATATCGCCCAGCAGCAGAAAAAACAGGTCAAAGCTTAATCTGGGGGGAGAAATTGTAGGAAATTTTTCGGCTGGACAAAGTAATCTTCTTACGTATAATATTCCAATTCTTAATTCTGCAAATTTCATCAATACAATATATAAGAGAAGGAAGGCCTATGAGTAAACTCACTGTCAAAGATCTTGATGTAAAGGGTAAAAAAGTTTTGATCCGTGTTGATTTTAATGTCCCGCTGGATGACAAACTCAACATTACCGATGACCGGCGCATTCGCGAAGCGCTTGCGACCATTGAATATGTTCTCAAGCAGGGAGCTGCGAAGGTGATTTTGATGAGCCATTTGGGCCGTCCGGAAGGCCAAGTCGTCGAAGACCAAAGACTCGCCCCTGTCGGAAAGCAATTGGAAAAACTTTTAGGACAAAAAGTCCTTTGCACCAAAGATTGCGTCGGCGATGAAGTCAAAAAAGCCATCGAGTCAAGCCAAGAAAAAGTTGTTTTATTAGAAAACCTTCGTTTTCATAAAGCCGAAACCAAAAATGATCCTGCGTTTGCCAAACAGTTAGCGTCTTTGGCCGATGTTTTTGTCAATGATGCTTTTGGAACTTCGCATCGCGCGCATGCCTCAACGCATGGCGTAACGCAATATCTTAAATCTGCTGCTGGTTTTCTTCTCGAAAAAGAAATCAAATACCTCAGCCAAGCGACCAACAATCCGGCCAAGCCGTTTGTTATTATTTTAGGCGGCGCAAAAGTTTCGGATAAAATTGCACTGATTGAAAATATGCTGCCTAAGGTCGATTCGATTATTATCGGCGGTGGGATGGTGTATACATTTTTAAAAGCACTCGGTAAAGAAATCGGAACGTCACTTTTGGAAGCAGACAAAATCGATATGGCTAAATCAATTCTTGAAAAAGCCAAGGCCGCTAAAGTCAATATTGTTTTGTCGTCGGACTTTGTTGCGGTCAGAGATTTTAAAAATCCGGCTGAGCGTAAAATTGTTAAGGACCTTGAACCAGGCTGGTCAGGTGTGGACATCGGGCCGCAAACGCGCCAGGCTTTTAAAGCTGTTTTGTCGACGGCCAAGACTGTTGTTTGGAACGGGCCAGTCGGCGTTTTTGAAGTTAAGGAATATTCTGACGGCACGCGCGAAATTGCAGAATATTTAGCCAGCCTTAAGGGTGTGGTCACAATCGTTGGCGGAGGCGACACAGCCGCGGCGGTAGCAAAATTTAATTGTGAAGAAGGGATGACGCACATTTCAACCGGCGGGGGCGCTTCGCTTGAACTTTTGGAAGGCAAAGTTTTACCGGGCATCGCCGCTTTGACGGATAAATAATGGACGCTGGACGTTAGACGTTGGAGGTTAGTATCAATTTATAATTATTGAAGAACAGTTAAGGACTTAATTATGCGAAAAATTATCATTGCTGGAAATTGGAAAATGTACAAGACCTCGTTTGAGGCCGTTGAACTGGTCACGGAACTTAAGAGAACTTTAGGCGATATGAATGAAGTCGACGTTGTCGTTTGCACGCCTTTTACCGCACTATCGGAAGTCAAAGATATCCTAAACGATTGCAGTATCGGTTTGGGCGCACAGAATATTTATTGGGAGGACTTCGGTGCGTTTACCGGTGAGGTTTCGGCTCCGATGATCAAAGCGATTGGTGTTGAATATGTCATTATTGGCCATAGTGAACGCCGCCAGTTCTTTGGCGAGACAGACGCAACTGTTAACAAAAAAATCAAGGCCGCTTTAAAACATGCGCTTATCCCGATTGTTTGTATCGGCGAAGTTTTAAGTGAACGAGAGAGTGGAAAAACTTTTGACGTGATCAAGACTCAACTGGAAGGTTCGCTTATTAACCTCACCGCTCTTGAAATGGAAAACATTGTTTTGGCCTATGAGCCTGTTTGGGCGATTGGTACGGGTAAGACCGCAACGCCGGCGCAAGCTCAAGAAGTGCATAAATTTATTCGGGACTGGCTCACCAAGAAATATGATGCGGCGATTGCAAACAAAGTCCGTATTCAATACGGCGGGAGCGTCAAGCCTGAGAATACCGCAGAACTGATGGGACAGCCGGACATAGACGGAGCTTTAGTTGGAGGCGCGAGTTTAAAAAGCGATTCGTTTACGGCGATTGTCAAAAATTGTTTAGCGCTTAAGTGATCCTTTAAGAAAGGGAAAATATGACATTTGTTTTAATTATCCATTCATTGGTGTGTGTCCTTTTGGTCACTGTGATTCTTATGCAATCAGGACGCGGAGGTGGTTTGACCGAAGGATTTGCCGCCGCTGAAACGATGTTTGGCGCTAAGACCAACGAATTTATGGTGCGCGCAACAAGTGTGTTGGCTGTGTTGTTTGTTATTACCAGCTTAACTTTGGCCCATTTTTCTGCGCGTCGGGACCAGTCGCTCATGGATCGTTTGATGGACAAGACAAAAAATCCGGACATTAAGATCAACATTCCCTTAGACGACAAAGATATGAAGAAGGATGCACAGAGCCCTGCTGTTTCTGACGTAAATAAAGAAGAAAAAGCGGCGGTTGAAAAGTCTTTGCCGGTTACAGCAACGAGTACTCCAGTTGCCGAAAAGAAGTAATAATTTCTTTCGATTTTCTCATGGCCTATTTTTCGCAGAATTGCAGAAATTATTTGTGCCAACTCTTTTTTATCATCTTATTTTTATTTAATTTTTCCGTCGTAGCCGGGGCGCAGGAGCCCCGCTATGGCGGCTTGCCCGCCTATGGTGGGGATCTCATTCTTTCCTCGACTTCGGACCCCAAATCGTTTAACGATATCACCGCGCAAGAAACTTCGACACACACTGTTACCGGCTATATTTTTGAAGGTCTGACTCATCTTGATGCTTTGACGCTTAAAGTCGAGCCTGCCTTGGCTGAAAGTTGGCTTGTCAGTGAAGATGGAATGACGTGGACTTTTCATCTGCGGGCGAATGTGCGCTGGAATGACGGAGAGCCTTTTGGCGCCGATGATGTTGTCTTTACGTTTAATGATTTGATTTACAACGACGATGTTGTTTGTTCCGGCCGTGATATTTTTAAAATCGACGGAAAAATTTTTAAAGTTGAAAAAGTTGACGATTTAACCGTGAGATTTACTCTTCCGGTTAAGTTTGCGCCTTTTCTTGCGAGCATGGGCCAGTCGATTTTGCCTAAGCACAAGTTGGCAAAAGCTGTGGCCCAGAAAAAATTTAATTTTACCTGGGGGATTGATACGCCGCCCTCTGAGATTGTGGGCACCGGGCCGTTTAAATTAGCGTCGTATTTGCCTGGTGAGCGTTTTGTTCTGGTACGCAATCCTTTGTATTGGAAAAATTCTGCCGACGGCAAGAACCTGCCATACCTCGATCGTATTATTTATTTGATCGTCCAAAATCAGGATACGTCGATGCTCAAGTTTCTTGATGGCGAAGTTGATTTTATCTCTTTGCGAGGGTTTGAATATCCGATGATCAAACCCCGAGAAGCTCAGGGCAATTTTACGGTTTATGATTCGGGGCCGGATTTTGGCAGCAGCTTTCTTGTTTTTAATCAGAACACGGGCATCAATCCGAAGACAAAAAAAACTTTTGTTGAGCCGGTCAAATCGAAATGGTTTTTGGACATCCATTTTCGACGGGCAGTGGCCCACGCGATCGATAAAACAAAAATGATCGAAATCCTTATGAATGGTTTGGGGTATCCGCAGATTTCGGATATGAGCGAAAGCGCCGGATTTTTTTATAACCCGAATGTCGAAGTTTATGAATACGATTTAAATAAGGCGAAGAAAATTTTGCACGATGCCGGTTATATCGACCGCAATGCGGATGGTGTCATCGAAGACCCCGACGGGCACAATGTTGAATTTAACCTTTTGACGAATTCCGGGAATGTCGAGCGCGTGCAGATTGCCAGCATTATCCGTCACGACTTGCAGTCTTTGGGGATGAAGGTTAATTTTCTCTCTCTTGAATTTAATACGCTCGTCACAAAACTTAATGCGACTTATGATTGGGATGCGATTGTTTTGGGGTTGACTGGTGGCATTGAACCGCATTTTGGCAAAAATGTTTGGCATTCGACGGGCAGTTTGCATATGTGGTATCCTCTGCAAAAAAAACCTGCGACTTTATGGGAAAAAAGAATCGACGAAATTTTTGATCAGGGTGTTTCAGAGCTTAATGAGAACAAGCGCAAAGCCCTTTATGATGAATTTCAGCTGATTGTCTCCCAAGAGCTTCCTTTGATTTATACGGTGCTCAATAGCAATCTTTATGCGATACGAAATAAATTCGGTAATTTAAAACCAACAAGCTTCGCTGGGCCGTTTCATAATATTGAGGAAATTTATATTAAGTAGAATTTGTTTTTTTAAATTCGATTTTCCTTCTCCCCATTGGGGAGAAGGTTAGGATGAGGGGGAGGAGCAAGAAATCCCCCTCACCTTAATCCTCTCCCCAGGGTATTGGTTGGGGAGAGGAAATTAAAAATGAGTTAGTCTGTATTATTTGAATGTTTAAGGTGGTGGGCGGATGATGGTTGCTAAAAATTCTTTTTTGGTCATGGGCGGATTATTTTTTTTGCTCAGCCTTTATGCAATTCTAAATCATGATTTAAGCATTGCTATTATTTTTGTTTGGTCGGGGGCTGTTTTTTGTTCTTTTTGGTTGTTACATTTTCTAAAAGTTAATTTTTCTTTAGATTACGGGCGGTGGATAGTCAGAGATTCATTTTTAAAATGTCTTTTTTTAAGCGCATTATTATTCCCATTTCTTTTTATCAAATATTTAGCATTTGTGATTCAATCTTTTGGTAAAGAAAAACCTATTTCTCAAATAACTGACAGGATATTCATTGGCCAGCAATTGTTGTGGTTCCATGAGAAGATTTTTAGAGAGAAAAACATAGGCGCTGTATTGGATATTACCGTTGAAAATCGAGAGCCATATTTTATTGCCAGGGATAAATCCGTAAATTATTTGAGGATTCCGGTTCTTGATAAAACAAGCCCGTCGATCAAGCAATTAGAACAAGGCGTAGTTTGGGGCTTGGAGCAAGTTTCGCAGGGACGCAATTTGTATGTGCATTGTGGCGCAGGACACGAGAGAAGCGCAACGTTTGTTTGTGCGATGCTACTAAGGTTGAAATTGTATAAAACTTTAGAGCAATCGATTATACAAGTTCAACGTATTCGGCCAAAGGTTAGGTTTGTTGGTGGTCAACAAATGATTTTGCAGAAATGGTTTGAACAAGGGGATACAAAAGGAAAGTTTTTATAATGCTTCGCTACATTCTTCGTCGATTATTTACAACTCTGCCGCTTTTGCTGGTCATGTCCTTCGTCGTTTTTGCATTTATGAAAATGACGCCGGGCAATTATTATGACAGTTTAAAGCTTAATCCGCAGATTTCCCCGGAAACAATTGAGCGCTATATGAAGCTTTATCAGCTTAACAAGCCGCTTGTCGTTCAATATTTTTCGTGGCTTAAAAATCTTTTTCACCTAGAGCTTGGATATTCTTTTTTTTACAATATTCCCGTCGTCAATGTCATCGGAAGCCGGATGTGGAATACCTTTATCCTCTCTTTAGCTAGTCTCATCCTCACATGGGGCGTCGCCATCCCTTTAGGTGTTTATGCTGCGGTTAACCGCAATAAATTTTCTGATCGATTGATTCAGCTTTTGTCTTATCTTGCTTTGTCGAGCCCGAGTTTTTTTGTCGCGATGCTTTTTTTATATTTTGCCAGTCAAAGTGGTCTTTTGCCTTTAGGGGGAATGCACAGCGCCAATTACGATGAGCTCAATTTTGTGGGCAGGTTTTTTGATCTTTTACGCCACGTTGCAATTCCGGCGGTGGCTTTATCGATTGCATCGATAGGGGCATTGCAAAGAATTATGCGTGGGAATATGCTCGAAGTTTTAGGTCAGCAGTACATTTTGACGGCGCGTGCAAAAGGTTTGAGCGAAAATCGGGTTATTTACGTCCACGCTTTGCGCAATGCGATTAATCCTCTGATTACTCTTTTAGGCTACGAATTTTCAGGCCTTTTAAGCGGGGCGGCGTTGTTAGAAATTATTTGCAGCTGGCCGGGCTTAGGCGCTTTGATGCTCACCGCCGTACAATCGAAAGATATTTATCTGGTTATGGCAACGTCGTTAATGGGCAGTGTCCTTTTGATTATCGGAAATCTTTTAGCGGACATTCTGCTTGTTCGTCTTGATCCGAGGATACGTTATGAATAAACAAACATTGACCCAGCTTGCATGGCAAAAATTTTGTGCGAACCGTCTTGCGGTTTTTTGTCTGATTGTCTTGGGCCTTATTCATGCGGCGGCGATTTTTGCCGACTTTCTTGCGCCGTATTCGTTTGGCAATGAAGATCGGATGTTCTCTTATGCAAGCCCAAGCAAAATTCATTTGCGCGATGAAAACGGTACATGGCATTGGCCATTTATTTATGGCCGAGAAATTGTTTTTGATCAAAACCATAAACGTGAATACAAAGATATCTTCCAAAAAAAATATTCACTTCAGATTTTTGTGCGGGGCGATTCGTACAAAATTTTTGGGTTGATTCCTTGTTCTTTACATTTGTTTGGCGTTAATGATGGCGGGCGGATTTATCTTTGCGGTGCGGATTCAAGAGGCAGGGATTTATTTTCGCGGCTTTTGCATGGCGCACGGGTTTCTTTGTCGATTGGAATAATTGGTGTCATCATTTCCTTTTCGATTGGACTGCTCGTCGGAGGAATTGCCGGTTATTACGGCGGGAAAGTGGATGATCTTTTGATGCGCGTCTGCGAAATGTTTATGTTATTCCCGAGTTTTTATTTGCTTTTGGCGCTGCGCGCGGTTGTACCGGCGAACTTTACGTCCGTGCAAGTCTATTTGGCGATCATTGTGATTTTGTCGTTTATCGGCTGGGCGAGTTTGGCGCGGGTCATTCGCGGGATGTGCTTGTCGCTTAAAGAGCGGGAATATGTTTTGGCCGCCAAAACAATGGGGCTATCGGACTTGTCGATTATTTTGCACCATATTTTGCCGCACACATTGTCGTATTCGCTTATTGCGCTGATGCTTTCAATTCCCGGGTACATTCTCGCCGAGTCGTCGCTGAGTTTGATTGGGTTGGGTATTCAAGATCCGTATGCCAGCTGGGGAAATTTGCTCTCCGAGGCGATGGGCATTGTAAAAATTAAATTCGCGCCGTGGATTCTTTTACCGGGCTTTTTTATTTTGGTTACGGTGATGTGCTTTAATGTGATCGGCGATGCCCTGCGCGATGTGTTGGACCCTAAGAGCGAGCGTTAAGCAATATGTTAATTGAAATAAAAAATTTATCCGTAGGCGTTACGAGTTCGGGCAAAGAGAAAACAATTCTCGACAATGTCTCTTTGTCGATTGAGAATCGTTCGATTTTTGCCTTAGTCGGCGGTTCGGGCAGCGGCAAGAGTACGACGGGGCTTTCTATCTTACGGCTTTTAGCGCCGGGGCTTCATGTTTTAAACGGTGAAATTTTATTTGGGCAGCGGGACCTTTTGCAAATTTCAATAGAAGACTTGCGCCAAGTGCGCGGCAAAGAAATTGCTATGGTTTTTCAGGAGCCACTGTATGCTTTTAATCCTGTTTTTACCGTCGGAAAACAAATCGAGGAAGTTTTTGGCTGTCACGTTGATTTTTCGAAAAATAAGAGAACACAAGAAACGCTGGCCCTGTTGGACTTAGTCGGGATTAAGGAGCCGGGGCGCGTTTATAAAAGTTATCCGCATCAGTTAAGTGGCGGGATGCGCCAGAGGGCGATGATCGCCCAAGCGCTGGTTTTAAAACCAAAGCTTATCATTGCCGATGAGCCGACGAGCAGTTTGGATGTTACGCTACAGGCGCGGATCATGGAACTTTTTTTAAAATTGCGTGCCGAGTTTGATTTGTCTGTTCTGTTGATCACGCATGATTTGGGGGTCGTCAAGCACTTGGCTGACCATGTGGCCGTCATGGGCGGCGGGAAAATTATCGAAACAGCCCCAACGGCAGAGATTTTTACAAATCCCAGGGATCCTTATACACAAAAACTTTTGACCTATGCTTGTTGAATTAAAAAATATTAAAAAATATTTTCCGCTGCCAAAACAGATTTTTGTCAGGCAACGAGAATTTGTCAAAGCTGTCGATGGGGTGGATCTTGTGATCAATCCGGGGGAGAATCTAGGGCTTGTTGGGGAATCGGGTTCTGGAAAGACAACCTTAGGGCGCATTA
This sequence comes from uncultured Planctomycetales bacterium, assembly GCA_964474085.1. GTDB lineage: Bacteria > Omnitrophota > Gorgyraeia > Zapsychrales > JANLHA01 > JADLGJ01. The sequence goes on from CAYYRJ010000001.1 coordinate 78,224, forward strand.
TTTTAAAATTGTATGAGCCCGACGGCGGTTCGTTTATTTTTGACGGGCAGGATTGGACAAGCCTTTGTGGTTCCAAGCTGCGAATTGCACGCAAAAATGTAGGGGTGGTTTTTCAGGACCCTTATAATAGTTTGGACCCTCGCTTTAGTGTGCGAGGCATTTTGCGCCAAGCGCTCAAGGCGAGATTATTATCCGAAAATTTGACAATTTTTGCGCAAGAGGCGCAGATGATTGAAACGCTTAAAGCTGTCGGTCTTGACGAAAATGCTTTAGGCCGTTTTCCGCATGAATTTAGCGGGGGCGAGCGCCAGCGCATTGCGATTGCTCGAAGCTTGCTCATGAAACCAAAGCTTTTGATTTTGGATGAGGCGGTTTCGTCGTTAGATGTCCTTGTGGCCGGACAGATTATGGAGCTTTTGGTCAAATTGCAAAAACAGTACAATGTGACCTATCTGTTTATCACGCACAATTTGCGTATTGTAAAAAAACTTTGTCAAAAAATAGCGGTTATGCACAGCGGGCGCATTGTCGAAACGGGAAACGTCGATGAAATTTTTGCAAATCCCCTGCATCCGTACACGCAGGAACTTTTGGCGGCGGCTTTGTCGTATAAATCGTCTAAAAGTGAAGTTGTCTATCAATTTGGCGAAAATTCTCGTTTAATTGATAATGGAAATGGCCATTTTGTGATATCCTAATACGCATATGTTTACCTTATCTGATAGTTTTTGGCGGCGATTAAATCTCATTGCCGGCTTTTTTGTCCTTTTGGCGAGTGTGGGGTTTTTGGTTTTTATGGCTCACCTAGAAATCAAGGACCTTGACCTTTGGCTGCATATTGGGATGGGCCGCTATATCGTCGAGCATAATTTCCAAGTTCCCACTGTTGATATTCTTTCCTGCACCGTGGCCGGGACCCCGTGGGTTAATCATGAATGGTTGTTTCAGGTCATTGTTTATTCCATTTATAATAACTGGGGCGTTACGGGGTTGATTACGATGCAGGTTTGGCTGGTGGCGATAACGTTTTTGCTGCTGGTTTTTTTGGGGTATAACCGTAAAAATCTTTTTTTGATCGTTCTTTCATTGCTTTTGGTTTCGTTGGTCTATCAAAGCCGTTTTACAATTCGTCCGGATTTATACAGTTTGTTTTTCTTTGCCATTTACGTTGTGATGTTAGGCTTTTTTATTCATCGCAAATGGTCTGTCTGGGTGTTTTTTATTGTGCAAATTTTTTGGGCCAATATGCATGGCTTTTTCTTTTTGGGCCCGCTTATTGTGGGTGTAAGCCTTTTGGGCGAATGGATTAAACGTTCTGTGCGCCTTCCCTGGGAATGGAACAAAATTGGGCGGTTGACTGACAAAGAATATTACCGGCTAAAACTTATCCTGGGATTGGCGATTTTAGCCTGCTTTTTTACGCCGACGGGGGTGCACGGCGCGATTTATCCGCTGAAAGTATTTTTTCAGATCTCCGGCGAGTCAAAAATTTTCTTTAGCAAAATTATCGAATTGCAAAAGCCGATTACGCAAGCGACTCTTTTTTCCTTTCAAGATTGGGCGGAATATAAAGTTCTTATCATTATTTCTTTTTTAAGCTTTTTCTTTAATCGTCGTAAACTTGATATCGGTATTTTCCTGTTTTGGCTGTTTTTCCTTCTCTTTTCGTTGGCGGCTATCCGAAATCTTGTCTTCTTTGCTTTTGCCGCATATCTGGCCTTTGTGATCAATATTGCAACGATCAGGTTTAAGGACATTGTTCCAATTCGTTTTACGAACAGAAAATTTCTTTATATTACTTCGATTGTGGCAAATGTTCTTTTGGTTTTTTGGGTGATACGCCTTTATACGCAAGTTTATGACAATGGTTATTTTGATTTTGACAAATATGAACGCAAAAGTGAGTTTGGCGGAATTTCTCAGCATCAATTTCCGATTAAGGCAGCGGAGTTTTTGGCCAAGAATAAAGTGCGTGGGAACTTTTACAATGATTTTAATTCGGGCGCATATTTAGTTGGACACTGTTTTCCTAATATCAAGGTTTTTATCGATGGGCGAACTGAAGTTTATGGCCCGACGTTTTTTAAGTATTACCAGGAAATAGAAAATGCCGATAAAGTTGATAATTTTAAAGCGGCGCTGAAACGTTTTCAAATTACCGGCGTTTTTTTTAACTCGGTTCATAATCCGATCCCGCCGAATATTTTTAATTATCTCTATAATAGTCCGGATTGGGCGGTCGTTTATTTTGATTCAGATGGGGTTGTTTTTCTGAAGAATACACCGATTAACCGTGATCTGATTATTCACAAGCGCATTGATTTAAAGACATGGAAAGCCAGAGAAATGGATTTGTACCGCTTAGGCGCCAAACAGGTGTCACCGTATCCGAACCTGAATCGTGCTTTTACTCTTGAGAGTTTAGGGCTCGATGATGCCGCTGCGGCGGAAGCTAATGCGGCGATTGCGGTCAACCCCGGTTATACCGGACCGTATAAAGTGCTGGGTAAAGTTGCCGGTAAGAAAAAAGATTTTCAATTTGCCTACGAAAATTTTCGTATCGCCTCGTTATTGTCGTCGAGCGACAAAGTTGCGCGAATGAACATGGCTCAAGCGCTCTGTGATTTGAAACGATATGATCAGGCGGCGCTTGCTTATCAGAAGATCATTGACACATGGCCCAAGTCAGCCAGCGCCTATTTTAAATTGGCCAAAATGAATATTATTTTGGGACGACATCGTGCGGCTGTTGACTTGATAAATCAGGGTTGTCAGGTTGATTGTTCTGCCTCCGAGGAGATTTTAGAGGTTGGCGATATGCTGCGCGATGCCAAAGCGTATTCTCTGGCTCGCAAAAGCTATGAAGTTGTCCTTCATCATAATCCAAAACTTGAAAGCCCGTATTTGCGTTTATCCCAGATTTATGAAAAGACCGGTGATCGTAGCAAGTCGATCGGGATTTTAAAACAAGGTTTGGCAAAAAATCCGGAAAGTAAAGAGCTTAAAGAAAAACTTCGATCCTTGGGTGTTTTGGTTAATAAAAAGCAGGTCAAGTCGTAGAATATAAAAATTTTTAACAGGAAAGAACCTTATGGATTCCAGAGACGTCTTAACGTTTATTCTCGCCGGCGGCAAAGGCGAGCGCTTAAATCCCTTGACCCGTGATCGCGCCAAGCCTGCGGTTCCTTTTGGCGGCATTTACCGCATTGTGGATTTTACGCTAAGCAATTGTGTCAATTCTGGTTTGCGACGGATTTATATCCTTATCCAGTACAAATCGTTTTCTTTACAAAAACATTTGCTCGCCGGTTGGGACGTTGTTTCCAGCCAATTAGGCGAATTTATCGACGTCATTCCGCCCCAACAGCGTATTAGCGCCGATTGGTATCGTGGGACGGCGGATGCGATTTACCAAAATTTTTATGCGATTCGCGATTTAAATCCGCAAATGGTCATGATCTTAGCCGGCGACCATATTTACAAAATGAATTATCAAAAGATGATTCAATATCATAAAGAACATCAGGCGGACATGACGGTTGCTTGTATCCCGATGCCCGCCGATACCTCGGTTAATTTTGGTGTTATTGAAGTTGATAAACAAAATCAAATTCACGGTTTTCAGGAAAAGCCGCAGAACCCCAAAACGATTCCAACAGATCCGACGAGGATTTCGGCTTCGATGGGCATTTATCTTTTTAATACGCAAACGCTTTGGGAAGAGTTGGAGGTGGATGCAAAGAATTTGCTTTCTGAACACGATTTTGGTAAAAATGTTATTCCGCAAATGATCAAGGCCAAGCGCCGGGTCTTTGCCTATAATTTCGTCGATGAAAATAATCAGCCGCGTTACTGGCGTGACATCGGAACGCGCGATGCGTATTATCAGGCGAATATGGATTTGGTTAAGTCAAATCCTGAATTTAATCTTTTTGACCGGCAATGGCCGGTGCGCACGTACCATTCGCAATATCCGCCGATTAAAGTGCAAAATGCGCAAGGCGGTAACGGTGCGTCGATTCCGGGTGTTGTATTTGATTCTTTGATCGCGGGGGGTTGTTTTATCAATGGCGCGCAGGTGCGCAGTTCAGTCTTGTCGCCTAATGTCCGCATCGAAAAATACGCGTCGGTCGTTAATTCGGTTGTCATGGGCGATGTTGTCGTTGGAGAACATGCCAAAATTCAGAATGCGATTATTGATAAAGAAGTTGTGATTCCCGCACATGCTTCGATCGGTTATGATTTGGAGTTGGATCGCAAACGTTTTGACGTGACGACATCCGGGATTGTGATTGTCGCCAAAAAATCAGCTGTGCAATAAGCATGAGTACGGTGTAATCTTAATTATTAATAGTTGTGCTCAATACAAAAGTGCACTTTTCCTGAAGTTAAACCTTTAAAAATTAATTTGACAGTGCATTAGGAGAGAAAAGTATTATGATCGTTGCCCCAAAAATTCGTGGTTTTATTTGTACCACAGCCCATCCGGCCGGATGCGCGGCTAATGTTCGTGAACAGATTGAGTATGTTCAATCGCAGACTAAGATTGCCGGAGGCCCTAAAAATGTTTTAGTGATCGGAGCTTCCAATGGATATGGTTTAGCGTCGAGGATTGTGGCGGCTTTTGGTTGTGGCGCCAAAACGGTCGGCGTATTTTTTGAAAAGGAAAGCGAAAATGATAAACGTACGGCAACAGCCGGCTGGTATAACTCGTTGGCATTTGACCGTGAGGCGAAAGCTGCAGGGCTCTTTTCAGAAAACATTAACGGCGATGCTTTTTCGGATGAAATAAAGCTTCAGACCATAGCAACCATCAAGAAAAATATGGGGCCCATTGACCTTGTCGTTTATAGTTTGGCCTCGCCGCGCCGGACGGATCCTAAGACAGGCATTTTATACAAATCAACGCTCAAGCCAGTTGGTGCGCCGTATACTAATAAATCGATTGATTTTGAAACAGATAAGATCATTGAAGTAACATTGCCATCGGCAACCGCTGACGAAGTTGCTCACACTGTGGCAGTCATGGGTGGGGAGGACTGGGAGCTTTGGATGGATGCTTTAGAAAAAGAAGGGTTGCTTTCACCTCATGCGATAACCGTTGCGTATTCTTATGTTGGCCCAGCGGTGACGCATGCGGTTTATCGCAGCGGGACGATTGGAGCAGCCAAAGACCATTTGGAGGCAACCGCCAAAAAACTCGACGAGCGTTTAAAGAAAAAGCAAGGACGGGCGTTTGTTTCGGTTAACAAGGCGCTTGTGACACAATCCAGTTCCGCGATTCCGTTTATTCCGCTTTATTTTACGATTCTGATGAAAGTGCTTATCCAAAAAGGGTTGCATGAGGAATGTATTCACCAGATGGTGCGGCTGTTTAGCCAAAGATTATATACCGGCAAGCCTGTCCCCGTCGACAGCGAAGGCCGCATTCGTGTGGATGACTGGGAAATGCGCGAAGACGTTCAGCAGGAAGTTGCGGCCGCTTGGGCTGGCGTGACCAGTGAAAACGTCAAGCAAGTCGCGGATGTCGCAGGGTATCACAAAGACTTTTTGAAACTTTTTGGTTTTGGATTGAAGAATGTCGATTACAGCGCGGATGTCAAGATCTGATTTATTTGTGGAACAACAGCTTAACAAGCACCGGCAAATGGTCGGACCCGACGCTGGGTCCGACTTTTCGTTCTAAGACTTTAAAATTTTTGCTCACCAAACAATGGTCGATGGTAATCCCCACGTAAGGCAAAAATGACGGCCAAGATGTCTGCAGACCAAAACCTTCCCGAGAGTCTTTAAGATCCAAATCTTTTTTTAGTTTCTCAAAAGAATATGACCACGACGTTGCATTAAGATCGCCAATTAAAATAATATCTTCTTGTAAGTGCGGTTTTAATAATCCGATTTGTTCAAGTTGTGTATTGTGCCAGCGAAAATGTTCGACAGTTCCCGGCGGCATTGGGTGTGTAAAAATAAGTGACACAGGTTGGCCTTCTAGGATTATTTTTCCGATGAGACTTGGGATAAGATCGCTTGCAAAGTATTTGATTTGCATGTCCTCCAAAGGAATTTTGCTGTAAAGCCCCAGTCCAAAATTATTTTCTTGCGAAACTTCTTTAGAGTACGGGTAGATTTTTAAGAGGGAAGATAATTCTTTGATCCAACGGGCGTTGATTTCTTCGAGGGCCAAAATATCTGGCGAGTTTCTTTGAATATAATCACCGACGGCCTTGTAGTTTGTGTTGGGCGAATTGACGTTGATCAATAGAATTTTGATCGATTTCCTTGCCGTCGGAATTGTGGATTCTTCCTCGGGGAAATAGTAGGGAACAATCAGGCTTAAATTGATCAGAGCAAAAACTGTGATGATAAGAAATAATTTTTTGCCCTTTTGAAAGAGGCACAACAAAAGACACGCAAGCTGTATCGCCAAATATTGCAGGCGAAAGTGTGATGCTAGATCAAACCACCAACCGTAGCGGCTCAAAAATCCGGCGAGGGTTAGGATCATCGATGCATATAAAAAAAGATACGGCATTTTTAGCTCGTTGTCAGATTTTTCTTTATCGTTTTATGTTCTTGTAATGCTAAAGCCCAAGTTATCACAGCACAAAGGCAGGGCAAGAACAAGGGGAACAAGATCAGTTCTTTTTCTGAGAGAACTCCAAAGACATAGGCGATTCCCACAAATGGCGAAAGAGCCCCAATGTTAACCATATCTTCGAATTTATTGTCGCATGCAAGACTAACCAACCACGGAAGAAATGCCCACCAGACGATTAAGACCGTCACAAAAAAGACTTTGTTGGTGCGTAAACGGCTTAAACGGAAATATTCCAAAAATCCGGCAAGTGCAAGGATGTGGCTTGAAAGCATAACCAAAACAGCAAACGCGGGGAGTATGGAAACTTTTTGTAGAAAGATATAAGGAATCATAAAAACTGCTCCGATGACCAGATAGATAAGCAGGGTAGGCAAGGACGATGCCCCGTCGTCAAATAGAGATTTTGGCGTGCTTAAGACAAGATACTTTGTTCGTTTAAAATAGCTAGGCACGGTAATAAAACTGACAAAAACGCCAATGGCCGCAAATAAAATAATAAAAACACCCATACTTTGAAGTGTAAAACTTTCTAACGAAGTATTGTTATGGTAATGGTGGCGGTCATAAAAACCTTGTCCAAAAATTTCACTAAAATGATTGTGCGTGGCGATAAAAAATCCTGTCACTATAAAAAAGATAAAACAGCAAAGGCGAAGCACATCTTCTTTAGACCATGCCGGGCTATTGGGCAAGCTAAAAATTCTTTTAAGGCCTTTGACCATGAGCAGAATTAGAGGGATTTGGACGAGCGCTTGTACGACGATCAAAGGCAAGTTTAAAATATAAAACCAGCCGTTAAATTTGAGAGAAGGTTCGTGGTAAATATAATTAAGCGCCGTTGCACCGAACAGATGCGCAAAGAAATTGGATTCCGATGAAGAAAACATAAATCCAATGAGCGGCCAGATGAAAAATAAGACTAAAAACAAAAGTCCGATTGGGGAAACGCGTTTTTTGGTCGGAGACATCAGAGTTAAGACAGCCGCACTGGTATGAAAGAAAATTCCTGTCAATAAAAGCGAAGCGTTAAATAGCAGAATATCGATGAGCCCAACCTTAGGTAAAAGTGCAAATGGCAGCTCGACGACAAAAAGCAGTGCAAAGACCGACCATTCAAACCATGCTGCACCAAAAACAAGGCCGATGACTTTTTCGAGAACAGCTTGTGGAGAGTTGCGGTGAAAGTCGAGTGTTTCAAAGCTGCGTTCGCGTCCGCTTAAAGAGGAGACGATGAGCGTTCCAATCAAAAGCAAAACGACCGCTTGGATGGTTGTCAGGACATTAAATAAACTATGCAAGACAATATTGGGTGTTCGATCATAAAGAGAAATCGAAAGAAAGGATAAGAAGAGAATTCCGACGATAAAGATTGTGAAGCAAATAAGCTGGATGGGCCGATTGCGTTCATGCCAGCAGCTTAAGAACAGGGCATTGTCTTTGAGATTAAACGGGTTCATGCGACCTCCTTTGCGCCAATTTTAAGAAAAATATCTTCGATGGTGTCGTTTTTTAGAGAACATTCCGCTACAGAAACGCCGGCGGAAAGGATTTTGTTTAAAAATTGCGTGGCTTTGTTTTCGTCATTACCAAAGGCGATCACAAAATTTGATTTGTCACGCAAAACTTGATGGGGGGCTATATTTTCGTCGGCGCAGAGTTTTTCTAAAAGCTCTCGGCCTTTTTGTTCGTCGGAAAATCGGACGATGAGCTTTTGGCCGCCGCCTACCTTTTGGCGGATTTCGTCGATCGATCCCGAAACGACAAGCTTGCCTTTTTCAAGAATGATCGCCGCATCGATAAATTCGCTTAGTTCAGACAAGATATGGCTAGAAATAAGAATAGTTGCACCGTTGGTGCTGGCTTCCTTAATCAAATCGCGCATATGTCGGCGGGCAATCGGGTCCAAACCGCTGGCCGGCTCGTCGAGAAGTAAAATGTTGGGATCGGATTGAAGTGTTTTGGCCAAAACCAATCGCTGGCGCATGCCGCGTGATAGGCCTTTGATCAAGGCATCGCGTTTGGAAACAAGGTCACTTTTATTGAGCCATTTTTCGATGTGGGTCGTACGCTCGGAGCCTTTGAGCCCATAAGCGGCGGCAAAGACGTCTAAGTATTCCCACACTTTTAAATTTTCATAAACGGGAGAAAAGTCTGGCATGTAACCTAAGTGGCGCAGAGCTTTTTCGCGCGTAAGTTCGAGATTAAAGCCGTTGAGCAAAATGGTGCCTTGCGTTGGCTCTAAGACGCCGGCTAGGGCTTTGATCGTCGATGTTTTGCCGGCGCCGTTAGGTCCGACAAAGCCGTAGATTTTTCCTTTTTCAAGCGCAAAGGAAATATCGTGTACGGCGATGACCTCGTCATAGGCTACACGTAAATTTGTGATTTCAACAACGTTCATTTTCGTTCTCCTTCGGTTACGAGTTTAGGCTTTAAAGTAACCAAAACAATCGCGCTTGAAAAGCATTTTAGGGAAATTTTGGTAATATTTATTCTTGTTTGTCTTACCCGCCTCTGGCAGGGGCCCCTGCCTTCGACGGACGTGCGTGTTGCTAAACGGTACTTTGCGTTTTGTCTAAAACTATGAAACTGAGCAATCCGCCTGTGATCATAACCCCGCCCGCGACAAAATAAATTCCAGCGGTCATAATTAAGTCCAACCTGTTGGTCAGTGCAAAAGGCACGCAGGCCATCGACCCAAACCCACCGACGGCAACACAACACAGCGCGAGCGCTTTGCAAACGTGTTTGATAGCTTCTGGTGTCATATTATTCACCCCCTTTCGATTAATTTTTTTGTAGGGAACAGGCATGCCTGTTCCCTACGATTAGAACTCTACATCTATCCATTTTTCAAAAGCTAATTTGAGAAACAGGCCGGCCAAAGTCAGGCATAAAAGCGCGTTTACAATCAGCCAGCTCGTCGGATTTTTGCTGCCCCAATAAAATTCAGCAATGATAAGCACGCAAAGCACCAGCCCATTGCCGACAACGGCGCGTTCATCTTTCATTGCGCTTAAAGTGGCCAGCCACGAGAAGCAAAATATTGAAAAGCTAAAAGTTAAAAAAACAAACGCCCAAAAGTGCGGCTGATAAATTTGTTTTGCGCCCGAAACCCAATCTGGGACAAACCCAAAGTAAACGGCAATGATCAGCCAATAAACGCAGAGGTTGCCGATAAATTTGATGCCTTGTTCTTTAAAAAAGTCGCTGCGCCTGACGGGTTTGATCAAATCAAAATCCCAAAAGATCATGTTTTTGTAATTGGTAATCGCTGTGAGCAAAACCGCAGCCGTGCCAAGAAGAAGAAAATTTGTTTCTGCTTTCGCGTTGACAATCAATTCTGCCGTCGGGAGTCTGAGAAAAATCAAATATAACGGCAAGAGGGCCAGCGATAAAAGCAAGAGAGAATAAATGTTCGGCTGACCGACAGACCCCCAATTGTGAGCGCGCGCCCACAATTGGCGCTGTTTGTAATAAGGGATAATCGCTGTTTTTGTCGTCGGAATACGAAAAACTTTTAGACAGCGGGCTTTAAAACGATTTGCCTTTTCTTCAAGGGCCGCCTGGTTGCGCAGGGTTTTTTGCGGCGGCCAGACTAATAAAAAAGGATATTCAAAATGTTCGTTTTTCAAAGTCAACAGCCGGCGGATAAACAAAAAGAACAAAGCGCCGACGCTGATAAGCGCAATATCAAAAGCCAGCCGATAAGATGAAAAAATTTGCAGCAGGCTGATCATGTTTTGTCCGATGAAAACCAAAACGATGTATCCAGCGACGACAAAATAACCCATCGACAGATACCCTAAATAAAGCATCGACAACCCCATAAAAAAGACGACAAGATAAATTGACGCATAGTTTACCGAAACGCCAAGCACTTGCAGGCAAAAGATTTTGGCTAGCGTCATCGCCCCGTAGCTTAAGAGAACCATGATCGTTACCATAAAGAGTAAAATCACAAGCACGCTTATCGTATGCGCTCTGCGATATCCCGGAAGAAGAGAGGCGCGGTCATTGGCAAATTGACGCTTGATCAGTAAACCAAAGCTAAACATCAGCCACAATCCGAGAATAAAGACTAAGGTCAAAAGTTCTTCGCCGAGCATATATTTCTGCACGAGAATATCTAAATATTTGTGTTCTGCGATGGTCAAGGAAATAGCTGGTTGACGTATTAAATTTTTTTCAATACCCCAATAAATCAAGGCCTGCATCGCGCACAATGAAAAAAAACTTAAAGTGCAAAGGACCATAAACCCCGGCTCGCGCAGATATAAGAGAAAGATGTGTTTAAGTTTCCGGATCATTTGTTAAGCTCCAAAAAGATTTCTTCAAGATTTAAGTCTTCGACGGTAATTTCGGCGTTAAGTTGTTTTGTAAGATCATAAACAAGCCGGTCGCTAAACTCGCGTACCGTTACCAGAGCTGTCTGACCGTTGACTTCGCAGGACAAAGAGTCGGAAATAGAAAGATTGCTGGGAAGTAAATCACTGCTTTTGATGCGCAGACGTTTGACGCGGTCTTTAAGGGTGTCCAGCCCGCCTGTAAAATCTACGTTTCCTTTATTGAGTATGGCCACCCGGTCAGTGACGCGTTCAAGATCCGGCGTAATATGGCTCGAAAAAAAGATTGTACAGTCACGGTCAGAGACGATTTCTAGGATGGTTTTTAAAAATTGCCGGCGCGCCATTGGGTCAAGGCTTGCGACCGGCTCGTCAAAAATCAAAAGCTGTGGTTCGTGGCACAGCGCTAAGATGATCGAGACTTTTTGCATTTGCCCCTCGGAGAGAAGGCCGATGCGGTCCTTGGGATCGACGTCCCAATCGTGTAAAAGTTTTTCAACGAGTTTGGGATTCCACTTAGGATAAAACGAAGCGGTGTACGCAATTAATTCTTCGACGGTAAGCCATGAGTAGAGCTGATCGCTTTGGGGTGTGTAGCCGATTTGCTCTTTGGTTTTGTCCGAGAAGTCCCAAGGATTTTCGCCAAAAAGATCAATGCGCCCCGACGTGGGTTTGACGAGCCCTAAGAGCGCTTTGATCAAGGTCGTTTTGCCGGCCCCGTTTTTTCCCATCAGGCCAAACACAGAGCCTTTGGGAACGATAAGGTCAATCTTTTTTAGTGCTTCTTTCCCGCCATATATTTTGCTGACTTCTTGTACGACGATGACGTTTTCCATATTATTTCTCCCATTCTTCGTCAATGAGCTTATGGACTTGCTCAACGGTTAAAGAAAGCTGTTTGCCCTTTAGGACGACTTCACTAATTAAAGGGGCAATCGTTTCGTGGTTTGTGTTTAGAAACTTTTTGGAACTTGTTCCTTGAGCGACTTTCATTCCTTGGCCGCGCAAGTGCTCGACAACGCCTTCTTTTTCCAGAAGGGAATAGGCTTTCGAAACCGTCATCGGATTAATTTCTAAGTCTTTGGACATTTGGCGCACCGATGCAAGCAGATTGCCGGCCGGCAAATTTCCTAGTGCGATGTGTGTTTTGACCTGGTCCATGACTTGTCGATAAACGGGTACGCCCGACGATGGATTGATTTGAAAGTAATATTTGGGTTTCTTTTGCATATCTTTCTCCGATTCGCTTGTGTATCACAAGAGTAATACACTAATACACCAAAGTCAAGGGGTGATTTTATTTTTTTTCTTGACAAAAAGCATTTGATTCGTAGAATTAGCACTCTAGTTAATGCAGTGCTAATCCAGATTTTGGATTTGCTTTCATAAATAACCGTTTCAACAAGGAGGTAGGCAGTGAAGTTACAACCGTTAGCAGACAGAATCATCGTCAAACCTCTCGAGGCCATCGAGAAGACCAAGGGCGGCATTTTGCTTCCCGAAACCGCCAAAGAAAAGCCCCAAGAAGGCAAAATTGTCGCGGTTGGCAAAGGTAAAGTTTTGGATAATGGCCAAATCAGCGCTCCGGAGGTCAAAGTGGGCGACCGCATTCTTTATGGCAAATACAGTGGTAGCGAAATCACCACAACCGAAGGCGAAGATCTTTTGATCATGCGCGAAGATGACATTTTAGCTGTTTTTAAGGATACAAAATAGAGACCCTTTGGACGGGTGACCCGAAGGCGGGTCCCCTGCCGCCCGCAGCTTGCGAGGACGGTAGGGTGCCGCATGGGTTAGGACCCGTCACAGATCATTTTTAAACAACTGAACTAAAAAGTAAAAAGGAGTTACACCATGGCAGCAAAACAATTGTTATTTGGCGATGAAGCTCGCCGCAAGATTTTAGCGGGGGTCGAAAAATTGTCCCGCGCAGTCAAAGTGACCTTAGGCCCTAAGGGACGCAATGTTGTTTTGGATAAGAAATTCGGTTCTCCAACGGTGACCAAAGACGGTGTTTCGGTTGCGAAAGAAATTGAATTAGAAGACCCATATGAAAACATGGGCGCACAGATGGTCAAGGAAGTCGCCGAAAAAACGTCTGACAATGCCGGTGACGGGACAACGACCGCAACGATTTTGGCCGAAGCGATTTATCGCGAAGGTTTAAAGAACGTGACCGCAGGGGCTAACCCGATGGCTTTAAAGCGCGGGATCGATGCTGCTGTCGAAAAAGTTGTAGCTAAGGTTGCAGCACTTTCCAAAAAAATTGATTCCAAAAACACCAAAGAAGTCGAGCAGGTGGCCACTATCGCCGCAAACAATGACAATTTGATCGGCAAAAAAATCGCCGAAGCTTTTGATGCAGTTGGTAAAGATGGCGTCATCACCGTCGAAGAAAGCAAAACCATCAATACGGAACTTAAAATCGTCGAAGGCATGCAGTTTGACCAAGGTTATCTTTCGCCGTATTTTTCGACCGATTTAGAAAAGATGGAATGCGAACTCGATGATCCGTTTATCTTAATTTACGAAAAGAAAATTTCTAACATCAAGGACATGTTGCCTTTGTTAGAAAAAGTCGCCAAGAGCGGCCGTCCGCTTTTGATCGTCTGCGAAGACGTTGAAGGGGAAGCGTTGGCAACGTTAGTCGTCAACAATATGAGAAAAACACTTTCCTGCGCAGCTGTCAAGGCCCCGGGTTACGGCGATCGCCGCAAGGCTATGCTCGATGATATCGCGGTTTTGACCGGCGGCAAGGCCATTACCGAAGATCTCGGTTTAAAACTGGAAACCGTTGAGTTAACCAGTTTAGGCCGCGCTAAGAAAGTCAAGATCAACAAAGATAACACCACAATCGTTGAAGGCGCTGGCAAGACAGACGCAATCAAAGGCCGCATTGCCCAGATCAAAAATCAAATCACCACGACGGAATCTTCTTATGACAAAGAAAAATTGCAAGAACGTTTGGCCAAGTTAGCCGGCGGGGTAGCGATTATCAACGTCGGGGCTGCGACCGAAACCGAAATGAAAGAAAAGAAAGCTCGTGTTGAAGACGCTTTGCACGCAACTCGCGCTGCGGTTGAAGAAGGGATTGTTCCCGGCGGTGGAGTCGCTCTTTTGCGCGCAATCGAAAGTTTAGACGGCCTTAAGATTAAGGGTGATGATGAAAAGACCGGTGTGGATATTATCCGCCGTTCGCTTGAGTCTCCGCTTCGTCAGCTTTGTGATAATGCAGGGTTGGAAGCCTCTGTCATCGTGGCTCATCTTAAGACCGAAAAGAGTGCTAATATCGGTTACGACATCAATCAGGATGCGTATGTCGATATGCTAGAAAGCGGCGTTATTGATCCGGCCAAAGTGACCCGTACCGCTTTGCAAAATGCGGCGAGTATTTCGGCGCTTCTTTTGACGACCGAAGCTTTGATTACGGATGTTCCAGAAAAAGATAAGCCTGCTATGCCCCAAATGCCTGGTGGAATGGGCGGCATGGGAATGGGAATGTAAGAAACATGAATCGATGTAGGGAACGGTTTTAAACCGTTCTCTACAGATTTTAAGCCCCCCGTCTGACAACAGGCGGGGGGCTTTCCCCTTATATAGCCTGTTTGATTTATTTATCCACTCAGCATCCTGCAAATTTTAAAAATATTAAATTTAAGAAATTAGTACAAAGACGAATATTTTTAAGTATATTGTATTAGTACTTTTTATTTTCCGTCAGCGAAAGCAAGGCTGTGAAAAAAATCGTTCTCATTGATGACGACAAAGAAATTTGTAATCTGCTCAAGTCCACCTTGGAGCGCACGGGGCTTTACCAGATATTTGTCGCCTATAATGCCAAAGATGCCTGCGCGATTTGCCTTAAAGAAAAACCCGACCTTGTCTTTTTGGATTACATCTTGCTTAATGAAAAAGGCGATGAAGTCATTAATTTTTTGCGCTCGCACGTTGAAACAAAAGATGTCCCGATTGTGCTTATGACCGGTTTGGGCGAAATGGTTTATTCGCCGCGCAATGATAAATGGCAATGGCTGCCTAATTCGCCGGCGGCACGCAATCGCGGTGAGATCCCCGAATCATTAAAATGGAAAAAGTTATCCGAAGATGTCGCCCGCGAGATGGGTGTCGACGTTTATTTGACTAAGCCGTTTAACCGTGCAACGCTCGTCGAATTGGCCGAGAGCTTTTTGAGAACATCGGAAGAATAAATTGATTTTTTAAAAAATCCCGTCATAGATATGAAAACAAATCACAAAAGAGTCCTGATCGTCGACGACGCGCAAGATTACCGTGTTTTATTGTCCAAGGCTTTTAAACAGCAAGGCTACAAGGTTTATCTGGCCAAGGACGGGATTGAAGCGTATTTAAAATTTTTTAAGGTCAATCCGGATATTGTACTCATTGACATTTTGCTGCCGAAGATGCGCGGGGACACTTTGATCAAATGGCTCAAGGGCTCGGATCAGGGGCAGGATACGCCGATTATCGTCGTGTCGGGACATAGCCAGATGAAAGATTATGTTTATCAGCTGGGCATAGAACTTTTTTTTGAAAAGCCTTGCAAGGTCAAAGAGGTCTTAAGTGCAGCCGAGGAAATTTTGGCGATTGAGGAAAATATGGGCCAGCTGCGAGCAAAGCTTAGAGCGCTTAAACTTCGCTTTGATCAGAAGTATTTTACGCAAAGGGCAGAGATTGAAGATAATCTCATTGGGCCAGAATATCAATTTTGTGCCCGCTGTCATCGCAGAGTCCCGATAGAAGCGACCCGTTGCCCGCGTTGCGGCAATGCGCAACTGCAGATTAAAAGCAAATCCGATTCCTTTTAATTAATCATAACGTATTCAAATCAAATACTTTAAAATTGGCCAAGTTATGCTTTGACAAGATAAGTTGTGTATGTTATGTTTATTGCACTTTATCATGTATTCAGCAAGTATTTCCGGTTCTTCCTCAATAATAAATTTAATGATTAAAAGATTTTAATTGCTGTTTTGAAGGAGGCTTACCCTATGTTTTTGTCTTTCGCACATCGTCCCAAATTCACTCTGATTCGCAAAGTCGTTTCTTCTATCATGACGGTTGCGTTTTTGACAAGTTTGTCGACACCCGCCGGCGCGCAGTTGGCGAGTTTATTGCCTACGCCGGGCAGTGCGGTAACAATCTCACCAGTCTTTGTTCCTCCGACGCTCAAAGGTCTTAATATTCATCCCGAGAATCCGTTTCTTTTTGACTTTATCGTCGGGCGTGGTGATGAAAAGGTTCAGGGTGAGGCGCTTAAGGCCGAGTCGGAAAAGTTAGTCAAGTTTTTCTTAACCGCGATGACGATTCCCGATAAGGAAGCGTGGGTCAATCTTTCTCCGTATGAAACTAATCGAATCATCCCCGACGCCTTAGGCAAGACAGAGATGGGCAAGGTCATGCTCGAGCAGGATTATCTTTTAAAACAGTTGGCCTCGTCGCTCACCAATCCTGACACGGATTTGGGCAAAAAATTTTGGACGAATGTGCGCGCTAAAGCCAAAGAAAAATTTGGAACCACAGATATCCCGATGAGTACCTTTAATAAGGTCTGGATTGTTCCGGCCAAAGCTGAAGTCGCCGAAAAAGACGGAAAAGTGTTTATTACCAAAAACAGTTTGAAGGTGATGTTGGAGGAAGACTATGTAGCGATGTCCAATCAGAAGGACATCGCGGAATCCCGTGCACCTGCACGGGATCAAGCTCCGTTGACGGCTGAGGCAATGGCTTCGCGCGGAGCGCTCAGCACTCCTTCGGACGTTGCGTCCTCAGTCGCGTTAGACTCTGGACGCTCGACGTTAGAAAAAACGGCCAACGTCCAACCTCCAACGTCTAGCCTCTCATCTGAAGTATTCCGTTCCACGATTCTGCCGTCGATCGAAAAAGAAATCAACGAAGGAAAGAACTTTGCCGCGGTGCGCCAGATTTATGATGCGGCGATTCTCGCCGTCTGGTACAAGAGCGCATTAAAAGAATCTTTGCTCGGAAAGATTTATGCCGACAAAAGCAAAGTCAAAGGCATTGAGACCGACGCGGTTGGTTTTAAAGAAGAAGTTTACAAGCAGTATGTCGCCGCCTTCAAAAAAGGCGCGTACAATATGATCAAAGAAGATTTTGACATGACTAAAGACGAGTCTGTCCCCACACGCTATTTTTCGGGTGGGATGTCGACAGCGTATCCTGCTGGCGTTGCAGTAAGTTCTGGAGTAACTGAGAGTGAAGCTAATCTTAGTACTGATGATGTAATTGTACAAGTGGTGGGTACTGAAGGACCTGAAGCTCCCGTCGTTGCTCAAGCTGCCGCCGCTCAATCCGCCGCCAGCGCGGTGGAGGATAATTTAGATAAATATGTGATGGATTTGCGGGCAGAAGGTTTGTCGTATGAGCAAATGTATAGGGCATTTGAAAGCCGCTACAACACCAACAGAAGGTTATTGCAGGATGTTGCTAATAATTTCCTTTTTACAAAGGATGAAAAAACCGCTGCACCGCTGGCCGCAGATTATAAACAGGCGTACGAAATGGCGCTTGCCCAGCTTTCAGAACTTGACAATCTCTTTTTGCTTTTTTTCGAAGATGTGAACAAGAGAATTAATGCATTAAAAGCCGAAGGCCAAAGCGAAACGCAAGCAATAAATGACGTCTTAGAAAAAGAAGTTCAAAGGATAGAAAACATCCAAAAAATAGAGCAAGAGCGTTTGAAGGAAAGAGCCGAAAGGTTGGTAGAATTAAGAGGAAAAGTTGAGAATTTGTTTCCTGAGATTGAAAAAGAATTAGTTCAAATACAAACAACCGTAACAGCGAGTCTTGCTGCCGACGCTGATCAATCTCAAAAAGACGCGGCAATTCGTTCTGAAATTCAGAGACGATATGACGCGCTTAAGGCACGAATAGAACAGCGTGTTAGGCAAATCAATTTTGGCAAAGATGTAAAGACGACGAACATCCTGCCCGGACAAGCTTTGCCTAGAGCGATATCAGAACTTTCTCTGCAAGATCAGATACGTTATCAACTTTTTCCAGAATTACAAAAACAAATGGAAAAGATGACTCTCAGTAACCCTTCTGCCAACGATAAATTTGACCGAGCCCTCAAGGCCGCGAAAGAAGAAACGATCAAAAGAACTCTCGCCGCTTCAAGCGCGATCGATAAGCCTCAAATAGCAATTACAGGTGGTACGATTGAAATTATTTTTGCTAACGGGGAAAGTGCTAGATATCAACTGCCTACGGATCTTGCGGTCAGGAGTGTTTTTCCACTGCGGGTTAAGGCCGAGGATTTTTTTGCAGCAATTTCCATTAAGGGGGATTCGCAAAATAAAAATTATCGAATTTTGATTTTGAATAAAAATGGTCAAAGGGTTGACACCGTTGGGAAGGCAACGGATCAAGTGATTGCGGCTGCGGAATTCGCCCTAGAGTCGATCAAAGCTGCTCATAAGCAAGAAAGATTTGTTAAGCTGATTTTAAGCAAGACGCCAGAATTTGCCATCCCTCAAGGTAAAGAAAATGCCACAGATTTGGCTAAGAAAATGCTCAAGGGCTGGGAAAAAATCGCCGCCTCGAGCAGTTTGGAAGATGAGGCATTAAAGCAGAAGGCAGAAGTGCAATTGCGCAATGATTTAGATTTGCCAGGTGATGCAAGTATTGATGTAGTGATAGCTGAATATTTGAAAAATAAAAAGGGGTCAGATGAAGTTGCGTTTAATATTAAGTTTTATAATCAGGGAGATTATCCTGGCGGGATAGAAGGATTTTATGAGGACTTGGTTATTGCCAGAATGCAAGATTTGCCGGAATATCAAGAGCAAATGGATCCTGAAATGGCTGAACTTTTAGCCGCTGGCCGAAAGATTATAGATGACGAATTTTCTGATGTCCCCAGTTCGATGCCGGCAGGTGAGCAAAAATCCTCGTCGCCTCTTAAGCCGGTCGGTGGTATCAACTTTGACCCGACTTTGATGAATCTTCAAGTCAAGCGTGACAAAAACGGCGTTCCGCTACCGGTATTTCAACAGGATTTGCCCAATATCAATATCGAAGGACTTTATCCGGTGATTATAAATATCGCGCCGGCAACGCTGGCGAACTTTCCTCTTTTAAGTAAGGCTGAGGAAGAAAAGCAAAGAATCCCGTCGGTCAAAGACGATATATCTCCTGTGGATCGGCAAAAATTGGTGGGTCGGGCAGGATAAGGAAATGCTTCAAATTGTTCTTAAGTCTCTTCGTGTTCAAGTTTTTATCTATCGTTGTCATTCTGAGGCCAGAGGCCGAAGAATCTCAAGCATGGATTCTTCGCTGCGCTCAGGATGACAAAAACTTGCACATCGTCTTAAGTCATTTATTTGCAAAAGATTATAAGAAAATAGCCGTGCCTTTGGGTGCGGCTATTTTTTTTAAATCGTTGACTTTTAAGAGCTTTATATATATAGTATTGGCTTATTCTTATTATAAAATTCGCTTAAAATCTATTTTTACCAATATACAGGAGGTTTTTTAAATGGCTGAATGGATCGGAATTGGCCGTCGCGCACGGCGCTGTTATGGGTTTGACGAAGTCGCTTTAGTCCCGGGCATGGTAACGGTTAACCCCAATGAAGTGGATATCAGCTGGACGATTGGCGGGATGAAATTTGCGGTGCCGATTTTGGCGGCTGCCATGGACGGCGTTGTGGATGTTAAATTCGCTATCGCTATGGGTAAGTTAGGGGGGGTAGCGGTTCTTAATCTCGATGGTATTCAGACCCGCTACGAAAAGCCCGACGAAGTTTTAAACGATATTGCCAATGCTTCCCCCGAAGAAGCGACAAAACTCGTCCAAACCGTTTATTTAAAGCCAGTCAAAGAAGATTTGATTGCCAAGCGTATCCGCGAAATCAAAAAAGCCAAAGTTCCTGCCATTGTCAGCTGTATTCCTCAGAACGCTAAAGCGTTTTCGGACATCGCTGTCGACGCTGGCTGTGATATTTTTGTCGTCCAGCAAACGGTGGCTACCACGCGTCATATTTCCACCCAGTACAAAATTTTAGATTTGGAGAAGTTCGTTAAGAATTGCAAAATTCCTGTCATTATCGGAAACTGCGTAACCTATGACATGACCTTGGAGCTTATGGAAATCGGTGCGGCCGGTATTTTGGTCGGTGTAGGACCCGGCGCGGCTTGCACAACGCGCGGAGTTTTAGGGATCGGCGTGCCGCAGGTGACCGCGACTGTTGATGCGGCCGCTGCACGCGATTATTTCTTTAAACGCCGCGGACAATATATTCCGATTATTACCGACGGGGGTATGCGTATCGGTGGCGAAATTTGCAAGGCCGTTGCCGCCGGGTCAGATGCGGTTATGGTTGGTTCTTCTTTTGCCCGCGCTGAAGAGGCTCCGGGTCGTGGGTATCATTGGGGCATGGCCACGTCGCATGCGAATTTGCCGCGCGGAACACGCATTCGCGTCGGGACAACCGGGGCTTTGCAGGAAATTCTTTTTGGACCGGCCAAGGTTGATGATGGTTCTCAAAATTTGGTCGGAGCGCTTCGTACCTCGATGGGTTCCTTAGGCTGTGCGAACATTCAGGAAATGCATGATGTCGAAATGATTATTGCTCCGTCGATTCAGACAGAAGGAAAAGTTTTTCAAGTAGGTCAAAGAGTGGGAATGGGCAAGTAAGTCAACCCCCTCACCTTTATCCTTTCCCCACGGGGAGAGGAAGTTAAAAGTAAAATTTAAAAAAGGTTAAAATATGACAGCGAAAGCTAAAGCAGCGAGCACTTCAGTCCGTCGATCGTTACAAAAGAAATTTATGAACCGCAAAAAGAAGTTTAAGGCCAGCCGTTGGGCGGCCAAGCCTTCGCGCAGCGCGAAATTTCATAAAATGGTCAAATCCTCGACGGTCACCAAACCGCGCGTCAAGGAACTTATTTTGGTGCTCGACTTCGGTTCCCAATATACACAGCTGATTGCCCGTCGTATCCGTGAAAATAAAGTTTTTAGCCGCATTGTTCCTTACAATATTTCGCCCGAAGAAATTCAGAAACAAAATCCCAAAGGGATTATTCTCTCCGGCGGGCCCATGAGTGTTTATGACAAAGGCGCGCCGATGCCTGATCCGGGAATTTTTAAATTGGACATTCCGATTTTGGGTATTTGTTATGGCATGCAGCTGATTACGCATATGTTTGACGGAACCGTACAAAAATCCAAAGAACGTGAATTTGGCCGCGCCGAGCTTTTTGTCGACAGCAATAAAGACCTTTTTGCCAATCTGCCGACGAACTTGACCTGCTGGATGAGCCATTCGGACATTGTTACCAAAATTCCGCAGGGCTTTACGACGCTGGCCCATACGCTTAATACCTCATTTGCCGGTATGGCCAATCGTCAGAAAAAAATCTTTGCCGTCCAGTTTCATCCGGAAGTTGTGCATACACAGCGCGGGTCGCAGATTTTGGTCAACTTCGTCAATCAGATTTGCGGGTGTTTGCCGCGCTGGACGATGGACAAATTCATTGACGCTTCAATTACCCAGATTCAGGAACTGGTCGGATCAAAGCGCGTTGTGTTGGGCTTAAGCGGCGGGGTGGATTCGTCGGTGGCTGCGGTTTTATTGCAGAAAGCCATTGGAAAGAATTTGCACTGCATTTTTGTCGATAACGGGCTGCTTCGTAAAAACGAGGCCGCGTCTGTCGAGAAAACGTTTAAGGGCCATTTTAAAATGAATTTGCATTGCGTTGATGCCGCGGCACGTTTTCTTAACCGTTTAAAAGGTGTCGAAGATCCGGAACAAAAACGCAAAATTATCGGCGATGAATTTATTAAGGTTTTTGAAGATACCGCCCAAAAAATCAAAGGCGCTGAATTTTTAGGCCAAGGCACGCTTTATCCGGACGTTATTGAGTCGATTTCTCCGATCGGCGGGCCCTCCGCGACGATCAAAAGTCATCATAATGTCGGCGGGTTGCCGAAAGACATGAAGTTTCAGCTCGTTGAACCGCTGCGCGAATTGTTCAAAGACGAAGTGCGCACGATCGGTAAAGTTTTGGAAATGCCCGAGACTGTTTTGGCCCGTCAGCCTTTTCCCGGGCCGGGATTGGCGATCCGGATTTTGGGCGAAGTTACCAAAGAGCGTTTAGAAATTTTGCGCGAAGCCGACGAGCGGGTGATCGATGAGATCAAAAAAGCCGGGCTTTACACCGAAGTCTGGCAATCGTTTGCGGTTCTTCTTCCCATTAAAACGGTTGGCGTTATGGGCGATCAGCGCACTTACGAAAACGTCATTGCGATCCGTTGCGTGTCGAGTTTGGACGGCATGACAGCCGACTGGGTGCATTTGCCGTATGATCTTTTAGCAAGGATTTCAAATCGCATCATCAATGAAGTTGCCGGAGTTAATCGTGTTGTTTATGACATTAGCTCCAAACCGCCTGCAACCATCGAGTGGGAATAAGCGGCGGTATTTTTAAGGAGGAAAAGCCATGATGATTCTAGGGATTCTTTTGGGGTTAGTTGTCGTTGTCGGTTTGGTTTTGATCGGGATTTATAATAATCTTGTCGCCTTGCGCGAAAGCGTCAAAAACGGCTGGTCTCAAATTCAGGTCCAGCTTAACCGCCGCCATGATTTGATCCCTAATCTTGTCGAGACAGCCAAGGGTTATTTGAAACACGAAAGTTCGACTCTTGAGGCGGTCATCAAAGCGCGGCAGATTGCGGTTGATGCTTCGTCGATCAAAGATAAGCAAGCCGCCGAAAACATGTTGACCTCAACTCTGCGCAGTTTGTACGCTGTTACCGAGAATTATCCGGACCTTAAAGCCAATGCCCAGATGATCCGTTTGCAGGAAGAGATCACCTCGACCGAAAATCGCATCGCCTTTGCCCGTCAATATTACAATGATCAGGTCAATAGTCTAAATGTTGCGGTACAGTCTTTCCCTAATAATATGATTGCCAATTCTTTTCATTTCGAAAAAGCGGAATTTTTTCAAGTCGATGATCCGGCTGTGGCCAAAGCTCCGGAAGTCAGATTCTAAACCACTATAAATGGCGTATTCATTTACCCAAATTGAAAAAGAAAAAAGTCGCACGATCACTGCGGCTTTTTTCTTTTTGGTGTTTGTTTATTTTGCCGGGATTTGGGTCATTGCCTTATTAATTAGAAATTTTTGGTTTTTTCAAAGTCAATTTGATTCCCGACATGTCGTTTTTTCGGATCAATCTTTTGTTTGGTTAGGTTGGTTGGACAGTTTTTATATTGCGTTTTGGTCTTTTGTTGTCGCAGGGGCCCATTGGTTCTTTGCCTCGTTGGGCTTAGTCGAACGGCTCAACGGTGTTTTTAATGCGAAGCCGCCTGACAGCAATGATCCTGATGAGAAAATGTTTCAAAATATTGTTGAGGAAGTTTCGGTAGCTACCGGCGGGGTTCCCATTCGTCCGATGATAATCCCCAGCATGATGCTCAATGCTTGCGCTTATGCCGACGGGAATTCTGTCCCGGTCATTGCGGTGACCAAGGGACTTCTTTCAAAATTAAATCGCAATCAATTGGAAGCTGTCGTAGGTCATGAGGCCGCGCATGTTGTTAGCGAAGATTGTCAAAGCACGACGATTATAAGTGCGATGTTTGAAATTTTTGGCGCGGCTTTGATGGCGGGACAAACCATTGCCGAGGGGGCGTTTGGAGCAAATAAAAGAGAAGACCGCAGTTGGGGGGTCAGTGGCAATTTCCCGTCGGGTGGTGGCAGAGGATCAGGACAAGGTGCTTTTTTTATCGTATTTGTGGTGATTATTATTTTTATCATTTGGCTCGTAAAAAGTTTGGCGCTCTTGATGCGAATGTTTATTTCCCGCCAGCGCGAGTACCGTGCGGACGCGACCGCCGTGCGGTTGACCCGCAACCCCCAAGCCTTGGCCGAGGCTTTGTATATTATCGGTCACCGTCGGCATTCGCTCTATGAAGGGGAAGATTCTTTGCAAAGTTTATTTATCATAAACCCCGCCGAGTCGATTTTAAATGACCGCGAGGGTGTTGTCGCGGATTTGTTCTCAACGCATCCGCCACTGCAGGAGCGGATCACAATCCTTTTGTCTATGGCCAATAGCAGTCAGGAGGTTTTAGAGAACACTCTCAAAAATGTCACGGACAAAGAAGAACAACAATTGCAAGAGCGGCAAAAAGTTTTTGGTCAGGCTCAAGGCGGTTTGTGGTACGTCCAGACGCCGGGGAACAATTGGTCGGGGCCGCACAATATAAGTGCGATGTTAGCTTTTGAATGGCTTGTGCCCCAGACTCGGGTTCGTAAAATGGGCGAGAACACGGTTATGCCCGTTTCGAGTATTGAAAATTATATGACCGCGCATAAAGAGACATTAAAAAGTCATCCGGCGTTGACTTGCCCCTCGTGCAGCGGGACGATGGCAGAAATCCTTTATGAGGGCATCAAAATTCTGGAGTGTCAACAATGTCACGGCGTTTTGGTCAATGAAGAAAAAATCAGTATGATTTTGGCACGTAAAGACAAGACTTTTGACAGCCGTATTAAGCAAATGGCAAGGACTTTGCTCGAGGAAAAACAATTGTCGATTAAGGATAGCAGTCTGTCTTTTGAGTCACAGCGAATGTATCGCTGCGATCAGTGCAAAAACAATCCGCACAAAATGCGGCGGCGAATTTTTAACCGTTATTTTCCTGTTGAGATTGATAAATGCCAGCAGTGCGGCTTGACGTGGTTTGATAAAGATGAGTTGGAAGTTATGCAATGCCTGTATGAAATGCGAAATGCGCAACTTTAGGCAGGTTAAATTCCAAGCGGGAAAGAAAAAATTTCTTTTCAGCGTTTGATCATCGTGCTATGATTCTTTCATTAAATCTTTCCTATTTTTGTCGTCGTGCAATTCTTCGTTTTCTGATCTGTTAAAAGTCCTTAGCCAGCAACATTTATTTGCTTTCCAAGGGCTTTTCTTTTATTGTTCTGAAATTTCCTAATATCATATCTTCCCCAAACAGGAGGGACACTTGATGAAAAAAAATCTTTTCATGACAAACCATGCGTTTGCGCGTCGGGTAACGAGTTTTTTCATGCTCATTGTCTTTTCGCTGACCACGATTCTTTTGCCGGCTCAAGCCAGCGCCCAGAGCATTGGCATTCCCGGCGTTAATCTTCCGGCTGTCGGAACAATGCTTGGATTAAGCGAAAGTTTTCAACCGGCGATTATCCGTGGGATGACGGTGTATCCGGACAATCCTTTGAAATTTGATTTTATTGTCAATACTGGCGACAAAAACCTTAAAGGCCAGGCGCTTGAAAAAGAGTCGCAGAAGCTGATCAAATATTTTTTGGCGTCGTTAACGACACCGGAGAATGAGTTTTGGGTCAATCTCTCGCCGTATGAAAGCGGACGGATTATTCCTGAAGCTTTGGGTACAACCGAAATGGGCCGGGATATGTTGGCGCAGGATTATATTCTTAAGCAGTTGACTGCGTCTTTGTTGTATCCGGAAAAAGATTTAGGCAATAAATTCTGGCAACGAGTGCATGAAAAAGCCAAAAAGCTTTATGGGGTCAGCGAAGTTCCAGTGGACACTTTTAATAAAGTGTGGATTATGCCGGACAAAGCAGCGGTTTACGAAAACGATAATCGGGTTTTTGTCGTCGAGCGGCATTTGAAGGTGATGTTGGCGGAGGACTATGAGAAAAATTTAACTCCCCCCAGCCCCCTCTTTAAAAAAGCGGGGGAGAGCGGGAGCACTCAACTAACCCCCTCTTTAGATAAAGAGGGGGAAGGGGGAGTTCTGAAGAATAACATTCCCTCCCAAATCATGCGCGAACTGATCATCCCCGAGATCGAAAAGGAAGTCAACGAAGGGGAGAATTTTGCTGTTGTGCGACAGATTTATAATTCGATGATTTTAGCGACGTGGTACAAAAAACGTTTGAAAGAAAGTCTTTTGGGCCAAGTGTATGTTAACCAAAACAAAGTTAAGGGCATTGACTTAGCCGATAAAGCGACAAAACAAAAAATTTACGAACAGTATTTGGCCGCGTTTAAGAAGGGTGTTTACAACTATATTAAGGAAGATGTCGACGCTCTGACTAACGAACCGATTCCAACCAAGTATTTTTCGGGCGGGTTGACCGCAGGTGCTGTGACACAAGCGGCTTTGACTGAATATAATGGTGAACTTTCCCGCCAACCGAAAGTTGTCTCTGCCGCGGTCACACAGCCGCTGACAGACAAGGGAGAGGACGTCGTTGTTTCCTCGACGCTGGTAGAAAATGCCAATCAAGCCCAAGCCGCCGCTGCAACTCCAATCAAGTCCGTTTTGACAGACCTCAGAACAAACGCTTCTTTCGCAATTCCGAAATCATCGTTTATGGATACTAAACTTTATCAACTCACCGGAGCAGCAAGTACGTGGTCTGTTTCCATGGGAGGGATAATGGAGAGAATTCAAGGTTTTGGACTTGGCGCAGAGACGTGGGCGATAGAGGCTGCCGAGTTTGCAACATATCATCCGGGAACAGTTTTGCTAGGCGCTATCGCGTTTTATGCAGTTGCCTCTTTTGACCCGATTGGGTACTTTAGAAATAAAGTGGATTTTAACTTAAGGCAAGCGAATGCACTTAAGGATGATGATCAAAAACGTTATCTTTATTTAGATAGAATTGTTGCGCGGGGACAAGAAGTTGTTCCTGACTTATTGAATCAATTTCAACAGCCCGACGCTAGTCAGGCTAAGGTACGTGATATTGCTTATGTATTGGGAAAACTTAAAGTTGCCCAAGCTGTTGAGCCGTTGATTTCTAAATTTAGTCAAAATATTGCAGTTGATGAAATTGTTGTAGCTTTAGGAGAAATCGGAGGACAGAAGGCTAGTGAACTGCTAGCACAACAGCTTTTAGAGAAAGGTTCACTTAGAAGCATCGCTGTTGCAGAAGGTTTAGTGAAATTGGGTGTTGATCGTGGCAAAGAATTTTTGTTTGAAATGTTAAAGAGTACGGATATTAAGCTGCGGACAGCGGCCAGAGTTTCTTTAAGTCGTTTGGAGATCAATGATGCGCCCGCGGTTATAATTTATGATGAGGTTTATCAAAGACTGCAAGCAGTAGTAAGTCCTGAAAATATCACTCTTCAATATAATTTTGCTTCTGAATTTTCTGCGGCTTATGCGATTGCTTTGAGTGGAGGGGATTTTTACGTTACGTATGTTTCCGAGGCAACAGTTCTTCGTCCTGTTAAGGAAAATTCTTCCCTGAATGCTGATTATGAGAAAGTTATTGTGCCGGCAAAATTGGTAATTGTTAAAGAAGGTAATAAGTCTAGCCCTTCCTCCGCCTCGTCAGGGATTGATAAACTACAACTCACCGGTGCGGTGGGTGATCTGACGGTTTCTGCACAGGGCGTTTCGGAGTTAGCAAAGGATTCGTTAACAGAAAGAACGTCTGATTCCAGCAGTTCGGCGATTACGCGATGGCTCGATAATTCATATCTTTGGAATGTCCGGCAATTGTTACCTCGTTTTCCCACAGAGAAAAGATTAAAAGCTCTCGGCAATTTGGTCCGCTTAAACGATTCCAGGGCTATAGAGTCGATCCGTCCTTTGTTGGGTGATGATAATTCACAGATCAAAGCTCGTGCCGCATATGCGTTAGGGCATTTTAATGATCAAAATGTAAAAGGTCAGCTTCTTTCTTTGTTGTCTGATCCTTGGACAGAAGTTCGAAAAGCTGCACGAGGAGCTCTCACGCGTTTTGGAACGGAAACTAATGAATTGATTGACGCGAATATAAAGGCACTTTCCGCTTCCAAGGAAGCTAGGCTTGAAGCGGCAAATGAGCTTGCGCAGTTAGGTCGCGGGAGGGACGACGTTTATAACGCATTACTTTCTTTATTGGAATCGATTGATTCTGATGATCGACTTGTTGGTGCAAACGCGTTAGGTTGGTTGCAAGATTCACGTGCCGGCCAACGGCTTTTAGCGTTATTAGACAAAGAGTTTGAATCAAGCAAAGTTATTGAGCAAGTCATACATTCTTTGGGGCGACTTAAAGAATATCAGGCGCAAGAGCCATTAATTAAGATGCTTTTTAGCTATAGCGAATTAGAGATCAGTGCGTATCGGGCATTGCGTCAGATTGGTGGCCCAAAGGCTAACTTTATTATTTCTGTTGTTGAGAAAATAAAAAGCCAAAATCCTGATCTTTTGGATAGCGAGATTTTGGGAGTGTTATTGCCCAAAGTTTTTCTAATGTCCATTGAAGGATATGATTTTGTTGCGACCTATACGCCGCAAGAAGGTCATATGTCAACGCAGGTACAAGAAGGCTTTTATTCAGATGCCCAAGGATATGTGCCTTTTAGGCATGTATTTGGACCATACTTTATCCAGACCAAAGAGGGAATTCCTGTGAACGTGGTTAGAGGAAAAAAGACTTCGAATCCGATCGCCATTTTTTCAGCAGAATTTATTGATTCGTTGCGCAGTTCTCTTCAACCTCATTTAGAAGATGACCAATTGGGCGTTTCGCTGAGACTTGGTGAACCCCAGGAAGAAATCCAGAGTTCTTCCTCGGCCGCGATTGATATAGAAAAAATCATTACAGATATTAAATCTGGTGATCAACTGGCCGTTGAGACTTTGATTAGTTTGTTGGCAAATGAATCTCGTTCTTATCGTCAGCGTGTTAGAGCAGTATTAAAAGATTTAAATATCAATGACCTTCGGATTGATCTTTATGACAGCGTTGAACAACGATTGCGGGCAACGGTTCCTGCCGATGTGGATTTTGATGTTTTTGGGCAAAAAGTCCTTGAAGCGTATCGCATTGTTTTGGCTGGGGATGATTTTAGTGCTGAATATGTTCAAAGGATGCTAACAGAATATGATTGGAGCGGAATATATGATACTTATAGCTGGCCGGAGGATCCAAACAATCGCGAGTATCAAACTCTTGATCCGGACAGCTTGACTATTACAAGGATACCAAAGACTACAGATAGCGGTGTCGCCTCGGCCGCGGTGACCCAACCCGTCGGTGGTATCGACTTTAATTCGGCGGCGCTGGATTTGCAGATTAAACGCGACGGCAATGGTGTTGCGCTGCCCTTGCCGCAGCAGACAATTCAAAATATGAAAATCGACGGATTTTATCCGGTTATTATCAACATCGCGCCGGTCAATATTCCGATGCTTTTGGGACAAAAGACACAAAAAGAGCCGATACAGTTAAGTGCGTTAAGATAAATTATCAATAAGAAGAATATCTTTCGTGGCAGATTTTTTATTATCGTTCTAAAAAATTCCTCATTTTTCATTTAAACAGGAGGCACACATTATGAAAAAAAACTTTTTTATGATGAATTATGCGTTTGCGCGTCGGGTAACGAGTTTTTTCATGCTCATTGTCTTTTCGCTGACCACGATTCTTTTGCCGGCTCAAGCCAGCGCCCAGAGCATTGGCATTCCCGGCGTTAATCTTCCGGCTGTCGGAACAATGCTTGGATTAAGCGAAAGTTTTCAACCGGCGATTATCCGTGGGATGACGGTGTATCCGGACAATCCTTTGAAATTTGATTTTATTGTCAATACTGGCGACAAAAACCTTAAAGGCCAGGCGCTTGAAAAAGAGTCGCAGAAGCTGATCAAATATTTTTTGGCGTCGTTAACGACACCGGAGAATGAGTTTTGGGTCAATCTCTCGCCGTATGAAAGCGGACGGATTATTCCTGAAGCTTTGGGTACAACCGAAATGGGCCGGGATATGTTGGCGCAGGATTATATTCTTAAGCAGTTGACTGCGTCTTTGTTGTATCCGGAAAAAGATTTAGGCAATAAATTCTGGCAACGAGTGCATGAAAAAGCCAAAAAGCTTTATGGGGTCAGCGAAGTTCCAGTGGACACTTTTAATAAAGTGTGGATTATGCCGGACAAAGCAGCGGTTTACGAAAACGATAATCGGGTTTTTGTCGTCGAGCGGCATTTGAAGGTGATGTTGGCGGAGGACTATGAGAAAAATTTAACTCCCCCCAGCCCCCTCTTTAAAAAAGCGGGGGAGAGCGGGAGCACTCAACTAACCCCCTCTTTAGATAAAGAGGGGGAAGGGGGAGTTCTGAAGAATAACATTCCCTCCCAAATCATGCGCGAACTGATCATCCCCGAGATCGAAAAGGAAGTCAACGAAGGGGAGAATTTTGCTGTTGTGCGACAGATTTATAATTCGATGATTTTAGCGACGTGGTACAAAAAACGTTTGAAAGAAAGTCTTTTGGGCCAAGTGTATGTTAACCAAAACAAAGTTAAGGGCATTGACTTAGCCGATAAAGCGACAAAACAAAAAATTTACGAACAGTATTTGGCCGCGTTTAAGAAGGGTGTTTACAACTATATTAAGGAAGATGTCGACGCTCTGACTAACGAACCGATTCCAACCAAGTATTTTTCGGGCGGGTTGACCGCAGGTGCTGTGACACAAGCGGCTTTGACTGAATATAATGGTGAACTTTCCCGCCAACCGAAAGTTGTCTCTGCCGCGGTCACACAGCCGCTGACAGACAAGGGAGAGGACGTCGTTGTTTCCTCGACGCTGGTAGAAAATGCCAATCAAGCCCAAGCCGCCGCTGCAACTCCAATCAAGTCCGTTTTGACAGACCTCAGAACAAACGCTTCTTTCGCAATTCCGAAATCATCGTTTATGGATACTAAACTTTATCAACTCACCGGAGCAGCAAGTACGTGGTCTGTTTCCATGGGAGGGATAATGGAGAGAATTCAAGGTTTTGGACTTGGCGCAGAGACGTGGGCGATAGAGGCTGCCGAGTTTGCAACATATCATCCGGGAACAGTTTTGCTAGGCGCTATCGCGTTTTATGCAGTTGCCTCTTTTGACCCGATTGGGTACTTTAGAAATAAAGTGGATTTTAACTTAAGGCAAGCGAATGCACTTAAGGATGATGATCAAAAACGTTATCTTTATTTAGATAGAATTGTTGCGCGGGGACAAGAAGTTGTTCCTGACTTATTGAATCAATTTCAACAGCCCGACGCTAGTCAGGCTAAGGTACGTGATATTGCTTATGTATTGGGAAAACTTAAAGTTGCCCAAGCTGTTGAGCCGTTGATTTCTAAATTTAGTCAAAATATTGCAGTTGATGAAATTGTTGTAGCTTTAGGAGAAATCGGAGGACAGAAGGCTAGTGAACTGCTAGCACAACAGCTTTTAGAGAAAGGTTCACTTAGAAGCATCGCTGTTGCAGAAGGTTTAGTGAAATTGGGTGTTGATCGTGGCAAAGAATTTTTGTTTGAAATGTTAAAGAGTACGGATATTAAGCTGCGGACAGCGGCCAGAGTTTCTTTAAGTCGTTTGGAGATCAATGATGCGCCCGCGGTTATAATTTATGATGAGGTTTATCAAAGACTGCAAGCAGTAGTAAGTCCTGAAAATATCACTCTTCAATATAATTTTGCTTCTGAATTTTCTGCGGCTTATGCGATTGCTTTGAGTGGAGGGGATTTTTACGTTACGTATGTTTCCGAGGCAACAGTTCTTCGTCCTGTTAAGGAAAATTCTTCCCTGAATGCTGATTATGAGAAAGTTATTGTGCCGGCAAAATTGGTAATTGTTAAAGAAGGTAATAAGTCTAGCCCTTCCTCCGCCTCGTCGGGGATTATGGAAAAGGCCAAGGCTCACGCTGTCATTTATTTCGGCCGTAAAGGTTTTAAAAAATCAATGCCTTATTTATTTAAGCTTTTAGGGCATAAAGATGAAAAGATTCGCTCAGAAGCTGAAGCAGTTTTAGTTAAGTTAGGGGCAACAAAAGAGCAAATGGTTGGTGCGTATATTATGGTTTTGAAAGGTTCTCCTAGGAACGGGGATCAGAAAAATGTTATTAAAAAATTGGGTGAAATTGGAGATAAAAAAACAATTGAGGTATTGTTGCCCTACTTAAAATTTAGTTGGTACGAGTTTGAAGCCCAAACAGCTTTGGAAAAATTAGGCGTAACAAAAGAGCAAATAGTGGATTGGTATATTGTAGCTTTGAGTCAGGAACGAGATTATTATAAGGATTATATTATTATAAGATTGGGTGAGCTTGGAGATCCGCGGGCAATTCCGGTATTATTGCCATATTTAGAAAGTAACGGTTTCACTGTAGCTAAAATAGCTTTGACAAAGTTAGGCGTCACAAAAGAGCAAATGTCTGATGTTGTGAGTGAGCAGTTGGGAAGAGAATTTGTTGTTTATGATAAAAAACTCGATGATAAGTATGTTTTAGATTTTAAAAGAAAACTTATTGGAAGATTAAATGAATTGGGGGATCCACGAGCAATTAAGCACTTATTGCCGTATTTAAATAGTAACAATTACGCTGAAGCCCAAATAGCTTTGGAAAAATTAGGAGCAACAAAAGAGCAATTAACAGATGCGTATATTGTAGCGTTAGAAAACCCTTCTTTAGATATTTCAATTGCTGCAGCAAATGCATTAGCTGACTTAGGGGATCAACGTTGCGTAGAGTTTTTGATTGAAACGTTGAAAAAAAGAAATGTGGTCAAGTCGTTAAATCGTCTGGGGATCCGTGACCCTAGGGTTGATCGTTTTAATGAGGTTGTTAGAAGAGTCCCTAGTAGTAATTTAATTGTTAAAGCGTATAACATTATTGAATCTGGTAATGATTTTATAGTTATTCATCACCCAGCTACGTATGAGATGTCAAATTATGACTGGTATGATCCGAACGGATTTAATTACGGACCTATTCCAATAGAGGTTTCTCCTTCTTCTGATTCACTTCAAATAATTCCAAAGGGTTCGCAGCCACCAGCAGCCTCGGCTGCTGTGACCACACCCGTTGGTGGTATCGACTTTAATTCGGCGGCGCTTGATTTGCAGATTAAACGCGACAAAAAGGGCGTCCCGTTGCCTTTGCCCCAGCAGACGATACAAAACATGAAAATCGACGGGTTTTATCCGGTCATTATCAATATCACGCCGGTCAATATTCCGATGCTTTTGGGACAAAAGACACAAAAAGAGCCGCAGCAGTTAAGTGCGTTAAGGTAAAACAGTTTTAGAAAATTGTTTTTTAAAAGGCGGTGAGGCTTTGCAAAAGCTTCATCGCCTTTGTTTTGCCGTCCGGTTGCATAGTAAGAGAGTGACCTATATACTTATACTATTATTATGTCAATTTCTTCCAAACAGATAGCTCGTTTTTTGCGCAAGTCCTTATTTTGGCTTCTGATCGTTAGCTTTGCGCTAAACACCACCTTGCCGGCGTATGCCAAAGGGACGGAGGGTTTTTCTTTGCCTAGCGTCGGAGAGCAGGTTGCCTTAAGCTCTGCGTTTTCGCCAGTATTGCTAAAGGCGGTCAAAGTCAATCCGGATAATCCGTTTCAATTCGATTTTATCGTCGATGTCGGAAGCTCCAATTTGAAAGACGATGAATTAAAAGCGCAAGCGCAAAAACTGATCCGTTACTTTTTAGCGTCTTTGACAACGCCCGAAAATGATTTGTGGGTCAACCTTTCTCCGTATGAAAAAGAACGAATTATCCCAGAGTCTTTTGGTACAACTGAAATGGGTCGCGATCTTTTGGCAGAGGATTATTTGCTTAAGCAGATCACCGCGACTTTGCTTTCCCCGCAAGGGGAGCTGGGGAAAAAATATTGGGAAAAGGTTCATCGAGAAGAGACGTTAGACGTTAGACGCTTGACGCTGGCAAATAATTTAACCCCTAACCCCCAACCCCAAGCCACCAATAATTTTAATAAAGTCTGGATCGTCCCGCAAAAGGCTGTTGTCTACGAGAATGGTACTACTGCTTACGTCGACGAAACGCATTTGAAAGTGATGATGGAAGAAGATTTAACTCCCCCCAGCCCCCTCTTTAAAAAAGCGGGGGAGAGCGGGAGCGTTCAATTAACCCCCTCTTTAGATAAAGAGGGGGAAGGGGGAGTTCTGACAACCATCGTCCAGCGTCCATCGTCCATCGTCTCTGGTCAGCCTCGGCCGGATGGCCTCGGCATTCCCTCGGACGTTGCGTCCTCGGTCATACGTGAGTTCATCATCCCAGAGCTTGAGAAAGAAGTTAACGAAGGTAAAAATTTTGCGCCTTTGCGTCAGATTTACAATTCACTAATTCTTGCAAATTGGTATAAGAAGCGATTAAAAAACAGCATTCTTTCGCAGGTCTATGTTGATAAGAACAAGCTAGCCGGCATTGACTTAGATGACAAAGAACAAGCTCAGAAAATTTATGATCAGTATGTCGCAGCTTTTAAAAAAGGCGTTTATAACTATATCAAAGAAGACTATGACCCAGCGACGCAAGAAACCGTTCCGCGTAAATATTTTTCGGGCGGAATGGGTTTCGCCAGCTCGAGCGCGGCGACGCAATACCGTCAAGGTTTGCCTGAAAATGCTGGCGTTGCAAGCTCTGGATTGCGTAAAATTACGGTCGATACTCGACCATATGACACGAAAGAATTGGAAGACAAAGAAGTTCTTAAGCGGTTTGCAAAAATACAAGCTCAAAATAATGATAAAGCTAGACTTGCGCAGAGCAAGAATCGTGTTTACGAGGTGTTTAATTTGTCTGGGTTAAAACACATTGATTTTGCTTCTATGTATGAAGCATCTCAATCGGTTGCGCATACGCCAGCGTGGGGGGGTGTCGTTGCGATTCAGCCGTTATTGACCAAGTTTATCGACGATGTTTTTGAAAAAGCTTTGGATTTTGATGATCCGAAAGCAACTCAGATTGTATTTTTGCAGGCTGGGGCCCAACCGATTTATGAGACTGCGGTTTTAATGGCCAAAGTTACTGGAGTTTTTCCTGCCGAAAACCTTAAGAGCGTTTGGGCCACAATGGGAAATTATCGGCAAATGAAGGACGATAAAGAACAACGCTTACTATTTATTAAGTATTTGCATGATCAGGGAGTTTTGTCGCCGAAGACGAAACATTTATTAATTGTTGATACCGACGCTGGAATTGTTGAAATCGGCACAGCAGCAATTTTTGCAAAAACACTTTTGGATAATGATGTTCTTCAAACGGCAAATCAGCGGTTTGGATTAAACATCAAGCTTTTTAATGAAGTTGGAGGTGAAAACACTTTAGATTTTTCTTATTTGTATAGCGCCTATGTTGCAAGTCCTGCAAAACGTGAAATTCATATTAAGGCTGAAAAAATATCTGGGCAAATAGACGCTAAATTACGCATTGAAGGATATAACGACAATACATCGGACATAGATCAAGCCATTCGCATTTCTAACCTATGGTATCCTGTTGACAGTTTTGTAAAAACGGCGAATATTTCTGATCGTTTTTCTTTAGATCAGGAAGGGCGATCCCAGGTGACTTTTCTGGCGCCCAATAAGCAACCTTATGATAATTTGAAGATATTAAATTTACTCCGTGCGGTTGAGGATATTGGTTTGTTAATAGGGACGCTTAACGTTATGAGTGCCAAGGGTTTTGATGTGGCAGAGCAGGCGGACCAGTTGATTGAAAGGCTAGAGGACGTTTTTAAAACAAGCGGGGTCACGCAAGCGGATATCGATGCTTCCAAACCGCAGCAAGGTTATCGGGCGTCTTCGTCGATCGCGTTTGGGACATCCGCAAAGATGCTTTTAAGTCCCCAAGATTTGGCCCGATCAGAGGTTGTTAGCGTTCTACATACAATTGAGGATAGTGTAACAGGAAAACGTCGGATGACTTTAGAAATTAAGTCGCCCGATGGTAAAACTTTTATTTTAAAACTTTATAGTAAAAGCGAAGATTTCAATAATGAATCGTTGGGGTATGCTGTGGCCGAGAAACTTGGGATGCATGTGCCTAAGCATCAAGAGTTTGAAGAGTCGTCTGATTTTGATGGATTAGTCAAACAAGCCGTTAAAGTTGGGAATATTCTGCCGCAAATGGCTGAGCCTTACGGTTGGGCACGCTTGATTGAGCAGGTACAAGAATATAAAACGGATAAACCTTATAATGGATTAGAAGAATTGGTCGTTTTTACACATTTGATGCATTTTGAAGATTACGATAAATTAAAACCGCAACAAATTTTTTCAAGGAATATATTTTTCACAAAAGACGGTAAGTATGTCGTTTATGATTATGAAACGGAGTGGGATGTAGATTTTTCAAATAATTATTTTTCTAAGTATAAAGATGTAGCCTATAGAATTGATCAGGGCAGATTAGAAAATGTTATTAAAGTAGCCCGCAAATTAACGGCTGATGATTTTCGAGATCTTCTGGTGACTGATCAAAGCCGTCAAAATTTTCAAAAACGGGTTGAGAGCTTCGAGGAGGATATGATTCGACAATTGGGATATTTCCGCGATGAACCTCAGGCCGTTCGACTCTTGGAGATCGTCAAAAACATGCCGTCATCTTCGGATGTCGGCGGGATTGATTTGACGGCTGGCAAAACGCCGTTGGATATCCGCGCCCAAAGCGAGCCGGTCGAGTTTAATTT
The DNA here is from genome assembly GCA_964474085.1 of uncultured Planctomycetales bacterium. GTDB lineage: Bacteria > Omnitrophota > Gorgyraeia > Zapsychrales > JANLHA01 > JADLGJ01. Next base: position 114,658 of record CAYYRJ010000001.1, read on the forward strand.
TGACCCTCAACAGCTGCAAAATTTGCAATTCGACGGCTTGGTACCGGTGATTATTAACATTGCCCCGGTTATTAATCTTCCGCAATTTTTAACCGAAAAACCTGTCTTTCAATCCGCCGGGCAGTTAAGCAGATCCAATTGATGGTTGCCTCAAAAAATTTTTCTGCCCTAAAAATATTGTGTTAATATAAACCCGGATTTTGTATTAGCCAAAGCTCCTGCTTTGGCCAAACAAAATCCGCCCAAAGGGCCGCATGTCTCGACACAGTCGAGACGTGCTTAGGTTAATCTTTGTCCCTGCGGGACAACCGAAGGCAAATTTTGCATTTCACTTTTTTGTGCGCGACGGATCGTCGCGCAATAGGTTGTAATGCAAAATTTGGGATAAAACACATTTTAAACCCCAACAAAGTTGTTTGTTTATGCACTTTTCTGATTACGTCCATTTGCACGTTCATACCCAATACAGTTTGCTCGATGGGGCTTGCCGTGTTTCTGAACTCATTAAGAAAGCCGCCGAATACAAAATGCCAGCCTTAGGCATGACCGATCACGGGAATCTTTTTGGCGCGATCACTTTTTACGAAACGGCAATCAAGCACGGTGTTAAACCAATCATCGGCTGCGAAGCGTATCTGGCGCCGTTAAGCCGTTTTGATCGCAGTCCTCAGCAGGGTGGGGCTTCGCATTTGGTGTTGTTTGCAAAAGATAATACCGGTTACAAGAATTTGATGAAGCTTGTTTCCGCCGGATATTTGGAAGGGTTTTACTATCGTCCGCGCATGGACAAAGAAATTTTGGCCCAACACAGTGAGGGGCTCTTGTGCACATCCGCGTGCCTGCGCGGTGAAGTTGCGTACAACCTTATGAAGGGAAATTATGACGCCGCTTTAAAGTCCGCGTCGGAGTTTAGTCAGATTTTTGGCAAAGGAAATTTTTATATCGAACTTATGGAGCACGGCCTGCCTGACCAAAAGCCGGTCAATGAAGGTTTGCTTAAAATTGCCAAAGAATTGGATTTGCCTTTGGTCGTCACCAATGATGTTCATTATCTTGAACAAGCGCAGTACAAGGCGCACGAAGCGCTTTTGTGCATTCAGACGCAGACGTTTTTAAATGATCCTAACCGCATGCGGCTAAAGACCGACCAGTTTTTCTTTAAATCTCCCGAGCAGATGAAACGCGAATTTTTGTGGGTGCCGGAAGCTCTCAAGAACACCGTCGAGATTGCGGATAAATGTAATTTGGATTTGCGTTTTGGCCAATATCATTTGCCCAACTACACACCGCCGGGGGGCATGGGAAAAGACGAGTATTTAGAAGAACTCTGTGCCAAGGGCATCCGTGAGCGTTATGGGCTTATGACCTTAGGTTTGCAAGAGCGGCTGACCCATGAATTGCAGACGATTAAAAAGATGGGTTTTGTCAGTTACTTTTTGATCGTCTGGGATTTTATCCATTACGCCAAGCAGCGCGGCATTCCCGTCGGGCCTGGGCGCGGTTCGGCGGCGGGGAGCTTAGTCAGCTATTTGCTGGGCATCACGGATCTTGACCCGATCAAGTACGGCCTTCTTTTTGAACGGTTTTTAAATCCTGAGCGGATGAGTATGCCGGATATTGATATTGATTTTTGTTTTGAACGAAGACAGGAAGTCATTGATTATGTGACCAACAAATATGGCAAGGACAATGTGGCTCAGATTATTACGTTTGGGACGATGCAGGCGCGCGCCGCTGTGCGCGACGTAGGGCGTGTCATGAGTGCGCCTTATGCGGACGTGGACAAAATTGCCAAACTGATTCCTGCCGAGATTGGCATGACGCTTAAGGATGCGCTTAAGGTCGAGCCGCAATTAGCCAAGTTGTGTCAGGAAAATCAGACCGCCAACGATATCGTCGAAACCGCGCAGGTTTTAGAAGGTTTAAACCGCCATGCCTCGATACACGCGGCGGGCGTTGTCATATCCGATAAGCCTTTAACCGAATACGTTCCGCTTTTTAAAAGTACTGACGGGCAGGTGACGACGGGCTTTTCGATGGACGGGATTGCCAAGATCGGTTTGTTAAAAATGGACTTTTTAGGGTTACGCAACTTGACCGTCATTGACAAGGCTGTTAAGTGGATCAAAAAAACGCGCGGTATTGATTTAGATTTAAGCAAGTTGCCTTTCGACGACAAAAAAACGTACGAGCTTTTAGGCAGCGGAAACGCGTCGGGGATTTTTCAGCTGGAAAGTGCGGGGATGCGCGATCTTCTGCGCAAGATTAAACCCAATCAATTTGAAGACTTGATTTCAATTTTGGCGCTTTACCGTCCGGGGCCGATGGGTTCGGGCATGCTTGAAGATTTTATCAAACGCAAACGCGGGGAAGCCGCGGTCAAATATCCGCATCCTAAGCTCGAAGGGATTCTTAAAAGCACGTTTGGCATTATCGTTTATCAAGAGCAGGTCATGCAGATGGCCAGCATTTTAGCTGGCTTCTCGATGACGCAGGCGGACCATCTTCGTCGGGCGATGAGCAAAAAAATTCCGGAAGACATGGAAAAGATCCGCAAACTTTTTGTCGACGGATGTCTTAAGGCCAGTCACATCAAGGAAGATGAGGCCAACAAACTTTTTGATTTGATCGATTATTTTTCAGGTTATGGCTTTAACCGCAGCCACTCGGCCGCGTATGCGGTCATTTCTTACCAAACGGCTTTTTTGAAAGCCAATTATTCCGTCGAGTACATGGCCGCTCTTTTAACCTGCGAAAAAGATAATACCGACAAAGTTGTCGAGTACGTCAATGCCAGCGAGGAGTTGGGGATTAGCATTTTGCCGCCGGATATTAATGAAAGCATCGTTGAGTTTAACGTGATTGACGAAAAAACGATACGCTTTGGATTTTTGGCAATCAAGAATGTCGGTCAAACTGCGATTGAATCCATTGTCGCCAACCGTCTGGCGGATGGCCCGTACACGTCGATTTTTGAATTCTGCAAGCGCGTAGATTTGCGCGTGACGAATCGCAAGGTTTTGGAAAGTCTCATCAAATGCGGCGCTTTTGATAGTTTTAAGGTTTATCGCTCGCAGCTGATGGCTGTTTTGGATCGCGCGCTTGAGATGGGCACCAAGGCGCAGAAGGAAGAAGCGGTCGGGCAATTTTCATTTTTTAGCATGGGCGAGGCCGCGGGCGGATTTAAAAAAGGCGAAGACACTTTTCCGCAGATCAAAGAGTTTCCCAAAAATGAGATTTTAACTTACGAAAAAGAAATTCTAGGGTTTTATTTAAGTGGGCATCCTTTGACGCATTACAAGACGGAGATCAAAGAGTTTGTTAAACATACGACCAAAGATTTAAAGAGCGTTGTTGAGGGGCAAGAAGTCAAAATTATCGGTATCATTAGTGGCGTTAAACTCACGACTACCCGCAAAGGCAATGAGCGCATGGCCATTGTCAAGGTGCAGGATTTGGAAGGCGAAGTGGAGGCTGTCGTTTTTCCGTCGACGTATCCGAATGTCGCTGAAATTTTAAAGGAAGGCGCGGTCGTGGTTGTCATCGGACGAGTCGGCTTTCGCGAAGAGTCGCCTAATATCGTCGCCAGCGATATTAAGCGCATCGAAGAAATTTATAAAGCCATTAAGGCCATTAACTTAAATGTTTCGACGGTTACTCAACCGATGTTAGTATCTTTGCGTGAAAAGTTGAGTTTATTCCCCGGCAAAACACCCATATATCTGCATTTAAATACGCAAGAATTTAAAAGCGTACAAATCCTAGTCGGCGAAGATCTTTTCGTCGCTCCCAGCGAAGCGCTGATCAATGAAATCAAGGAATTGGTTGGCGAAGAAAGTTTTTCGGTTGCGATGTAAAAGTGTGCTCAGTCGGCCTCGCTCTGATGGCCATAAAGGGCTTGAAAATTAAGCATTTATAAATCTTGACATCGTAACACATTGTTTATACTATACTTACAATAAGGAGGTGAATTCTATGACGAAAAAAGATATCGTCTTGAAAATCACTGATGCAACTGGAATCAAGCAAGTTGACGTCAAAGCTATTGTTCAGCAGACCTTTGATGTGATCGTCGAGAGCTTGATGCGCAATGAAAAGGTGGAGTTACGTAATTTTGGCGTTTTTAAAATCAAAGAACGTCGCGCAAGATTTGGACGCAATCCGCGTACTGGCGCCAGCGTTCCGGTTCCCCCGCGTAAAGTCGTTGTTTTTAAGCCGGGCTTGGAAATGAAACACAAGATTAAGTAATCCCATGATTTACAAAATAGATTCTATTTCTTAAGCGGAGAATATTTTCTCCGCTTAAAATTTGTAGGAAATCGTTTGATGAAAAATTTTTCTGTCCCTCGCGGCACAGCCGATATTCTTCCTGATGAAATTGGTCTCTGGCAGGATCTTGAGCAAAAATCGCGTGAACTTTTGTCGCGTTTTGGTTATCGGGAAATCCGCACGCCTTTGTTTGAAGAAACCGAACTTTTTGCCCGTTCTATGGGTCAAACCAGCGATATTGTCCAAAAGCAAATGTTGCAACTAAGGTCCCAGAGCGACGAAACAGATGCGTCCAATTTCTCTCTGCGTCCTGAAGGGACGGCCGCGATCGTACGCTCGTATATTCAGAATGATTTGGACAAAAAAGAGGCGCTGTCTAAATTGTTTTATGTCGGCCCCATGTTTCGTGGGGAGCGTCCGCAAAAGGGGCGCTTGCGGCAATTTCACCAGATCGGTGCTGAGGCAATCGGGCCCAATTCGGCTTCGCCATTTCAGGATGCAGAAATGATTTTGCTATGTGTTGAACTTCTTAAAGCCGCTGGTCTGTCAACAGAGCAATTTCATCTTAAACTAAACACGTTGGGTTCGACAGAAGATAAAGAAAATTTTTCAACATTTTTGCGTCAAACTCTTTCGCCGCAGTTGTCTCAACTTTGTCCTGATTGTCAGAACCGTTTTGAACGCAATGTGTTTCGGATTTTGGATTGCAAAAACCGTGACTGCAAAAATGTCGTTGCCAAACTTGAGTTGAACCATTCCTATCTATCTTCGGAGAGCCGTAGATATTTTAACGAAGTTTGTGAAGCGCTTGAGAGTTCGTCGGTTAAATATGAAGTAAATCGAACGTTAGTCCGCGGTTTAGATTATTATACGCACACGGTTTTTGAAATTTCGTGTCCGGCCTTAGGCAGCCAAGATGCCTTGGGCGCCGGTGGGCGATACAGCGGCTTGGTGTCTCAATTAGGGGGGCCGTCGGTTGATGCGATTGGTTTTGCTTTAGGGATGGAGCGTGTTTTATTAGCACTGGGCAAAGAAACGGCGCAGGATAAACCTATCGATGCATTTTTCGTTTCGCTGGATGAAACTTCGTTAAAACGTAACTTTATTATTTCTCAGCAAATCCGTCAGGCGGGTTTGTCGGCGGCAATGAGCTATCGTTTAGGTTCAATGAAAAGTCAAATGCGTTTAGCTGACAAAATACGTGCGCGCTATGTTATAATCCTCGGCCAAGACGAAATCAATAAAGGTGTTGTGACGATTAAGAATATGGCCGACGGAAATCAAGAACAGATTGCTTTTAAGGAAATCGAGAAGATTATTACATTTTTGAAACAATGAGAGATGGCTAATATTGTCCCTATTTTTAATATTGCTTTAATGTCATCCCTGCGAAAGCAGGGATCCATGTTTTTAAAGACATGCAATGAATTCATATTTTGTTTATATTCTTGCAAGTAAAAAGAATGGGACATTATATATTGGTGTTACTTCAAACCTAATAAAGCGTATTTGGGAACATAAACAAGGCCTTGTTGAAGGATTTACAAAGAAATACAATGTCCATCGTCTTGTTTATTTTGAAGAAACACCTGACATCGAAAGCGCAATAATTCGTGAGAAGCAAATGAAGAAATGGAAACGTCAATGGAAAATAGAATTAATTGAAGAAATGAATCCTGCATGGGATGATTTATATGACAGTATTATTAAATAATGGATTCCCGCTTTCGCGGGAATGACAGAGTGGGCGTCGGGAATGACAGGGTGGGAAGCGGGAATGAGAAAATTCATCTTAATAATTTCTTGGTGCGTTTTAGCTGTCGGTTATAACAATCAATTTTGTTTTGCTGCAGCTAAAGCAAAAAATGTTGAAATTGAAGCTTATTATCAAACTGTTTTTGATGACAGTATGGTCAATATCATTATTGATTTTGATAATTGGGAAAAGGTGGAACTTACTATTCGTAAACCCGCCGAGATTGAAACCGGAATAGAAAATATAAAAAAGGTTCTTACTGAATTAAAATCAGAAAAGGATTTGGTCGTCGTTAGGGTAGCCCCAGGAACATTTCGTGATATAGCAATAGATTTTGTGGCACTATTAAAGAAGTGTGGTGTTGGAAAGATTATTTTTGTGGAAGCAAGAGGAAAATCTTCTGGTCCAATAATGCAAGTTATAGAATAATTTGAAAATTTTAAAGGAAGGCTGTTGAAATGCTTCGGACACATACATGCGGGGAATTAAGAAAAGAACATAAAGATCAGCTGGTGACTTTGTGTGGTTGGGTGCATCGGCGTCGGGATCACGGCAAATTGACGTTTATTGATATTCGTGATCGTTATGGCGTGACACAAGTTGTTTTTATCCCATCCGTTGCTAAATTAGCGCACGAAAAAGCACAAACGCTAGGGCCCGAATTTGTCGTCCAGATTACCGGCAAAGTCAATGTGCGTCCGCCCAAGAATGTCAACCCTGAACTTGCCACCGGCGAAACAGAATTAGTCGCCGAGCAGTTGGAAATTCTTAATACGAGCAAAGTCCCTGTTTTTGAAATCGACAGCGCTGTCGAAGCCTCTGAAGAATTGCGTTTGACCTATCGCTATTTGGATATCCGTCGGGATAAGGTGCGTGAGGCTTTACTTTTGCGTCACAAACTTTGCCAGATTATGCGAAAGGTTATGAATGGCGAAAATTTTATCGAGGTCGAAACGCCGATCCTGACAAAGTCAACGCCAGAAGGCGCCCGGGACTTTTTGGTGCCGTCGCGTTTAAATCCGGGCACGTTTTATGCACTGCCGCAATCGCCGCAACTGTTTAAACAGCTTCTGATGGTCTCGGGTATGGACCGTTATTTCCAGATCGTTAAATGTTTCCGCGACGAGGATTTGCGCGCTGACCGCCAGCCGGAGTTTACACAGCTGGATATTGAAATGTCTTTTGTCACACAGGAAGATATTTTTTCACTGACTGAGAATTTATTTAAACAAATTTTTAAAGAAATCAAAGGCATTGACCTTCCTACACCTTTTCCTCGCATGACGCATGCCGACGCTATGAAAAATTATCAAAGCGACAAGCCGGACATCCGTAAAGAGGGTGATAAATTTGCGTTTCTTTGGGTTGTGGATTTTCCAATGTTCAAATATAATAAGGACGAAAAAAGATGGGAAAGTGAACATCATCCGTTTACGTCATTGCATGAGGACGATGTCCATCTTTTGGAAGAGGGCAAGTTTGATCAGATCCGCGCCCGTTCGTATGATTTGGTATTAAACGGGACCGAGTTAGGCAGCGGATCTATCCGTATTCATCGACGGGAATTGCAAAGAAAGATTTTTGAAATTATCGGGCTTACCGATGAAGAAGCAGAAAAGCGGTTTGGATTTTTGTTGCGTGCTTTTGAATACGGCGCGCCTCCGCATGCGGGTGTCGCTTACGGAGTTGATCGTTTGGTCAGTATTCTCGCAGGGTTGGATTCGATAAGAGATACGATGGCATTTCCAAAAACACAAAAGGGCAGCTGTCTTTTAACAGATGCTCCGTCAACAATTGACGAAAAGCAATTAACTGAGTTAGGACTCATGACGCTCAAAAAAGGAGAGAAGCATGTCTAGAAAATTTGTACTACAATCCCTCTTAGGTGTGTTGGCTTTGGCAGTCGCCGGATGCGCCGGCACAACCGCTACGAGTGGTGGTGTTGAAACCCGCGCCTATATTGCAGAAAAAGATCGGGTGGACCAAAAGATGGAAGGCGGTAACTTTGGGTATGTCAACGGAACGCCCAAACAGCCTGATTTGTCTAAGATGTCCAAATCGCGCAAAGTTTATGTTTTGGAATTTACCAAAAATCCCGATGTAACACCGGATCAACTTCGCAAAGGCGCGCCTCCAGTCGAACCTGTGACGATCAATGTCCCGCAACGTCGTGCCCCTGAGCCGGTTTCGTCGTATGAGGCCCCAGCACCGATTGTGATTGAACCCCCAGCTTCCCAAGTTGATTCCACAGAAAGTGCTGCAGCGACTCCTAGCGAGTATGTCATCCAAAAAAATGACACTTTGCAGAAGATTTCTAAAAAAGTTTATGGCACTTATAGCAAATGGTACAAAATTTATGAAGCCAATAAGGACATCATTCCTGACGCTAATCGTATTAAGCCGGGAATAACGATCCGGATTCCTTAAATTTGAAAGGCAAAGGCCGTTAAATCAATGGATCGTATTATTTATCTAAACAATAACAAGAACCTGCAGGCTCTTTTTGGAAAATACGATCAGAATTTAAAGCTGATCGAAGATGAACTCAAAGTCCGCGTTGTCCGACACGAAAATGGATTGAAAGTTTCGGGCGACGATGGTTCGGTCGAGAAGGTCAGCGACTTAGTTGATTACTTGATTTCAATTACCGACGACGGTCGCGAGGTCAAACGGCAAGATATTGTTTATGCCATTGACCTGACGAAGCCGGGCAAAGGTTTTGATTTTAAGAGGTTGGCCAAAGAAAAGATTGAAGTTTACCTGCGCGGCGGGCTTGTCATCCCTAAAACCAAAGGGCAAATTGAGTACGTCGAGGCGATCAAAAAACATGATATCGTTTTTGCCGTCGGGCCAGCTGGGACAGGAAAAACTTATCTGGCTATGGCGATGGCAGTCAATGCGCTTAAAAAGGGCATCGTCCGGCGTATTATTTTGACCCGTCCGGCGATTGAAGCGGGTGAGAATTTAGGATTTTTACCCGGGGATATGGTCGAAAAAGTTTTGCCGTACTTACGTCCCTTGTATGATGCGCTTTATGACATGATGGAGCCGGATCAGGTTGAGCAGTATACCGAACAGGGGATCATTGAAGTAGCTCCCTTGGCTTTTATGCGCGGTCGGACGCTTAATGATGCATTTGTCATTCTTGATGAGGCGCAGAATTCGACGCCTTTTCAGATGAAAATGTTTTTAACGCGTTTGGGCTTTGATTCCAAAACGGTCATAACAGGCGACATTACGCAAAGCGATTTGCCCAAAGGCTCCTTGATTGGGCTTGTGGATGCGGAAAATATTTTGCGGGAAACAGAAGGAATCAAGTTTGTTCATTTAAACGGCGATGATGTCGTCCGCCATGAACTGGTGCAACGGATCATCGAAGCTTACGGCAAATCTGACGAGCAGACGGGTAAGAATATCCTCTCTTAACCGAATTCTATTTATGAAGCCTCCCATAAAAATCAAACTCACTTACCGCGATTCTCTTTTGTCGTTGGGGGTTGTTTTTTTTCTTACTATTTTTTGTAAATCCGTTGGCTTGCCGCTGATCATTCCGTTTTTGCTGCTTTTTTTGGGTCTGCATTTATTTTTCTTTAATAAAAGCAGTATTAAATTGTTTTTAAGCCTGGGGCTTTTACTGACCATTGTTGTTTTTGCGATGACGATGATGCAAACGTATTCGACGGCCTGTCCGCTTTATTTGCCGGTGGCCGGTATTGCCATGCTGACGATGCTTTTGTTTGATGATTTGCAGCTGGTTTTTATTATGTCGTTTTTAAGCAGTGTGTTTGCGGGATTGATGTTTAGCCCTCGCTGGCTTTTGAATTTGGGAGTCACTCCGCTGGATGTTATGCTCATTTTTTTTATCGGCGGTTTGGCGGGCGCTTACTCGGTGCGCGATGCCCGCACGCGCGGTACTTTGATTGCCGCCGGGTTTTATGTCGGGATTATTCAGACGGTTGTGATGGTCTTGATTCATCGTGATTTTTTGTTGCAATGGACGCCGGATTCATTTAAATCGTACTTGTCGCCGGCTTTTTCAAGTGGAATGTTGTGCGTCGGGGTCGTTTCCTCTTTGAAAGTTTTTGAGTACTTGTTCAGCGTGATTACTAATTTTAGTTTGCTTGAACTGGCGGATTTTAATCAACCGCTTCTTAAACGCATGATTTTGGAAGCTCCGGGCACGTATCATCACAGCTTGGTCGTTAGCAATATTGCCGAAGCGGCCGCGGATGCCATTGGAGCTAATGCGCTTTTGACGCGTGTCGGTGCGTATTATCATGATATCGGCAAATTGGTCAAACCGGACTATTTTACTGAAAATCAGATTTCTGTGGGCAACAAGCATGACGATCTTGAGCCGTCGATTAGCCGGCTGGTTATTCTTAATCATGTCAAGGAAGGCATAGAGTTGGCCAAAAAATATCGTTTAAATCCGATTATAACCAATTTTATTCCCGAGCATCACGGGACGAGCCTTATGCATTATTTTTACCAAAGAGCGCTTACCAAAACACCTGACATCGACGAGGTGGATGAAGAAAATTATCGTTATCCTGGGCCTAAGCCACAGCGCAAAGAAACGGCGATTGTGCTTTTGGCAGATTCTGCGGAAGCCGCCACACGTTCTTTGGAAGATTTGACGCCTGGCCGCATTGAAGAGGTTGTGCGCAAAGTCATCAATAATAAATTTATCGACGGACAGTTGGATGAAAGCAATCTGACTTTAAAGGAAATTGAAACAATTGCGGTGACTTTTACGCGCAGTTTAAGTGCTGCGTATCACGGCCGCGTCAAATATCCGGAACTTAAAAATGCCAGTGACTATCGAAATCCAAAATCTACAGACGACAATTCCACTCAATTGCGCCCATCTGACGAAAACCATCCGTAAAGTTTTTAAAAGTTTGCAGCTAATAAGCGGACAACTTTCATTTGTCTTTGTCAGCGATGCAAAAATGAAAACTTTAAACAAAAAGTTTTTGCGGCATGATTTTGCGACTGATGTTTTGACCTTTGATTGGAAACAGAGTGGCAGTGCGCTTGATATCGACGGAGAAATTATTATTTCTGTGCAAACCGCCAAACGCAATGCGCTGGAGTATGATGCGAGCGTCAAACGTGAGATTTTGCTTTATATGATTCATGGAATTTTGCATCTTTGCGGATTTGATGACAAGAGCCCCCGTCAGGTCAAGCAAATGCGTGATAAAGAAAAAAAACTTTTGGCTCTCTTATGATTCTTAAGACTGACGGCATTGTTTTAAAAACGTTTGACCTTCGTGAGACAAGCCGCATAGCAATATTTTTTACCAAAGAGTATGGCAAGGTCAGCGGCGTTCTAAAAGGGATTCGCAAAGACCATAAAAAGTTTGGCAGCAGCGTCGATCGGTTTTCCGAAAATTTTATTGTGTATTACCAGTATCGTAATTCGGATTTACATTTGATTAGTCATTGCGATTTGAAAAGTTATTTTTATCCGATCCGGCAGGACTTGAAAAAATCGTTGGCGGCCAGTTATATTTTGGAATTAGTCAATTTAATAATGCCGCCGGAGCAGAAGAATGAAAAAGTTTATCAGTTGATGATGGATTTTTTGGAGAGTTTGCAAACTCAAAGCGATCCGAATCTTTTAGTTCATTTTTTTCAGGTTAAAATTTTGTCTTTGTCGGGGTTTAAGCCGCATTTAGACACGTGCCTTAAGTGCAAAAAACGGATCATAGAGCATGCGCGGTTTAGTTTAAGAGAAGGAGGCCTTGTCTGCCTGGATTGTGCGGCAGGCGATTTGACCCTTGAGACGCTTTCGCCGGGTGCGGTCTCGTCGATTATTTATGCCGAAAGCCATCCGTGGCCCGTTTGCCTGCGGCTCAAATTGACGGAGTCGGTGCAAAAGGAGTTGAAGTATGTTTTAAATAATTTTTTGGTTTTTCATTTAGGCCGAAAAATAAAATCAGCGAAATATTTGCGCTAAAGCGCAGTTGAATAAGTGGTTGGTCGTTAGTAGCTGGTCGTTGGCAAAAAAATCTAATAAAAAGGAGTATTACAATGTCGCTTCAGAGAAAAATCATTAAACCTGCGAATGCCCCGGTTGCCGTCGGGCCGTATAATCAAGCTGTTGTGGCTGGGAATTTTGTTTTTACCGCCGGACAAATTCCGTTAGATCCGGTCAGTGGCGCTATTGTCGGCACTACGATCAAGGAACAGACCGAGCAGGTTTTAAAAAATTTGCAGGCCGTGCTTATCGGGGCGGGAACATCGTTTGACAATGCGGTGAAGATGACAGTGTTTCTTAAGGACATGAATGATTTTGCGGGAATGAATGAGGTTTATGCAAAATTTATCCGCGCTGAGAATGCGCCGGCTCGCTCGACGATACAGGTTGCGCGCTTGCCTAAAGATGCATTGGTCGAAATTGAGGCGGTAGCGATCATTTAGATTCCTTTTTTACGCACTGATCTATCGAAGTTGATAAAAATTTGGGTTAATTTATTTGTTGAGGAGAGCTGCTTTTAAACTCTGCACATCATTTTCGAGAGTGGTTAAAATTTTGTCTTGCTCGGCAATTGTTTTCTTTTGGTCTTTAAGGACGGCCGTCAAGACGGCGGTTACCGGCATAGCGTTTAGGCCTTTGCGCCCTTGTTCGGCGAGAAGATCGGGAACATCTTCGGCAATAAACCCGACGTGATGTTCGGCTTTGTCAGCTTTATAATTGTATGTCACAGGATTTAGCTTTTGAAAAGTTTCAAGCGCTTTTTGTGTCTCAAGCGGTAAAATATTGTCTTTGAATTTTTGGCTTGACGTGTTGGTCCAAACTCCGCCGACGGTCAAATAAGCGCCGTTACCATTGGTTACTCCGGTTCCGATTTGTAATGGGTAGCCTGGATTATATTTGGCTATGCCGACATAGCCGTTATTTTTGACAATAAAAATATTGCCGGCAGTTGCAGCATTTGTTGATGTTAGCGCCAAAAAGTCACTGGGATTTGCTGCGGGTAAGGTAATGCTCAAAATAGCGCTGGGATTTGTTTCACCGATACTAAGTCGTGGATTAACAGGACTTCCTCCGCTTGTTCCGGGAGCCAAGATAAAAGCATCAGCGGCAGTTATATTAACTGTGGTATCTGAATAGCCCCAAACAAAAGTTCGGTCGGCCGCAGTAGAAAGATTCATATAACGTCCGCCCACCCAAGAATAATCACCAGCGACCGTGTTATGGTCACCTCCCGCGATCACCGAATAATGTCCCGATGCGGTATTATTTGATCCGGCTGCGATTATTGAGGATGTTCCGCTAGCGGTATTGCTTAATCCTCCTAGGACAGTTGCATAAGTTCCCGAGGCTGTGTTTGATTTTCCTCCGGAAACGACGGCCCAATCACTTGAAACTGTATTAGAATCTCCCCCGCCGATAACCGAATAAGAACCGCTTGCATTATTTGTATTTCCGCCACCGACATAACTATAGGGTCCATTTGCGATGTTAGATTTTCCGCCGCCTATGGCAGCATAATTACCATTGATCCCATTTTGAACGCCTCCGCCGATAAACGTGTAATTTTTTCCTGTGACATTATTACCTGATCCACCGGAAATCGTTGAATAAGTGCTGTTGACGGCGATCACATTAAATGTTCCGCCACCGATTGTTTCGCCAATGCCCGAGGAAACATTATTTGCTCCGCCGCCAATCGTATTATAGTCTCCGGTGGCTCCATTTGAAGCCCCAGAAACGGCCGAATATTGGCTTGATATTGTGTTTGATTCTCCACCTGTGATCGTTGAATAAGCTCCAGTGACGCTGTTGTTTTTTCCACCCGCGACAGTGCAATAATCGGCGCTGGCTATATTAAAGATTCCGCTAACGGTTGAGGCGCTGCCTGTTACCGTCGGCCTATCGCCAAATCCGACGGAATAATTTCCAAGATTGATGTCATCTGTAACATTGCTTCGATCCCAAACTGCCCGAAAAACCGCTTTGCGTGGGTACCAGATAAAACGGGCAATGGGCGGGGTTACTCCGTTGCTAGGGTAAGATGTTACGGTTCCGCTATTGAAGGTTCCCATCGCTAAAATTCCGCCGTCATTGTCCAGCGTTAATTTAAAATTAGGGACAGATGTCCCGATCCCTGCAAAAATAAGCGGCTTGCTGTCCGTATCCTTTGGATAAACATAATTTCCTAAGGTCGTCCATACATTGCTTAAAGGTCCCCACGTACCGACGCCGAGAACATCGTGGCAATAAAAGATTTTTCCGCTGGACTGTTCGACGCTCAGTGTTCCTATTGTACAGGTGGCGGGAAGACTTGTTTGCGGGATTAGAGTCATCCGGTCAAAAGCGCCTTGCGGTGCGGGATAGTACGTTGTCAATTGAATATTTCCGGCTTTGCTGATCGTCGGGCAAGCTAAGAATGCGAGCGTAAACCAAACTATCAGCATTAATTTGTTTAATATTGAAAAATACATGTTCTCTGGCATTCTGAAGCCAACAGCCGAAGAATCTAAATCATGATCCTTCGCTTCGCTTACGATGACAGAAATTAGTATATTGTGTTTATTTTTCATCATTAAGGACCCAGCATTTTTTTAAGTGTTTTAATTTCGTTTTTGATTCTTTCAATTTTTTCTTTTTGTATTTTGATCGTTTGTTCCTGATCCTGTGATACCTTGGTCAAGACGGCAATAATGTCCATTGAGCTTAATGCTTGGCGGCCGTTTAAGGCCACAATTTCGGGAACGTCCTCGGCGATAAAACCGGCTGTCGTCTGCCGGCTGGCTTTATAGTTAAACGTCATGGGATTGAGTTTTTCCAAGGTGTCTTCTGCCGTTTGAGAAGCAAGAGGAGTAATATTTTCTTTGGATTTTCGTGAGGAGCCATTGGTCCAAACGCCGCCAGCGCTTAGAAATGCATTGTTAGCATTTCCAAATTGCATGGCATATGTTCCATCCGTTGGGGTCGCTTTATTTACGCCAAGATACCCATTATTTTTTACGATAAAAACATCGCCGGAAGCGGTTCTTTTGATATTGATATAATCGTCAGCGGTTGCGTTAGCATTGATTTCCATGACACCGGAAGGGGATGTGTCCCTAATCCCAACTTTGGGGTTCCAGGGTTGGCCGCTAATTGTTCCGGGGGCGATGATAAAAGCATCCGCTGTTGTGACAGAAACAGGAGTATCCGAATAGCCCCAGACAAAAGTCCTGTCGGCCACGGGGTTTAGGAATAACCGCAGTAACTGCATATTTTTTCCGCCGGCCCAGGAATAGTCACCAGCCGCAGTATTATCTGTGCCGCCCATAACCGTTGAGGAAACGCCGTTGGCGAAGTTTCGTTCTCCGCCGCCGCTGATCGAATAAGCACCGTTGGCGCTATTTTGTAATCCGCCGCCGATTGCAATGTAATGTCCTGTAAGGTTACTATTATTTTTTCCTCCTGAGATAGTTGAGTAATCTCCGAGAGGAATATTACTTTGGCCGCCGGAAACGCGGGAATAATTACCTATTAATGGTGTAAAAACTCCAGGGGCAGGTTGTGCGCTTATCATGCTGCTGCTTCCTCCACCAATGCTTGCATATTGACCTGTGACAATATTGTTTTCTCCTCCTGAAACAACGGCATAGTCATCGCGCGCTTGATTATTTTTTCCGCCGCCGATGACAGCATAGCCGCTTGTCCCTCCCCCAACAAGGGGATTGATAGTATTATGTTCTCCGCCGTTGATATTTGAGTAGGGAGTTGAAACTGTATTTGATACTCCGCCGCCAACGGTTGCGTAAATGACGCTTGTGGTATTGCTTTGTCCTCCGATGATAGTGGCGTAATCGGCATTTGCGATATTTGCTTGTCCGCCGGTGATTGTTGCATATTGGCCGCTTGCGGTATTGTTTGTCCCTCCAGTTATTGCAGAGTAATCACCGCTGGCCGTATTTGTTTGTCCTCCGATGACATTAGAATATTGACCGCTGGCCGTATTTGTGTCTCCGCCGCCGACGACTGAATAAGCGCCGCTGGCTGTTGAATCTTTTCCAAGCGCTGCAGAATAATTTCCGATATTCGTATCATCCCATTGGACGCCGCTGACATAACCGGCACGAAAAGCCGCTTTGCGTGGATACCAGATCAAACGGCTGCCTGCGCTAATTCCATCCGGCAAGACAACGCCGCTGCCAAAAGTTCCCATGGCAATGATTCCGGCATCATTGGCAAGACTTAATTTGAATTCGGGTGTTTTAGTCCCGATGCCGACTTTGAGCGTTGTGTCCGTTACATAAATGTCGTCGTTGTTTTGGTCCCAGGCATCGCTGACAGATCCCCATTGGCCTGTTCCGCTATTATCGTGGCAATATAGAAGTAGATTACTTGAGTTGACATAAAGGGTTCCGATCGTGCAGGGATCTGTTAAGTCAACACTTCTGGGCAAAAGGCGCATTTGATCGTATTCACCGGACAACGACGGATAATAGAGCGTCATCGTCATCTCCGAGGCTTGCAGACTTGTAGGCAGAATCAATAAAAACCCAAAGATGATTTTGAGAATTAATGCGATGTTCAAGTTTTTGTCATCCTGAGCGTAGCGAAGGATCTCCATTCCAGATTCTTCGGCCTTTGGCCTCAGAATGACGAGTATAGATAAAAACTTGCATATGACGTTATCTGGTTTTTTCATAAATTTTTTGAACGCACGTTAGACGGATTTTTAATTTGTGCTTTGTTTTTTAATTCTTCAAACTCTTTTAATAATTTATCTGTTTCATTTTTTTGTTGTTTGAGAATATCCTGTTGATGTGCGACGACTTTTGTCAGCAGCGCGGTAATGTCCATGGGTGATAAGCCGTCACGATTTTTGGTTGCAACAATATCCGGCACGTCCTCGGCAATAAAGCCAAGGTAGCGATGATCGGGTTCGTTTTTATAATTGTATTCAACGGGTTTAAGCCTTAAAAAAGCATAGAGCGCATCCGAAGAAGAAAGAGAGTTAATATTTTCTTTATATTCGCGGCTTGAGGCATTGACAAAGTTGCCGGCAGCTGAAACATAGGCGCCGTTGCCAAATTCCAATGGGTTTGTCGGAGCGCTTTGATTGACACCCACGAAACCATTATTTTTGATTTTTAATATGTTGCCGACAACTGCGGCGGATGTGCTGGTTAAATTTAGATAATCATCGGTGGAGCCATTCGTGTTGATTTCCAATAAGGCCGCAGGCGTAATGTCGCGGATACCCATCGAGCCCGAGTAAATGATCATTGCATCTGAGGCAGCTATTGCCCCAATTGCGCCGGCAGAATAACCCCAAACAAAGGAATGGGCGCCCGAAACATTCATGTTTCTTCCGGCGGCGAGTGAGTAACTTCCGTCGGCGGTATTACTTTGTCCTCCGGGCACAATGGCGTGATCGCCGCTGGCGGTATTTGAGTTTCCGCCAATAACTGTTGAAAAGTCGCCGCTGGCCGTATTTGAGAAGCCGCCGCTGTTTGTACAGTAGCCGTTTTGGCAGTTGGCTGTATTATTTTTCCCGCCGGATATTGTGGTATATTGACTCTCTGCGGTATTGGTATCGCCGCCGGAAACCGTTGAGTAAGCTCCCGAAACCGTATTGGAATTTCCGCCGCTTATGACAGAATAAATATTGTAACCGGCATTGCTATATCCGCCGGCAATTGTGCTGAAATCACAGGCTGCATCTATTATGTTGCCTTGTCCCCCAGAAATTGTGCTGTAATTTGCAAAAATATTATTTCCTTTTCCCCCAGAAATGGCTGAACCAGCTGAATTAATGTTGTTGAAAGTTCCGCCGGAAATCGTAGCATACTGACCGTTTGCCACATTGCTTTCCCCTCCGCCGATCATGGAGATTCTTTCGTTGCTGGTATTATTTTTTCCAGAAGCTCGAGATCTAAAATTGGCGTTGTTGCCTGATCCGCCTAAGATTTGTGCTCCCCCGATTGCAATATTGTTTTTTCCTCCAGCGATTGTCGCAGAGGTCCAATAAACCGTGGGAGCGAATTCGGAGTCTTTAGTTAAATTATTTTCACCTCCCCAAACGCTTGTCCCTTCGCCTTGAGCCGTGTTTCCAGAACCCATCGCCATCGAACTTGTGCCGATATTCGCATCGTCCCATTGATCGCCGTCAATATATCCGGCACGAAAAGCACCTTTAAGCGGATACCATATCAGCCGCGTTCCTGGGCCTGAAACGGGCAAAGCTGATGAAGTTGAGGCCAAGCCGTCGCTTAAAATTCCGCCATCGTTTTCTAATGTTAGTTTAAAGATTGGTGCCGTGGTTCCAATACCGATTTTTTTGTTCTCGGGAGTTGTTGTATCGGTCAAATAAAGATCGTTTCCGCTTAAAGTCCACGGTCCGGCAATGGGCGCAAACGCTGGCAGCCCAACGGTCGGGCCGCAAAAATAGGGAAGACTGTTGTCGTCAGAATTGGCATAGATCGTTCCTAAAAAACAATTGCTTGTGGCAAGTGCTGATTGGGGGGTTAAATGGATGCTTTCGTAACTTCCTGCGGGAGCCGGGTAGTAGGATGTGAAATTAAAGTTTTCTGCCAGAGTGCTTGTGGTAAGCACGAAGAAGAAAGTCAGGGATAAGAAGAGCGTTTTTTTCATGATCTACCTTTTTAGTGAAGCGTTGCAAAAGGTAACAGAGCCAACAACGGGTTACATAAAATATATGTGATAATTCCATATTAAACAAGTCAGAAGGCTAAAAATTTAAAAAGCGCTTTCTTTGGAGGAAATATTAAAAATACGATTGACAAACGTAAAGGGCTTAATTAAAGTACATTTGTATTTATCGTTCTTATCCTAAAAATTGCGAGAGAGGTGAATATGGCAGATTCCGGCAAAGGTATCAACGTCGAAAAAGATATGCGTTCCCTTGTGGCTGAAATTCTTGAAACCGAACCCGATCAATTGGATCTTTCCGCAAAGTTTGTCAAAGATTTAGGCATGGACTCGATGATGGCTTTAGAGATTCTCGCCGGCATCGAGAAAAAATACCGCATCGTGATCCCCGAGGAGATGCTTTCAAAATTTACCGATCTTGCGGCTACCGTAGAAATTGTTACGGCAATCCTTGTTAAAAATAAAAAACTTTAGTCAATTTCCAAAGAGGCTTTGTGTATTTTAAACGATTAGAAATTTTTGGTTTTAAGTCTTTTGCTGACAAAACCACGCTTAATTTTGAGCCTGGCATTACTGCTGTCGTCGGGCCCAATGGGTGTGGGAAGAGCAATGTTTTTGATGCGATCCGCTGGGTTTTAGGCGAGCAAAGTGTCAAGGAATTGCGCGGTTCGGCGATGGAAGATGTGATCTTTAGCGGCACCGACAAAAAGCATGGGCTTGGTTTTGCGGAGGTCAGCGTCACGTTTTCTAATGAAGCGCGCGTTTTGCCGATTGATTATAATGAAGTCACTGTCACCCGTCGGCTGTTTCGTTCCGGCGAAAGCGAATATCTGATGAACCGAACACCCGTTCGGCTCAAGGATATTAATGAGCTTTTTATGGGGACCGGGATTGGCGCCGAGGCGTATTCGCTTGTACAACAGGGCAAGGTCGATTTGGTTGTCAGCGCCCGCCCGGAGGAGCGCCGCTCGATTTTAGACGAAGCGTCCGGGATTACCAAATATAAAGCCAAACGCAAAGAAGCGTTAGGTAAACTCGCGGACACCGACCAAAACCTTTTGCGTATTAATGATATTGTCGTCGAGGTTAAACGCCAGATTTCTTCATTGGAACGTCAAGCCAACAAAGCCCGCAAATATAAAGAAGAATATGTCCGTCTTAAAGATTTAGAAGTCCAGTTGGCGCGTGTTCAATTAAATATGGCCGCACAGCAGCGTCAGGAGATTCTTTCTCGACTTGAGGAGTTTAAAAACAAAGAGGTTGCTTTAAGCCAGGAAGTTGCACAGTTTAACGATTTGCTTGAAGGTCAAAGCGGTCTTCTTGAGGAGTTGGAAGATAATATCAATCAGGTTAATGCCGATGCCATCAAGCTCGACGGACAAATTGATATCAGCAATCGCCAAATTGGTTTTAATGAAGAACGATTGACCAATATTGACGAGACGGCCAAACGTTTAGAAGAGAACAAAGTTGCTTTAAAAGAGCGTGCTCGTCTGCAAGAAGAAAAAATTTCTGAAGCAGCCGCAGTTTTGGCAACGTTAGATGAGGTTGTCGAAAAAAATCAGCAGATTTGTGAAGCGCGTCGGGCAGAATTGTCCTCTTTGGCGCAAGACGTGTCCGTCTCGCAGGCGATTGTTAAAGTTGAAGAAGAAAAAATCCTTGCCATAACATCCAGCCAGGTCCACATTAAAAATCAACTGACCGACGTGATGAAAGAAGTCCAAGGCGCTTTGGCGCGCAAACGCCGGTTGGAATTTGAAAATACAAAAGTGTTTGGCGAAAAGCAGCAAATTGATTTGAAGTTACAGTCGATTTCTCAGCAGCTTGTTTTTTCTTCTGCGCACCTCGAAGAATTAAATGCCCAGCTTGCCAATAATCAACAAGTCTTAGAACAAATTCAAGGCGATCTCAAAGCTTTGGATCAGCATATTGACGAGCTTGAAAAAAAGAGGCTATTTCTTAAGTCGCAAAAAGAATTTATTGAAAAGCTCTCTGTCCAGTATCAGGACATTCCTGATCCGATTATTGAAGGCCGTATTATTACGACGTCTAAGCCGATGGAGCATCACAGCGGGCTAATCGGTAAGGTCAAGGAAGTTTTAGAAATGGACCCTGCACGTGCTGCTGTGTTAGGCGGCAGTTTAGCAGCCGATGGACGGCCTTTATACGAAGTGATTTGCGAGGCTAAGTTTATTGAGCTAGATCCCCAACAGATTTCCGTGCAGATTGACGAACTTGGCCGTCAGTTAGACGAACAGATCAATCAAAAAGCTCAAGTCATGGCAAAGCTTGCCGAGCAGGAAATCGCGGTTAAGAAAAACCAATTTGAAATTCAGCAGCAGGAAAAAAGCTTTTCGATTTTTCAGTCGCAAAAAAACGATGTCGACAGTGAAGCCCAAAAGTTAAGCCAGGAGCTGGCGATTGTCGAATCCGAATTTCAGGAAGTCACGACCTCTTTGGCAAATTTAAAAATTTCCGAGGACGATTTAGTCGGTCAGCTTGATGTCCTCAATCAAGATCTTGCTCTCAGTCAGATTAAGATTCGTGAAAATCAGGATGCGATAGCAGCTAAAGCCAATGAGCGTGAGCAGATCACCCTTTTAATTGCGCAGGCACAGAATGAAATGGCGTCTTTGCAAGCGACGAAAAACGGGCATTTTGAAAAAGTGAGTATGCTTAAAGAAACGCTCGCTTCCGCAATGGCAGAGCTGGCCCGTTTTGCTGCTCAAGCGCAAGAGCTCGACGGAAAAAAAGAGCAATACACTCGCGAAATTGTTATTTTGCAGGAAAAAATCGATTTGCTTAAAGAAGAAAAAAATTCTTTGTCAGGTGTTTTGTCCGGTTATTCCCGTCAAAAAGAAGAAGTTGCCGCCCGTTTAAACAGTGCGCGTGCGAATATTAATTCATACAATCAACGGATTGACGCAATCAAAAACACTTTGCACCAGGAGCAAATGCAGGAGCAGGAAATCGTGTTTCAGGAAAAAGCGATCCGTGACCGGCTCATGCAATCGTATAAGATTGACGTCGATCATTATGTTATGGAAGTTGTCGCCCCTGCGCCAGTAGCGCAAGGTGAGCCGGCGGAGGCTACCTCCATCGAATCAAGCCAACCAGCTCAAGGGACAAAATCTTTTGATATCAATGAGTTAAGTATTGAAATCGAACGCTTGCGCAAACGCTGCGACTCGTTTGGTTCGGTTAACCTTGTTGCTATCGAAGAATTTGACCAGTTAAAGGAACGTTTTGAGTTTTTGACCAAACAGCAAAGTGATCTTTTGACCGCCAAGGATTCGCTGCATCAGACGATTACCAAGATCAATCGCCAGACGAGACAGATGTTTATGGACACCTTTACGAAGGTCAGCGAAGAGTTCCGGATTTATTATCGAATGCTTTTTGGCGGCGGGGAAGCGCAACTGGTTCTTTTGGACCCGGAAAATGTTTTGGAATCCGGCATTGAAATTATTGCCCGGCCTCCTGGTAAAAAGTTGCAAAATATTTCGTTGCTCTCCGGTGGGGAAAAATCTTTGACCGCTATTGCCCTTATTTTTGGCGTTTTTAAAGTTAATCCAAGTCCGTTTTGTGTGCTAGACGAAATTGATGCCGCTCTTGACGAATCTAATGTTGGGCGTTTCGGCTATTTGCTTAAAGATTTTGCTAAGATTGCCCAATTTATTGTGATTACGCACAACAAAAAAACTATGGCTTGCGCGGATGTTCTTTACGGGATCACAATGCAGGAGACAGGTGTTTCAAAACTTGTTTCTGTTAAATTTAAGGATCAAGAAAAACCACTTGCTGTTGAAGAAGTTCCCTCCGAAGTTTAAGTGTAAAACGTTTATTCTCAGCCATTTAGAGGCTTGCTGGATGGTTTGGTTGCGTGCGCGCTGTCAGCTTGACAGGGGAGAATAATATGTTATACTCTAAACATTCCAACGCATAAACATTGAAAATGAGTGTAAATATTTTGACAAGTTTTAATTGGCTTGATTTGCTAATGATCATTGTCATGATCGCTACCGTTTTTCGCGGAGTCGTTTGTGGCTTTGTCGTTGAATTATTCAAAATTTTCGGCGTGATTTTTGCGACGGTTTTTGCTTTGCATTTTTATGTTCGCGCGGCAGAGCAGCTGCAGCATCTGGTGTCTTTGCCAGTGAAAGCTAGTGAAATTTTAAGCTTCATTCTGATTGTCTCGGCAGTGATTTTGATTTTTAAGTTAATTCGTGAGGGTTGGCTGTTAGTATTAAAGAGTGAAGCTAAGGGCGGTTTTAGCCAGTGGGCGGGTGGTCTTGTTGCGATTTTTCGTTCATTTTTTGTTTGCGGTTTTTTGTTTTTTCTCATCTTCCTTTTTGGCAACGAAACATTAAACGCGTTTGCTGAAAAATCAGCAACTGGGATGTATCTTTGTGATCTTTCGCCGAAGGTTTATAAATTCTCTTACGAGGGGATATTGGAAAAATTTTTCCCCGAGGAAGAACTCAATAAGAAAGCTTTTAAAACGATTAAAATTGAATCTGTTTTAAAGAAATAAGTTGATGGGGTTGATTCCACAGGAAATTATTTCTCAAATTTTGGACCGTGCGAATATCGCCGACGTGATTGGCGGATATATTCCTTTAAAACAGGCGGGTCGGAATTTTAAAGCGCCATGTCCGTTTCATCACGAAAAAACACCGTCCTTTGTTGTTAATCCTGATAAGCAGATTTTTCATTGTTTTGGTTGTGGCGTCGGTGGAAATGTCGTGACTTTTGTCATGAAGCAGGAACGGATGGAATTTCCAGAGGCTTTGAAGTTTTTGGCTGAAAAAATGGGAATTGAAATTCCTGCAACAGACGTTAAGAATAATCAAGTCCATGAATTTCGTCAGCAGATTTTGCGTGTCAATGAGTTGGCCGCAAAATATTATCATCAGAATCTGATCTCTGATAAAAGCGAGTTGGCAAAAACAGCCCGGGAATATTTAAAGAGCCGTGGTTTGAGTCTTGAGAGTGTTTCAAAATTCCAATTGGGACTTGCATTAGACGGATGGGATGGGTTGCTTAAGGCTTTGGTCGCACAAAATTTTAGCGCTTCTTTTTTGGAAAAAGCCGGTCTTTTGATTGCCAAAAATCAGGGCAGCGGTCATTATGATCGTTTTCGGCAGCGTGTGATATTTCCGATTTTTAATGCGCGTGGCCAGATTGTTGCCTTTGGCGCACGTTCTTTGAACAAAGATAGTTCGGCGAAATATATCAACTCGCCGGAAACTTCGCTTTATACCAAAGGACAGTATCTTTATGGCCTAAATTGGGCGAAGGAAGCCATCAGCCGGCAAGATTCGGTTATTGTCGTCGAAGGGTATATGGATTTTATCACTCCTTTTTCCGCGGGAGTTGAAAACATTGTCGCATCCCTTGGGACCGCATTGACGGTTGAACAGATCCGGCTGATTGGGCGGTATACAAAAAATATTGTGATGCTTTTTGATGCGGATCCGGCTGGGCAAGCGGCCATGATTAGAAGTTTGGATCTTTTGGTGGAAGAAGGAATGACCGTAAAAGTCGCCGCATTATCTGACGGCGATGATCCGGATTCATTTGTTCGCAAGGCCGGCGCACAGGCTTTTGGTGAGGCTGTAAAAAATGCGCAATCGTTATTTGATTTTAAGTTGCAGTTTTTAGTTAAGCAAAATCCCGGCGCGACGGTCGAAAGCAATGCCAAGATTGCCGCTCAAATGCTGTCGACAATCGCCAAGTTTGATAATGCGATCATCCAAACCGAATATCTTAAGCGTTTGGCGCAGGCTTTGATGATAGCGCCTGAAGCTCTTTTGCTTGAAATCAAAAAGGTTAAGCCGGACGGTAATCGCAGAGCTGCAGTGGCGTCAGAAAGAAAAATGGCTCGCGAACCGATACGACCGGTGGAACGTAATCTTTTGAGGTTGATGTTTGAAGAAAACGATTTTGTTGTTTTAAGCCGCAGGGATATTGCACTTGCGGATTTGCAAAATCGCCATGTTCGTGATATTGTTTCTAAGATTTTTGAACTATTTGACAGCGGCCGTGAAACGAATGCGCCAGCTTTAATGAATTGTTTTGGCGAACAAGATATTCTTGATACAATTTCTGGAATTATAGCGTCGGAAGAAGCGGTCGCCGGCGATAAACAGAAAATTTATCGAGATTGTACTTTACGGCTTCGCCAGGAAAATTTGAAGCTTAGGCGGCAAGAGATTTTGCGGCAAATGGAAATCGCCCGTAATCAAGGCGACCACAAAACGCTGGAAGACCTTTCTTATGCTTTTAACCTACTAATTAAGGGGTCATAAATGCAGACCAAAGAATTGAAAGCAGACATTGATAAGCTCATCGCTTTAGGTAAGAAAAAAGGTTTCTTGACCTATGATGAAGTTAATGAAACGCTTTCTGAAAAAATTGAATCTTCCGAGGAAATCGACAAGGTTTTTGAAATTCTTGATGCCAAAAATATCAAGGTTCTTGAATCTGATGATGATTTTGAAGAGGGCACTCCTGCGGCTTCCGATGAAGAAAGTGAATCAGATGATCAATCCACCGTCCGTGCCGTTGAGGAACCTGTGCGCGAAGAAGTCGATTATGCTGATAAATTTATTCCGCTCGACGATCCGGTAAAAATGTATTTAAAACAAATGGGTTCGATTCCGCTTTTAACGCGCGATGAAGAAATTACTTTGGCCAAACGGATTGAAGAGGCGGAACAAAAATTGGCGGAAGCACTGTTTATGACCGCCTATGCCCGCAAAGCGGCGCTGGAGATGATCAATAAAGTTTTAAACGGGGAAGTCAATGTCGAAGATGTTGTCAAGGATGAGTTGGAACGTCGTCCTAAACTTATCCGTGATTTAAACCGGATCATTAAAAAAGTGCGGACCAGCCGTGTCGGAACGGTTCAGTCGGCGATGACGTTAGCTGAATTTAAATTGACCGCCGCGTTTAACGAAGATGTTATTGTTAAGATCGCCGATTGGGTTGAACGAGTTGAAAAAATCGACCATGCACTCAAAGGCCGTCGCGGCGTTGTGGATGTCGACGAGCTTCGCAAGGAAAAAAAGCAAATTCTAAAAGACCTTGCTGATCCACTGGCTAAGATTAAAGAACAGCTGCGTGTTATTAAAATCCGTCAGGCGAAGTTTAATAAAGCCAAAAAACTTCTTGTTGAAGCAAACCTTCGTTTGGTCGTCAGTATCGCCAAAAAATATATTAATCGAGGCCTTTCTTTTCTGGACCTTATTCAGGAAGGGAATATGGGGCTTATTCGCGCGGTTGAAAAATTTGAATATAAGCGCGGGTATAAATTTTCTACGTATGCAACCTGGTGGATTCGCCAGGCGATTACCCGTTCGATAGCAGATCAGGCGCGGACTATTCGTATTCCTGTGCATATGACCGAAACGATTAATAAAATTATTCGTGTCTCCCGTCAGTTTGTTCAGGAAAGCGGCCGTGAGCCTTCCGCCCAGGAAATTGCCAAGCAAATGCGTATTCCTGTCGGAAAAGTTAAGGAGATCTTAAAAATTTCGCAGGTCCCGATTTCTTTGCAGACGCCGATTGGCGATGAAGGGGACACGAACTTTGGCGATTTTATTGAGGACAAAAAAGCTGTTTCGCCGGCGAATGCAACGCTTCACTCGATGCTCAAAGAAGAGATCGGTGCTGTTTTGCAGACGCTTGATGAACGCGAACGCAAAATTCTGGAATTGCGTTTTGGAATTTACGACGGAACCAGCCGCACTCTTGAAGAGGTCGGCAGTGAATTTAATGTTACCCGTGAACGTGTTCGCCAGATTGAATCCAAGGCTTTGCGCAAGTTGCGTCATCCCAGCCGCTCACGTCGTATCAAGTCGTTTATTGATATGTCTTTAAGGGAAGCGGAGAGTACCGCGTAATTAAAATTCTCTTGCGCTGTTAAAATTTTCAAAGCCCTGCATCCGTTTTGGTGCAGGGCTTTGATTTTATAAGGGGTAAGTAGAAAATGTTTACTGTTATGTTATATTAGTACTACTAATTTTAACCCGGATTTTTAGCCAAACTATGCGTAATATTATCATTCTAATTTTTTTACTTATCTGCAGTATAACTTGTGGTCAGAAAGTTTATGCGCAAGAGCCGCCTCCAGAAGATGAGGACGTGAAAGATATTTTTGCCGTTAAAGAGGATGCGGTCACCAAAATTAACAGTATTGTCCAAAGAATTTATGATCAGGCGCTTGCTGCGAAAGAAAAATCCAAGGAATTGGCTGATTTTGACCAGAAGTGTTTGGGTAAAAATGATAACGGCTTTTTGACGATTACCTACGAGACACAAGTTGCCTCTGCGGGCGGCAAAACAACTTTATATGCTTTTAAGCTTGATGTTGAGCCGCTTGAAAATAAGACGTATAAGTCGCACGATGGGTATTTTAGGTATCCGATGCCCGCATTGGATTTGCAATTTTCGGGCTATGTCATCAAGCATCCTCTGCGACGGCAATTTGATTTAGAAATCGTTCTGGATAAATATACAAATGAATTAGCAGATTACCAGCAGCAATTTTTGCCTTTGCGTTTTGTGATTGTGCCGCAGCAAAATGTTTATCGTGTTCACGAGCCGATTCGTTTTCAGGCAGTTTTAGCAAATGTTTCTCAGGCGAATATGTTAGTTAAGGGGCTATCGGAAGAGACGCTTTTTTTTACGCTCAATAATGCGTTTTGGGGAACTTCGCCCGATGGGGTGGAAGAAACGCTTTCTCCTAAACAGCTTCGGCAACGCCAGCGTGAAGAAGCTCGTCAGGCCCGAGCAGAGGCCCGTGCGGCTCAAAAAAATGCTCGTGAAATTGAGAGACGCTTAAAAAAAGGTCTTGGTTTGCCAACGGAAATTGGCAAGAAAACTCACGTTAAAGACAAAATTATATTGCGAGCCCAGGAAGCCTTGACGATTGATTTTATTGGTGAAGGTTACAAAAGAGCCCAAGATGTTGAAATTCGTGGGATTTATCTTGAGAGTATAAAAGGACTTAAGCCTACCGGAAAATTCACCTTAAAAATTGTCGAATGATTTGCAATTGAAAGTTAAGAGCGCTTGTGATATTGTAAACATTCGTCTTTAGGCATCTTTTTGTGATTTTATACCTGTGGGGCCTTCGTTTCGGGCCTATAGCTCAGTCTCCGCCGGAGGCGGATCCGCCTTTGGCGGAGGTTAGAATGTTTCGGGCCTATAGCTCAGTCGGTTAGAGCAGGGGACTCATAATCCCTTGGTCCCTGGTTCGAGTCCAGGTGGGCCCAGTAAAAAAATAGCTTTAAGTTTTAAGGACTCATAGCTTGAGTACCATAAATCTTTTATGGCACTTCGCTATGAGTAAGGAATTTCTAGATTTAAGGACTCATAGCTCAGCTGGTTAGAGCGCTGCCCTCACATGGCAGAGGTCGGAGGTTCGAGCCCCCCTGAGTCCATATTTATATGCGAGAAGACATTTCGTATGTTTATGTTTTGCGAAGTTTAAAGAATAAGAAAAGATATATCGGAAGTACTCGATCAACGCCAGAAGAGAGATTGAAACAACATCAATATGGATCTAATAAATGGACGAGTCAAAATGGTCCGTTTGTGTTAGTTTATTCTGAAGAATTTTCAACATTTTCTGAGGCAAGGAAACGAGAGAATTTTTTAAAAAGTGGGGTAGGGCGAAAGTTTTTAGACGAAATTTTAAAAAATATAAATAACTCAGCTTCAGCCATAGGCTGATCCGCCTAAGGCGGAGGTTATAGCGCTGCCCTCACATGGCAGAGGTCGGAGGTTTCAGCCTGAGGCTGATCAGCCTTTGGCTGACGATAGCCCCCCTGAGTCCATATTTGAAATACCATTTCATACTTAAAAGAAGGGTAAAGCCAAAGTGAGCGAAACGCTTTCCATCAAAGATCAGATTAAGAAATTAATTGAACTCCAAAATCTCGACGCTGATATTTATGCCTTAAAGCGCGATTTGCGGCAAAAGCCGGAATATTTGGCTAAACTTAAATCGGATTTTGAAAATAAAAAAGCGACCCTTAAAGCGCACGAAGAACAATACAAAAATCAGCAAGCGATCCATAAGGCTTTGGAAGGTGATTTAAAAAGTCAGGATGATGCGATCGCAAAAGCGAATGCGCAATTGTCGGTTTTAAAAACCAATAAAGAATACACCGCAAAACTGACTGAAATCGAGCATGTTAAGGCGGATAAGTCGCAAGTTGAAGAAAAGTTGATCAATTCCTATGACGCTCTGGATGCGGCCAAGAGCAATGTGGACAAAGAAAAGATTGTTGTTGCCGACGAAGAAAAAAAGTATTTAGCTGAAAAAAAGACGGTTGAAGATTCTATCGCGGTTTTAGAGGACCGGATCAAAGTATTGACCAGCCAGAGAGCGATGATTTTGCCGTCGGTTCCTAAGTCCAGTTTGGGCAGATATGAACGGGTTTTGGAACATACCGATGGGCTGGCGATTGTCCCTGTGAAAGACGGCGTTTGTGGCGGATGTTACATGAATGTTCCAGCGCAAGTGGCCAACCAGATTAAGATGAATAAAGAGTTGGTTTTTTGTGAGACGTGCGCGCGTATTATTTATTTGGCTGAAGATTTGTAATGGCAATGACTGAAAAAAGTTTTGAGATTTTTACCGATGGTGGGGCAAGCGGAAATCCGGGGCCAGCCGGCATCGGGGTTGTTATTAAAGAGGACGGACAGACGATTTTTGAAATTTCCAAAAGCATTGGAGAGGCGACAAATAATGTGGCTGAATACAGGGCCGTCATCGCCGCACTAGAAGAAGCAATTGCCCGCAGTGCTCAAAAAGTTTTTTTAAATACGGACAGCGAACTGGTCTATTTTCAACTGATAGGCAGTTACAAAGTCAAAAATGAAAATTTGCTTTTGCTCGTCGAAAAGGTGAGAGAATTGTCACGCAAGATCAAGTCTGTCGAAATCAAGGCGATTCCCCGAGAACAGAATGTGGACGCTGACCGTTTAGCAAAACAAGCGATATTAAAAAATAGATTTCATCAGGCCAAGGTGGTTGCCTCGAAGTCCATCTTCGGGGAGGAAAGTCCGAGCTCCAAAGGGTAATGCATTCAGGTAACGCTGAACCCTCGTTAAGGAAACTGACGTGAGGAGGATTAGAGCTACAGAGACGAGCGTACTGCTTATGGCGAGTGTCATCATCGTCAGGCGATACGAGTGAAACGAGCAATCTCTGCAGGGAGAAAGGCCAAATAGGAAGCGACTGTCCGTCAAGGACGACGAAGTGACCCGCTTTGTTAAAAGCTTCGGGTAGGCTGCAAGAGTTAGAGGGGCGACCTTCTAAGTCAGTTGAATAACCATCATTCCCGCCCTTAATATTATCGGGAAAACATAACTCGGCTTACTGGCCTGATGAATTTTTTGGGAGTATTTCTAAAGCAGAACTCATAAACTAATGTAACAGCACTTAGGAGGTTTCAATGTCAGGTCATTCAAAGTGGGCGAGTATTAAACATAAAAAAGCTGCTACCGACGCAAAGCGCGGAGCGGCGTTTACAAAAGTCACCCGAGAAATTACGGCAGCAGCCCGTGCTAGCGGCGGAGACATGAACACCAATCCGCGTCTTCGCACCGCAGTTGCACGTGCGCGGTTTTTAAATATGCCCAACATTAACGTTGAGAACGCAATCAAAAAAGGGACCGGCGAGCTTCCGGGTGTTGTTTATGAAGATGTCGTTTTTGACGCCTATGGCCCCGGTGGGGTAGCGATGCTTATTCAAGGCTTGACCGACAACAAAAATCGTACGACGGCGGAAGTCCGTAATATTTTGGCCAAAAAAAACGGCAGCCTTGCTGGTGCCGGCAGCACGTCGTGGATGTTTACTTCCAAAGGTTTTATTTCGGTTGAAAAAAATAAGGTCAGCGAAGATCAACTCATGGAAATTGCTCTGGAAGCAGGTGCTGATGATATCAAGACCGAGGGCAGTTATTATGAGATCACCTCTGACCCGGCGAGTCTCGAAACGATTAAAACCGCTTTAAGTGCAAAAAATATTTCGATTGAAACCGCTGAATTGACCAAGGTTCCCAACGCCTATGTTAAGGCGACCGGTGCGGAAGCCAAGCAACTTTTAGGCCTGATGGAAGCTTTAGAAGAGCATGAAGATATTCAGGAAGTGCACGCAAATTTTGACATCCCCGAAGAGGAAATGGAAAAATTGTCCCAATCGGAATAAGATGAGAATTCTTGGTATTGACCCAGGGTTAAAGGCGACAGGGTACGGAGTTATTGAAATCGGGCAATCGCCCAACCGGGCTGTCAGGCTATTGGAAACAGGGACCATTGAACCGGACGAACGCTGTACTCTTCCCGAAAAGGTCAGTAAGATTTATAAAAATCTTGATGCTATCATTCTCGAGCATACTCCACAGGTCATGATTTTAGAA
Source organism: uncultured Planctomycetales bacterium (assembly GCA_964474085.1). Taxonomy (GTDB): domain Bacteria; phylum Omnitrophota; class Gorgyraeia; order Zapsychrales; family JANLHA01; genus JADLGJ01. The sequence goes on from CAYYRJ010000001.1 coordinate 145,752, forward strand.
AAACTTTACGCTCATTATAAACATCCGACGACAGCTTGTATTTTGGGTCATGCGCGTGGAGTCATTTGTTTGGTCTGCGCCCAGCGGGGGATTGTGCTTGTTGAACAAAGTGTCAAAAGAATCCGCAAGGCTTTGGTCGGCAACGGCAGTGCTTCGAAGGAACAAACGCGCGGCGTTGTGGCGCATATTTTGAAATTTAATCCGGAAAAAATTACGCTCGATGCCAGTGACGCTTTGGCTTTGGCGTTGGGCTATGCGCATTTGGAGCGGTATTAATTTGGACGAAATAAATTTAGCTTAAGGGTAAGTGTTCAACTAAAATGCTACGATGATATCCAGGATTACAGGCGAGATTACTCAAATCAATGATTTTGCGGCACTTGTCAATGTTGGCGGGATTACATATGAAGTTCTTGTCCCGTCACCTATTTTGCAGCGTTTAAATGAGCATAAGGACCCTAAGGGGCAGGTGACTTTTACGACCTATCATTATTTTCAAATGAGCCAGTCGAGCGGTACGCCGGTTTTAGTGGGATTTTTAAACGAGATCGAAAAAGATTTTTTCTTGCAAATTATTACTGTTTCGGGCATCGGCCCGCGCGCGGCGGTCAAGGCGCTCAACAAACCGTTTTCGGAAATTTCACGGGCTATTAGCGAGGCAGACATCAGTTATTTAAAGACGTTGCCCGGGATTGGCCCTCAAAAAGCCAAAGAGATCGTTGCCAAACTTCAGGGCAAGGTTGGGAAGTTTGGACTTATTCGCGATCAGGAAATTTCTTCTAATCTGCAAGTCGCAGCGCCGGATTGGGCAGAAGAAGCGCTATCTGTACTTTTGCAATTGCAATATAAGCGTAGTGAAGCTCAGGAAATGATTGAAAAAGCTTTGAAGCGTACTACAGGGATTGCGTCGGTCGAAGAGCTATTAAATGAAATTTACAAACAAAGGATAAACGGGTAATGGACACTTCAGCCAATGAATACCTAAAAGGTGCTATTGAAGCGTTGCTTTTTATCAGTGAAAAACCGGTTTCCCTAGAGCAGTTAACGCAAGTGATGCAAGAGAGCGTCGGTAGTGTGGATGTGCGAAAGCTCATCGAGGAATTGCGCGACGAATACGAAACCAAGCAGCGAGGGATGGTGATTGTCGAAATTGCCGGCGGGTATCAGATGCTATCAAGCTCCCATTACGTTTCGTTTGTCCGCAGTTTTTTAAAGACAAAGGTGCGAGAAAAGTTGTCCCGTCCGGCTTTGGAAGCCTTGGCGATTGTCGCCTACAAGCAGCCGGTCTCACGCGGGGACATTGAAGTCGTTCGCGGGGTTAATTCCGACGGAGTTGTTTTGCATCTTTTAGACAAGGGCCTGATTAAAATTGTCGGCAAAAAAGATGTTCCGGGCCGACCTTTTCTTTATGGAACTTCAAAATTATTTTTGGAATACTTTGGCTTAAAATCTTTGCGCGATTTACCAAAGCTTGAAGATGTTTCTCTTCTTTTAGCCAACGCAGAACAAAGTGCGGTGATTCCTCTAGAAGAAGGTTTGCCGCAAGCGCCTTCTGAAGAATCAACTTTGGATGCCACCCGCGCGCTTGATCAAGCGGAAGCTTTAGCGACCCAAGAAACACAACAGCCGCAGACTCTAAAAGAGGCAATGGACGATATTTCCCGAGGAGATATTGCCGTCGAAGAAAATTCTCCTGCTCTTGATACGATTGTTGCAGAAGAACATGAATCAGCTTTAGATGATTCTACGAAGGGGACGCTATGAGTTTGAAAGATTGCCGCAAAAAGATTGATGGGTTAGACGAAAAAATAGTCGCTCTTTTAAATGAGCGCGCCAATGTCAGTCTTGCGATCGGAAAAGAAAAAGCAAAAGAGCGCAAAGAAATTTATTCTCCCGCCCGTGAAAAACAGGTCTTAGACCGCGTCAAAGCGCTAAGCAAAGGCAGCTTGCCCTCGGAAGCGATTGCCGCGATATATCGCGAGATTATGTCGGCATCGTTATCATTGGAAAAGCCGCTGACGATTGCCGCATTGGGCAAAAGTGGCGCTTACACTTTTGAAGCGGCGCAAAAGATTTTTGGCCAACAGGTTGCTTATGAATCCTGCAAAGCGATTGGAGAAGTTTTTCAAAGTGTCGAAAGCGGACAGGCCAATTACGGGGTTGTCCCTGTCGAAAATTCGACGGAAGGCGCAGTGACGTGGACGTTTGACCTTTTGGTTGAGTCAGACCTTAAGATTTGCCGCCAAGAGCTGATGGAAATTAACCACAATTTGTTGTCAAAAGTTTCTAAAGAAAAAATTACCAAAGTCTATTCGAACTGGCAGGTTTTTGAACAATGCCGCAATTGGCTTGCGCGGAACTTGCCGTATGCCCAACAGATTACCGTTGCTTCAACAACACAGGCGGCTGAAATCGCGGCTAAAGAAAAAAATGCCGCGGCGATCGCTTCGATTAAAGCCGGCGAAAACAATCAGTTAAATTGCCTGGCTTCTGACATCCATGATCTGGCGCATAACACGACGCGTTTTTTAGTGATTGGGCCAGAAGATGCGGAACCAACGGGAAAAGATCGTACGTCGATTGTTTTTTCGATTAAAGACAAGGTTGGCGCACTGTATAAAATGCTCGAGCCTTTTTATAAAGAGCGGATCAATTTGACCAAGATCGAGTCACGGCCGTCGAAGAAAAAAGCATGGGATTATTATTTCTTTGTGGATTTTGAAGGCCACGAAGAAGACCTGCGTGTTAAACGTGCTTTAAGCGAATTGGAAGATATGTGCAAGTATTTAAAGATTTTGGGTTCTTACCCGATTATGGAATAGACATATGAAACAAATGGCCAAACAGCGTATTTTTGACGTTGAGCCTTATCGTCCGGGTAAGCCGATCGACGAGGTCAAACGTGAGCTTAACCTAAAAAAAGTCATTAAGTTGGCTTCCAATGAGAATCCTTATGGCCCGTCGCCTAAAGTTTTAAAGGCGATGGTCAAAGAAGCCAAGTCGGTGAATCGTTATCCCGACGGGGGATGTTTTTATTTGCGCCAAGCGCTGGCCAAACATCTGGGTGTCGATGGTGAAAATTTGATTTTTGGCAATGGCTCGGATGAAATTATTGTGATGGCGATACGCGCCTTTGTTGCACCAGGCGATGAGGTTGTGATTGCTAAACCGTCGTTTTTAATTTATGACATTGCCGCGCGGCTTGAGGGCGCGGTTATCAAAGCGATTGCACTCAAGGACCTTTATTATGACCTTGATAGGATGCGTGCGGCGATTACCGATAAGACCAAAATCGTTTTTATCGGAAATCCGGACAATCCAGCTGGAACTTTTGTTAATCAAATGCAATTGGTTAGCTTTTTAAAAAGTATCCGAAAAGACATTTTAGTCTTTATCGACGAGGCTTACTTTGAATTTGTGGATGACAAAAGTTATCCGGACACCATCAAGCTTTTGAAAACATATAAAAATATCGTCGTCACCCGCACGTTTTCAAAGCTCTATGGTTTGGCGGGTTTGCGTTTAGGCTATGGGATTGCGGATAAAGAAATCATTGATATTTTAAATCGCCTTCGCGAACCGTTTAATGTCAATTCGATAGCGCAAGTGGCCGCTGTTGCATGTTTGCAGGACAAGGCGTATTATCGACGCATTGGCCGTGAGGTTAGCCAAGAGCGCAAAAAGCTTTATCAGCAATTAAAGAAAATGGGTTTAGGCTACAGCGAAACGGTAACGAATTTTATTTTAGTGGATGTCAAAAAAGACTCAACAAAAGTGTGCAATGCGCTTCTTAAAAAAGGCGTGATTGTCCGCGACATGGCGTTTTGGGGGTTGAAAAATTATTTGCGTGTGTCGATTGGAACACCGTCGGAAAACGCGCAGTTTATCGCCGCGCTAAAAGCAGTTTTGTGAAGACCGAGACATTAGTGTTTTGGTATATTCCTTCTCCCCGACGGGGAGAAGGTTAGGATGAGGGGTTATTAAGAGTGAACAGATGAAGATTCCCCCTCACCTTAGTTCTCTCCCCCAAAATGGGGAGAGGAAGGTTGATAAGCGGTATCCTGAAAACCTTTGTTAGAGTCTGTGAAATTAGAGGAGGGATATGAAAAGATTATTTTTTTATATTGGGTTGATGGTTTTTGGCTTGTCCTCATCTTGTTTTGCCTATGAAGTTGAGAAAGTTTTTTATAAAGACGGTGCTCTTAAAGAAGAAATAATTAAAGAGGATGAGGAGATATTTATAACAAGGAAATTTTATCTGACAGGTCAAATTGCGTCGATGAATGTCTTTGCCCCGCGCAAATTTAATGAGAGCTATACATATTTTTTGGACGGTAAAATTAAAAGTCGTTCTTGTGCGGTTGACCAAGAAAATAAAACTTTTGTGCAAGAATTTAATGACAACGGTTTGATTTTTATTGAAGTTGAAACTAAAGGTGCCGAAGTTGTTCGAAAACTTTTTGATGAAAATGGTCTTCGTCAAAAATGTATAGAAAAGAAAAATATAGAAAAATGCACGCGTTATGATCAAGATGGAAAAGTGCTTCGAGATGGAGTTAGCAAGGGATTTTATAAGAACGGTAAATTGTTGTGGGAACAAGGATTAAAAGATGGGAAACTCAATGGATTAAGTCGGTTTTATTATTCAAATGGGCAAATAAAAAATGAAAGTAGTTTTAAGAATGACAATTTGATTGGTGATCAGAAGTTTTATACGCGCAATGGGGTTTTGACTTGTGAAATAAACTATCCGTACGAATTTAATCAATGGAATTTCGAGAAAGAGGTAGAAAACGGCTATGTAACAAAAATTTCTTATTCCGATTCACAAGGTAAATGTTTCGGTTCTTTGAAGGCTTACGATGAACAAGGGAAGATGATTTTTCATTATTATTGCGATGGTGCAGGGAAACCAATAACAGAAATTTATGATGGTTTTAAAGATAATTCCGGGAATTTATATTTTTTGGGTGAATATCCAGACAGAATAAAAACTGAAATAGTAGTTTGGGTGGATGCTAATCCTCTTCCTAAGAATGGTTCAAAGGTAAAAATTAAGTATGATAGTGAGTTCCAAAATAACATGCAAAAATATTTTAAATAAGATAAAGGAGAAAATATGATTGTCATTCTTAAACCAGATGCATCCGAAGAGCAGTTGCAACACTTGATCAAAAAGACAGAAGCTTTAGGGCTTAAAGCGCATGTTTCGCGCGGGGTCGAACGCACGATTATCGGCTTTATCGGGCCGGAAGATGTGCTGCGCGTCACACCTTTGGAAGTTTTTCCCGGTGTTGAAAGCGTTATTCCCGTCTTGGCGCCGTACAAGTTAGTTTCGCGCGAGTTTAAAAAGGAATCGTCGGTGATAAAGTTAAAGGACGATATTTGTATCGGCGGCAAAAAAATCATTGTGATGGCCGGTCCCTGTTCGATCGAAAGCCACAGTTCCCTTTTATCTGTTGCCAAAGAAGTCCAAAAATCCGGTGCAACGGTTTTGCGCGGCGGGGCTTTTAAACCGCGGACCTCGCCGTATGATTTTCAGGGGTTAGGCGAAGAAGGCTTAAAATATTTGCAGGACGTCGGACAATCGACAGGACTTGCAACGGTCACCGAAGTTATGGATGCGCGTGATGTTGAGCTGATCGGAAAGTACAGCGACATTTATCAAATTGGTGCGCGCAATATGCAGAATTTTTCACTTCTCAAGGAAGTCGGCATGACGCACAAGCCGGTCATGCTCAAACGTGGTTTAAGTGCGACGATCAAAGAGTTGCTCATGTCCGCCGAATACATTCTTTCCAAAGGAAATTTTAATGTTATTTTGTGTGAACGTGGAATCCGCACCTTTGAAACAGCGACGCGCAATACCCTAGATATTAATGCTGTGGCAGTTGTCAAAGAGTTGACGCATCTTCCGATGATGGTTGATCCCAGCCATGCGACAGGATATTGGAATTTTGTTGGTGCGGCCGCTAAAGCCGGTGTCGCGGCCGGTTGTGATGGGCTTATGATTGAAGTCCATGCAAATCCACAACAGGCTTTATCCGACGGAGCTCAGTCTTTGTTGCCGCAGAAGTTTGAGGCGTTGATGGGGCAGTTGCGTTTGGTGGCCCAAGCGGTTTCTCGGGAAATTTAACAGGAGCTTTTAAAAGAAAAATTCCTGGCAGCCCCAATTTTTTATAAACTAAATCCTATCGAAAGAATTGGGATTAACATGATAAGAAAGCAAAAATATGATTGTTACCCTTCGCCCGACATTTTTTCGTAAAGTTACATTTTTGGGGTTAGGTTTAATCGGCGGGTCTCTGGCTAAAGCCATGCGTCAAAACCGTCTGGCCAAAGAAATTGTCGGCCTTTCGCAAAGTCAGCAAACGCTCTCCACGGCGCTTAAGGAAGGCATTATCGATCAGGGCTATCATGATGTTGCCAAAGCTGTTGCTAACGCAGATCTGGTTGTTTTGGCGGCACCGGTTGGTGTTATTGCGACGATGTTGTCCTCCATGGGTCCTCATTTGCGCCGGGGATGTATTGTGACGGATGTTGGAAGTTCCAAACAGCTTATTGTTACTGCCGCACATAAATATTTACCGGATCATGTTTTTTTTGTCGGGTCGCATCCTTTGGCCGGTTCTGAAAAGACTGGAGTCGCTTACGCCAACGCCGATTTATTTCAAAATACAACGTGTCTTATGACACCGACAGATGCGACACACAGAGTTGCAAAAGAAAGAGTCAAGCTTTTGTGGAGCAAGGTAGGCAGCCATGTGAAGTTTGTTTCCCCTGACGAGCATGACAAAATTTTGGGCTATGTCAGTCATTTGCCGCATTTGATCGCTTATGCGCTGATGGAAACAATTCCTTCTGAATTTTTGCCGTACGCGGCCCAAGGGTTAAAAGATACAACACGGATTGCCGGTTCTTCAAATCAAATGTGGACGGATATTGCCCTTAGCAATAAAAAGAATCTCATAAAATCTATTGATGAAGTTGCAAAAAATCTTTCTTTGATCCGCAAGGCGATCAGTACCGACGATCAAAAGACTCTCCTTAACTTGTTTAAAAATGCAAAAGCCAAACGTGACAGCCTCAGCTAAGACAAACATCATGACGATTGCCATTGATGGGCCGGCGGGCGCTGGGAAAAGTACCGTCGCCAAAATATTGGCCAAAGCGCTTGGCATTTCGTATCTGGACACCGGGGCGATGTATCGCGCGTTGACGCTCAAGGCGATTGAAAAGAAAGTAAATCTGGAAAACGGTGAAGCTTTAGCGGACCTTGCGAAAGAAACCAAAATTGAATTAAAGCCTTCTGCTGCGGGATTAAATATTTTTTTAGACGGGGAAGATGTCAGCCAAGAAATTCGCACTCCTCAGGTGACCAATAATACTTTTTATATTGCCCGCGCCCCAGAGGTTAGAGAGATAATGGTCAGCTTGCAAAGAGAGTTAGGGAAAAAGCAAAGCGTTGTGGCTGAAGGCAGGGACATCGGGACGGTTGTTTTTCCCCATGCGACCAAGAAGTTTTATTTAGACGCCGATTTTAACGAACGGGCCCGCCGGCGGATTAAAGAGCTACAGGACAAAGGCAAGGTCGTTGACGAAAAGCAGTTGCAAAAAGAGTTGGATGAACGCGACCAAAAAGACTTTACCCGTAAAGTCGGGCCTCTAAAAAAAGCGTCGGACGCGATCGTGATTGATTCGACTGGATTAACCGCAGAAGAGACTGCAGAAAAAATTTTAGGATATCTTAAATAAAAAAACTATGGACCTATCATTAATCAGAAATTTTTCTATCATTGCCCATATCGATCATGGCAAGTCGACACTTGCGGATCGTTTGCTTTTGTTTACCGGAGCTATTGACGAGCGTAAATTTAAAAACCAATTGCTCGACGATATGGATATCGAGCGCGAACGGGGGATCACGATCAAAGCCTCTGCGGTGCGCATTGAGTATAAGGCTAAAGACGGCAAGACCTACATTTTTAATTTGATCGATACGCCCGGCCATGTTGATTTTTCGTATGAAGTCGAAAAGTCTCTGCGTGCCTGTGAAGGGGCGCTCTTGGTTGTTGACGCCTCTCAAGGGGTTGAGTCGCAGACGGTCGCTAATTATTATTTGGCTATCGATAACAATTTAGAAATTTTGCCTGTCGTCAACAAAATCGACATTGTCAACATTGATATCAACCACGCCAAAAACGAAATGGTCGAGGCTTTAGGATTTAAAGAGGCGGACATTCAATTTATTTCGGCCAAAGCAGGCATTGGGATCGATAAATTATTTGAAAAGATCGTCGAGTATATCCCGCCTCCGGAAGGTGATGAAAACAAGCCTCTGCAGGCGTTTATTTTTGACATGAAGTATGACATTTATAAAGGCATTATTATTTATGTGCGCGTCGTTAACGGATCGCTCAAGCCGGGCGTGCGGATCAAAATGATGCACACGGGCAAGGAATTTAATATCGAAGAGGTCGGTGTGTTTCATCCCGAGCCGGTTAAAGTTAAAGGTTTGTCGACGGGAGAAGTCGGGTATATTACCTGCAGCATTCATGAACCGCGGGAAGTGCAGATTGGAGACACTGTTACAGAAGTGGCCAATCCGGCAGCTGAACCTTTGCCTGGTTATCGGCAACTTAACCCGCTTGTGTTTTGCGGGGTTTATCCGGTTAACTCCAAAGATTTTATGGCCCTGCGGGAGGCGATTGAAAAATTGCGACTCAATGATCCGAGCTTTGTTTATGAATTAGAAAGTTCATTGTCGTTTGGTCATGGATTTCGTTGCGGATTTTTAGGTCTTCTGCATATGGAGGTTGTGCAGGAACGTTTGCAAAGAGAATATGACTTAAATCTTATTTTGACGACGCCCAATGTTCAGTATCGTTGTATCCCAAAGAGCGGCGAGCCGTTTTTTATTGAAAACCCGGCCCAGCTTCCCGAATCGTCGGAGCAATACAAACTTGAAGAACCGGTGCTCGAAGTCGCCATTTTAACGCCGGTTGTCTCGATGGACCAAGTCATGGAGTTGGCCAAGCGCAAACGGGGAATTTTTGTCAAAAGCGAGTTTGTTTCGGACCGCATGCGTGTTATTTTTGATATTCCGTTGTCTGAGGTCATCGTGGACTTTAATGATTTGATAAAATCCGTAACCCGCGGCTATGGCTCGATTGATTATAAGTTCAAAGGATTTTTTCCAGCTCAGATTGCCAAACTCGACATCATGATTAATGATAAAATCTGCGATGCGTTTTCGTGTTTGGTTAGCAAAGATCGTGCGTATGAAAAAGGCTCGGCGCTCGTCGGAAAACTGAAGGATTTGATTCCTCAACAGCTTTTTGAAGTCCGCGTGCAGGCGGTGAGTGATGGACGGATTATTTCGGGCGCCAAGGTCAAGGCGGCGGGAAAGAATGTGACGGCCAAGTGTTACGGTGGGGACATTTCGCGCAAACGCAAGCTTTGGGAAAAACAAAAAGAGGGAAAAAAGAAACTCAAGCAAATCGGGAATGTGGAGGTCCCTCAGGAAGCCTTTTTGGCCGCTTTGAAAATTTAAGTGAAACGCAACGATAATGAAAAGAGTTTTATATGGAAACATTGATGACTAATAGTGCGAACCAAAATTTTTCAAATCCTAGTAAGCGTATTTTTAGAGCTTTATGGAATTTCATTGCATTGCCGATTGGCTATATTTTTGCGGCTGTCATAATTTTATCGTCTAAGCGTCCAGCTCAGGGATATTGGGCTTATTTATGCGGGCCAGATGGCCGAATATTAGCTCAGGAATGGGGGGACGCGGTTCTTTTTGCGTTTATCCTCGCAATGTTTATTCGTTCATTTTTTCTTCAGGCTTTTCGTATTCCCAGCGGTTCGATGCGTATGACGCTCTTAGAAGGCGACCGGCTGTTGGTCAATAAAGTTTCTTATGGGGCGCTTTTCCCGTTTACAAAATATCGTTTGCCCGGGATTTCGCATCCTCGACGGGGAGATATTGTTGTTTTTAAATATCCAGAAGATCCTAAACGCGATTTTATCAAGCGGCTGATTGCTGTCGGTGGGGAGGTCGTTGAGATCAAATTCGGCGATATTTATATCAACGGCCAACTTATTGAAGACCCAGTCATTAAAAACATTTATTATTACAACCGCGGCAGTTATGGGGATGTGAATCAAAAGATTTCTGTCCCCTTAGGCTATTATTTTGTTTTGGGCGACAATAGCGGCTCAAGCCAGGACAGCCGCATTTGGGGTTTTGTTCCCAAAGACAATATTATCGGTAAAGCCGAATTTATTTATTGGCCGCCGAATCGGATTCGATTTTTAAAATAAAGATATTGTTATGAAACGTTTTTTTTCACTTGTCATATTTTCTTTTATGCTTTTCGCCGGTTGTGCGAGTTCTTCGCAGACAAAGGCTAACGTTGTGCGCGTGCAAGCGCCTGGGGAGAGTCCGCAGGAAGTTGCTCGTGCGATGGAAAACGTTTTAGGCGCTGTTAGCGGCAAGACTGTTGATCAAAAGCAATTGGAGAATTTGGGTAAACAAATACAAAAAGACCCGCAGGCCAAAAGTGCTGTTGAGGCGATTCGCGATACCGTCAGCGGTCAAGGCAAAGCGATAAAATATTGTCCTGTTGACGGAGAGCGTTACAGCCCAAAATTTGAAACGTGTCCGGTCCATCATGTCCCTTTAAAATTTTTAAGCGATTAATCCCCAATGTCTTTGACGCTCGCAAATAAAATTACGATAGGCCGTATTTTGGCGGTTCCGTTTTTTATTACGGCAT
>CAYYRJ010000002.1:0-149391 GCA_964474085.1 uncultured Planctomycetales bacterium
GGTCGCTCGCCCCGAAAACGGGACTTCGCTCCTACAACTTATAACGGTCGCTCGCCCCGAAAACGGGACTTCGCTCCTACAACTTATAACGGTCGCTCGATTTTTCCTTCGACTTTTTTAAAATCGACATTGACCGCCTGTGGTTTACGGCCGAAACACAAGCCCAACTGTTCATGATAGGCAATCAAAGCCGGTTCAACATACCGTTGTTTAATGGCATCCGCGGTATTCATATATTTGACTTCTTGGCCTGTAACCCCGACGACAGTTACCCCGCTCATGCCGCCTAAAAGTAAAAGAGCCGCACCCGAGCCCGCTTCTTTTCCAAAATTAGCATCCAGCGGAGAAGTATGCCCGCAACGCACCAAATGGCTTGGGACAATTGCACGAACTTCCGGCGCTTCATTAGCTCCTTTGACATAAAGGCCATGTTTGATCATAAACTCTTTGACCGACGGATCCGCTTTAAATCGCTTGCCTAATTGTTGAGCGACATAGTTTCCGGAACCCGCCAAACGCTTGTGGCCAAAAGAATCGGCAGGCGCTGACTCGTCAACTAATTCTTCGCCGTTCGCGTTTTTTAAGCCTTCGGCCACAACGATCAAATACGAACCGGCTTTCACATCGCTATTTTTAATCCGTTCCATATATTTGGTTTTGCAATGTTCATAAAGCGCATCAAAATCAACGGGGACTTCCGGGATTAAAACCGCATCCGCATCAGCGGTAACACCGCCGCGAAACGCGGTATGGCCGGCATAGCGACCAAAAACTTCCATGACCAAAATCCGATTATGCGTATACGCGGTCGTCTTTAAGTCTTCGACAAAGGCCGCAATACGGCTGATCGTCGAATCGCCGCCGACGGAATACGATTGCAGGTCCAAATCCATTGTCTTAGGCGCATGCACGCATTTGATGCCTTGAGCAGCCAAGTCCACCATAACGCTTCCCGAATCATCACCGCCGCTAATCACAAGTCCGTCGATGGCAAATTTTTTCAGGCCTTCTTTGATGCGGTCATATTTTTTATCGTCGTCAATTTTTTTGATCTTAACGCGCGAATGGCCCGCTTCAGAACCAGCTAAATTCAAATCGATTTTATCCAAGCGTTCTGGCGTCAACTCCACTAATTTGTCAAAATCGACAAGATTATAAAGCCCCGCATAGCCGTTGGGGATCACATAACAGGCAACACCTTTTTTATTCGCTAGAAGTGCCGCGCCTTTGACAACTGCATTAAGCCCACCACAATCTCCACCGCTGGTTAAAACTGCAATCCGTTTCATTTCTGCTCCTTGTTGTCTTATAAGTTATAAAAATTTATCCTACTTATTTCTTTGCACTGCTTAACATGGCCTGCGCATGCGAAAGGGAAATCTCGCTCTGCGTTTTGCCGCTTAACATTTCTGATAATTCTTTGACACGTTCGTCTTTATCCAAAGCATTGACCATCGTTACCGTCCGGCCGCCGGTGACCTTTTTGACGACTTTAAAATGGCTGTCGGCAAAAGAAGCAATCTGCGGCAGGTGAGTGATCAAAATCACTTGCCGGCTTTGCGAAAGCTCTTTTAATTTCTTTCCCGTAATCGTGCCCAGCCGACCACCAATCTGTGCGTCAATTTCATCAAAGATCAAAACCGGTATCGGGTCGACCTTAATGAGCGCTTTCTTGAGCGCCAGCATAAGTCGCGCCGCCTCGCCGGAAGAAACAATTTCGGCCAAAGGTTTTAAATCCACACCCGCATTAGGACTAATATAAAAAACAACCTTGTCAGATCCGTTTGCATGAAACTCCTCCGACAAAATCCGCGCCTCAAACGAAACATGATCAATCCCCAAATCTTTGAGTTCTTTTTCAATCGTTTCTTTAAGAAGAAGAGCGCTTTTTTTACGGGCGGCCGTTAGCTTTGCGGCGAGCTTTTTTAATTCTTTTTGCGCTTCAGCCAATTTTTCGCGTAATTCTAAATCACTTTGTTCAAAATTCAAAAGCAAACGATATTTTTCTTTGGCCTGTACAAAAAAATTTTCCGCTTCTTCCAGAGACGGCCCGTATTTGCGCTTGATATCATCATAAAGATCCGCCTTGCGACTGACTTCTGCGGCCTCTGCCGGTTCAAACGCGAGCCGATCAAGATAATCGCGCAGCTGGCTTAAAAGCTGCTGACTGTTTTCTTGAATATTATTTAAGTATTGTTCAAAAACAGAAGCTTTAGAATCGACTTGCGTTAAACTGCGCAGAGGGGAGAACGATTTACGGACGATATCCGACAAACTGCCGTCTTCGCCTTCTAAAATTTGCAAAAGAGAAGAAGCGTGGCTGTATAGCTTTTCGGCATTGTTAATCAGAACTTGCTCGTCACAAATCTTTTGATAGGACTCTTCAACAAGAGGGACTTCTTCGAGTTCTTTGACCTGATGGGAGAGAAGCTCCAAATCCCTATCGCGCGAGGCAGACATCTCTTCTAAATGCGCAAGTTCCTTTTTGATCTGCAGATATTTTTCAAAACTCTCCCCATACATCTCTTGCGCGCCGTTAAAATCTGTTAATTGATCCAGAATACCGATATGCCGATCCTCAGAGAGCAAAAGCTGATGGTCATGCGCACCGTGAAAATCGATCAAGTAATCGCCAAGGGTTTTTAATTGGCCAACGGTCACATTAAAACCGTTGATTTTTATCTTGGTCCGTCCGTCGGGAATATACTGACGATTGATGATCAGCTGGCTTTCATCCGAGTTGAGAAATTCCTTAATAATTGTGTTACTTAAAAGTTTTTTATCGCGCAGTTCAAAAACGATTTCAATAATGCAAGGCTTTTGGCTGTCCCGAATTTGGGCGGGGTTAAGCCGTTCGCCCAAGGCAAAACGAAGTCCGTCAATGAGAATTGACTTGCCTGCACCAGTCGAGCCAGTCAAAATATTCAACTTTTCGGTAAACTCGACCGACACGCGGTCAATAAGTCCAAAATTTTCGATGGTTAATTGTGAAAGCATTGTGTTGTCCTATCACTAAAAATTGGGCTTCATCATAGCAAATAAGAACGCGTTTTGGAAGAGGACAAGAGAAATGTGAAATGTTTCGTAAAAAAAAGCATTTCACGTATAATTGACTATCAATGAAATAAAAAATATAAGCTAATGAAAATTTATTGTTTTATTATTTTTTTATCTGTAATCCTTACCATGACAGGTTGTTCTGTCATTGAATTTGCGACGGATGTCACGTGGGAAGCCGCCAAGTTAACCGGCAACGCTGTACGCGGCGCGGTACGTATCGCGCAAGGCAAACAAATCGTCAAACTCAAACGCGTGGGAAACAGCTTCTTAGTATCTAGCGTCGTCAACCGCAAAACCCACGCAACCCTTATGGTCGATACCGGCGCAAGCAATGTCATGCTGACAAAAAAAACTGCCCTGCGACTCGGTTATAATTTAAACGCATCCAAACGTGTTAAAGCCAAACTGGCCAACGGCAAAGTTGTTCCCGGACGCATCATCATCTTAAAAGAACTGCGTGTCGGTGCTGCGACAGCTACCAATATTCCAGCCATCGTCCTCGAACAGGAAAGCGGCGGCAATTACGATGGGCTTTTGGGCATGTCCTTTCTTGGCCAATTTATTTTTCAAATCGATACGGCCAAAAGTGAACTTACTTTACAAAAACGCCATTAATAGACTCAAAGTATAAAAATTCATTAAAAATCTTGCACGAGAAGCTTTTATCGAATACTTTTAAAGAAATAGCTACCGAGACAAACCAAAAAATTGTGAAAAAGTTGATTAATCTTAGTCCATTTCTCAGATCGTTTTTTGTCCTTGCGATTTTATTGACAGCGTATTGTTTTCCTGTCAATGCCCAAGAAAAACAAGCCAGCTTTGATTCAGACCTGCTTGCTAAATACCGCACCTTAAAAATTGATTGGATTGCAAAACTCCCCAAATTTGTCACTTGGCCTGCTGAATCACTGTCCGGGAATTCACCGCTTATTGTCGGTATTGTTGGGGAAGAACTAAACGATGCGTCCAAAATCTTAAATCAACAAACCGCCAATGGCCGATCCATTAACGTTCAAAGATTCCCTAATATGCATGGCTTGAAATATTGCCATATTTTATATATCAGCGGCTCGCAAAAAAGCGATCGCATGATGATTTTGTCAGCCGTCAAAAACTTAAAACCGACGGTTACAGCTAGCGAACAATCTTCAAAAGTTTTAACAACTATTCGTTATAGTATTTTAACGATCAGTGATATTGACACATTTGCAACTGACGGAGGCATTATCCGTTTCGTGCCGCAACCGGATAAACTTGCAATAGAAATCAATTTGAGCGCGGCAAAAAAACAAGGGATCGAAATCAGTTCTCAATTATTAAAACTCGCAACCAAGGTGATCCAATAATGACAACTCTTGACATTCGCCCAAGCAAACTATTTTCTAATTTATCCATCAAAACAAAACTGATGTCGATTATCCTGCTGACAACCACGGTTGTCTTGGTCTTGTCAACAATCGCCTCCATCGCTTTTAAAATCACGACATTTCAAAAAAAACTGATCGATGAAACGGACACGTTAACACGTGTCGTCGGATATAATGCGGCGTCAGCCATCATGTTTTCTGATCCGGCATCCGCAACCGAAACTTTAAGCTCCCTGCAAGCAAACCCCGAGGTTGTCGCCGCGGCTATTTACACGAAAGAAGGCAATATTTTTGCTTCATATTTTCGCAACAACAAAACTGAGACGTTACCAACAAAAATTGATAAAAAGTCACATCAATTTACAAAAGTACATTTATTGTTTACACAACCGATCCTATTTAAAGGGGATGATTTAGGCACGCTTTATATAAAATCAGATCTCAATAAACTTGCTGCACTTATCCGGCAAGATCTGATCTTTATGATTTTACTGCTTTTGCTTTGCCTTGCCGTCGCTTTTATCCTCTCATCGGCGATGCAAAAAACAATTTCTATCCCTATCCTTAATTTGGTTGATACGACAAAAGTAATTTCTGAAAATAAAGATTATTCGACTCGCGCCCAAAAGAGCGGAAACGATGAAATCGGCACGCTGGTCGATGCTTTTAATTCGATGCTCGAAAAAATACAGGCCCATGATGCCCAAATCCAGGCTAAAGAGAAATATTTTCGGACTTTGATCGAGAATGCCACAGACATTATTACCATCATCGACCGGGAGGGAATCATCACCTATCAAAGTCCATCGGTTGAGCACATTCTTGGGTATCCACCTAACGAAATCATCGGAAAGAATTTCTTTAGTTTTATCTATCCTAAAGAACTTGAATATATAAAAAAAGCTCTTCGCTTTTCTAAAGATAATTTACTTTATAATCCCTACATCAAACTGGGGATCACCCTCAAAGATAAAGACGGAATGTGGCGGCTTTTAGAGGGCGTGTTCCATGACCTGCATGACGACCCGAATGTCAAAGGCATGGTCATCAATATCCGTGACGTGATTGACCGGAAAAAATTTGAAGATCGGCTCAAGCGATCGATTGCCGTCAAAAACGAATTTCTTTCGCATGTTTGTTCGCTAGTGCGCAAACCGATTGCCAATATTAAGGCAGCACTGTTGCTTTATCAGCATAAAAAACTCAAAAAAACAACCCGCAGCCGACTTATCACCATCACAAAGTCTAATATGGAAAGACTGGATACCATGTTAACCGGCAACGTTCTTGATATCACAAAGTTTGAAATCGGGCGTATGGAGTTACAGCGCCAATCGATTGATGTTATTAAAACGATCAAAGAAACCTGTGAAGACCTGCAATTTATAACTCATAATCTGGAAATTCCGATCAATATAAAATCACAGGATTCTTCCGTCTTTCTTTCCGTCGATAAATTAGCTTTTACGCTGATTCTTTCGACCTTGATCAAAAATGCGATTGCCGTTACGCCAAAACAACATCCGATCACAATTGATGTTGAAAGTACCGTCGATACTTGCCGGATTTGCGTCACCGATCAAGGGCCAGGAATTGCACGCCGGGATTTTCCGGCGTTGTACCGAAAATCCCGCAATTTGACGCGCCGCTTTGCAAACGAAGAAATTCCGCTTGGTTTAGATGATGTGCGCACACTCGTTGAACAACAACAAGGCACATTTTCTGTTTCAAGTCAAATAGGTCAGGGATCGTCTTTTTCATTTACCATTCCAGTTATCATAACCGGGTTTGAATACTAAAAAATAGGGAGAGCAGCATGAAAAAAGTCAAAATTTTAATCATCGACGAAAAAGACATGACAGATCTTTTAGAGCTTGAACTGACCGAAGAAGGTTACGAAATTATGACAATGACAGAAAATAAACCTACTCTTGAGAGTATAAAGCAATCCCATCCGGACTTGATATTTTTAGAACCGGCTTGCGGGACAGAAACCAATGGCCTGGAAATAGTTCGCAGCTTAAAAGCCGACGCCCAAACAAAAAACATTCCCGTTGTCGTTATCAGCAGCAAAACCTTCGACGATGAAATACAGGAAGCTTTAGACATCGGAGTTATCGACTACATTACAAAGCCATTTTATACACCGCTTCTGCTTCGGCGTATTCAAAACTACGTTCAAAAGCATAAGTAATCCTTTGGCCATGAGTCGATGTCGATGAAATTTTTGCAATCTACTACAAAAAAACTGTCAAAATCCCTCGAGAATTTTCATTATCTTGATTGTGTCATTGCATTTATTTTCCTGGGGACAATCGTTACCATAATTCTAATTTTGACAAATTATGCGAATTGTTATCAGGAAGCTGAATCCGTTATAACGTTTACTCCTGCAACGCTCAAGCACGGAACAAAATTCACACTCCATGATTTTATTAATATTTTTAACGTTTGGGGTTTGGACAATGGCTGGAACCGCCCGCGCTTTTTGTCTTACAGTGCTTATATCCTTGCTATCAAAAGCAGAATTCTTTTATGGAACTTCATGACCCCGCACCCGACGCTGTCGGTCACGTGGATCCTCACGCTATTTTTAGCACCATGGATTTTTTATAAGTATCTTAAACTGATCTTAAAAGAAAAGACCGCGAGCTTGGCCGGGGTAGCGGTTTATATTTCTTCATGCGGATATTTGTTCTCGGGAACGATGCTCATGCATCCGGGCAAACCGCTGCTTAATGTTGTTGTGATCGGCATTCTGTATCTTTTAGCCAAAAACCATCCCCCGAAATCCAGCAATAAAATCAATCCCGCGTTTAACACAAGCATCATCTTAGGCATTATTCCTTTATTAACAGCGTCGCTTTTTCTTGATGAAATGGCCACGTTTTGTTTTGTTCTTCTTATCGTTTGGAGCATCCGCTTTTTTTTACCATATCGCTTCACATTTCAAAATATAAAAACCTGCATCCAAAACATTCTTATATACTGCCTTCCGGCGGTGATTTTGCTGTTGATGGTTCTTGTTGTCACGCCCTATGTCGCCCAACACGCTTTCGGCAAATCGTATGATTTCTTTGGATGTATTTCAAAAAATGCGCATGTTTCACAGGTCAACGCGCAACTATTTTCATGGAATACGCTCACACTTTTTTCGGCCTGTTTGTTGCCGTGGCAAATGTTGCACTTGCGTGTTCCGGTTCCCGAGCCGACAACAGGCGTAAATTATGCGGGAATACAAATATTTTATACGCTTTGTCTGCTTTGCGTGTCCTATCTGTTTTGGAAAACCCGCGAATACCGCAGCCTCTTACTGAAAGTTATTTTGCTCATCGGACTTTTCATTCTTTTACAATCATTAAATATCAGTTTTCATATCCAAAAAATTGTGATCAGCGGTTACTATTACGGCGCACCGTTTTCAATCCTTTTTGCGGCCCTGATTGCCATCATCGTCGCTATCCTAAACAAGGAAATCCCGGGCGGCAAATGGCTCTCACGGATTCTTCTTAGCTATATCGTTATTATTCAATTCGTAAATTTTCTGATGATCAACATTTCCTGGAAAACACACTCTGATTGGAAAGCAACCGTCGGCGTGCCCAAAGAAAAACTTGATACGCCCCGTGGTCAAATCATCTACCTAATCAAAAAACAACTTAAAAATGAGCTTAAAAGCCAATACAAAGTTTATTATCCCGGCAACATCACGCCGATTAATCCGACGCAAAAACTGCAAGCAACCGATGCTTTCTGGAAAGAATGGAAAAATGGTAAGTGTGATCTGTTTTCTCAAAAACACGATCTGATGTTTGTCCAAACCATGTGGCTCTATGGCGAATTGTGCCCAGAACAATTTAGAGAGTTTTATGGCACCGACTAAAATTGTTCTGATCAATCCTAATCTTGTCGTCCAATACGATGATCCTTTCACGACAGGCATCGTTTATATGCCCATCGGATTAGCTTACGTTGCCAGTGCTTTGCGCGAACAAAACTTTATGCCGGTCGTGATCGATGCTTTTGCCGAAAAACCAGCCCAAGGCTCTCGATGGAATAATTATTTGCTCTTAGGGCTTTCGGCAGACGAAATTGTCTCACGCATTCCCGCCGATGCACAAGCGATTTTTGTTTATGCGATTAACCTCAACAATCATCTTTCGACGTTAGAAATCGTGCGCGCTGCAAAGAAAAATTTTCCATCCGTTCCAATCATTATTTTAGAAAATACCCAGTCAGTGACCGGGTATAGTTTATCGAAAATCAGCCGTCAATTTTATGAAGCCGGCGCCGATTATATTTTGACCGGGCAAGCCGAAAGCCGCTGCGGCGAAATTCTTGCAGCACTCTGTGCGTCGGATTTCTCGACGTTAAAGAAAATTCCTGGACTGGGCGCCAAAGATTTTTATAACCCTGTGATTAGCGCCACCCATGACCTTGACGCTTTAAGTTTTCCGGCATGGGACTTATTTCCTTTAAAAAATTATTGGCGTTTAGGCTTTGCCCACGGACCTCTGACTTCCAAAAAATATTTACCGCTTTTGACCTCGCGTGGCTGTCCGTATCCTTGCCGTTTTTGTGTCATCCCATCGACAAACAATCTCAAATGGCAAGCACGTTCGGCCAAAAATGTCGTCGATGAGATTGAACATTCCATACAAAAATATGGCGTCAATGAATTTCACGTGGAGGACTTAGACCCGACGGTCAACGATGAACGCACTCGCGAGATTTGCCGTGAAATTCTAAAACGACAGCTTAATATTACCTGGAAAATCGTCGCCGGAACAAAAGCCGAAACGATACGGGATGAAGAAACACTCGCCCTCATGGCCCAATCGGGATGTCGTTATATTTCAATCTCGCCGGAAACCGGATCAGCGCGCATCCTCAAGGCGATGAACAAGCCTTTTAACGTGGAGCACGCTATAAAATTAATAACCGTAATGAAAAAATTAAAAATTTTTTCGCAAGCATGCTTTGTTTTAGGCTATCCTAACGAGACTGACGAAGACAGAAACGCAACGCAAAAGCTCATCGAGCGCTTAACGCGTTTGGGCGTCGACGAAATCGCGTTGTTTATGATCACACCAGTCCCGGGGTCAGCGATTTATAAAGAATTTTCTGGGTACAAAGACCTTTGGGAATTAACATTTACTCCGGCGTGGCGCGCGGATTTTCAAAATTTGCAGCGTTGGCGGTTAAAACTGTACCGAATTTTTTTGCTTGGGAAATTATGGTTTTTTCCGTTTCGTGTCATGCGACAAATCGTTAATTTTTTGACACGCCACTTTGAAACGAAAATGGAAATGGTTCCATACCGCGCTTTGGTGTGGAGGAAAACGGGAATTTTTGCCCGGCCGTTTAAGAATTAAATAATTATAAAAAACCAAAGATAAAAATCTTTTGTCAATTCGGGGAATCTTTTTAGGCGAATTGCGCCATAGAGGCGCCAAACAATTGAGCCGAAAAAGATCTTCCCGAATTGACAAGAATAAGCATAAAAAAGAACGCCAAATGTCAAATCTACAAAATTTTAAAATTTCCGTCGCCATTCCTTGTTATAACGAAGAAGAAAGCGTTGGGCAAGTCATCGATGACTTTCGCAAACACCTGCCGCAAGCCGAAATCTTCGTTTTTGACAATGCCTCGACCGACAAAACGCCGCAAATTGCCCAAGAGCATAAAGCGCACGTCATTTATGTTGGACGCAAAGGTAAAGGTAATGTCATGCGCGCAATTTTTGACCAACTCAGCTATTTTGATGCAGTTATTGTTGTCGACGGTGATGGAACGTATAGGGCCATCGACGCACAGGCTCTTGTCGGCCCAATCTGTGAAAAGAAAGCGGATATGACCGTCGGCAACCGCTTAAAAAAATCGAATGAACATGCCCATTTTTACCTTAATCGCCTGGGAACCCATCTGATTGTTAAAATCATCAATGCGCTTTTTGGGACATCGTTTGTGGATGTGCTTTCCGGATACCGGGTTTTTAATTCACGTTTTCTTAAGACCGTGCCTTTGCTCACCGGCGGATTTGAAACCGAAACCGAACTGACGATTCAAGCGCTGGAAGAAGGGTTATCGATTACCGAAATCCCGGTCACCTATCAACCCCGTCCGCTTAATAGCCCGTCAAAACTGCGTCCGTTTCAGGACGGCTGGCGGATTATGCTGACAATTGCCATGCTCTTGCGCGATCATTATCCTTTGCGTCTTTACGGCGCTTTAGCCTGCGGGTTTTGGATCAGTTCATTGACTGTTCTTTTACTGGACAAAACATCGTCGCTATTTAGCGGATTTTTATTATTTTTGGGCGTTTTGCTTTTAGGCATCGGTTTTATTTTAAGCGCGATTAATACGCGGCTTCGCGAAGTCAAACAAATCATCTTAAGGAATTCAAAAATCACATGAGTGCCCCCAGCTATAAAGACCTTTTAGAACACATCGCCTGCAATCTTTGCGGGAGCGATGACTTTGAAATTATTTATCCGCCCCGTTATGACTTGGCCAAAGTTGAAAAACTTACCGACGTGTTTCGCTCATCCGGTGATGATATTCTTCTTGACCAGATGGTCCAATGCCGCTCTTGCGGACTGAAATATTTAAACCCGCGCCTTAAATCATCGGTCATTCTCGACGGCTACAGTGCAGGGGAGGACCCGCTTTTTGTTTCGCAAGCCTTGGCACGAGAAAAAACTTTTGCCCGTGCATGGCGGTCGATTATAGGAAAGAATCACAAGCCCGGACGATTGCTCGACGTAGGAACAGCCTCCGGCGCATTTTTAAAAGTGGCCAAAGACGCCGGCTGGCAGGTACAAGGCTGCGAGCCTAACCGCTGGTTAACGCAGTGGTGCCAAAAACAATACGGCATTTCTGTTTTTCCCGGAACCATTTTTGAAATGAAACTCCCCGACAATCACTTTGATGCCGTCAGCCTTTGGGATGTGCTTGAGCACACAACTGATCCTAAGGCCGTCTTATCCGAATGCCGCCGTGTTTTAAAAAAAGGGGGGCTTTTAATCGTCAATTATCCCGACGTGGGTTCAGCCGTTGCACGGGCCATGGGACGCAAATGGGTCTTTTTACTCTCGATACATCTGTATTACTTTACCCGCAAAACAATCAAAAAGCTGCTTGGCGACGTCGGGTTTGAAATTAAAACCTACCGTCCGCACTGGCAGTCGCTAGAACTTGGCTACATTAATATGCGCATGAAACCCTATTTGCCCTGGGTGGTGGAGTTTAGCGGAAAAATCATCGCCGGCTTAAACATGCAAAACCTTTCTGTTCCTTATTGGATGGGACAAACCTTAGTCGTCGCAAAAAAGATTTAATCATGAAAGAAAAAGTCGTCATTTTAGGCGCTGGAATTGCCGGGTTATCCGTCGGGTATTTCCTAAGCCGCAGCGGGCGCTATGAAGTTGTTGTCTTAGAGCAGTCGCAGACCGTCGGAGGATTGTGCGCAAGCTTTCCCTATAAAAACTTTACCCTTGATTTTGGCCCGCACAAAATCTATTCGGTGCTGCCGGGAATCCTCGACGATTTGGTTGCGTTGATGGGTGATCGTGCCCTGCGTGTTGAAAAGAAAAACAAAATTTTTATTAACGGCCATTACTTAGAGTATCCGCTGAAACTAACGAATCTTCTGAACGTTTTAGGTCCTAAACATTTCTTAAAAATCTTAACCACCTTTGCCTTCCAAAAAATCCATAATCTCGTCAGGAAGAAAAACGCCCAATCCTACGAAGATTTTATGATCCAAACTTTTGGGCAAGCGACGTATCAGCTGATCTTTGAGCCGCTCGCCGAAAAAGTATGGGGCGCGCCCCAAAGTCTGCACGCGGACATGGCGCGGATTCGCGTCTCATCGCTGAACACTTTTCACCTTATTCTGCGGCTTCTCAAACTTTTGCCCGAGAGCCAAGAGACAAGCGCGAAATATTTTTATTACCCTAAAAAAGGCTTTGGAGATTTTGCCGAAAAACTCAAAGAAGAAATTCAAGCGACCGGCGGCAAAATTTTGACGAACGCTTTTATTAAAGAATTTCATCATAAGGACAATCAAATTACGGGCATAACCGTCGAGATAGGGAAGGGTTCCGCTCAATTTTCCTGCGACACGCTCATTTCCTCGATTGCTTTACCGCAACTTTTAAACTATGTTCTACCCGAAAAACAGGATGCAGACGTTCTTTCAGCCCGCCATTTGCTTTTGGTGTATCTCTTTGTCAATAAACCTAAAGTTATAGATGAGCAATGGGTTTTCTTTCCAGAACGCAAATTTATTTTTAGCCGCATTAGCGAACAAAAAAATATGTCGGAAGATATCGCGCCCGACGATAAGACAATTGTCTGCTGCGACTTTACTTGCGAAGCTGATAGCGAAATCTGGTCAACAAACGATGATCTTTTAATCACCCGCTGCGCCCAACAGCTCGCAGAGGCTAAAATAATGAACCTCGCAGATATTCAAAAAGACGCATGTTTTGTCATCCGCAAAAAGAATTTTTATCCACGCTATGACCTTCAGTATTTGGAAAAAATGGCGCACGTCACAAGCAAACTAAAGAAATTTACGAATTTATTGACGACGGGCCGTTTGGGTATGTTTAATTACAATAATTCCGACCATTGTTTTGATATGGGAAAATTTATTGCCCAAGGTTTGTCGGACAAAAAAACCTGTCCGCAAATATGGGCAGAACTCGAAGAGCGCGTGCGAGAATATAAAATCGTTGATTAAAATGCCTGCATTTATAAAAAAAACCAAAGCGTTACTTTTTGGAATAATAATTTTAGTTAACGTCATCGTCTATTTCCCATCTTTTTTTGATAGCTGCCGGGGGCCGGATCATCAGATCTTTTTAGGGGAAATTGCCCACATTGAGTCCTTGCCAGAGTTAATCAGCGAATCGTATTCCTACAACCGCTCCCGCGAGCAAATGACAGGGGACAAAGTCCTTTTTCGCCCTTTGGTGTATCTTCTTTTAGCCTTTGATCGCTGGTTTTTTGGCTATGACTTTTTTTGGTGGCAGCTGGCAGCTTTTGTTTTGCACATTCTGGCGCAATGGGTCTTGTTTCGAATCCTCAATACTTTTGTTTCTCAGCGATGGTCGTTTGCTCTCGTTTTGTTGTGTTCTCTGTTGCTTTTGCAGCAAGAGCTCGTCGGACGGCACCATATCAGCGGGTACCTTTTTTTCCAAATCTTTGGCATGATGGCCATTTATCAATTCTTTAAATACTGCAAAGATCCCGGGAACCAGGAAAAAGTCTTTTTAACGACCTTAGTGTGGTTGACGCTTTCGTTTTTTGGGTGTGAATGTGCTCTTATCCTCAATGCACTTTTTATTGGGCTTCTATGGATGCCATGGAAATCGGTATTTCGCCGTTTCCCCAACCGTCACAAAGTCCTGATTTTTTTGCCGATGGGTATCTACAGCGCTGTCAGCGGTGTAGATTTTCTTTTACGGACAAAAAATTTTTCTTACGCTCAAGAAGGCTTGACCGGCTCGGCACAGACGAACTCTTTTAGTATCGGTATTTTTTTATCCAACTTTTCCAACATCATCAAAATGAGTTTTGAAGGATTCTTTTTTCCGGCATTTACAAAAATAAAATTTGTTGGACATCAATATAATTATGAAGCTTTTGATTTTCGTCTTGATAGTATTCCACAGAAATTAAATGCGCTGTTGGCTGTTTTTTTTGCCGTGTTTTTTATTTTCTGTGTTTACTCGGTAATAAAGAACAGGCCTGCCATTAAATCTTTTTGGAATAAAAGAAATTCTGTTTTAGGCCTGACAATGCTTCTTTTTTCGGTACTTTATGCGACCCTCTTGTGTCTGACGCGTTTGCAATTAAGTCCGGACTATCTGCGAACAGTCCCGCACCACTTTTACTTTATTTATTCTTTTGGTCTTATGGGTTTAACGATTCTAATTGCACCGTTTCTAATGTTTATCGACGGGCATCGACCAATCATAAAGAATGCTTTTTTGGTTCTGCTGATTTCTTTATCATGCTTGCAAGGATATTATTTGCACCGTTTAAACAATGACCTTAAAAATCTCTGGGAACCACAACGGATCTTTTTAAAAGAAGTCGACCGCTTTGTCAAAAGTCATAAAAGCGAACCGGATTTTTCGTTCGGTCTTTTTAAAAGTGAACTGGTTTACACGCATCTGATTTATGTCAACAATCAACCGCCAGTCCAAAAGAATTTAGTCGAGATGTTTTTTCCAAATTATTTCAAAACCAATAGCCCGCGATATTATCTGGTGTATACAAAAAAACAGGGACTCCAGACGTTTAAATCCCCCGCAGATGCCAATCGTTATGTCGATGAAATCACACAAAAAAACGGGAAATGGGATCAAGAGGTTTATATCGGTACGAGCAAAGTTGATTTTCAAAAGCTCTTTTTACTGCAAAAGTACTTGCCGTTATTTAAACAACAAAAAAAATAACAGCTAACAACAAAATTCGTGCTTTACATCCGACGCCAAGTTTGGTCAAATACGGGATTTTTAACGTGCTGGTGCCTTTGAAAGCTAGACTAGAAATTTCTGTCGTCGAGGGACAGTAAAATTTCCTTGCTGAGAGTCAATTCATGTAGTATTCTTTAGCTGTGTCCTAACCCATCAAAAGTTCTTGATTCAACTTTCTCAACCCGTATATTTTCGTTATTTTGTGAGTCCAAAACGATGTTTATTGGCTCGTGGTCAACTGTGTTTGTTGTCATCCTCGTTGTGTTTATTGTCATCCCCGCGAAAGCGGGGATCCATTTATGAATACAAAACATAAAAATTTATTTCGCAAAGGCGTTAGCACCCTGATTCTGCTGTGTTTTTTAAGCGGACAGGTCTTTTCGCCGTCGATTGTTTCGGCACAAAGTGTCCTTAATCTGCCCATGCCCGGAGCGATGGTCGGCATCAGCCCCAGCTACGTTCCAATTGCCATTAAAGGCCTCAAAGTTTATCCTGATAATCCTTTTCGTTTTGACTTTATCCTCGACACCGGCAACTCCCGACTTGAAGGCCAGAAACTCCAAAACGAAACTAATCTTTTAATCAAATACTTCCTCGCCGCATTAACTGTTCCCGATGACGATCAATGGGTCAATCTTTCGCCTTATGAAAAAGACCGCGTGATCCCTAAAGAATTTGGGGTGACCGAAATGGGCCGCGATTTGTTGGCCCAGGATTATCTGCTTAAGCAATTGACCGCATCATTGATTTATCCGGAACATGAATTAGGCAAGAAATTCTGGGACCGGGTAAATCAGAAGGCTTATGAAAAGTACGGCGACACAAAGGTCCCGATGAGCACATTCAATAAAGTGTGGATCATGCCCGACCATGCCAAGGTTTATGAAAGCGGGAGTGTCGCTTTTATCACCGAGAGTCATTTGAAGGTGATGTTGGAAAGTGATTATGTAGCATTGGCTACCCAGCAAATGTCATCCCCGCATGCTTTAAGCGGGGATCCATTATTAAAAATGGATTCCCGCTTCCGCGGGAATGACAAAGGAGAGCAAACAAACGCATTAGGTTCCCAAATCCTTCGCGAAATCGTCCTGCCGGAGATCGAAAAAGAAATCAATGAAGGCAAGAATTTTACCAAGCTGCGTCAAATTTATCATTCCATGATCATGGCTGCGTGGTTTAAGCGCAAACTACAAGGAGGAATGCTGAGCAAGATTTATGTTGGTGCTAATAAAGTGGCGGGCGTCGATGTTGAAGACAAAGACGTTAAACAAAAAATTTACGACCAGTATATCGTTGCGTTCAAGAGGGGTGTTTATAACTATATCAAAGAAGAAATCGACCCCGTCACTCAAGAAAACACACCACGCAAATATTTTTCCGGCGGGGTCGTGGCAGGGAAAGCCGTGGCGTATACAACGGTCATTGAAATCGCAAGTTCACCACAGCAATTAAACACCGTTGTCGCTAGCAGCACCACTGGCAATTTAATTACGGCTTTTTCGACGTTGGAGCCAACATCCGCTTCCAGTTCTTTGGATGATAAGCGTATCAAAAGAATGCTGGAACTTTCCAAGAGTAAAGATTCTTGGGACTGGGTTTCTGACGAGTGGGAAATTAGCGAACTCATCTACTCCCCAGGAGGGATTCAGAAGTCCGGTATAATTGGTTCCAACCGGCAACCGATTGCAACTGACGAATTCGGAAATCGTCCACACTGGGTTTATATCCTTTACAATTCGCAAACTGACAAAACCGTCTATGTCGGACCCGATGATGTCAAAGCCCTTTTTGGGAAACGTGATCGATTGGAAACTATCGATCAACTGCGCGCGGAAAAAGAAGCGGAAATTAAGGCCAACAGTGCACGGGTAAAGATAATCGCTGCGCTTCGACAGCTCTTTGGCGAAACAGAGGGCACAAAGCAACTAGTGTCCGAATTGGCCGGTGATATTGAAAAACCCGGCGATCGCCATATCGAGCTTATTGAATCCTCAGAGCAAGAATACGAAGAAATCTGGAAGAATTTTCAATTGCCGGATGTAGCGCTCCAGAGATTCCTAGAAATATTTTATGATGTAAGCAAAGCCGCCAAAGAGGCCAAAAGATGGGAAAAACTGATTTACCTGTCCGTAGATGACCAAAAGCAGGTTTCCAAAGTGCTCGCCGGCATTAAAGATGGAAAAACTTTGACAATTGAGGATATCCGTTTATTGATCAAAGTCCACAAAGTTATCTTGGATTTAAAAAACAGTCTCAAAAAAGAAGCCTTAGTTTGGGCCAGGCGCGGAACACAGAAATCTGACGAGCATGTCAATCCAAGGCGGCCCGCTTATCAAGCCAATATTTGGGTCGCATCCTGGCTGGCCGCTGCGAGTCTGACTCATCCACTAATTTTAGACGTGGGAGCAAATTCAAGCGTCCTGTGGTCAACATTAAAAGGCTTTTCCCCGGAGTTGGCAGATGATGTTGTTGACCTCGAATACGATAAAGATATTTATGAAGTTGCTCCGAATCCCTTAAAAATTCGCGCTGATATCAGCCGCCTCACGGATGGGATCGAGAGTTCCGATGAAACAACCAAAGAACTGATTACAACGCCTCACAGCTTCGATATTCTAACTGTTAACTTTGTTTTAGACCAGCTTGAACCCGCCGATGTCCGAGGCGCTTTAATCGCTTTTGAACATTTGCTTAAATTGGCTTCCGATCATCCGCGGCTAATTATTTCCATGCCTAAGGGGTCGCCGTTAAAAGGTTCTCGTTTTCATGCCGTTTTGCAAAGACTTGGCTATAAAACCATTGTTGAAGGCGCGAATTTGAGCAATCAGTTAACAACTGCTGCCAAAGAAAGAATCAGCCAAGAAACAGGAGGCAATGAATATTTGCGCACGATTGAAGCGACCTTGACCGAAAAAGTTTTTCACGTTGGGGTTTATGAAAAAACCAGAGACGTTGCCGCTAGCGAATTTGATCAGATCGATCTTTCGGATCTTGAAATCCGTAACGGCGACAGCAGGCAATCAAACGGTAACGGAAACGGTAACGGTTTTGATTACCGCTTTACGCCTGACACAGTTGATCTTAACGATCTATTTGCCTCGCTCAAGCCGGAAGATTTTCTAACTAAATCCGTAGAAATTGTGACGCTAAATGAATTAAGCACAAACCCACAGTATGCGGCGTTCTATAAAAATTTAGATGTCTTATTATGGCTCAAGGATATGATTACGAATAGGCCTCAAGTTTTAGAAGCCATCCCACAATTGCGCACCTTAAAGCGCAGTTGGGAATCCGCCGCCAGGGCCAAGGCTTCGATGGATGAAGGAGCTGCTTTTATCCAGGCGGATTTTGTCCGGGATATCATGTGGGCGATGGACAGAACAATATTGGTTTTAGATCAGGTCGCAGCTATGTCGCCGGATGTCTTTGAACACTTAACCCGCCAAAGAGAAGAGGTTAAAACAGCATGGGATTTTGATAACCGGTTTAACGTCGATTTTGACCAAGCCCGGCAGGCGTTCATAAGAAATCTAGAAAAACAGAAATATTCCCTTGAGAACATCTACGACATATACCAGATAATTTACGCCGAAGCTCTTGGACTTGTAGCTGCCCTTGAACAACCTAAAGCTGTTGTAGAGAATAAGCCATATCAAAAACCGGCTAACCCAAAATTCCTCAATGAGGCTCTCGGTATTAAAAGTTATGCTGACCCCAAAATTGAGGAACAAATAAAACAAACGGCCGCCCGACTCAAAGAACAAAACGGACGGATGGGAACAGTCAGCGAGATCGCAAAAGCAATGGACGTCGATGTCCTTTTGCTAAATATGCATCTTAAATTCTTTTATCGCAACGATACTCAATATGTAGCATCATTGAATAATTTAGGGATGGAGCCGGATGACATTCCTTCAAATAAAATGGCACGACGCAAACTTGTGAGTGAAACAGCGATAAGAATTCTTGAAAAATATGGTTATCTTCCCACACCGAAAATGGTTGAACGCGTTCTTGGGTTACGGAATGGAACGCTCAACCGATGGCGAACCAAGGGAGGAATGTTGGAGGAACAAGAAGACTGGGGGACATTAGGTCTTTTTGCTTACTATGATCGCACTGATTTCGACTACCACACCATCCCCATCGAATCCCGGCTTGCCGCCGTGCGATATTTAGCCAATATAATCCGCACCGATCCAAATCCAAAGCCGCTCATTAAACTATTTTTTGATTATTATCATATCCCACTTCATTCAGCAGCTAGGCTTATGAAATCATTATTTGAAGACGGTTATACCCTTGATGCGCTGGGGATCGACCCAAAGTTCTATAATCATGCTGAATACTTTAAGCCGCAAAACGCTGCATATACGCTACGCATTTTTCATAATAAAGATTACCCTGTCGATAAAAGAGAGCAGGCCATAAAGACAATTATTGGAAACTTGGAAAACCGCGGGATTAAGCCGACCTACAGCGCCGTTCTAAAAGAAATGAATCTTGATATACCGAATTTCTTGAAATTTATTGCTCCTATTCTTCCAGCGGGAGATAGTTATTATGTAAAATTCGGTATCGAAAATGGTAGCGTCCCCACAGGTTATGACGAGGCGGCTTATCAAAGACTAGAAAAAACTGTGTCTGCCCTGAACTCCCAAAATATTCCGCTAACATGGCCTAATGTTAAAAAATGGGTTTTTGAGCATTACCCCGCTACTGAGCTGCACGACGGCTGGCTGCCCGGGCCTATCCGACACGATGAGACCGCAAAAAGAAAGGACGCGCTGGGAATTGCCGACGGTGAACAAATACCGATCGCCAGTTCCAGTTTAAGTCAAGCAGAAATATCACCTGCGACAAAAACCAGAATGGAAAACAATCTCGGCGGTATCGACATGAATTCAAAGGCTTTAGATTTGCAAACAGAAGGAGAAGGGATCAAGTTCGACATGCCGTTTGACCCGACACAGTTACAAAACATCAAAATCGAAGGTTTCACACCGGTGATTTTACGTATCCTTCCAACCAATTTGCCGCTATTACGCGATCTTAAAGAAAATAAAAAAGAAATAGAAGTTAGTAGCTTATAATCGTTTTGATGTTGTTCTCTAACCCACAGCATTTATAGGAGAATTTAAAGTTGCGACCCTTTAACATTATTGGATATGTGCTTTTAGCCATCGCAATGCTTCTGGTTTCATTTGCATTATATTTTTATCTCACAGAAAGGATCATGCCCGATCCAGAGGGATTCGGTTTGGTGTTTACGATCTTTTGTTTACCGCCCGGATTTATATTCTTGATCGTGGGGTTATGCTTGATTCCGAACAAAGCTATGTTTCTTAAGTTGTTTGGCGTTGGATTTTTATTGTTCTCGGCATTTTATTATTCAGAAGTTTACTTGTCAGCGCAATTGCCACCGAGAAACGATGTTCTTTATTTAAGCACCGAATTTATTAACCCGTTGTTAGGGCTAATCCTTTTGGGATTAGGTTTTAAATTTGAGCACAAGCAATACGATTCAAACTAAGTGCAACCAAGCAGTTGAGAGTAAAATACCGGAATTTAAAGAAAATTGACAATCATTTCCAAATCAGGTATGCTTTAAGCAAAAGTAAGCATGTAAGGAAATAGGAAAAATGGAGGTTGTCATGACGATATTAGAAACTGCAAAAATCACCACCAAGGGGCAAATCACGATCCCCAATCGTATCCGCAAATTGTTGCACCTCAAAGAAGGCTCTGCGGTTGCTTTTGGCGTCAGCAAAGAGGGTGTTCTTCTTCTTCCTTGCGAGGTTAATGCCAAATCCCCGTATACCACTAAAGAGTGGACCAAAATCGAGAAGCTCGCCGCAGAGAAGGGTAAAACACATCAAACAACCGCCGCCGCAAAAGCCCATATTCATAGCTTATGAGATTTGAATTTAAGCCTTCCTTTGATCGGTCTGTTAAGAGATTTCATGGCCCCGAGAAAGAAGAAATCAAAACAGTGGCTGTCCAGCTAATCAATATGCTTTCTCAAGATCGGGAGATTTATAAGGGAATTGGATTAAAGCGGCTTAAAGGCAATTTTTGGGAAGTCCGCAAGGGTCTAAAAACAAGAATCTTGTTCCGTTGGGAAGGCGACCTCGTCGAGTTCATTCTTGCTGGGAATCACGACGATGTTAAAAAATTTCTTAAGAGCAGTTAGCTTGTGGCCTTGTTGGCGCAACGGGTTTAAGCTCAAAGGGAGCTTACGAGACTTCTAAAATTAGGACATTTTTAATTTGGTTGGACAAGAACAAAATTCGTGCTTTACATCCGACGCTAAGTTTGGTATAAATACGAAGCTTTTGGCGTGCTGGCGCACTGTTTTCTCTAGAGCAAAAGGAGGGAAACAGTACTGGCAGATCTTTCTGAATGTAGAACTGATAGAAATAATGGTAATCTGCTGGCGTCCCTAAAAAAGGGACTGGAAATTTTTAAATTGCTGGCGCCCTGCTTTTTCCATAAAAAATTCTTAAAGAAAGCAGGACTGGCAAGCCATTCTAAAGATAAATTTTGTAATTTCAGTGGAAGCTTGCTGGCGTAGCTCAGTCCCGCTACGCGGGACAAAAACGCTTTAAGCAAAAATTTCCAAGGTAGCAACATTTTCTTTGAAGCAAAACGTGTGCTGGCGTAGCTCAGTTGGTAGAGCAACTGATTTGTAATCAGTAGGCCGGGGGTTCAATTCCTCTCGCCAGCTTAAAGTTAAATTTCAATCTTTCTCAAGTAGGACTGGTAATTTTGATGTAATTATGGGCAGATACCCAAGTGGTCAACGGGGGCAGACTGTAAATCTGCTGGCTTTGCCTTCGTAGGTTCGAATCCTGCTCTGCCCATTTTGTCTTCGCGGGAGTCCCCAAAAGGGGACTGGCGATTTTTCTGAAATTAATAAATGAAATCGCTGGCGTAGTTCAGTCCCGAAAACGGAACACAAGCGCTTTGAGCAAAAGGTTCTAAGAAACAAACCTTTACTTTAAAGCAAAATTTCTGCGGGAGTAGTTCAGTGGTAGAACGCTAGCCTTCCAAGCTGGTCACGAGGGTTCGATTCCCTTCTCCCGCTTTAAATGTTCGCCTCCCAACATCTTTGACTTTTTCATGAGCCTCGTCGCACAGCTAAAAAAACTTTCCCAAAACGATTGGTTGATCGGGCTGGGACTTTTTCTCATCTTCTTAGCGACCAACGGCTACACATACGCATGGGACGATCAGCATCTTGAAATTCCGCTTCTTAAAAGTCTCATCGACCCAACTCTCTTTGTCGGCGATTATTACGTCGAGGCGCTTAAAGCCAATTTCACGTCATTTCTTTTTCCACTGCTTGCCAAAATAATCACAACCGACCAAGTGCCAACGGCGTATTTCATCCTGTATCTCTTAAGCCGTTTCTTTTTGTTTTTTTACGCCTACAAACTTTGGAAACGGATAACACGCAGCCGGCTTTCTGCATCACTTTGTGTTCTGTCTTTCTTTTTAGTTTTTCGCGTTGAAGAATTTCTGTATCGAACTTTTTCTCATCAAGAATTTGCCCTAGCCATCATCATGGCTGCGATATATTATTTTTATAAAAACCGTTTTATGACCGCCGCAATTCTTTTTGGCGTTGCCGCAAATTTTCATGCACTTTACAGTTTTTTTCCATTCTGCTATATGTCACTTTATCTTCTTTGGAATGCAAGGGAGGCCCAAGGCAAAACACTTTTAAGATCGATCGGATTATTTGCTCTTTTTAGCAGCCCCTTTATCGTCTGGACCTTTAAACGCGTATTTTCACATCTCCCCGACGATCCGTCGATTTACCAAAACTGGATCGACTTATACAAAATCGCCTGCCCGCCGACTTTTCTTTTTGACAGTGAAACTTTAAATCACATCGCCCATAGCTTCCCGTCGTTTTTAAAAGGAACACAAGCCTTTTGGCCGGTCATCGCGATGCTCGCTGTTAACGGTGTTTACAATCCGTCCTTTCGAAAAGACCAAAAAGCTCATGCATTGATGATCGGCGCTATAATTTTTTTAGCCCTTAGTTTTGTCTTCTCTTATATTGTCCCCAGCCGTTTTTTCCTCGACCTTAACCTTTCGCGCAATATTCAATTTATGCAGTTTATTTTGATCGGATACACAACGGTTCTTGTTATAGATAAAATAAAAACAAGCTCTTTTGAAATTTCCGCTTTATTGATCTGTCTTTTTTCATTGATACGTTTTGGAAATTTTGTGGCGGCTCTAACATGTATGGCCATTTTCTTTCTTTTAAAAGAAAACAATGGTCTGCCCAAAATGCTATCTTGGTTATTTTTTAGCTTATCGCTTATTGGAATTTATTTTGAGTTTAAGTACAATCATTTTAGCCATTGGGCGATTATCACATTTTTTGTCATCTGCGGATTGGCGATAACCCTATTACTAGTAAATTTATTTTTAAAGAATCACCGTACAAAACTTCAAATAATTCTTATTCTTGTCCCATTTTTGCTTTTGACCGGTAACAATATTTACTACCATTATCTGCGTCTGCACGTCGAAACAAAAGGCCCGGGCTTTTGGCAGCTTCAGCGCAATTGGATTGACATGCAAAATTTTGTCCGAGAACATACACCAAAAAATGCTTTGATCCTGACGCCCAATGATATGGAAATGGGC
Source organism: uncultured Planctomycetales bacterium (assembly GCA_964474085.1). Taxonomy (GTDB): domain Bacteria; phylum Omnitrophota; class Gorgyraeia; order Zapsychrales; family JANLHA01; genus JADLGJ01. Next base: position 23,588 of record CAYYRJ010000002.1, read on the forward strand.
GGTTTTCGTATTTTTTCCGAGAGAAAAGTCTTGGTCTGTTACCGCGACTGCGGGGTTATTGGGTTTGACTACAAAGCGGCTCTCGAGTGGCAAAAACGCTTAAAAGACGTTGAGCATTTCAAGGTTTTTATCGATGGCGATATCAAACCTGCTCTGGTTAATGCGCTGACCAAATACAAAGTCAATTACATTGTTTTTATGCGTTATTTCAATCCCGGCAAAAACGCTATGCTTGACTCTGTTTACGAAAACGAAACTTTCACCCTGTATCGAGTCGTCGCAAATCCAATTTAATACAACCTTGCAACTTGTCTTTGTTTCATTATAATAAGCCCCATGCCTAAAATAAAACACAGCATTTCGATTATCGGCGACGGGGGATGGGGGACGACCTTGGCGATTTACCTTGCCAAGAAAGAATACCGCGTCAAACTCTGGGGCGCGTTTCCCGAGTACGCCGCGCAAGTCCAGGATACGCGCATCAACCGTAAATTTCTTCCCGGCGTTGAAATTCCAGCAAGCGTTAAAATCACCAGTGATTTAAATTTAGCGGTCAATGAAAGCGAAATTCTTGTCCTTGCTGTCCCGTCCCAATTTTTGCGTTCAGTTTTAAAAAAAATGAAATCTTTCAATCTCAAGAATAAAATTATTCTCAGCGTCGTCAAAGGTATCGAAACAAAAACTTTGCTGCGCGTCAGTCAAGTGATTAACGATGTTTTGGGAAATGTCAATTTAGCCGTTCTTTCCGGCCCGACAATTGCCGGGGAAGTCGTCAAAGGGATTCCGACAACTGCGGTCATCGCCGGAAAAAACAGCAAAACCACAAAAATTTTACAAGAAATTTTTAATTCCGAAACTTTCAGGATTTATACCAACACAGATTTGATCGGCGTTGAAATAGGCGGGAGCTTAAAAAACGTCATCGCGATTTCCTGCGGTGTTTGCGATGGATTAGGATATGGCACCAACACTAAAGCGGCGATCGTCACACGCGGCCTGGCGGAAATGTCACGGTTAGGCACTAGTTTGGGAGCCAAGCCAAAAACTTTTGCCGGGTTGACCGGTTTAGGCGATTTGATTACGACCTGTTTTAGCCCGCAAAGCCGCAACCGTACTGTCGGCGAACAGTTAGGCAAGGGTATTGCGATCAAAACTATTCTTGGCAACATGAACATGGTGGCCGAAGGGGTCGAAACCGCCAAAGCCGCTTACGCCTTAAGCCGTAAACATAAAATCCCAATGCCGATTACCAGCGAAGTTTACAATATTCTTTTTAAAGGGAAATCCGCAGAAGCCGCCGTCACGGACCTTATGACCCGCAAAACAAAAGCTGAATGAACCCGTCGAACTTTTCCTTTGCAGGTTTTGGCGATTATAGTATACTGCTTCTTCTAGAATTTACGAACCATTGATTGGTTTAAGGAAAACAGTATAATACCCAAACGCAACTTTGTAGTCATTTACGCTCTTTACATAGATCTCATTTGCAAATTTTACGGAGCGTAGCGCAGTTGGCTAGCGCACTTGAATGGGGTTCAAGAGGTCGTGAGTTCAAACCTCACCGCTCCGACTTTTACAAAAAGTTACACGTGGAAAGGGGATTCTGATGACCAACGAGCCGTTCCCAGAAAAGCGAAAATATCCACGCATTGCCAAGCACTTTATGTTGTCGTATTTTGACCTTAATGATCCTCTGGTCAAACATAGTGCTTCGCAACTGAAAAATATCGGTTTAGGAGGCATGTGTTTGATCACATCCAAATCTTTCTCGACGGGAACGAGACTTGGGATCGAACTAAAAACTCCTTTTCTATCAGAGTTTATCCATTTAAAAGGGACCGTTTTAGATTCCAAAGAAAAAATACGTAATATTATTTACGAAACCCGTGTGCAGTTTGATGATATCCCTCTGGCAGCACACGCGGTACTTTCAAAACTCATTGAGCATTTTAGAAACGAAAAGGCAAACGGACACCATGAATAAGATCACTTTAGGGCTTATTGGCTACGGCAATGTCGGCAGCGGCGTTGTTAACTTTTTACAAAAACGCAAAAGTTTTTTTAAGGACAAATATAATATCGAGTTTGACCTAAGGGCCATTTGTGACCGCAGCATCAAAAAAAAGTTACCGACGGGCTTAGACAGCACAACGCTTTTGACCACCGACTATAAAAAAGTGATCAATGACCCCGAAATTGATGCGGTCATCGAACTGATTGGCGGAATTACTCCGGCCCGCGAAATCGTCCTTGAGGCGCTTAAAAAAGGCAAACACATCGTGACCGCCAACAAAAGTCTTTTGGCCATGCACGGCAAAGAACTTTTTCAAGAAGCACATAGCTGCAACCGCAATATATATTTTGAATCCTCGGTTATGGCCGGCGTTCCTTTGATCAAAATGCTCACCGAAGGCTTGGCAGGGAATAAATTCAAAAGCCTTTATGGAATTATCAATGGGACCTGCAATTATATTTTGACCGAGATGACGCAAAAGGACCTTAATTTTGGCCAAGCGCTCGCCGCGGCGCAAGCCAAAGGTTTTGCCGAAAGCAATCCCACACTTGACATCAACGGCATGGACTCAGCGTCGAAGCTGGCGATCCTCGTTTCCTTAACGATGGGAAAATTTATCAGCGCCCAACAAGTTTACACTGAAGGGATTACACAAATTTCGCATCACGATATTGAGCACGCCGAAAGTTTAGGGCTGACAATCAAACTTTTGGCGATTGCTAAAAAAGCAAATCACGAAATCGAGGCCCGCGTGCATCCGACGCTTATTTCCAAAAAACATCCGCTATCCGACGTTAATGGAATTTTTAACGCGATGTTTATAAACGCAAGTCCCATGGGTGATGTGCTTTTGTCTGGCGAAGGGGCAGGACAGATGACAGCCGCATCCGGGGTTATCAGTGATCTTTTTCAATTAGCTTCCCGCGTAGGTTGCCCAGCCGACCAATATTTGGCCAATATTTACCGCGAAGCTCCCGAAACAAAAATCCGTAAAATCGACGATATTTCGACACGATTTTATATCCGTTTTATGGCCCCTGACAAAGTCGGCGTGCTTTCAAAGATCACCGGAATTTTAAGCAAGCATAAGATCAGTATTAATTCGGTCACCCAAAAAGCTCATGATCATTGGGCATCCGCGCTTCCGGTCATTATGTTGACCGACGTCGCACAGGAAAAAATGGTCCGCATCGCACTCGATAAAATTCACAAACAAGGCATTGTCAAGTCAAAGCCCGTCGCGATCCGCATGGAAGAGTTAAAGTAATGTTATATAAAGGCCTTATCGAAAAATATCGGGCATTTTTGCCTGTGAGCGACAAAACACCTGTCGTGACTTTGTGCGAAGGAAACACGCCGCTTATTTTTTCTGAGGATCTTTCCAACGATCTTGGACTTAAGGTCTATCTTAAATATGAAGGCTTAAACCCGACCGGTTCTTTTAAAGATCGCGGGATGACCATGGCGATTTCCAAGGCCAAAGAAAAAAAGGCGACAACTGTGATGTGTGCATCGACAGGAAACACGTCCGCGTCCGCCGCTGCCTATGCAGCTAAATGCGGACTTCAATGCGCCGTCCTTATTCCTGACGGGAATATCGCTTTAGGAAAACTGGCCCAAGCGATGATCCACAATGCTAAAGTCATTGCGATCCGCGGCAATTTTGACGATGCTCTTAATTTAGTCAAAACGATCACCGGAAAATACCCGATCGAATTGGTCAATTCTTTAAATCCGTTTCGGATTGAAGGCCAAAAAACCGCAGCGTTTGAAATTTGCGACAGCTTAGGTGATGCACCGGAATTTCATGCGATTCCCGTCGGCAACGCTGGGAACATCACCGCTTACTGGAAAGGCTATAAAGAATACCAAACAGCCGGCAAGTCAAAAACCTTGCCCAAAATGCTTGGGTTTCAGGCTGCGGGATCCGCCCCGATTGTTTTAAATCATGTTGTTGAAAACCCTCAAACCCTGGCGACGGCAATTCGTATTGGAAATCCGGCCAGTTGGAAACAGGCCCTTGAAGCGCGCGATCAGTCCAAGGGCTTAATTGATAGCGTCACCGACGAAGAAATCGTTTGTGCCTATAAGCGTTTAGCCAAAGGCGGCGTTTTTGCCGAACCGGCATCTGCCGCTTGCGTTGCCGGAATTATTAAATTAGGCGGCCAAGGCTATTTCAAAAATTTTAAAGGCGCCCGTATTGTCTGCACTCTGACCGGCCATGGGTTAAAGGATCCGAACATCGCAATAAAAAATGTCGGGCAGCCGGTTGTGCTTAATGCAGATATTAAGGAAATTTTAAAAGAAGTCGGCCTCTAATGATTCGTTTAACACAAACAAAAAAATCATTGGCGGGCAAACGCATCTTGATTACCAGTGGGCCCACGGCTGTAGGGCTTGATCCGATGCGAGTCATCAGCAATCGGGCAACCGGAGAATTAGGACAAAAAATTGCAGTCGCCTTAAGCCAAATCGGGGCTAAGGTCACTTTGTTGCAAGGAGCCGTCGCGCAACAATTCCAGGCAAAAAGCATCCGGATCAAAAGATTTTATTTTTACGACGAGCTAGCAGCACTTTTAAAAACAGAGCTTAAAAAAAAATATGATGCGGTCATTCACAATGCCGCAGTTTCGGACTATCAACTCAAAAAACCATTTGCATCAAAACTTGATTCCGACAAAAAAACTTTGACCATAACGCTTGTCCCGACGAAAAAACTGATTAGTACAATAAAAGTTCTGGCGCCAAAAACATTTTTAGTCGGATTTAAGCTTGAGGATTTCAAAAACGAAAAAGATGTCGTATCAGAAGCCCAAAAACTGATCGCAAACTCGCAATGCGATCTGGTTGTGGCCAATACCTTAAAAGGGGGCTACAAAGCCACCGTTTTGGATCGCGACGCTAAAATTTGCAGTCATGCGTATTCACGTTCGCAATTAACAAAAAACCTTGTTTGTGCATTGAAGGAAAATTTATCTAAAAATTGGACATGCCTTCCTCCCCATTGATAGGGGAGGGAAATTTAATTGAAGGAAAATTATGAAGTACATCATCATCGTCCCCGACGGAATGGCAGACAATCCGATTGAAGAACTCAGGGACAAAACGCCGCTGGAAGCTTGCCGGCGCACGAATATGGATTACCTGGCCAAGCACGGCATGACGGGTTTGATTAAAACCATTCCTGACAATTTTCATCCCGGCTCCGAAATCGGAAATCTCTCGCTGTTAGGATACAAGCCAGAAAACCACTTCACCGGACGAGCGCCGCTGGAAGCCGCAAATTTGGGTATAAAACTTGCGGACGATGAAATTGCCTTTCGATGCAATCTCGTGACCATTGTCGCCGGTAAAATGGCTGATTACAGCGCCGGGCATATTTCGACACAAGAAGCCGCAGAACTCATCGCCTCGTTAAATGAAAAAATGGCCGAAACTGATATCAAGTTTTATGCCGGGCAAAGCTATCGGCATTTGCTGGTGATGCGAGTGCGGAATATTTCTGATTTCATGAAAGTCAAGTGCGTGCCGCCGCATGACATTATCAATCAGGATATCGCGAAGTATTTGCCGTCGGGAACATCGGGGACTTTACTTTTAAAATATATGGAAAAAGCGTCCCGGATTCTTTCTGAACATCCGATCAATAAAGTCCGCGTAGACCTTAAAGAAAATCCGGGCAGCCACATTTGGCTCTGGGGACAGGGAACAAAACCGCATTTGCCGTCGTTTAAAGAAAAATTTAACGTTGAAGGTTCGATTATTTCCGCCGTGGATTTGATCAATGGCATCGGCCGGCTCTCGGGTTTGGAAGTGATCAAAGTTCCCGGCGCAAACGGCTACTATGACACCAACTACGCCGGCAAAGCACAGGCCGCGATAGACTCGTTAAAAACAAAAGATTTTGTGTTTGTTCATATCGAAGGCCCCGACGAAGCCGGTCACAATGGCGACTATAAGGCCAAAATCCATTGCATTGAACATATCGACCGCGAAATTGTGGGCCCAATCCTTAATCATTTCCAGGGGGTCACCGATATGCGCATGGTCGTTTTGCCGGATCACCCCACACCGGTCAAACTGCGCACGCACACACGCGAACCGGTCGGGTTTGTGATGTTTGGCAAAGGAATTATCCCCGACGACTCGACAAGCTATTGCGAGTCATCCTGCAAACAGCGGGGTCTTAAGTTTAAAAATGGCGAAGAATTTATGGAATATTTTATGCGCAAGAATGTTTAACCCGGATTTTGTATTAGCCTCGCTCCTGCGAGGCCAAGCAAAATTCGCCCGAAGGGTCGCATGTCTTAACAAAGTTAAGACGTGCGAGGTTAATCCTTGCGGTAACCCGCAAGGATTAAGAACAAAAGGAGAAAAGCTAAGAAATGGCCAAACCGATTATTGTACAAAAATTTGGCGGATCTTCCGTCGCAAATGTTGAACGCATCAAAGCTGTTGCGCAAAGAATCGTTGAAACCAAAACAAAAAGAAATAACGTTGTCGTCGTTGTTTCCGCTTTAGGTGATACCACCGATGACTTGGTGGACCTTGCCGCAAAAATCTCTGAGCACCCCCCCGAGCGGGAAATGGATATGCTTATGGCAACCGGTGAGCAAATTTCCTGTGCACTTGTCGCCATGGCGGTCAAGGAGCTTGGACACGACGCTGTTTCTTTTACTGGCGGGCAAGTCGGAATTTTGACCGACGACACACACACAAAAGCGAAAATACAAAAAATCAACGCTAAGGCGATCCGCAAAGCGCTTCGCGCAAACAAAATTGTTATCGTCGCCGGTTTTCAAGGCGTGACAAAAGATAATGAAATCACAACCTTAGGGCGCGGCGGCTCTGATCTTACGGCTGTTGCTCTGGCCATCGCTATTGAAGCGAAGGTCTGCGAAATTTTTACGGATGTCGCTGGGATTTATACGACCGACCCGCGAATTGTACCAGCCGCACAGAAGATCAAAGAAATCACATTCGATGAAATGCTCGAGATGGCTTCATTGGGCGCGCAGGTCATGCAGCCGCGTTCGATTGAAGTTGCCCGACGATTTAATATTCCACTACATGTTCGTTCAAGCTTCTCTAAGGAGGAAGGGACTATGATTATCAAGAATACTCAAAAACTCGAAGACTTGGCCGTCAGCGGTATTACCTGCAACAAGGCGGAAGCCAAGATCACCATTTGCGGGGTTCAGGACAAGCCGGGGGTCGCGGCAGAAATTTTTACACAAATTTCTAACGCCGGGGTCATGGTTGACACGATCGTCCAAAACGTCGGACATACGCGCCAAACGGATATTTCCTTTACTGTGCTTAAAACTGATTTAGCCAAAGCACTCAAAGCCACGACGAGTATCGCCGAAAAATTAAAAGCCGGCGAAGTTTTGCACGACAAAAACATTGCGCGCATTTCCATCGTCGGTTCCGGCATGCGCTCACATCGCGGGGTGGCGGCAAAAATGTTTCAAACCTTGGCCGAAAACGAAGTCAATATCGAAATGATCACCACATCCGACATCAGCGTCTCGTGTATCATCGAACAAACGCAGGCAGAAAAAGCAGTCAAAGCCCTGCATAAAGCGTTTGGCTTGGAAGGATAATTCTTTATGGCAAAACCCATCACCATTTACGACACAACCCTTCGCGACGGTTCCCAGACCGAAGGGATATCGTTTACGGTCAATGACAAACTTAAAATCACCGAAAAGCTTGATAGCTTAGGCGTTCATTACATCGAAGGCGGCTGGCCGGGATCCAACCCCAAGGACCGCGATTATTTTCTTGCTGTCAAAGAAAAAAAACTTAAGCACGCTAAAATTGCGGCCTTCGGTTCAACCCGACGGGCGAATGTCAAACCCGAGGATGATGCTAACCTGCAGGAGCTTATCAAGTCCGAAACTCCGACGGTAACGATCTTCGGCAAAAGTTGGGATTTGCATGTCACTGATATTATCAAGACGACTTTAGACGAAAATCTTAAAATGATTTTTGAGTCTGTGGACTTTTTAAAGAAAAAGAAAAAGGAAGTCTTTTACGACGCGGAACATTTCTTTGACGGATACAAGCGCAATCCGCAGTATGCGCTTAAAACGATTTTGGCCGCGCAAAAAGCCAAAGCCGATTGCATCATCCTCTGTGACACCAACGGCGGGACACTGCCGCAAGAGGTGAGCAAAATCGTCGCGCAAGTTAAAAAGAAAATCAAAACGCCCTTAGGCATTCACACGCACAATGACCTTGATCTGGCTGTGGCCAATTCGCTTGCGGCAATTGAAATGGGCGCTGTGCAAGTGCAGGGGACTTTTAACGGTTTAGGCGAGCGCTGCGGCAATGCGGACTTAGGAACCGTCGTCGGGATTTTGCATACCAAATTAAACCGCAAATCGCTTGCTGACAACAAGATCAAACTTTTGACCGAAACATCCTATTTCATCAGCGAAATCAGTAATGTCAAACTCGCGGATAATCACGCTTTTGTCGGGCACTCAGCGTTTGCGCACAAAGGGGGAGTGCATATTGACGCAATGCTCAAAAACCCGCTGGCCTATGAGCATATTGAGCCGTCGATCGTCGGTAATCACCGGCGTTTTGTCACCTCAGAATTAGCCGGCAAAATGCCGATTATTTTGCGCGCCAAAAAGATGAATATCGATCTCGACAAAAAGTCCCCGCAGTCGCAGGAACTTTTAAAAAAATTGCAAGAAATGGAACACGCCGGGTACCAATTTGAAGCGGCCGATGCGTCGTTTGAATTATTTATGAAACGCGCGCTCAATAAATACACGCCGTTTTTTACGCTCGAAAGCTTTAAAGTCACCACCGAAAAACGTTTTGACGGCCGCACGTTTGCGGAAGGTTCGGTACGTTTAAATGTTAAGGGCCACGAAGAATTTTGTGCGGCCACAGGCGACGGGCCGGTAGACGCGCTGGATAAGGCCGCACGCCAAGCGCTGTCTAAATTTTATCCTACCTTAGTCCAAATGCATCTAACGGATTACAAGGTGCGCGTCCTGGATTCTAAAGAAGGCACAGCAGCACGCGTGAGGGTCTTAATCGAGTCCCAAGATGAGAGCGATTCGTGGACGACGATGGGAGTCCATGAAAACATCATCGAAGCCTCCTGGGAAGCCTTGACGGATTCGATTGAGTATAAATTGTTGAAGGATAAAAAATAATTAAACCTGACCATTTTATCCCCCTCTTAAGTTACAGACTGGGTCAGATGCAGGGGCATTCTGAAAAGTGGATTCCCGCTTTCGCGGGAATGACAAAAGAGGTAGTGTCATCCCTGCGAAAGCAGGGATCCAGGGTTTTAGTGGCACATAATTAAAAAATTTTATGTTCTCGACGACAAGCTATAATTCATCGTCGACAAATATCATTAAATCTCTCCCCATCTGACCCAGCCTGAAGTTAAAGAGGGGGCAGCGGGGGAGTTCTAAAAAAATAAAATTTATGTCCGAACTTTCTCCTTTTAGAAGGAAAAAAGTAATGAGCCAAAAGAAACCACTATCTGTTTTTTTAAGTGCAATTGAATTAATGCTTCTCGGCGGAGGTGGAGTATTTTTATATTCATCAGGTCTATTTCAAATACTGTCAAATGACGTGGTTAAAGATCCAAAGTTTTTCATGTTTCTTATTGAATTCGCAGTAAGAATCATTTTTTATCTTACGTTCATTATTACTGGAATATTTCTTTTTAATTTCAAGAAAAAGGCCCAAAAGACAGCCATTGTTTTATTAGTACTTCAATCTCTTGTCTTTTTTCATTTCTTTTCAGAATATCAATTTGCTGGTTCATGTCGAGAATTTGCAGACTGTTCAACAAAATATTACCAATTCTTTAATTTATCTAAATTACTTTTTTCGCTACCTTATTTATTGCCCGTCTTAGTTTTAACACTTTTGCCAATCTATTACTTAACTCGACCAAAAATAAAAGAACTTTTCCAATAACTATGTCTGAACTATCTCCACGTTTTGATTTTGCTGCTGTCGAGGCCAAATGGTGTAAGTACTGGGAAGATAACAAAACTTTCCACGCTAAACCAAACCCCGACAAAAAGCCATACACGATCGTGATTCCACCGCCGAATGTCACGGGTATTTTGCACATGGGCCATGGCCTGAATAATACTTTGCAGGATATTATGGCGCGTTACAAGCGAATGAACGGTTTTGAAACCTGCTGGTTAGCTGGCACCGATCACGCCGGGATTGCAACCCAAAACGTCGTCGAAAAACAACTGGCCAAAGAGGGAAAAACGCGCCACGATATCGGCCGAGAAGAGATGCTCAAACGTCTCTGGCAATGGAAAGAGCAATACGGCGGCACGATCATCAATCAATTAAAAAAACTGGGCAGCTCGTGCGACTGGCAGCGTTTGCGTTTTACGATGGACGAAGGTTACAGCGAAGCGGTCAAAGAAGTTTTTATCCGACTTTACGAAAAAGATTTGATTTACAGAGGTAAACGAATCATCAACTGGTGCCCACGCTGTCAAACAGCATTGTCCGACGAAGAAGCGGAGCATCGCGAAAAGCAGGGCGCTCTGTATCACATCAAGTATCCCTTAAAAGATTTTCCTGACCAACATATCATCGTCGCAACTACACGACCTGAGACGATGTTGGGCGACACAGCGGTTGCGGTCAATCCAACCGATGAACGCTATAAAAGTTTGATTGGCAAAATTCTTATTCTGCCAATCGTCAACCGCGAAATAAAAATCATCGCCGATGAGCTGGTTGATATCAGCTTTGGCAGCGGGGCTGTCAAAGTCACCCCAGCGCATGATCCCAATGACTTTACGATGGGAACACGCCACAAGTTGGATTTCATAAATATTTTGGAACCCGACGCGAAACTCAATACCAATGCCGGTGAATTTGCCGGCATGGACCGTTTTGAAGCCCGTGAAGCGATTATCGAAACTCTCAAGAACTTAAAACTTCTCGATAAAGTGGAGCCGCACACCCACGCGGTTGGCCATTGCTATCGATGCAATACCGTCGTCGAACCCTATTTGTCTTGGCAGTGGTTTGTGAAGATGCAGCCATTAGCCGCACCAGCACTCAAAGCTGTCAAAGAGGGGACGATCAAATTTTATCCTGACCGCTGGACAAAAGTTTATTTAAACTGGATGGAAAACATTCAAGACTGGTGCATTTCGCGGCAAATCTGGTGGGGCCATCAAATCCCAGTTTGGTACGATGGGCATCTTCATGTTGCCGCAAAAGACAAGGAAGAAGCACTCATCAAGATTAAAGCAAAATATTTAGCGCAAGCAAAACTGCTCGGAAAATCAACTATTCTGTCTGATGATGAAATATTAAAAAGTCTCAAACAAGATGAAGATGTTTTAGACACATGGTTCTCGTCGTGGCTTTGGCCGTTTGCTACCTTCGGCTGGCCCGCCCAAATCCCGGCAGCTTCGACGGCTTTCGATTTGACCCTTCAAAATCGAGGGACTACTACTCATCAGGCGGGCAAGCCCACTAACGTCCAGCGTCCAGCGTCTAACGATCTAGACTACTTCTATCCGACTAATTCACTGTTTACCGCTTCCGAAATTATTTTCTTCTGGGTCGCGCGGATGATCATGGCCGGCTACGAATTTATGGGAGAGGCGCCATTTAAAGACGTTTACATTCACGGCACGGTACGCGACGCTAAAGGACGCAAAATGTCCAAATCGCTGGGCAATGCGCTTGATCCGCTGGAAATCATCAATGAATATGGGGCTGATGCGCTGCGCTTTAGCCTCATCATAAACTCCGGCCAAGACCTTTTTATTTCCAAAGAAAAATTTGAAGGCGGCCGCAACTTTGCCAACAAAATCTGGAACGCTTCGCGCTTAGTATTGCTCAACACAAAACCAGAAAACAAAACTAACCCCCAACCCCTAAACCCTAATCACCCTGACCTTGCGTCCCAATGGATCATTTCCAAATTTTATTCGACAGTCGCTTTAGTCAGTGATGCGATCGAAAACTACCGCTTCTCGGAAGCCGAAAACTTGATTTATGATTTCTTCTGGAAAAATTATTGCGACTGGTATTTGGAAATCATAAAAAATAAATTCTCCGACGATAATATCCAGCAAACAGCCTTTTTTATTCTCAAGGAATCTCTGAGGATGTTGCATCCTTTTATGCCGTTTGTCACTGAAGAGTTATGGCAAAATATTACGGGCGACACAAAACCGCTTTCCCTAGAGAGTTGGCCAGAATCCAAAAAAGAGTTCCTCAACATCGGCGCTGTTGACCAAATGGACACTCTGATCCAATTAGTCACCACGATTCGCAACCTCAAAAGCCAATTAAATATTAAACCGCAAGAGCAAATCGATTGTCATTTAAGCGCCTCTGACCCTTCTGGAAAAATGATTATCAATAACAACCAGGAAACAATACGCTTTCTTTTAAAAATCAAAAACTTAAACATCCACAACGCACTTCCTGATCTTAAGAATGCCGTCTGTGGTGTTATTAGCGTGACGGGTGGCCAACCGATCAAAGTCACAATTCCTTTAGACGGACTTGTGGACACGGCGAAAGCAAAAGAAAAAATTCAAAAAGAAATCACCCAGAAAGAAAATTCGGCATCAGCAATTACGCAACGCTTAAACAATGAAGGGTTTGTGAGCAAAGCTCCGGCGGATGTCATCGAAAAAGAACGCGCACGCGCGATGGCTTTAAGCGTAGAGGCCAAAGAACTCCAAAGCCTTTTAAAAAATTTGACATGAAAAATATCAACAACACCATCGACCGCATCATCCAAATAGCCATGGACGAGGATTTTGTCGATCGAGATGTCACAACGCAAAATCTCGTCGACAAAAATCAAATTTCGCAAGCCTACATTCTCAGCCGGGAAGATGCCGTCATTTGCGGCAACGACATCGTCAAAAAGATCTTTAAAAAAATCGACACGCAGGTTAAAGTTTTTTCATATCATAAGGATGGGGAAGATATTAAAAAAAACGAACCTGTCATTTTTCTCAAAGGGCCGACGAGATCAATTCTTTCCTGCGAACGGGTTGCATTAAATTTTTTGGGGCATCTTTCCGGCATTTCAACATTGACCGCAGAATTTGTTAAACTCGTTTCCGGTACCAGTGTCAAAATTCTTGATACCCGAAAGACAACCCCGGGCTTGCGCGATCTTGAAAAATACGCAGTCCGCTGCGCCAAGGGCGAGAATCATCGCCGGGATTTAAGCGATATGGTGTTGATCAAAGATAATCATCTTTTGGCCAAAGCTCAAAACCTTTCGATGGCCACAATCATTGCACGCTTGCGCGCCAAGACAAAAAAGAAAATTGAGCTCGAGGTTGATACACTCTCCCAATACAGGGAAGCTCTTTTGGCTAAACCGGACATTATCTTATTGGACAATATGACGCTTTCCCAAATCAAACAAGCGGTGAACATTAAAAAAAAGGCGGGAAGCAAAATCCTTTTAGAAGTTTCTGGAGGCATAAATCTTCAGAGCATCGTCAAAATTTCGAAAACCGGCATCGACCGGATCTCAATTGGCGCCCTGACGCATTCGGCAAAAAGCGTCAATTTTTCTATGGAGTTTGTCCGATGAAAAATCGCAATAAAATATTTTCCCTGATCGTTTTTATTTGTCTTTTGGCCCTCAACCCAAGGGCAAACGCCCAGTCGCCTGAAAATCAAGGCGTTTACGACGATGCCAAAATTCTCGCCGGGTACGCCGGTCAATATTTAACGGAGGCGAAGTATTCTATCGTTGGGCGGATCAATGACGATACGCTTAATTTCTATCAAACGGCCGCCGCAATCCGCGTTTTTAAAGAAAAATTTGGGACAATTGTCGTCGGACGCGAAAAGCTTCGCATCGAAGAAGACCTGATCCGGCGCATCAACCGGACTAATTCTGCGTTTATCGAAGTCGAGATCATGCACACCTTGTGTGTGCTGGACCGTTACAAATATTTTGACGCCATGGTCCCAGCGCTTATTTTGAAACTTGATCATTACAATGTTACCGTTAATGAAATGGCCGAAAAAGCGCTGGACGATATCATCGCGAAAGGCAAAAACAGCAGCCGGGATGCGCGAATCATGTTTAATACATTGCGCAATGTGCTTTTTTTATCACGCAATACGCTAAAAAAAACAACTGTGCCCGACAGCCGTTTGGAGAGAAAACTAAAATTTCTTCGATGGTCGATTAAAATTTTAGGCGCACACGAACTTAAGCGCCTACCCAAAGAACTTCTGCATCTTTTATAAAATTATGGCCGTGATATCAAAAAGGTCGTGGATCACATTTATCACTCTGAGCTTTTTTTCCATCCTTGCATGGGAAATCTTTACCGCTCCCCAACTGTCTTTTATTAACCTTTCCGTCGGGCGTTCTTCCGCACTTAAAATTGCTTCCCAATATATGATCAAGGAAGTCGGCTTGTCCACAGCTCAACTGGCCACGTATGATCATGCGATTATTTTTAGCTCACGTGATAGCGCCGATCGCTATTTACAAAAAGCCATCGGGTTTAAAAAAGAATTGGAATTCTTTAAAAAGTTCGACTTTGAACTCTTTTTCTGGTCTGTGCGTTTTTTTAAAGAAAACCAAAAAGAAGAGTACAGCGTTGCCTTAAGTGCCGCAACCGGACAGGTGACCAGCTACACACATACCATTGACAACAGCGCTTACCGCCTACCCCAAACCGAAGAGCAAGCCCGCCAAAAAGCGGTTGAATTTTTAAAAACGAAATTCAAATTTGATCCTCGCCTTTACTCTGAACAGACGAGCAACTCGCAAAAATATGAGAAACGGGTCAATTATTCTTTTTCCTGGGAACACAATGACTCCAAAATCCCCTGGAGCAGTGATCCTGCAAGCGGCTGGGCCATCATGCATACCGGAGCGACTGTCAGCGGCAATGAAATCCTGGGCTTTTACAAAAATGGCCTAAAAATCCCGGATCAATATTCCCGTTATGTCGAAAGCAAACAAAATGTCGGCTGGAATATTTCTGTCTTGTTTCGAATCTTTTTTTATATCATTTTAACCGCCGCCATTTTTCATGTGATTATCCGGCGCAATAATTTGATAATGCATTCGGTAAAAAACTTTGCCGTCACTCTGACCGCGGTCATCTTTGTGTTCTATCTGGCATCGTATGCCAATAATTTTCAAAATATACTCTTCGGTTACCCGACGACAACCTCTATGGCCTCCTACCTGTGGCGCAGTATCAGCTCGACGGTCATGAATACCTTTATCGCCGTTTTAGGAATTCTTATGCCATGTTTGGCCGGCGAATCCCTGCACCCAGAAGCTTTTCCAAAAAGAAAAGAGGGCACGTTTCTCTATTATCTTCGCACTTCATTTCTATCCCGGGATGTCGCCAGCGCAATTTTAATCGGGACATTCAGCGCCATCATCATGATCGGCATCCAGTCGATAGCTTTCGAAATCGGCCAGCGTTACTTTGGCGTTTGGATCGAATACAGCTGGATGACAGAACTATCCGCAAATTATTTTCCTTTTCTTGCCGCTTTTATCGTCGGGATAACAGCCGGATTTTCGGAAGAAATTTGTTTTCGCCTCTTTGGCATCAACATCGGGAAAAAGTTCTTCAAAAGTACGTTTCTAGCCTGTTTGATTGCGTCGATCATTTGGGGTTATGGCCACAGCGGTTATCCGGTGTTTCCGATGTGGTTTCGAGGACTCGAAGTTACTTGTCTTGGCTTATTTCTTTCTTATATTTATCTGCGTTTTGGCATTATCGCCGTTATTACGGCGCATTATCTGTTTGACGTCTTCTGGGAATCCTGCGCGTATCTTTCTGGGAAAGCGCCTGCAAGTGATTTTTACAGCTGCTTAGGAGCTTTGCTTTTACCGCTGTTTTTGGCGGCCATTGCCTTTGTTGTTAACAAAAAAGTGCCCGAGCGGCGCTTGGCATGGAAATTAAGTGTGCATCAGCTTTTTAATCTTCAAATCCTCAAGGAGTATCTTGAGCGTCATCGATTGCTGGACTCAAAACCAGCTGACCAGCTCAAACACGAAATCGCTTCCCACGGCTGGGACTTGGCGGTTGTTGAAATAGCTATTGAAGATTTGACAAAAAAGAAAGATTGACGGCACAAAAAATCTGGCTAGTATAAAAACACTATGTTACTCAGACCTTTTACTTTACATGCACCGACAACGATAGTAGAAGCTGCCAAACTGCAAGCGACACTAGAGGACGCCCGCATTTTGGCAGGGGGGACGTTTCTTTTAAACAGCCTTAAACTTATGAAACGCAAGGGCTCCAAAACGCCGGCGCATGTGATCAGTCTGCGTAAAATTAAGGAACTCAAAAACATCCGCATCGAGAATAACACGCTGCTAATTGGGGCGATGACGATCGTCAATGACCTGTATGATTCGCCGCTTTTGACTCATAACACGGCGATTTTGCGCAGCGTTTGTAAAAATATTTCGACAAATCCGATCCGCAATATGGCGACCGTCGGCGGAAATTTAACTTGCCGTTATACGTGGACCGAATTTGGCTCTGTCATGGTCGCTTTAGAAGCGAATATGCATTTTATTGACCAAGACGGCCAAAAAGAAATCGTGTCCGCCGAGAATTTCTTTACGAATGCGGCAAAGTCGGACAAAATCTTTTCCCATGTTTCGATCAAGATTGATAACAGCGCTTCTGTCGCTTACCAGCGCGTCAAAAAATCTGCCAATGTCGATATTCCTTTGCTAGCTGTTTGTGTCAAAACCAACCTTGTCGAAAAAAAATTTACGAATACCCGCGTAACTGTCAACAGCGGCAGTGCTTTTGCCCAGCGCGATCAAAAACTTGAAAACTTCCTAGACACACAAACTGCGCATCCGGGCCTTGAAATTGAAGCTCTTGACCATTTAGAAAGTGAAATTTATGATAAACGCAGCGACGATTACAAAAAACACATATTTCGGATCAGTTTAAAAAATGCAATAAAAGAAATTTATGACCAAACTCATCATCAATAAAAAAGAGTACGATCTTAATTTAAAAGGCCACGAAACGCTTCTTGAAGTGTTGCGCGATCAGCTTTCGCTAACCGGGACAAAAACCGCCTGCGAAGAAAGCGAATGCGGCACATGTACGGTAACTATCGACGGAAAAGCCGTCTTGTCCTGCATTACACTGGCTGCCGACTTAGAGGGGGAAGAAATCACCACAATCGAAGGCTTGGCCGATGGAGACAATCTTCATCCCGTCCAGCAAGCCTATGTTGATTATGGCGCTGTCCAATGCGGATTTTGCATTCCCGGGATG
This sequence comes from uncultured Planctomycetales bacterium, assembly GCA_964474085.1. Classification (GTDB taxonomy): domain Bacteria; phylum Omnitrophota; class Gorgyraeia; order Zapsychrales; family JANLHA01; genus JADLGJ01. Next base: position 40,907 of record CAYYRJ010000002.1, read on the forward strand.
ATCATGTCCTCTAAGGCGCTATTGGATAAAAACCCTGACCCCACTCAAGAAGAAATCGAGTATGCTTTAGACGGTAATATTTGCCGATGCGCCGGGTACCCTAAAATTTTTGATGCGGTCCGAAAAGCCGGCGAGTGTATCAAAAACGGCGGGACAAAAACAGAAGAACAGATCGACAAAAAAGAAAAATTTAAAAACACAATGGCCAAAGGCATAACGTACGAAGAATTTCTTAAACTTCAAAAATAACCACTAACCACCAACGACTAACCATTGCTTTTATGAGCGTATCGATCAATTCTTCCCACGACCCCATACACCTTAACCCCGTCGGAAAAAGTGTGCCGCGTATTGAAGGCAAGGGGATCGTGACGGGTCAGACAAAATATGTTTTTGATGTGTCGTTCCCCAATATGTTAGTGGGCAAAATGATCCGCAGCCCCTATCCGCATGCTAAGATTTTAAAAATCGATACGACCAAGGCAGAACAACTGCCGGGTGTGCGCGCGATTATTACGGCCAAAGACACGTACAATATCAAGTTTGGATCCAATGAATATTTCTTTCCCCACACCGTCGACCAAATGGCCCTGGAGTCCGAAAAGGTGCGTTATATCGGCGATGAAATCGGTGCCGTGGCCGCAGTCGATGAAGAAACCGCTCTGGCCGCCCTTGATCTTATTGACGTTGAATACGAACAGTTGCCGTCGGTCACAGATGTTTTGGACGCGATGAAGCCGGGTGCCCCGCAGATTCATGAAGCGATGAACAATATCGGCGTTATTTTACCGGTTAACTTTGGAAATCCCGACCGTGCGCTTAAAGAATCTTTTCATGTTCGCGAAGACAAATTTTATGCCTCGGCAGCTGCCATGGCGGCGCTCGAACCGCATGTTTGCGTAGGCCAGTGGGAAACTTTTTCGAACAAAATCACTTTATGGGCTTCAAGCCAGGCGCCGTTTAAGTGCCGCGAAGCACTCGCCAAGACTTTGAAAATGGACCTCAACAATATCCGCGTCATTAAGCTTGCCGTCGGCGGCGGCTTTGGGGGAAAACTCGAAATGCTTCCGATGGATTTTGCGGCGTGTCTTTTGTCAAAAAAAGCCGGTGGCCTTCCGGTCAAAATTTGCTATAACCGTGAAGAAGAATTTTCTTTTTCCCGTCGCAAGCACGCGATGTATTACAAAGTCAAAACCGGTGTCACCAAAGAAGGCTTGCTGACTGCGATGACCGGTGAGGTCATTGCCGACGGTGGCGCTTATTGCAGCTATGGCCCGACGGTCATGGCCGCAGCGATCATGCGGATTTTTATGGTTTATAAAATCCAGCATTTTCGCATCAACGGTTATCGTGTTTACACCAATACGCCGATCAGTGGCGCGATGCGCGGATTTGGCGGGGTCCAATCGGGATTTGCCATCGAGTCGCACATGGATTTATTAGCCAAAGATATCGGACTTGACCCGATCGAATTTCGGCTTAAAAATATTACGACCCCCAATATGGTGACCGTCAACAAAATGATTTTGACAACCAATGGCCTTAAAGAGTGTATTGAAAAAGCTGCGGCAGCCGCAGAGTGGACAAAAAAGCGCGGGAATAAAGATTACTTTAAGACCGGCATTCTTCGTCGGGGAGTGGGAATTGGGATCGCGGCAGATGTTATGGGGTCAAAGATGTATAAGTCGCATGAAAGCGCAGGGGCGATTGTCAAAGTCGAAGAAGACGGGTCTGTTTATCTTTTTACAGGGGCAGCCGACACCGGACAGGGATCAAACACCGCACTTTCGCAAATTGCCGCGCACGCTTTAGGTGTTAAATATGAACGGATCAAATGCACCTCCGGCGACACCGAAACAACGCCTTTTGACACCGGAAGCTTTGCCAGCCGCGTTACGTTTATTTCCGGTAATTCGGCTTTACGCGCCGGGCAGGATGCCAAAATGCAAATTTTAGAAATCGTCGCGCAGGAATACAAAATTGATATCCATGATCTTGATCTTGTCGCCGAGCAAGTTATTAATAAAAAAACGAATGCCGTGCTTATGAATTTTGACAAAGCCCTCGAGCTTTGCTATTCATTTAATTACGGCAAACAGATTATCGGCCGCGGCAGCTATAATCCGACGACAACGCCAATCGATTTTCGGACCGGCGAGGGAAATGTTTCCGGTAGTTATGGCTTTGAAGCGCAAATCGCAGAAGTTGAAGTCAACACCGAAACCGGCGAAGTCAAAATATTAAGCATGTGGGATGCGCATGATATCGGTAAGGCGATTAACCCGCAGTCTGTCGAAGCACAAATCGAAGGGTCGCTGGCCATGGGAATCGGCTACACATTTACCGAAGACTTGCGTTTTAAAAATGGGCGTGTGGTCAATCCCAATTTTGCCAATTACCGGGTGCCGCGCTCGATTGGAATTCCGCAAATGCACTCGATTCTCGTCGAAACAAACGACCCTGAAGGCCCCTATGGGGCAAAGGGGATGGGGGAGGCTTCACTTTTGCCAACATCCGCGGCCATTGCCAACGCTATTGAAGATGCCTGCGGGGTTCGTATCAAGGAACTTCCGATTACGCCGGCTAAGATCATTGCCGGATTAAAAGCTTTAGACAATCTTTCACAAAATCATTCTTAGGGAGAGACAAACGCCATGAAAAAAACAAGCCTTTTAATCTTAGCTCTTATCATCTTGACTGCCGGATGCACTTTTTATGGTGTCGATGCGCAAGAAATCATGATCGCCCCGTCAGATAAAACAACAAATTGGAAGGAAGTCCAATACCTTGAAACGGTAACTGTTCCCTACGAGGTTATCGGTCATGTGACGGTCAATACCGAACGGCGCAATAGCATGGAAGAAGTCATTGAAAAAATGAAACGACAGGTCGCTGTGCTAGGCGGAGATGCGATCACAAACATCGTCCAGACGGATAAACCAAGCCCCATCACTCACGTGCGTACCATTTATACCGGGACGGTCATTGTCTTTAAAACCGCTCCCGAAAAAACAGCTCCGGCGCAAGCTTCGACGGAAAGTACCGCACCGGCAGGAGAAAACCTTAAATAACACTATCAATTCTCTGTTCGGTTAATCGATAATTTTGATTTTTGTAATTTGTGTTATTTATATTTTTAAAAAGCTGAAAAACAACTATTGCTAAATTACAAAAATGAGAAATAAACCAAACTATCTAATTCTTTTAATACTATCTCTACTGACAATAGTAAGCGGTCTTCCAGGTATTTTTAATTTCAATCGCTCAGTAAATATCGTTCTATTTATATTAGGCGCAGCGGGAGCGATATACTCTACGTTTTCCTCAGAGATGGAAAGAATTAGCGCCAATGAGCAGATGGATGAATTAGCCACTATATTAGCCACGAATGGTTTAGGAAACAAGTATTTAAATCGACTTAAACGAGAGATTAAGAATAAAGGATGGTATGATTTTAATAAAGCCGTTAAGCTTTTATATGAAGCATTGGCACTAAATCCCAAGGATTTAGAGGCATTAATATTGCTATCGGCAATTTTAACTTTAAATCTCTGCTTTAAGCGTTTCTGCTGTCAGAATAGAAAATTAAGTGGTTCCGTCAATGAGGTGAAGCAATTACTTAAGGCAGGATATAAAATTGACCCCAAAAATAATGAGCTATACATTCTATCCGGGATGCTCGCTGACGTGAACTCTCAACATGAAGCCGCCCGTCAGTTATTTAGAAAATCAGCTCAGTATAATGATGGCTATGCTTGGAATTTAGCAATGTCAACTTCATATGGCATATCTGGACAATATTGGCATTCTTTGGCTGAGATGAAAACTGCAATACAAAAGGGAGCGACGGGAGCCATGGTAGATTTTTATTACGGGAGGGCACTTCTTGATACGGGGGAATATGAAAAATCCATTTTTTATCTTAAAAAAGCTCATGAAGCATATCCTAATAATCCCGAAATATTGGCCTTTTATATAGATGCTTTTTACTATCAAGGATACTTAATGCACGTAGCACTATTAAATTTACGGATGGCTTTTTTGTTGCTTTTTATTAATCCTTCACAATCATTCAGAAGATTTACGGAAGTAATAACAACAATTACTATGGTTTCAATATCCGGACTTTCCAGGTTGCTTTGGAACGTTTCACAATGTTTTCCGTGGCTGGCAAAATTTCACTTGGATATAATGCCTCCTAATGAACCAGAAACAGCTTTGGGCCTTCAAATGCTTAAAAAAGAGCATTTCTACGCGGCAGAAAAGCTTCTTAAAAAGGCAGTTACTTTCTGTCCTGAACATGTACCAACTTTAAATAATCTCGCAGTTTCATTGGTGCGGACAGGACGGTATAGCGATGCAATAAGGGTTCTAGATCAGGTGCTTACCATTGATCCAGTTAATAAATTGGCATTGTTAAATAAGGGCAATCTTCAAAAAATGCTAGAAGCTCAAAGCAAATCTATGGAAGTCTTTTAGAACCTTTTAAGTAAATTCATGAAGCGATATTAAAATGTCTGCCATCACGAGAATCCCAAATCGGACAGGCCACGATTAAATGACATGAGTTTTAACTTAAGATAAAAATTTATGAAAGAAAAAAATCTGCAAATACGTAACAGCACAGCGGAATTCCTGATCTTCACAGGTCAGTCGGGCGATAAAAGCATTGAGGCGCGGTATGAAGACGAAACGATCTGGCTGACACAAAAATTAATGGCTGAATTGTTTGATGTCGCTATCCCAACAATTAACGAGCATCTCAAGAACGTCTTTTCAAGCAAAGAGGTCGACGAGAAGTCAGGTATTAGGAAATTCCTAACAACTGCCGCGGACGGCAAAAAATACCATACGAATTTCTATAATCTGGACACGATCATTTCAGTCGGATATCGGGTGAATTCTTTACGTGCCACTCAATTCCGGCAATGGGCAACCCGTATTTTGAAAGACTTCGCCATCAAAGGGTATGTGCTGGATAAGAAACGGCTGGAGAATGGCGCTTTTCTTGGTGAGGATTACTACGAACGGGTATTGGAAGAAATCCGTGAAATACGCTTGAGTGAACGGCGTTTTTATCAAAAAATTACGGATATTTACTCGACGAGCATGGATTATAACCCTCAGTCTTCTATCACCCAAGAATTTTTTGCAAAAGTGCAAAATAAATTACATTTCGCGATCCACGGATATACGGCCGCAGAATTGATTGTGCAGCGGGCGGACAGCCAAAAAAAACACATGGGATTAACGTCATGGGAAAAAAGCCCCACTGGTAAGGTATTAAAGAGTGATGTTAGCGTGGCAAAGAATTATCTGACCAAAGACGAAGTAGAATCGCTGGGACGCATTGTTAACGCGTACCTGGATTTGGCTGAAGACCGGGCGCGTCGAAGAATGCCAATGACAATGGAAGATTGGTCAAAGCGTCTGGACATGTTCTTGCAGGTCGCAGACAGAGATATTTTAAAAGACAGCGGGAAGATAACGGCTCAGATTGCCAAAGAACATGCTGAAAATGAGTTTGAAAAATACCGTATTGTTCAGGATCGTTTATTTCAAAATGATTTTGATCGTGAAATAAAATATCTTAAAAATAAAAAAAACAAATAAAAATCTTAATGCAAAATGCAAAATCCGGATTAAATAACTTTTTTATGAATCGATTGCAATTCTTGCACGGTATTAAAGGATAGAAGCACACCATTATCATCAACACGCAGAGTTTTAACATCCATCGGATGGTTATATAAAATTGAATTAAGCCCACGATCATCCGGCATGTTAAGAATTTCCTCGCGCAAAGCAAGACCAAAAAAAGGAGGATGACCTTTTTTATCCTCAAACGTCGGAACAAGTATTAAAGGCTGCGTGCGCAAAAATTCTTCAACGATAATATTTAATGTTTGTATTTGGATCAACGGAAAATCCACCGGCAAAAGACCGACAGCTTGTCCCGACGGCAAAACATTTTGTAATCCTGCCTTAAAAGAAGATGTCTGCCCTAATTTATAATCTTTATTATAGACAACCTTAATCTTGTTATGCTTTAATAGAAACGGTTTGATTTGGTCAGCATACGCTCCAAGAACAACAATAATCTCGTCGAGATTGGTCGACAAAAGTGTATTTTGCAAATGCACGATTAGAGGGACACCGCGCCAGGACGCCAACGCTTTAGGAGAACCAAAGCGCGTGCTTAAACCGCCACTTAACAGAATTAAACTGACCATGCGGGATATTATATAGCTGGCTTTTAAAAACCTTAAAAAAATTTTAAGAGGTTTTAAACAATGACGTTATTTTATATTTTAGTTCTGATTATGTTAACCGGCGCGGGAGCGATTGCCTGGATTTTGATCGCTGAAAAAAAGAAAGAATCCCCGTCAGAAAAGCCCCTGAAAACCAGCGAGCCGCAACTTTCCCCCAAAGACCTTCTGGACCGGCTTGGCCTTGAAAAACCGCTGTCAACGACACCTGCTGCCGGACAACCAACGGCCATTTTGGCATCGGCAAAAGCCGAAAGCGAACTGTCACTCAAATATGATGAGCTTCTGATGGAACATAATGAGCTCACCGCTAAATATGCCAAAATTGAAACTCTTTTTGCCGAAAAAAGTCTAGCTCTGGAAAAATCTGAAAAAACCTTAACCAATGAATTAAAAAACCAAAAAGAATTTAATAAAGTTAAGGACATTTTGGAAAAAGAAATCAAAGACTCTAAAGACAAAATAAACAGCCTGCAAGCGGATGTCTCAGGCGCCGAAACAGAAACTCAAACCCAATTAAAGCGTGTCCAACAGCTCGAGGAAAAAGTCAAAAAGCTGGAAATGGAAGTTTTGACTTCCGAAGCCGCGATCAATGATGCCCAGGCGTTAACCCAACTAGCGCGAAAACACTCTTCCGAACTTGAAGAAAAGCTGCGCACTTTAGAAAACCAGATTTTGGAAAAAAATCAAAAAATTGAAGATCTTGTCAGCCGGCTTAAAGATTTGCCAAATATTTTCCCCAGCAACACACTCAAAAACTCTGACTTGGCGCAACCGCCCGATTCTTTGAATGTCGACGAGAAGGGGGGGCAACAAGAAGAAGATCTCCCTTCCCCCGTCTCTGTAGAACCCCAAAGGGAGGAGCCTGCTGTTGATGAAAATTCAACATTATTAAAGAATATTCCCGCTCCAGAAATTTTGCCCCATTTAGAAAAGCAATCTTCCCAAAACACAGTCATCGAAAAACCTGCTGATGGTGCGCTGACTTTACGCCCCGATATTTTAGCCAACCAACAAAATACCCCAGAATCTAAAGAAAAAACAGATACTTAATTAAAACAAAGGAGAACCCAAAGATGTATTCATTAAAAATCCTTACCCTTATTGCGAGTTTGACTTTAATCTGTGCTTGCGGGGCAAACGCCCAAAGCAAAAAATCCGAACAGATTGTCTTTTTGCTTACGAATCAAGGAACCATCCAGATCAAACTTTATCCGAATATTGCGCCTAAAACCTGCGAAAATTTCATCGGCCTGATCAATAAAGGGTATTACAATGGCCTAATTTTTCATCGTGTAATTCCAGGATTTATGATTCAAGGCGGCGATCCGACAGGAACTGGCATGGGCGGGGAGAGTGTTTGGGGCGGAAAGTTTGAAGACGAATTTTCACCCAAAGCAGAATTTAACAAACCTGGAATTCTCGCGATGGCCAACTCCGGACCCGGCACCAATGGCAGCCAATTTTTTATTACGGTAGCCCAAACGCCGTGGCTCAATGGCCGTCATACAATTTTTGGCGAAGTTGTCGAAGGCATGGATGTTGTTGAAAAAATCGTCAATACCCCGCGCGGGACCAATGACCGGCCCAATGAAGAACAAAAAATCATCAAAGCCTATTTGCCTGAGAATGAATAAAACATAATTGAAATGAATCCTGTAATCAAAAAAGCGTTTGAAGCTGCGCAAAAAGGGCAAAGTTTTGCCTTTGCGACAATTATCAAAGCAACGGCTAAAGGCACACCGCGCAAGGCCGGCGCCAAAATGGTCGTTTTTTCCGACGGAACAATCGACGGAACAATCGGCGGCGGACGCAATGAGAAAGCGGCGATCGCGCAGTGCTGCAAAGCGCTACAAACCGGACAGGCCACAACCGTCACGTACAATTATTTTGGAAACGAAGGAGAATCTGTTTGCGGCGGGCAAATGGACGTTTTTATCGAGCCGTTTGCCGGACAAAAACACCTGATTATCTGCGGCGGCGGACATATTGCTTTGCCGTTGTCATTTTTGGGGAAACTGCTTAATTTTAAAGTCACCATCATTGATAATCGCAAAGAATTTGCCAACAAAAAACGTTTTGCTTACGTCGATAAAGTGATTTTGGGCGATCATCCTATTGATTTAGACAAACAAAAAACCGACGAGAATACCTATATTGTTATTGTCACGCAAGGCAATGAATATGATTACGCGTGCCTTAAAACCGCGATCAAAAAAAACTTTGCGTATCTTGGGGTGATCTCCAGCAAAGCCAAACGGATCAAATTTTTTAGCCGGCTTAAAAAAGATGGCATTTCTGAAAAATTATTCAGGAAAGTCCACATTCCAACCGGCTTAGACATCGGAAGCCAAACACCCGAAGAAATCGCCATTTCCATTGCTGCTGAAATCATCCAAACGACAAATAAAAACTTTATAAAATCTGCCAAATTTGCGGAAAAATCGAAACAACCCTACAAAGGAGCTCTTTAAAATGACAAAGCAAGAAGTCATCGACTTAATCAAAGACGCCGGCTATGGCGTGCTGTGCACCACAGAAGCTGACCAACCTAAAGCCAGGCCGATGATGCCATATTTAGATGAAGATGGCAATTTATTACTCGCGGTTTTAAGCCATTCACGAACGATTGGCCAAGTGAAAGCCAATCCTAAGATTGAATTTTGCTTTATCGACCGAAAAATGAGTTTTGCCAGAATCAGTGGTTTGGCCAAAGTATCAAACGATTTGGAAAAAAAGGAAAAGGTTTGGAATTATATTCCGATGCTGCGCCAATACTTTAGCGGACCAGAAGATACAAAATTTGTTTTACTAGAGATTGAAACAACGCATGTCGAAGCGATGACACCGCACCAAAAAGCACCAGATGTTTTATCCTTAAAATAATTCTTTGAGAAACAAAATACGAGGTTGGCCTCAAAACCAACCTCTCTCTTTTTAACCTATCGTACTTTACATAACATATATTATAGGAAGTTGTTAATAATAAAAATATACAAGATTTTAAACGATGGTAATAACCTGTGAAATTCCCTAACTTTCTTTGGTTTTTATAGCGAACTTGGACTGGGTATGCCTTTGACAAGATGGGCGACATTCTCCGAAACAAGACTTTCCTTGCGCGCCGCAACAGCAGAATCTTTCGTTGCCACACGTTGGCGAACGCCAATCTGGGCATCCCCCATCTGAATCTTGATAATTTTTCCATTAACAAGCGCATCTGCAATCTTTCGACGCGCCTGACGAACCGCTCTGCCAAAGCTTGCCCGAGAAAGCTTCATTGCCAGAGCTCCTTGAGTCTGGCTAAACATTTGGAAGTCAGCCAACTTGAATGCCTCAAATTCATCGATGAACAAAACAACTTCCTCTGGTCGGCCAGGCTTGCCCCGAGGACTAAATTGCCGCACCGCCGGCATTTTTTGAATGTAGCGGACCTTTTTGGGACGTCCTTGCTGCGCCATGCGCGCCCTCCCTTTTAAATGTTGAAAATCCAGCAAATCATCAAATGCCAGGATATTTGGATTCACATGCTCAAAATAACCGGCAGGTACTTTTAAGCATATGCTCATAAGTACTATAGTGTTCTTTTGAGCATTTGTAAAATAATATCATGGGGATTTTTAATTCGTTTTTTCCGACGAGATTTTTACAAAACAACGATTAGCTATGGAGAGATTACAAACTCTGGAGGGCTATTGAGATAAAGCGAGACAGCTGCTGGACATCGCGAACGATGTGCTCAATTCCAGCGGCAGCATCATGCTCGTGACTTTTTGTGCACAGGTTAAGCACACCTATAACCTTCTCTTCTACAATCAGAGGAATCACAATGGAGTGCTTAATTTCGGGGCGTTTTAGAAATGGCCGCAAGGATGCGTTACTTTCTGTACCCTTTATAAAAAGTGGGGTTTTTTCCTTGGCTGCAAACCCGGCAATCCCTTCCCCAATTTTTATACGCGACTGCAGAATGTTTTTCTTGTTTTCAAGTCCGCGCGAAACCCGGATACTAAATTCCCCGGTTTGCGGATCTAAAAGCATAATCGACCCTCCCTGCGCATGCGACATTTTGATTGCGCTGTCAAGAATCGAGACCAAAAGTTCATCTTCTTGAATCGTCGCAAAAATATCTTGGGCCGCATCAATAATTTCAGGGCGGACAATTTGACTTGCCGATTGCATAGAATGCAATTTCGTTTTTTCTGATTCAAGCTCCAAAACATCCCTGACCACTTCAGCCAATAAATCCAAAATCGCATTGGCTGCCGAACTGGACATCTGCGGGACACAATGAATATCTTTCAAAAAATCATCAGCAAGAATACCTAGCTGATCCGCCAAAGCCAAATATTTTGCATCCGGCCACGGCTTATTCATCACAATCGGTCCAGCAATTAAATAAAGTTTTGCCTCGTCATTTTCAATAACTACGGGAACGGCAAAAACATGTAGATCAAAAGGGTCAACCATCTGCAACAAACTGTCACTTTGAGTAAAATTTGCCAAAAGAATACCCTTCTCTTGATTGACCTCAAAAGCAAAAGTTTTTTTCAAAAGCGAAACGCCAAAATCCCCTTTTTGCCCTGAAGGACTCAACGCAACGATCAGCTGACCGCTGGGATCAACAGCAAAAATACTAAGGCCAAGAACATCTTCAAATTGGTTAAGGAGATTACGCCACTTTTGCGGCTGTGACATCATTACACGAACCGAAGCGTTGACGGCGGGATTTTCCATTTGGGCTTATTATATACCCATTAGATTTTTTAAAAATAATTTTTGGTTAAATTTTGACTAGATATCCCAATCAAACTGGTTAGATTTACGTCGATCCGCTTTATTACGCATAATCAACTGATTTTCTTCGTAAACCACCAAAGAATTTGCAGGGACGCTGTGCATAATAAAAACATTGGCGCCGATTGTGGAGTTAGCGCCAACAACGGTATCACCGCCTAAGATTGTTGAGTTGGGATATATGGTGACATTACTTTGAACATCCGGATGGCGCTTGCCGCCTTTGACAATATGGCCGCTGTCATCTTTTGCAAAACTTCGTGCGCCCAAAGTGACCCCATGGTAGAGCTTGACGCGCTCTGCGATGCGGCATGTTTCACCGATAACTACACCAGTCCCATGGTCTATAAAAAAATACCGCCCTATTTCGGCGCCCGGATGTATATCAATCCCGCTACGGCTATGCGCCCATTCAGTCATCATTCGGGGAATAATCGGGGCGCCCGACTTATATAAGACATGCGCCACGCGTTGTATGGCCATAACTTCTATAAAAGGATACGCCAAAATAATCTCTTCACGAAGCCGAACAGCGGGATCACCTTCAAAAGCGGCTTCGATATCAGTTTGCAAAAGCTCGCGGATACTAGCAAGAGCGCAGCAAAACTCTTTTAAAATCGGCGGAGTTCGCCCGGTAGGTTTATGTGGATCACCGACTCGAACAGCTTTTCGGACTTGATCTTCGAGCTTTTTTGCGACACGTTCAAAACGGCTCGAGGTAATTTCTGCTAAAGTTGAATGCGAAAGAGCATCATTGTCATGAAAACCCGGAAAAATAATTTGAAGCAAATCCTCACAGATCTGACCGACCGCACGCTTTGAGGGCATATTGTGGACGTCGCGGTGATTAAGCCCGCCGACCTTTTCATACGATTCTAAAAGGCTGGGGACATAAATTTGATACGCTCCATCCGAAGGCTGTGCTTCAAGAAGTTCTTTAAGCGAATCTTTAAGTGGAGAAAAATTTTTGTCCGACATGGCATTTTATTTTGTTTTTCGCGGCAATTTTTCCAAAGCTCGAATCAAAACATCGACTTCTTCTCTGGTATTATAAAAAGCTAAAGACGGTCTGACTGTTGTGTCTAAACCAAATCGCCGCAATGAAGGTTGCGCGCAATGATGACCCGCGCGCACGGCAATCCCATGTTCGTCTAAATACTTTCCGATTTCTACCGGCGTATACCCTTCCCTAACAAATGATAAAACGCCAGCCTTGTTTACCGCTGTGCCTATCAAACGCAATCCGGGAATAGTTTCCAAGCCCGCCGTCGCGTACTCTAAAAGCTCATGCTCATACGCCGCGATAGCCGCTAAACCGGTGCGCATCAAATATTCAACAGCAGCACCTAAACCAACAACGCCGGCAATATTTGGCGTGCCAGCTTCAAATTTATTGGGCAGACCTTCAAAAGTTGTTTTTGTAAACGTAACTTCTTTAATCATATTGCCCCCGCCCTGCCACGGCGGCATACTTTCCAATAAAGCCTTTTTCCCGTACAAAACACCAATTCCCGTCGGGCCAAAAATTTTATGTCCTGAAAATGTAAAGAAATCTGCGTCCATCGCCTGAACATTGACCGGCATGTGCGGGGTCGATTGCGCGCCGTCAACGAGAACAGGGACGCCATGCGCGTGAGACAAAGCAATGATCTCTTCAACAGGATTAACCGTGCCCAAAGCATTAGCAACTTGTGTAATAGAAACGAACTTTGTCCGCGAACTAAAAAGCGCAGCAAATTGTTCTAAAAGCAACTCCCCTTTATCATTGATTGGCGCAACCCGAATGACAGCCCCCGTCTGTTTCGCAAGCATTTGCCACGGGACAATATTCGCGTGATGTTCCATGGTCGTAATAATAATTTCGTCGCCTGCGCCAATATTTTCGCGGCCATAGGATTGAGCAACAAGATTAATAGCTTCCGTCGTGCCGCGCACAAAAATAATCTCTTGCGGCAAAGCCGCCCCCAAGAATTGACGGACTTTTTCTCTGGCTCCCTCATAAAGGTCAGTCGCCCTCGCTGCTAAAGCGTGCGCAGCGCGGTGAATATTAGAATTGTCGCGACCATAAAAACGGGATGTCGCTTCAATAACACATAAGGGCTTATGCGTTGTTGCGGCATTATCTAACCAAATGAGCGGTTTACCATTAACGCTTTGGTGTAAAGCCGGAAAATCGCGGCGCACCGACTGAACATCAAAATTCGTTTTAGCCACCGGCGGCTTAAGCGGCCATTGCGTCGAGGAAACAACTGGGTCAACATCTTCTTGATTAAGAAAATACAATGAATGCGCATCCTGTTTTTCGGCTTTAGTCTTAAAAGTTTCGCTGTGGCGCGAAACTTCGTGCGTCCCTTCTTCTTCAAGACGCGGTTCGCCGAATTGATACGAGTCAACTGCGCCGGGCGAATATTCGCCGGAGTCAACAGATTTCGCATCAGAAAATTCTTCAGCAGCCGGATGAACCGGCGGCGCATAGGCCTCGGTTTTAGCCGGATAAACACCAGCCAGACCATTATCTTTTGCCACTGACCTTCCATCAACACTCTGGGTGCTAATGGGTGCCGAGACATTCATAAATTCTGAATAAAACTCATTTGCCAAACGCGTGATCAATTTTGTGTCAAACGGATCCTCTCTGGACGCCAGAGCTTGTGATTGATTCGGATTAGGATTTGTCATAGCTATGATAATTGTTGATCTCAACATTTTGAAGTTGCGCAATCGCGTCATCTGTTAATACTGCCGCCGAAAAATAACGGGTAACCAAATGCGAAGCGATCGAATATTCATTAGTGCTCATATACCGGACGGAAAGACCGTCTTCAATTTCACCGGCCACACCCGCCTTTTGCAAACCAACGACGCCTTGTTCGTTTTCACCGACGCGTAACAATAAAATACTTGTCGTGGCGGTATTTTTGTTGACTTTAAGCGCCAATTTATCGCTGGGCACCAAGGGAACCCCGCGCCAAGTTAAAAACGGAACCCCAAAAAGCTGCACTGTCGGCGGAGGAACTCCGCGTCGGGTACATTCCCGGCCAAAAGCCGCTATCGCCTTAGGATGAGCCAAAAAGAAAGCCGGTTTTTTCCAAACTAAACTTAAAAGTTCATCCAAATCATCAGGCGTAGGCGATCCTTTTCGGGTGCTGATTGTCTGGTCGGAAGAAATCTCACGAATAAGTCCAAAATCCGGATTGTTGATCAGCTCCCACTCTTCTCTTTCCTTAAGAGCTTCGATAATCAAGCGGATCTGCTCGCGCAATTGGTCAATCTTATTGCTGTAAAGATCCGTGACGCGCGTATGCGTATGAACGACGGTTTGAATCGTGCTCAAATGAATTTCTCGGGGATGTTTTTCATAATTGACAAAAGTCGTCGGCAATTTGGGTTCGCCGCTTTCAACCGTCAAGAGATCAACCTTGGCCTCGCCATGTCCGCCCGGACTATTGTCATCTTTAGATTTTGAAACACGATTCAAACGGTAAACACCGCCATCAATATGCACATACGGCAAAAGACGCAACAGCCAACGCGGGGTAATCTGCGCCATTTGCGGGACCGTAACCGTCGCGGTCGCGAGATTGCGCGCAACAAAAGCGCTTAAACTTAATTGTGGATGGGATTGATCTGATGACTTTACCATAACGTTTCCTTTTCTGTTAAAAACTGCTAATAATAAAATAAAAAACCCACTGCCGTGTAAATTCGGTAGTGGGTTGTCCCATCCTACAAAACTATTTAAATTATGACCTGCAGAAAAAAATATTGGACATTGGTGTTTCCAGCCGTCCTGTAGTCTCGTGACTTAGGGACTTTATAACACAGACAATTAGTAAACGTCAAATATTATTTCAGAATGCCCTCACAAAAATACACTCATGAAAAGTCAACTGCAACTTATCGTGCCACAAAAATTTGACTTTCCCAAAAAACTATCGTATTTGATCTTCTGATTTCATTTAACGCTAAACTACAACCAACAATCTGACTCGTGCTCAACATCAAATTTATAAATCAACTGGATTCGTTTTTTTATCTCGATCAATTTGGGGTCAGTTCTTATTCTTGGTCTTGGCAGAGCAACAGGAATGGTGTTACGGATCGATCCTGGCGCCCTTGAAAATACAATAATCTCATCTGATAGATAGACAGCTTCGTCCAAATCGTGTGTCACAAGAACAATAGTCTTACCAGTTAAACTCCAAATTTTTAAAAGGTCATCCTGAAGATCCTCTCGACTTTGAGTATCGACCGCGGCAAATGGTTCATCCATTAATATAATTTCAGGCTCAAAGGATATTGCTCTTGCCAGCGCAAGTCTCTGACGCATTCCACCCGAAAGCTGAGATGGATACTTATTTCTTGATGCCTCAAGTCCAACCCCCCTCAAATATTGTCGAGCCAAATATTCGCGTTCAGAAACCGAAACCCCACGCATACGCAATGTAAAAGTAACATTTTCAAGCGCTGTCATCCACGGGAACACAGCATAATCTTGAAAGATCATGGCAATATCGTGGCGTGACCGATCTTTTACCAAACTATTGGATATAGGAGAAAGAAACCGATACTTCTTGCGATAAGCCTCAATTTCATCTCTTGATGCAGGCAACGGTTCGAGAACCAGCTTGCCATTGATATAAACTTGTCCGTCCGACGGCGCCTGAAGCCCCGCCAAAATTTCCAAAAACGTTGATTTCCCGCACCCGCTAGGGCCAACCAAGGAAACAATTTTTCCCTTAGGAATAGAAAGCGAAACAGAATGGACAGCCGTTAATCCTTCCGCTGTCCGGTCGGGATTCACAATAGAAAAAAATTTCGTAATTCCACGCGCTTCAATCATACAAATTACCGACCCACTTTCCAAACAGCCAGTTTTAACTCAATAAATTTCATGATTTCAATCAGAAACCACCCGAACGCGCCCAGGACAATCATGCATACAACCATACGGCTTATCAAAAAGAAATCCTTGGATTCAACCAATAAAAACCCTATTCCGGTCCGGCCCCCGTTCATTTCTGCAATCACAAGCATCACTAAACCAAGTGCAATGCCGATCTTGATCCCCATGATAATCGAACTAAGCGCATGCGGCAAATAGACATACCGTATTAACGTTAATTCGCTAGCCCCAAATACTCTTGCTGAAGCTACATAACGAGGGTCCGTATCTTTAACACCCTGATAAGTATTAAACAGCACCGGATAAAAGACACCAAGAAAAATAAGAAATGTCTGCATCGGCAATCCAACACCAAAAATGATAATGGTCAAAGGCACCCAAGCTGGCGGCGGTATCGGAGCTAACAATTGAAAAAGAGGCAAGCAATGCTTACGGATATACAAATTCCAGCCCATAGCTGTTCCGATTGGGAGAGCCAACAACAACGCAAAGAAAAATCCAAAGAAGAATCTTTTCAAACTGTCCGCCAAATGACCAAGTAAATTTTTATGCAGTAGCATATCTACAAATGTTTTAGCAACTTCAGACGGGGGAGGAACAAGCGACCGAGGGACAACTCCTATCGAGGGCAAAATTTCCCAAAGAATCAAAAGAGGAATAATAACTTTCAAAAACTCTCGTGTCACGAGGCTACCAGCTGAATTCTTCAAAAACAAGAATAATTCACTGCGCACCTTGTCGACAAGACGAATTTCGTGTTGGTTATCATCTTTTTTAATATTATCCATGTCTTACAATCCCGCTATTTATTTTCATGGCCATGATGATCTTCACCTGCAGAATGACGATGTCCCCTTATTGCGTCTAGCATCGCTTGCGTGACATCAGTATATGAAGACAACGGCAACTGCGATAAAGCAGAATCAGGGTAACCCAAATTCCGGGCAACAGATTTTCTAACGAGTTCAGGCGAAACAGTCTCCGCCAACTTCAAGTCAGCAATCAACTGATCAAATCGTCTGTCCCCCTTTTTTACCACAAAAAGCCATTCGATCTGGGCGATGATCGCTGGGCAACATTCATCTCCGGCGGCCACATCCCAATTCTGATACAACAACGAATGGCCCTGTAATTCTGCCAGTGCCGCATAAGACCCTTTGACCAAAATGGCATCGACCACCCGCGCTTCCAGCGCAGGTAACATCGTGTCAAAAGTCAAAACCGTTGTTTGTAAGGAATCCACGTTCAGCCCGAGCCTCTTTGCATCCCTACGGAACTGTTTCCAAAGAACACATGACGGACCTGACACCGCAATTTTCTTCCCGACAAGCTCCGGTAATCTTAAATGAAAATCTTTGCGCATAACCAATGCCGCACCATAAGGGAAAGTGATCGCCCCTTTAAACTCAAACTGCCCCTCCCCACCACGCTCAATAAATGCAAAAGTTGTTTTGTCAACAAATCCTGCAGGAATTGATCCCGACAAAAGAGCGATGCCAACATCACTGCTTGACGAAAACCTCTTAGGGGCGACCCTTCCGTCTGCTTTCTCTTTTGCCATATCAAGGGCGATGAAAAAAGGTGCTAAAAGAGGGGTGGCGACATATCCAACAACTGGCAACTGCGGACTTTGTAATGCCTTAATTGCGATCAAAGTCGTAATCAAGACAATAAAGGTCATTAGAAAGACTAGAACTTTGTTTTGATAATATGACGCCACCACGCCTCCACTTAATTAGATAACCTTATTACCAAGTCACGTTTTTAAACTCCTCAGCATAAAGCTTGTCACCAGGATTTTCCTTGATCGTACCGATGGCAACTAATTCATCGGCTAAAGCACCCAAGCCTTCGCGGTCAAGATTCGTCTGAAACTTGAGACGTCCATTACCATGAGCAATGGCATCTTTGGGCGCACCGGTAAATTGCTGGGCGATCGTAAGGATCTCCTCGGACGTTGGATCGTTTAAAATCAACTCGTTGGCTTTTTGAATTGCTTGAATAAATTTCTTTACCGCGTCGGGATTTTGCTTAACGAACGCCTTACGCGCATTGATCGTGCGGCAAGGAATATTGGAAGAAGCATCCTTGAGAATAACCTTGAACCCTTTGAGCTCGGCAATACTGACATGTGGCTCCTCAAGGATCGCGCCATCGACCTTGCCAGCTTCAAGAGCGGCAATAGCCGGTCCACCAGCCAGTTTTTCAAGATTGAAACTTCCGCCAGCCTCACGCACTTTCCTGGTATAAGAAATGACCGCTTCGCACGTCGGAGATATTCCGGCGATTTTTTTACCGATCAAATCGCTGTAACTGCGGATCGGAGATCCTTGCGGAACAACGAGGACTGATGTGCAGGGCTTTTTGACTTGTGCGATAAGGCAGATTGGAGCGCCGTTGGCAGCCGCGCTAATTGCCGCTGTCGGGCAGGTAAAATAAATATCCGCTGATCCTGAAACCACCAGATCGCGTGACGCCGCGGCGTCCACAACAGGCACAACCGTTACGTCGAGACCTAACTCGGAGAAATACCCTTTTTCCTTTGCAACGTAAAGATTTAGGTGATGCGTTGTTTTTGCATCAGCTACATAAATCTTCACCGAACCCTGACCCGCTTGTGCACCCGCAGGGACAGTCGAAAAAAGCAAAGATGCCCCTAAAATAAATGATGTTATTTGATTTGTTTTTTTCATAAATTTCCCTTTCTTAGATTGATTCTACATAAGAAGCCTTTACCAAAAAAATAGAAGGATATATTTGCATCTGTTTAAAACTTATACAGGAATGTCGTTTGAACGCGATGAGCATCCGCTTTCTGTTTATCAAACCACTTGGTATTAAAAGTTTGATACTCAAGAGCCACAAGAATATCCTTGCTTAAGCTGTATTTCACGTTGGTATAGTACGTTTTATTAACATCCCAAAGAGCACTTTTATCGGCGTTTGAATAAGCAGAATTATCTTTTACATCATCAATACCGATACCAAAGTTAGCTTCGACGTTGTTAACCGGGATGTAAGACAATTCAGCAAAACCACCTTTGACTTCAATGGGTTTGCGATTGGCTTCTCCGGTGCGAGAGTCTAGCGTTTGCGCAGGCCCCCCACTGAATTTGTTTAAACCTTTTCCAACGAAACCTTCACTCTTAAAGGAAAGCCAATCCGTTAATTTAAGCGTCAAACTTACGGTTGTCGCCGCAAGCTCTTCGCTTCCAAGTCCCTTGCCAATAGTGTTAAACCGACCATAAAGACCGCCAACCCCTAATGTCGATTTAATCCCATAAACTGTTTTATCATATTGGGCATAGGCACCCAAAACCGGCAAACCGGAATCTTCCTGAACGGAATCATCAGAGTCTAGGGCGCCGACTTTGGTTGTCACAACTCCGCCTAAGGCCTCGCCCCACTTATTAGTGAGCGTAATCTGCGCATGCCGGACACCGATATTCCCGGATCTAAATAAGTACCCCGGATTCACCAGATTAGGCATTAAAGGGGCTACGAAATCCCAATCCTGCCCCGCCCGTAAACTCCATTTCTGAAAAGATAAATCGGCATAGGCTAAACGCAAACGTGGCGTATATGTGCCGACCGTACTCCCACCAAAAAAATCAAATTCTACCTTCCCTGACAATTTCCCACCGTTAAATAAATCAGGCGCTTTAAGATTTAAGCCCAACCGTGTATCCTGAGCTGAAAACTGTGTTTCAGGGTCATCTGATACGCTTGGACGACTTGCATTGGTTTGAAGTGTTGAATTGACACCATTTCCTCCAGCATCACCACTAGAAAAAACCAAGTCCGTTTTAACCTGACCGTATAACTCAATTTCCCCCTTTGATTTGACAAAATTTCCTGCGCTAGGATTAGGTTTAGCCTTAAATTCTGATAACTCGTTTTTCTGCACAGCGTTTTCTCTTTCAAGCGAATCAACACGTGACGTAAGAGTCTTTATCTGTGTCACTAAGTCCTCCGTCTGATCTGCTGATGCTGGCATAGCAACACCGACCACCACAAATACGGCAGACCAAAATCCTAATAAGTATTTCCTAGTCATTATCTTCTCCTTTTTTTTGTGTTTGACTAATTCACCATTTTGTATGTAATCGCCTAACAAAATGCATTAAGCGTCATATCTCCCCAGAACCAGACCTTAATAAAAAAAGTCCTTATTAAATACCTTTGGGCTCGCAGAGCTTATTGCTCCGTAGTCAATTCAAAAGTTATTTGCCAATAATTTTTGGCAAATAAAAAGGCCCAAAACACATTCGGGTTGAACCGAAAATATTTTGAGCCTCCAGATGTCTGGTGAGCCTGTTTATTAATGAAGCTTCAACACAACAACTTGCCAACTTAAATCACACACGACAAAAACAATTTTTCACAACTCAAACCACAATGCCTACTATCCCTATAGTCTTTATAGGCTTATAATTTAGCATAAAAAATTTTCTTGTCAACATTTTTTATTTCCTATTACATTTCAAGAGTAAAAGATATTAAACACAATAACTTACAACTCAAACCGCTTCCTAAGAAATCTATTAAAAATACACTTAAAACTCCTTGATGAACCTTCTTCGAAAACTTTACGACACAAATCTACAAAAACCCTCAAAATTTCTTTCGCCTCTCACGATCTAAATCTAGTTAGTTATTTCGCTTAATATTGGTACGGTCTGGACATTAATCGGCATAATATTAAGGATAACCGGATAAAAACCATTTACATGAATATCCTCTAAATCTTTTTGCGAGAAAGACAGATGCCCACGACTCCGATCTTCATCACCCTCGATCTGCAAGTTGAGTTTAGAAGGATCAAAGTTAATACCACCGAGATTTTTATGGACCGCTGGAAAAAAAGCAGCTTCATGTCCATTAACTGCGTTTAAAACGACACCGTCTTTTTGTTTATCTAAAACGTTTTTCTCTACCCGTCTAGATAATTCGTTTCGTGCCCATGCAAAAATAAGTTCATACATCTTGTCCCCCGCAGAAACACCACTGGCTTTAGCGAACACTTCTCCCTCATTGAAAGCAAGAACTCTTTTCCAAGAAGATCGAAACCAATACTTAATCGCAAATGGCCGAAAAAGCACACTTTCCGACGATCCTTTTGCCCAATATTCGAGATATTCCTTATCCAATGCAGCAAAATATGTTTGAAAAAAAGTTTGTATCATTTCGGCGGAAGACGGCAAAATATATTTTTGATCAGGCTCAGTGTATCTAACAATGTCTTTTATATCCTCGAGCACAGAAAGCATACCTGCCGTGCTAATTCTATACTTGCGCAATGTTTCGATATCTTTTTCAGTAGCTTTTCCTTTTTCAACATAAACAACAAAATCATTGTAGGAAAGAAATTCTTCATTGTCTGATTCTTGAAAAAACGGGAAAACGATATCTTGAGGATGTATCGTTTTTTTGAATAATTGCTTATTTTGTTTTTCTGCTTCAGCCAAAGCTCTTTTTTCGACTCCTGCTAAGATCAATTCTTTAACTGACAAAATCTTCCCCGCAGGCAACATGTTTAACTCCACCATTCTTCTCGATATTCTTCGACGCAATCGCTCGAATCCCGGATCGCCATTAAGAATTTGACGAAACTTGGTTAATCGCTGCGGGTATACTACTCGATTAAATATGAGGACAGGAATAAACTTCGACCCATCCTCATCTTGAAAAAGATCCAGATTTTTTACGGAAACTAGATTGCCATTCCCGTCGGGTATCTCATTTAAATATTGATACCCCAAAATTTCGACAAACAAACCTTTTGTATTCTCTAAGATTTTACTAGCAGCCATGGCCGCCTTGGCTTCTTTTTCAGAGGCTAATCCCCAGTTTCTCGAAGATGCTAATTCCGGGTTTCTTAATAGTTCAGGCATACTTTTCACTGAGAAAAAAGGAGGTTTATCCTCATATACGTACTGACCTGATCCTTTTATACTAAACCAAGAAGAGGCATAGGCCTGCCTCCCATTGGCGACTCTAAATCCGGGGCTAAAAGTTTCATCCGCCGAACTAAATCGATCGGTGATCCCAATAAATATTTTAGTTTCCGGGTTTTGACGTAATGCCCTAAGAGCAACCTCTGCATTGCCAATTAGAAAACCGCGATGTTCTTTTATATAATCCCGTATCGGCTTACCATCAATATACTCAACAGCCCTATTATTATTGACGACCATATCACCAACACTATGATCGGGCAATGATTGCAAAAATTGCGGCCTCAAGGAAGGGTCATCTAATAAAATTTGTTTAACTTCCAAAGTAAACAAATCTAAAAGTGGTTGATAATGATGTTCCTTGTGTTCAAAGTCAGGGAAGATAGAATCTTGCCTCGTTAAATAAGCTCGCCATTTACTCTTAAATTCTTCTGGGGATAAATCTTCTGCCAAATTTACTTCCTGGGTCTTCGCGATATTAACGAAACCATCCTCGGCAGGATTAACTTTTCTGGCGTGGTGACTTTCCGAAACACGGGAAGAAACAAGCACGACTTGGTTTTCCTGCAAATCGCTAATCGCGCGCACAGCCAGATCACGTCCGCGATCATCAATGACGGTTAATGAACTCGAAGCAAAGCTCATCACTTCTCCACCCGAGAAATATTTTCGAGGAATCATTTCCCCATCGGGGCCGTCTTCTTCCTTGATAAGGTTATATGCGCCGTTTTTGAATGCTTCCAAATACTTCTCATAAACTTCTTGCTTAATATCTTGAACATCGCTTTCAAGACCTGCGACTTTCGATTTGTCGGTGTAAATTCTGCTAAACAAAGAGTCTTTAAGCGCCTTTTTATACCAAGCCGCTAAAATGACGCTTTGATAAACTTGGCGGGTCGCGGCAAAATTCTTGCCCGTGTTGACTTCTTCAATAAGCTTAGGCAAGATCAGCTCGCGAAAAACCGCGGTGGAAATGGAAACGACAGAAGAACCCCTATTTATCTGTAGGGGCGTATTGCAATACGCCCCTACGGCATTATTTTCATATTCCTCATCTAACATCACCTTTAATTTACTTTCCGTAATGTAAGCAAAGCCGTCCTTTTCGACAACTGTTGCGCCGTCGGGAACGATCCAGACTTTATTCTGTAGGGGTGTATTACAATACGCCCCTACGGCAATGCTTCGTTCATTAACTGTATCCCAGAATCTTTTCCCCAAATCCGTATCCGGATTGGTCAAAGACGCAGCCAACTGCTTTAAAACATAATCCTGTTCAAGCATTTGTCGACCCATTTCGGTTTGTCCGAGAGCATCAGGAACGATACGATCTTTCTCATACGGTGATAGATTAACCCACGCGTCCTTATCAGGAATAGTGATGGAAGCTAAAAAGTATTTTATGAGTTTTGTGCTTTCGTTTTTGAGGGTCGCATTATCGATCCTCTCCTGCCCGCGATCGACGATAAAATCAAACAAAAACGGATTTTCAGGATGAACCGTCATCCCTCTTAATACGGGCGGTTGAAAAGCGACCGAAGTCGCAAAGTCTAAAGGGATACCGATCCGACCCGCGGCGAGGCCAGAGGTAAGCCAAACCATCTGCCCTACCAAAAACGCCAGCAGAATAAAGCCGCTCATAGCTTTGCGAAACCCAAATTTATCTTTAACAAGCATATTTAAAGAGTGTCCCCGCGAACCAACAAACGGCGTTTTCGGGTTCCAACTGTCTTTCGTTTCCGATAACGGGCGATCCAAGCCATCGCGTATCTCTTAAGCCACTGCGCAGATCCCTGCTCAAAACTTATTTCATGTCCGGCCTTTTCGCTTTCGATCCAAATATAGCGGTCGATCTCGGCTAAGACTTTTTTGTTTTTCAATAACTGTGAATAATAAATACTGGCCATTTTGTCTCCAACACATACTTTTCCTTTACTTTAAACGTCTGAATGCTCCAACTGCGATTTAAACCCCAAAAAAATCGGCATATTTACCGGCGTCATCGGCGAGATATTTCTAATAACAGGCACAAGCCCCGGGATATCAAGCAATGCCGGATCCTGAAACTGCACAGGTAACACGAACCCTTTATCATCAACTTTGACATTGATCTTTAAATTATTCGCATCAAGGTCAATACCGCCAACCGGCGCTGAGGCAACACTTGCGGCGGCATCTGAATCCGGCAAAAGATAATACGGAAACAAATGCGGCAAAATAACCTCTCCTGCTTGACGAGAAGCAATCGAATTATAATTGCGATGATTCCCTATGCCGGTGACATCCGCCTGCGGCACAATCAGAACACCAGCCACACTTTCTTCGCCGTCTCTGACATCCAAAACAGTGATATCCGCGCCGTCTGAAAGCGGATGATCGCCGCGCTTTATCCCTTGTGTGTTGATCCATGCAACTTTTGCATTAAACGCGTTTCCTTTAATGGATCCGATAACTCGCCTGCTTTCTAAACCCTGCTCATCAACTAAGACATAATCGGTATCTTTGTCAAAAGCCGCAGACCTTAAAAAGTTTTGCTCGTCGGGACTGACCGTCGTAAATTTGACGCGTTGTTGTCCCGAAATTTCAAAAAGATGTCCATCGTTTTCTTGAAACTGCTGGATTAACTTATCCGCCGAGGAATCTTTTTTTGTCACAACCACAATGTTGATGGGTTTACCGTTTGGTTTTGCGGCCGTGTCAAAAACCCAATGTTTCAACAGAAGATTAACCGCCCCGGCAAATGACGGCGCGGAAATTCCCTGAACTTCCTGACTAAAGGCCTTTGCGGCACCGGCTTCAGCTGTCGCTAAAAGTAGCTGCGCTGTTGCGCTCGCCGGATTTCCAAAACGTCCATATGTCCGGTAAGATCCCTGAGCAGGAAAAGAACCACTGCTAGGATCCCCCGCCTTGCCATTCCAACCAAAACCAGTTTTAAGATCATCCGGGTCATCCGCGCGAAAAGCGTTTGATGGATTGCCGCCGCTGGCAACCAGCGAGCGATGGTCTCCGCTTAACAATCCCCAAATGGACGTATGATGTATAAACAATGTGTGCGGATTATATTTTGTGATCAGCGTCGCATCGTTGATCAGCTGCGCTGTTTGTTTAAGAGGATTTTCCGAGATAATAAAATAGTCCCGAACCCGGTCAAGTTCGGCAATTGACGCATTGATATCCGGTTCCACGCCGTAGGCGCCTTTTGTGTCACGCTTGACGACTGGATACTTGCGCAACGCGTAGCCTGTTTTTCCGTCGACATTTGTTGTCGGCTGCATAAAAATAGTGTCGAGCTGCGCGAACGGAATTTTTTCAAACTTGCCATCGTATATTTTAAGAATCTCAAAAATAGCGTCTAATTCACGCAAAACATCCTTTGGATCCTCAATTCCCACAGCCCAGCGAATACCCCCACGCGTGACCCCGCCTTGGCGCAGTTCTTCGTCACTTAATCCCGATAGCGCGCCATAACCGGGCATTTGCATGAGGTTACGAACATCACCTAGGCTCACAGCGTGTTCAATAGTTCGAAAATACCGTAAAAGCGCCATAAACGCTTTCGCGCGCTCTTCTGTTTTCAAATCAAAATAAATCATATGTCCCGGGTTATCCATCTGCTTTTGCGCTAAACCATATTGTGGATGCGTTTGATCGCCGGGATAACGCACAAACTCAACCTGAGGATTCTTTTTTAACCACTCGACATAAAATCGGGCGTTTTCCTGCTGCCGAAAAAATCTTCTTTCCAAATTCGGCAATCCGTAACGCAAAAGTTTAATCGCATCATCCCTATTGATCGGCTCGGCCCGAGAATTTCGCAATTCTTGCGCGATCTCTTTTTGGGCAACAATGACCGCGCCAAAAACATTTCCGTCGCCGGAAAGCCCTTTGGTCACAACCTGAACAACCGCGTCAACACCAAAATCTAGCGGCTGTTGGCCTAAGGATGTTGCAAATGATCCGTCGAAAATAATAAACGCTTGCGGTGAAACAGAACTGCGCACCGCGTCAACTGTCCGCTTAATACTAATAATCGGCAAGGAAGGATTAGCCGGAGTTTCAAAAATCAAAGCCGCTGTATTTCGAGATAACTCCTGCGCAAGTTGATTTTCCGGATCAGTCACAATCTTAACCTTAAGGCCATATTTCCTATATAATTCAACATCGCCTTCTGTCCCGCCGTAAGCCGGACGAATTAAAATTATTTCAGGAACCAAAGCAGGATTTTGTTCAGTAAATTTTTTTAACGCGTATCGCAGCGGCAAATGCACACCAGCAACACCGGAAGCAACACTAACACCGGCATATTGCTCTGTTACTAAATTTCGTGTCTCAAGCGCTGTGATCGCCTGCTCAACTTGTTCGACAGGATTCAAAACGATTTGAGGTGTATTCCCAGAACCATTATTCCCGCCAGAGCCGGCTTTATTTGCGATTGGAGGTTTTCTTGGTGCTCGGGCTTTTGCCACAGGCTTTTGTCCCAAAGCTTCTTGCGCAACCACAACCCGAAGCTCATCTAAAGTCTCTGTTTTTGCGGCAATGGGACTGATGCTATCCGATATAAATCCCTGTGCTGTCCCGACGCTAATTCCTTCATCTTCCAAAACAACATCTGGTTTATTTTCTGATGTATTAACAGGAAGAATTCGGTTTGTATCAACAACGGTCTGATCTGCTAAAACTGTTTTTGTAACCGTAGCGTTAGCTCCAATTTGAGCCCCTTTACCGACGGTGATCGGTCCTATGATCTGTGCTCCGGCGCCTAAAGTGACATCATCTTCAACAATGGGGTGTCGGCGACCGTCAATCGTATTTTTATTTGCGCCAAGGGTCACGCCATGCAAAATATAAACATTGTTTCCAACGACAGCTGTCTGCCCTATAACAACACCTGTCGCATGATCAAACAATACGCCATCGCCAATTGTCGCGCCTGGATGAATATCCACCCCGAAATTGTTCGTGATCGCATTTTGTAAAGCTAAAGCCAAATCCTGCCTGTCATTAAGCCACAGCCAATGTGCGATGCGATAAGCCGCAAGCGCGTGGAACCCTTTAAAATTAAGGAATGGATTAGAAATATCCCCGGACGCAGGATCACGTTCAAGCACAGCCAAAAGATCGCGGCTAACTGAGTTAAGAATATCCGGCGATGCGTTTAACACTTGCAATATTCCCTGCTTTAGCTTATCAACATCAAATACGTCTGAGCGGAGTTTACTTGCTAATAAATTAGCAAGCGCCGTTTTAAAATCTGGTGCGGAAAGGATCGTTTTTTCAAGAGGCGCAGAAAGAAGCGGCTCTTGTTTGGCAACACGGCCAGCATTTTCTTTTAAACGATTCCAGAGAGAATCCAATTGCGCCGAATCAGAACTGCTATCTGCCTTACCGCTAGTATCTCCAACAACTTTTAATGCTGGTTTTTTTGTCGACGTTTTTGCGGCTTTTTCTGCCCGCTTTAAATTTGTTGAACTTTCCGTCTTCGCGTAAACTCTTTTTAATTGCGCTAAACGTTCCCATGCTTCTTCTGGATCAATCGAATCAATCTGGCGATCATCTCGATGGGCTCTTAAACTTTCGGCAATTGCTTTTTCGGAAACAACGATCAACCCTTTTGAATTTTGCTGCGCAAGCGTTGTGGTTGCCTTATTTAAACGTGCCCCGCTGAAAGCAACAAGCGCTTGCGGATTTTTAGCATTGACCGTCTGGATAAATTGCTGCGAACTTTCTGATTTCGCAAATGGGAACAATACAATAGCAGTTTGTTTTGTCAAAACTTCGGTTAACTGTTCAATATTCTTAACAATGTGCACTTGCTGTGAATTACGACGAGCATATTCGCCAATAACGCTATCTTGCGGCGTATCTTCAGGGATATAAAATACTACTTGGCCGGCTTGGCCGGTAAATTCAGGTTTTGTTTTTGCAAAATCGATCAGATGACCTACAGCTGAGAATTGATCCGCATAACTGACACCGTCAAAATCGCCTTTTTCTCCTGAAAAATGCACACGCGCAGTCAAATGCTCAACGGACCGCACCTTTTGATCGACTCCCAAATCCGAAAAATCATTGTAAGCTGATCGTATCGCATTGACCAAATCCGTATCAACTATATCCGGTGATTTGCCGTTTAAAAGTCGGTTCACCGAGCTTGAGGATACATTAGTGTTAATAATCGTCGGGTCAACGCCCAGCATCCCGCCGGAAAAATATTTACGAGGCAAAGTCTCATGCGTTAGCGGATCTTCTTCTTCCTTAATATAGTTAAACACCCCGACCTTAAAAGCCTGCAAATATTGTTCATAAATTTTTTCTTTAGCCTGCGGGTCATCAACCTGCACACCCGCGACTTTATTCTTATCCGTGTAAACTTGCGCTAAAAGTGTTTCCTTGAGTGTTTTTTTATACCATGTCGCGAGAATCATTGAATTGTAGATCTGGCGAAGCGGCGCAAAGTTTTTGCCCTCGTTGACTTCCTTTTCGATGATCGGGATAATAATTTCGCGTACCGCGTTTAAAGTATATTCCTGATTTTCTGTGGAACTTTCAGGTTGCACCGTCTGTCCGCCGGAAGCCAAAACTTTGCTGTTTTCTTTTTCGGCCAGATAATCTTTTTCGAGCATGACTTTCAAATGGCTTTTTACCAAAAACGCAGTGCCGTCTTTTTGATAAATATCTGCCTGATCGGCACGAATCCAAATTTTATTAAATGTATTAATAGGGATATCTGTCGTCTTAAATTTTTCATATGCCTGACTATACACTTTTTGCCAAAATCCACGACCAATATCCTCTTCTGGATACATCAAAGAGGCTGTAAATTGTTTTAGAATATAATCCTGTGCTAAAAGTTCTTTTCCGGTGTTCGTTTGCTCAAGATTTTTGCCAATGATCCGATTAGACTCATAAGGCGAAAGATTAACCCACATGTCTTTATTGGCAACCGTCAAAGATGCAAGAAAATGCTTAATGAGTTTTGTGTACTGTTCTTTCTGCTGATTGGCACTCAAAAGCTCATCGCCCTTGTCCATCACAAAGTAAAAGTGGAAAGGGTTTTGCGGGTCGATCTTTAAACCGATCATCTGCGCCGGAGTAAAAATGCCGGTCGGCTGCAACATTTGCCCGATGGGAGAAAGCAAAGGCACAGCTTGCGCATAACCCGACTGCGCAGGCAACGCGCTTAGCATAAACACAATAAGTGCAATCGCGATTGGACGAAACAAAGATTTTTTCTTAATTTGCTGAAACATATTCGCTCCTGTTTTGATGATACCTGATTAAATTTTGGCGTTTATTATTTTCAATCCCTGCAGAGCGATGCATCCAACAGATCAAGTCGACAACGCGATTAGAATAACCCCACTCGTTGTCATACCAAGATAAAACACGAAAAAACCTTGTTTCATCTTTCAAATTACTTTTAAGCGTTGCCGGCGAATCATAAATAGCTGATCGATCATCATTGATAAAATCGGTCGAAACTAATTCTTCCGGGCAATACCCCAAATATCGGCTAAGATACGTCGCTGAAGCTTTTTTCATTAACGCGTCGATTTCCAAAATTGATGCGTCTCTTTGAGAACGAAAGGTCAAATCGACCAAAGAAACATCGCAGGTCGGGACCCGAAAAGATATTGCGCTAAGCTTGCCCTTTAAACCCGGCATGATCTTTGAAACGATCTTCGAGGAATTTGTCGTCGACGGAATAATATTAACCGCCCCCGCTCGCCCGCTTCGCCAATCCCTGTTTGAAAAACCGTCCACAATATTCTGACTTGCCGTATAGCTATTGATCACGGTGACGAATCCCGACTCGATGCCGATGCCTTCTTTGATTAAAACATGAGCAAGCATCGCCAAGCAATGCGTCGTACAACTGGCCGCAGAAATAATGTCCTGTGCTTCTGCCAAATAGTCATTTTCATTGATTCCCATAACAATCGTTTTAATATCATCTTGACCCGGGGCAGTAACAATCACTTTCTTTGCGCCGGCGACCAAATGTTCACTGGCTGTTTTGCGTTCAGTAAATAAACCCGTAGCTTCAATAACAACATCGACCCCCAAGTCCCCCCACGGCAAATCACTGATCTTGCTTGGCGCGCTGATACACTTTATGCGATGCCCGTTAACAATCAGCGTTTCCTGTTCAGACGAAAAAACATCATGGGCTGTTTTTCCGTGAACAGAATCGTACTTAAACTGATACGCCAGACAATCCGCATCCGCGTTTATCTCGACGATAGCTATGACATCTATCGTTTTTCCTAAATGACCCTGATTGCATATTGCACGTAGAACCAAGCGCCCAATACGCCCAAATCCATGAATACCTACCCTTATCGACATAAATAATTCCCTTTCATTTAGAAATCAAAAAAAGCCCCGTTTGCGAAAAGAAGTTCGGAAAAAAATAAATCTTTTTCTCTTTACCAATAAAAACTTTCTGTTCAATCGTGATCTTTTTATCGCGGCAATATTCGACAAAATCTGAAATACTCAAAAAATGAAGATTCGGCGTTGTATACCATTGATACGGCAAAGATGCATTGACCGGCGTTTTTCCAGCGAACAAAACCTGTAATCGCGACTGGTAATACGCAAAATTCGGGAACCCGACAATTACTTTTCGTCCGACGCGCAAAGCATCTTCCAAAACTTTATCGACGAGTCGAACCTGCTGCAAGCTTTGGTTTAAAATCACATAATCAAAAGACAGATCTTTATAGTCCGACAAACTACTCTCGATATTTCCATGAAGAATATTGATCCCTCGCTCAACGCATTTATAAATTTCGTCTACACGGATCTCAACGCCATACCCGCAGCAGTCTTTTTTATCAACAAGAAAATTTAACAACTCCCCATTGCCGCATCCAAGATCAAGGATCGATGTTTTAGGTTCTATCCACTCTAAAATTGCCTGATGATCGGGACGTATTTGCTCAAATTGTGTAGCCATCATCAACCTCACAATCGTTCAAAACATTTTCTAAAAAATGTCTAATCAAATGCGATTCTTCTTTAATCTCAACGAGAAAAGCGTCATGCCCATACGTCGATTCAATTTCGCAGTAACTGATCTTAAGCCCGGCAAGCTTACAGGCGCGGACGATCTCCTGCGATTGGTACGCCGGATAAAGCCAGTCCGACTTAAACGAAATCACTAAGATTCTCGCCTTAACGTTGTAAAAAGCTTCCTCTAAAGGCTTTCCGTTAAATCCGTCAAAATGATCCATCGCTTTCGTAATATAAAGATATGAATTCGCGTCGAATCGTTTTACAAAATTATCTCCCCGGTTACGCAGATATCCCTCGACTTCAAAATCTGCCGTAAATTTTTCCCCTTGCGGCATTCCTTTCTTTTGGCGTCCAAACTTTGCTGACATTGAGTGATCACTCATATAAGTTATATGTCCAATCATCCGCGCAACCGAAAGGCCTTTATCCGGCGGTAAAGCCCCATAATAATTCCCTCCATTCCAATGCGGGTCTGCCATGATCGCTAAGCGTCCGGCTTCATTAAACGCAATCTGCTGCGGAGAATGTTTGGCAGCCGTCGCAATAGGAATAGCGCTTCGAATGCTCGACGGATATTTCAAAATCCACGAAAGAACCTGCATTCCTCCCATGGAACCACCGGCAACCGTCAACAATTTTTTAATTCCCAAATAATCGATTAAACGTTTTTGGCAACTGACCATATCTCCAATGGTCAGCAACGGAAAATCTAACGCATAGTGTTTTCCGGTTCTGGGATTAACACTTGACGGTCCGGTTGAGCCTTTGCATCCGCCTAAGACATTTGAACAGATCACAAAATACTTATTCGTATCAAAGGCTTTCCCCGGGCCTATCATCGTGTCCCACCAGCCGGGATTCTTTTCACCTTCCTGATAACCGGCGGCATGCGCATCACCGGAAAGAGCATGAAGGATCAAAACTGCATTTTCACGACGATCATCTAATCGACCGTAGGTTTCAAAAGCAATGACAATCGGCCCAAATCTCTCGCCATTTTCAAGAATCAACTCATCAAACAAAAAATACTTTGTTTGAACGTTGCCCACCGTCCCCACGGGGCTACTAATCACGGCGTGTGTTCTCATGCCATTAACCTTATCGATAATTACTTCTTCTATTTCGTATTACACTTTCCCTAAAGCTTGTTCAATGTCCGCGATAATATCGTCGATATGTTCAATCCCGACAGACAAACGGACAAAATCAGGCGTAACTCCGGTTGCAAGCTGCTCTTCTGGTGAAAGCTGCTGATGCGTGGTCGTCGCTGGATGAATCGCAAGACTCTTTGCATCACCCACGTTGGCCAAATGAGAAATCAGCTCCAAGGAATCAATGAATTTTTTGCCAGCCTCTGTTCCGCCTTTTATTCCAAAACCTAAAATCGCACCCGACCCTTTAGGTAAATATTTCTTTACCCGTTCTTTTTCACGGCTGTCTTCGAGTCCCGGATAATTAACCCAGGTAACCTTTGGATGTTTTTTAAGATATTGCGCAACGGCCAAAGCATTTTCAGAGTGCCGCGGCAAACGCAGATGCAAGGTTTCCAATCCCTGAAGAAATAAAAAAGAATTAAACGGCGAAACGGCAGTGCCTAAGTCTCGCAACAAAGTCACGCGCGCTTTGATGATATAAGCGATATTTCCTAAAGGCCGCAATGCGTCGACGAAATTTATGCCGTGGTAACTTGGTTCCGGCGCGGCAATGAGCGGAAATTTTCCGTTTTCCCAGTTAAACTTCCCCGAGTCAACAATAACCCCGCCGATGCTTGTTCCATGCCCGCCGATAAATTTTGTCGCCGAATAAACAATAATATCCACCCCATGTTCGAACGGTTTTAATAAATATGGCGAAACGGTATTATCCAGCACAAACGGGACATTATGTTTATGTGCGATTTTTGATATCCCCTGAAGGTCAGCGACGTCGAGCTTCGGGTTCCCGATTGATTCGGCATAAACCGCTTTTGTTTTTGGGGTAATCGCTTTGTCCAGAGCGTCAAGGTCATTTGACTTGACAAAATTGACCTTGATTCCCAACCGCGGAAAAGTGTAATGAAATAAGTTGTACGTTCCGCCGTAAAGGTTGTCCGCGGAAACGATCTCATCCCCAGCTTGAGCGATATTCAACAGCGCCAAAGAAATCGCACTTTGCCCACTGGACACCGCCAAAGCCCCGACTCCACCGTCTAAAGCCGCGATCCGTTTTTCAAAAACATCGGTAGTAGGATTCATCAGCCGAGTATAAATATTCCCAAATTCACGCAGTCCAAAAAGGTTTGCGGCGTGATCTGTGTTCTTAAATTGATACGAAGTCGTCTGATAAATCGGAACCGCGCGTGACCCGGTTGTCGGGTCAGGCTCTTGCCCTCCATGTAAAGCGAGTGTCTCTGGTCTTAGTTTTGCGTCATTTTTGCTCACGTTCTTGCTCCTTTCCCCTGAACCCTTCTCCTTAGGGGAAACTTTCTTCCCCCCGGAGAAAATATTGTTTATAAAGTCAATGAGACTTTTTGAACTTAGATTTTTATTGTTCGACATCTTGCCCTCCTGCGGTATTGCAAACGACTAACCGTTCAAACATTAAAATTGATATTGCGAGCTTAAAACAATACCGTCGGCAAACCCTACTTTGGAGCTCGAATTTATGTCTCCGGTATTCACATAAGCAGCGATCAAAGAGAGATCCTTGTTTACAAACCAAGCGACGTGTGCATCCCAGTAATCAGCATTTTTAAAAGACTTAAATTCGGCACCCTGCTTATATTCAAAACCAACCGCCAAGTAGCTCGTTGGAAGAATATCAATATTAAAGAAACCGGTCGTATCTCTTTTTTTGTCGTATCCTAAAACGCCTACGACATGCCCTTGGGAAGAAAGCACACCGCCAGACAAAAGGACGGGTTTGGGGGTTTTAGTAATCAGCTTTGTGGCAACCAGATAAATATCCTCACCGCTATCTTTTGTACCTGAGCTAAGTTTTTCCGTTTGCTTAAAAATTGTCCCGATAGAAATTGCTGGAAGATATGTCGTATCAAAAGAATTTTCAGGAAGTAATAATAACTTGGCGCCGATATTGTTAATATGCTTGGTATCGACTTTTGCGATCGAGACTGTTTCGTGCCCGTAGGAAAGTTCCAATCTCTTAAACAATGTCTCAGCAACGCCAACCGTCGTCCAATCGATCTTCGCCGCATTTAAATTAACATACCAGCCACCAACCTGAGGTTTGCTAAAAATGCTTTTTAGGGCAAAAGTATCGCTCTTTTCTTCTTCTGTCTGATCCCAAGCTTGCCCAGCCGGATAAGCTAAAGGATTAAAGGCAATACCGCCGACGCCTTGCGTATTTGTTAATGGAACTCCCGCGTAAGCTAAACTTCCTCCCGAGGTGATGGCTAAAACGATTAAAGCTGCTTTTACGATATTTTTCATGTAAGAATCCTTTCCTTTGTTATATTTTCTAGCGGTCCAAAAATTATTTTTTACAATATCTGCGCAAATTACCGCATGCTTCTGTCAAACTTATTGTTATTGTTTGAGTAGGGATCATTCACCTCCTTCACCGCGCCATTGATTGTCAAAGCGCCTTTTTTCTGTAATTTCCAGTTGAATAATTTTTGCGTCATGAACCTTAATGGTCACCGTGCCATATTTTAAAGATTCAACAGCAGCTGATATTTCTTTGACAATTTCGTCATTTAAACCATTATTCTGTATTTTCTTTGCGTTCATGATGTCTCCCGGTTATAAAACAAAAACCCACCGCCGTATTCATCGTATCCGTGGCAGTGGGTTGACCCGTCAAGCCTAATTATAAAATGGTATGTTTACTACACTGACGGTCCTCCATCACCGCGAATTCGGTGCATCGTCAGGCAACAACACATAATTTTATTTGTAAATTCCGTAATAGTAAGCATTTTAATTCGTCCTAATAACAATTTTAAATCCATGAGAAAACCTTAAGCGTCTATCTCTATAATCCCTATCGGATTTGTAGAGAATATAATTAAAAACAAAACTTGTCAAGATTTTTTTTAAAAAATCTTTTTTTTCGAAAGAGAATACTGCTTTTTAAAGAAGTTGCTTAAAAAAGGCGCTTTTTAAAAGCATATCGTATGCAGACAATCATAAACAAAGAACCGCACGCATTAACACACATGTCAGAAAAGGAAAAAGACCGGTTGGGAGTATGCAATTGAACAAATTCATTAAAAATTCCAAAAAAGACAGCGATTAAAAAGGCAGAGACCTGGCAGGGAAATTCAAAAGAACAAAAAGATAACAGCAAAATAAATGTCAAAACCGCATAAATTGGAAAATGAGCAAAATTCAAAACATTGTCAACCAACACCTGTGCGGTAGGATCCACTTTCGGGGCCGGCATGGTTGAGGTATACAGAATTGCCGCCATAAACATTCCACTTAAGATGATCCCAAAAGGACGCGGCAATTGAAAACGAGATTTAGTTTCCATACTACTTTTTTCGATTGTAGTCATCTTCAAGACGAACAATGTCGTCTTCAGCAAGATAATCGCCCGTCGCAACTTCGATGAAAATCAACTTTTCCTGACCGGTATTCCCAATCCGATGGACTGCCCCAAGCGGAACGTCTAAAACGCTTCCCGGCATCACCACAATCTCTTTTCCATCGATAATAGCCAACCCGCGGCCAGCAACAAAAATCCATTTCTCTGAACGCTTGTTATGTTTTTGCAAACTCAACCGCTCTTTTAAATTGACCTCAACACGCTTTACCCAAACACCCTTCTCCTGATAAAGCTTCATATAATTGCCCCACGGGCGCTCGACAAATGTATCGGCGTCTTTCATGAAATTTTCTCCTATAACCGTTTTTGAATCGCCGAAAAGATCATTTCGGATTTTTCTTTATCGCCCAAAAGGCCAACGCGGATTTTGACCGTCGAACTGCGTTCAGTTTTCGCTTCGACATTAATATTAACATCAGTGCCATCGGAAAATTTGGCATTAATTTTTGCAGAAAGCCGATCTCCTTTATCTTCATAGACGGCAAGCCTTAAATCGCGCATCGCTCGGCTTATCGCCCGATGGAGTTTTTCTGCCGGGACAGCCACGTCATGCACCAATTCGCCTTTGACCCACGCAAAACCGCCAACGCCTGCGGCCGCGCCGATGACCAGAGGAACACAACCCGACGATGCTAAAAGCAAAACTGCAACTACCACACTAGGCGCTAGCAACTGCCCTATTTTTTTCATATCACTCCCCTTTTTTAAAGAAACTTTTAATTGCTGCGCTTAAATCAGCCAAATCTTTTTTGGTGTGCATGCTGCAAATAAAAAACGCTTCCAAATCCGCCGGCGGCATGTAAATCCCATTTCCCAACAAATGCCAAAACAGTTTGGCATAAATCTCGTCGCTGGCCGCCTTGCGGGCATCATCATAATTTTTAACCGACTTATCCGAAAACCGGATACTTAACATTCCTTTATAATGAGAAAGCCGCACGGCAATATTGTTCTGGGCAAAGAAATTATTAAGGTCTTGGGCAAAATGTTCTGACTTTTCATTTAAGACACGATAAAAATCCGCATTAAGCAGTTTCAAGCTCGCCAGCCCAGCACGCATGACAACCGGATTGCCCGCAAATGTTCCAGCCTGATACACACCGCCTAAAGGCGCTAAACACTGCATAATCTCTTTTTTCCCGCCATAAGCTCCGACGGGAAACCCGCCGCCGATGATTTTGCCCAAACAGGTCAAGTCGGGCACAATACCATAATCAGCCTGCGCACATCCTAAACTACTGCGAAAACCGCTCATGATCTCGTCGAAAATCAAAACGATTCCATATTTTGCCGTTATCTGACGCAGGGTTTTCAAAAAATCTTTGTCGGCTGGAATAACACCCATATTGCCGGCGACCGGCTCGATGATCACACAGGCAATATGCTCTTTATGCCGCTCAATGGTTTCAAGCAAAACTTGTGTATCATTATAGGGAAGACTTAGAGTGTTTTCGATATGGCTTTTAGGAATGCCTTGGCTGGACGATTGTGCGAGATTAGCAACACCGGAACCAGCGGTGGTCAATAAATCGTCAAAATGCCCATGATAACAGCCGTCAAATTTAACCACCAAATTTCTTTTTGTAAAGCCGCGGCTTAAACGAATAGCGCTCATCGTCGCCTCAGTGCCGGAATTGACAAAACGAACCAGTTCGATCGACGGCACAGCACGGGTAATAAATTTGGCCATGTCGATTTCAGCCCGTGTCGTCGTGCCAAAACTTGTTCCCCTCTCAACAGTCTTTTTGGCGGCAAGAATAGCGTTGCGCGGGCTGTGCCCTAAAATTAGCGCGCCCCACGAAAGACAGTAATCGCTATAGCCGTTGCCGTCGACGTCAAAAAGTTTTGGCCCCTTGCCGTACTCCATAACCAAGGGACTTCCCGCCACTCCTTTAAACGAACGGACAGGGCTGTTGACACCGCCGACTAACACTTTTTGCGCGTCTGAAAAATGTTCTAACGATTTTTTGCAAGCCATGGAAGAATCTCTTGGGTATGGTAACTGATAATAATGTCCGCGCCGGCGCGTTTGATCGCGGTCAAACTTTCTAAAACAATGTCCTGTTCATTGATCCATTTCTTCTGCGCGGCAGCCTTGACCATCGCATACTCGCCGCTGACATTATAGGCGGCAATGGGAACATCTAAATTTTGACGCAACAAACTGACAACGTCTAAATAAGCCAAAGCCGGCTTGACCATAACGATATCCGCCCCTTCACTTATATCCTGCCGGGCTTCCTTGAGCGCTTCGCGGCTGTTGGCAAAATCCATCTGATACGTTTTGCGATCGCCAAAAGACGGGGTTGAGTCAGCTGCCTCGCGAAACGGTCCATAATAGGCGGAAGCGTATTTGACCGCGTAAGATAAAATCGCTGTGTCCGCAAAATTATTGTCTTCAAGAGCCTCCCGGATTGCCGCAACACGAAAATCCATCATGTCCGACGGGGCAACGATGTCCGCGCCAGATGCAGCGTGGGAAATGGCCATCTTAGCCAACAGAGGGAGTGTTTTGTCATTATCAATCTTTTCCCCATCCAGAATCCCGCAATGGCCATGTTTGGTGTAAGCACATAAACACACGTCCGTAAGAATCAAAAATTGAGGAAATTCTTTTTTAATTTGGCGAATTGTTTTTTGGACGATACCGTTTTCGCTATAGGCCTGACTGGCCAAAGCGTCTTTTTCTTTTGGCAGGCCAAAAAACAAGCCAGAGGACCCACCCAATTTGATATATCTTTCGATTTCTTTTAAAAGCAGATCCGCGGTAAACCGGTAAATTCCCGGCATAGAAAAGATCTCTTCCTTGCGATTGCGTCCTTCGATGACAAAAAAAGGCTGTATCAGCTCGTCGGGATTCAGGCGGGTTTCGCGAACAAGTGATCGGATAGCTTTATTTTTTCGTAGTATGCGGTAACGGGACATAAATTCAATTTTAGTAGTAGGAAACAGGCATGGCTGTTCTCTACCTTATGATGCACAGGCAAGTATATTATAGCTTTGTATTGATAGCAAGAACTTCACTGACAACTTTCCAATTACCTCCCCCAACACCTTGAATAAAAGTAAATACCGTCGATTTCCCTTAACGAATATAGCGCTTTTTTATGCGGCCGTGATTATCCATAAAAGGACCTGCATTCATACCATAGGTCTGTATAAATGGTTTTACCGCCTGCGGATATTCTTCTTGAGCTTTTTTGTAATCCGCGCTTAACTTGGTCAGCTCTGACGACAAAACAAGGTGCAGTTTTTCTTCAACAGCAGACTTCTGCGTGATATCTAAAAGTTCAAATTCAAAAAACGGGCGGGGATTCTTTCCCTCATCTTCCATTAGGGACAAAGCAAACGAATTAATATTCTTAGCTAATAATGGATCAGAATAAACAATACTTTCAATATCCTCTGGATAAATATTGGCTCCCATAACTGATACAGTGCTGTCTTTTCTACCGTAAATAAACAAAAAAGGCAAATACCACCGCGGATAATTGCATGATCGTTCTAATTTTACAATGTCGATATTATGCGCACGTAAAATTTTTGCCATATCATCAAAAGTGATCATCCCACCCTCATCTTTGATGTTGTAGCGAATCCGGGGAGAAAGCGTCCACGGCTTACTGATTGTGACAATAATTTCGCGATCGACAATTTCAACAAAATGATCCAGCGGATTATATTGAAACAGCATCGGGATCCTGTGATCATCGCCAAAAAGTGCTTTTTTAAGGATCGGATCATTTTGACAAAACTTACGAATCATAACTGTTAAAGGATTTTCCCCGCCAATGCCAATCTCCAAATCCGATGCGCCATAACCGGAAAACACGGTCTTAGCATATTGCAACAAATAATCACGCAAACCCTCAGACATTCCCTCTCCGCCGACAACAGCATGAATTTCGTAGTCCTTCCACAGGAATCCTTGCTTTTGACCTTCATCAAAAAGATATTTTAAAAACGGCGGATAACCATTAAGAATGTACGGATACTTATTACCAAAAAATTGTAAAGTGCGCAGAATTTTGTCAATATCCGGGCCCGTCGATTTGACAACTCCCAGTCCTTGTGCCGCCAAGGCCATATTAAATCCAGTAGCCCATGCTCCCATACTAAAAGTATTAAGCACAATAAATTTTTTATTACCAAAACAATACCGCAAATACACGCCAATCAAGTTTTTGACGATTTCTCTTTCCTGTTGGCTTCTGACCCAATTATAGGGAATGCCTGTTGAACCGGATGACTCGTCGATCACAACGCCTTCAAAAAGGAATTCTCCCTGCAAACAGCGCTGCTCGGTTGAGAATGGAAGAATATAGTTAGCCTTATCCATGACTGGCAAAGTTTTAAATAGTTCATTGGCATTTTTTGTAATAGGTTCCCAATTGCAGCGATCAAGAAAAGTTTTGTAAGCCGGCACATTGCGATAGGCGATAAGAAATTCTTTAAACGCGCGATAACAACAAGCTTTTGCCCCATATTTTTGTGGGGCATGGCCAACGATAAAAGAAAAAATCGGATAATTCTTTAAAATACCCGACTGGACATGATCAATAAGACTAATAAACAAAATACAAAGTCGATCAATAAACCTAATCTTAAGCATTTGTGCCCTCGGTTAAACGCAAATCCCCCAAACCCCTTTACTATTAAAGGGGGTGGCGCAGCCGGGGATTTTTTATAGATCTACCAATTATCGCAAAGTCCGGACGATGATAAATTTTTTATCTCCCGCCTCAAGATGAATCGTCCCTAAGTTTTTATCACCGGCCGAAATATCATAATCGCCGGGTTGAAGAATCAAGCGTCCGATGCGAATTTCAGAGGGCAACGTTTGCCAACTACGCAAATCCGCTTGTTCAGAAATCACATTATACAAACTTCCAACGATCCTAAAAATTCCGGCAACCCCTTCCCCATTTCGGCGTTCAATATTATTTTCCAAAACTCTCTCCCCTAAATATTTGCCCGCAAGCCGGACAATCGCTTTGGCAATCACGCGGACTTTGCGGTCCTCTAAATTCTTGACGGCAATCGCACAAATATCTTCGCCTAACTGGCTGGTGTTAGAATAGACAACACCACCGTCGAGCGTTGACGCAGTTATTGTCATAGGCGATGAATCTCTCAAGCGTTTTTCATATCGGGGAAAAGCAATCTGCGAAATATAGCCGTCGGGCAAAGGAATCGGGATCTGGACAGGAATTTTGACCGGCGAAAGACCTTGATACTCGATAAAATAAATCTCGCCCTTTTTGTTTTTTTCATTCCAGGAAACATACGATACGTCTGAAAAAATATTGCGGTATTCGTTTAAATCCAAATCGCCAAATTTTTCGACGGCGGCCAGCAAATTTTCTTTAAGAATCCCCGGGACCGGAGTTTGATACTGCTTACGATAATCCTGTTCATAGGCTTGCAAACTCAATTTATACGAAATGACAGCGTCATTGAGTTTCCCGGCAGATTCATAGAGAACGCCCATCAGAAGCCTGGCAAAAGCATCCTGACGATAAACATTTTTTTTATCGACGGGATATTGATCATTGATCGCATTTAACATCGAGTCGACATCACGGGCTTCGACTAAGGCCTCATCTATTTTTCCTAAGGCAGCAAAATTAAGCGCCTGAAAAACATTGACCATAACACGTTCAAAATCCTCACCGCGGTACGGCAGAGCATAATCATTCCACAGCCAACTGGCCGCATTTTTAGAAATAGACTGCGTGTAAAGCTCATCGTACTTGAGCTTTGCCTGTTCAAAAACGTCAATGCTCTCTTGATAGCGGCCGGCCAAGTGCAGAACAAGCCCTTTGTCAAACAGGAACAACAACTGATTATTCGTGCCGTATTTGGATGGGTCGTCGAGAATTTGAAGAGCTTGAGGATAGCGACCAGCAACTGCTAGGCTGTTGACCTGCGGCGAAATCGCATTGACACCCGCACAAGAGCTAAATGTGCACGCAAGCAAAAAGATGCCAAAACAGCTACGGCAAAAAGATACAAACCCCATGGTGTTTTTCACGATGGCTTATAAAGAATATTTGCTTTTCTCAACGACTTTTTTTAGTTCATGCTGACCCAGCCAAACCTTTTCGTTACTCTCAAGGTCGACAAGTTCAAGGTTGACCTGATACATGATCACATAGCGACCTTTAGTCTCATCTTTGATCGAATTGATGCTGCCAATCAAAATAAAATCAGCGCCTGTCTCGCGGCCTTTGCGTTTCATCGTTTCCGGCGAGGTCTCCCCTTGCTGCTGATCATCGCGCTCATCGCGGACATCGACACGCTCAGTCTTGGAGGCGACAAATTTGACTTTTCCGGAATTGATGAAACTGCGCTCAAGGGATTTGGTAAAAATTTCGCTGTTGATATGCTCAGTACTTTGATTTTTGATCTGACCAACAATGACAACCGGCGGGCGATTCTTTTGTCCTAAAAACATCGGCTGCCAGCCTTGCGAGGTACAATCTTTAATCATCGCATCGGCGACCATTTGGCTGTCAGTGTCATTCCAACGGCCGCTAAAATCCACTTGCTTCTGGACAGGCACCCGCTTAACATTCGACGACGCGCATCCGCCGGATAACAATGCAAAACTTGCAAGTCCCGCAAAAAGTATTCCCTGATAAAATTTCATATTCCCTCCTCTGGTTAAGTAATATCGATGTTTTAAATCTCACTGTCCTAAAGGCTCTGAAGGCGGCTGGGGAAAGTGTCCTTCCAAGGCTTGTTCAATAATATCTTTGACCTCGTCGCTAAAATCCTGTTTGAGAATCCACTCCAAATACGGCCGATCTGTTTTAGCGATCTCCTGCAAACTTGTTTTGCGCGCGTATTTGCCAAACATCATATACAATTCGCCATTCCACCAGCGCAACTTGCGATCAACGTCATAAAATTCAGTTTGTTTGCGATAATTAAAATCTTTGAGCGCTTCAATGGTTTCGTTGCCAGCCCCGTATTTTTGGACTTGCGCACAGAGGACATCCAGCGTCGCTTGCGTATCCGCTAAAGCTGAATGCGCATCTTTTAATTCTTTGTGGCAATAAAACGCGTATGCCGCCGACAAATCGCGGCGTTCATGCAG
The DNA here is from genome assembly GCA_964474085.1 of uncultured Planctomycetales bacterium. GTDB lineage: Bacteria > Omnitrophota > Gorgyraeia > Zapsychrales > JANLHA01 > JADLGJ01. Next base: position 83,504 of record CAYYRJ010000002.1, read on the forward strand.
ATGATACACTTTCTGGGCATCATAAATACTGCGCTTGGCCCAATCAAACTTTATGCCGCATTCATTAAATTCGCGCTCCAAAAGCGGCAAGTCAAAACGCTCGACATTAAAACCGCCCAAATCCGCATCTTCCAAAAAACGAAAGACCTGTGGGGCAATATCGCGAAACCGCGGCGCATCTTTGACATCCACGTCCTTAATACCGGTCACTTGCGTCACCTGCGAGGGAATCGGCATCCCGGGATTAACATACGATTCATACGTCGTTCGTGTCCCGTCGGGAAAACAGCGGATCATCGCAATTTCAATAATCCGGTCTTTTTCGATCCACACTCCGGTTGTCTCCAAATCTAAAATCACAAGCGAGTTCACAAGCTTCATCGCATACTCCACATCTTTTTTATCTTCCGGCCTTCCATTAAAATCGAGGCTCAACTGCTTTTCCATAATGTTTGCCATTGCCTTCACAAAACAGGATTTAAAAATCGGCATTGATTATACACGAAAAGATTCCCGAGCTGATAATAAATTTATGCCTAATAAATTAAAAAACCGCTTGTCACTTTTTTATTTATGGATAAAATAGTCCACAATTGGAGACAAATATGTTTAAATTATATTCTCAAAAATGCGCTTATGTCCTTCAGGCTTTATCGTCGATTCCCTTGAAGAAAGCCAACGAAACGTTTACCGCGACATCGCTTTGCCAGCAGGCAGACGTTCCCGAGTCTATTACCCGAAAAGCCCTGCAAACTCTGTCGCAAGCCGGGTACCTGGAAACCGTCACAGGCCCGACGGGTGGATACAAATTTAAAAAAGCGCCAAAAAATATTACGGTCCTCGAAATTATTTCGGTCATTGAAGGAAAAGATTCCTACGACCAATGCATCATGGGTTTGGCCCAATGCCATGAACAAAACCCCTGCCCTATGCACACGATGTGGATGCAAATGAAAGGATGCATGTTTAAGACCTTAGAGGGCATGACCCTTGAGCATTTACTTAAAATCAAAAAAATCCAATTAAAGAAGAAAGGAGTTGTTCATGGTTGATACCAATGTTGTACTTACCGGACAGACATTTCTCTATACATTTTACGTTGTGGTTGTTCTCTTTATTATGGGGTGGTTTAGCTATGCCGTCACCCATGATCAAAAAACAACAGCTGTCCCTGCTGCCTTTTTTTACTCTTTTGCCGCATTTTTAGTCATCTTAGGCGTCAGCCTTCATATTGTGACGTATCACACAATTCCATGGAAAGAGATGGACCTAAACCGCGCCAAAATCAAGGCCGACAAAATTTTTAAAATCACGGTCGCAAACCACAAATTTAACCTCCCTTCTGAAAAACTTCTGGCCAAAACCAATGAAAAAGTCCTTTTTGAAGTTACTTCCGCGGATTTGACCTATGGATTTGGCCTGTTTCGCGAAGACAACTCTATGGTTTTTCAAATGCAGGTGATGCCCGGGCACATGAACGATATCCTCTGGCAGTTTAGCAAGCCGGGTGTTTTTTCGATACGCTCGACGGAGTATTCCGGGCCTTCTGGGATTGGCATGATCGAAAAAAATGTCGTTGTCGTAACGGACTAACATAAATTCTTAACTTACCCAATGGGAGCGTCTATGAACAATTTTCTAAAAACTCTACTCTCAGGAAACGAAAGTTTGTTTAAACCCGACAGCTTAACGCCAATGCAAAAAATGACTTTGCGTTTTGTCGTTATCGGCTTGGTCTATTACGCTTTTGCGGTCATCGAAGGGATGCTCATGCGCATCTATCAAATCACGCCGATCTCAATTATCCCGCCGGGACAATATTTTGCAATTTTGACCGCGCATCCTTTAGTAGGAATTTTTGGCTCGACGTATTCAATAGTCTTTGGCGCTTTTCTTTTTTTAGTGCCGCTTTTGATGAATAAGCCGCTGTGGAGCATCAAATTGGGCAACTGGACTTGTGCTCTTCTTGCGATCGGAACCTTTACATTTTGGTCGGCCGGCTTTCTTACCCATTATGCGCCGCTATATACCTTATATTGGCCACTGCCGGCTGACTTTACCCAATTTAGTGTCGTCGGCGGAATTTTCTTTGTTACCGGGATTGCTTTGGTCATGGCAGGAACCGTGTGTTTTGTCGTCAATATTTTCAAAACGATCACCTACACGCCGCAAGGCATGGAAAAACAACCGGCGAAAGAGTTGCTCGCCTCTGCGCTAGGGTTAACCGGACTTATCAATCTTTTTTCAAAAAATAAAAAAGAACATTTGGTCTCTCTCCCCGTTGCGGCTATCGCACGCGGGACAATTGACACAGCTCTTAATTCGATTGTCATCCTCTTTGCCGGCGTCTTAATCCTTGTTTATATGTTTGCTGAACTTTTTGGCCACAGCCTAAAACATTCGGCCGTTGACGCGCTTTTATATAAAAATTTCTTCTGGTGGGGACTTGATTTAGTCGCCGACGGATTGGTCTTAATTTACGTCGCTGGAACATGGTATCTTTTGGCGATGCTCATCACTGGAAAAAATTTATTTATGCAAAATATCGCCCGCGCGGCTTTATTTGTCGAAATGGTCGTCTCGTGGACTGTTTGGTCGCATCATTTGATGTCAGACCAAGCACAACCGGGAATTCTCAAAGTTGTTTCCGGCGAGATGGTCACCGCTTTCGAGCTGATTACCCAAGGGCTGGCTTTCTTTATTACCTTAGCGACTCTTTGGAGCGCAAGACCTTTAAAAATGACCAATCCGCTCAAATTTCTTTTAGGCGGACTTTTGGGCTTTGCGCTGGCGGTCCCGGCTGGAATTATTCAAGCGGACTTGGGGCTAAATCGTATCCTTCATAATACTCAGTGGATTGTCGGCCCGCATGTTCACGTCGCTGTTTTGGTCGGATTGACGATGACACTCTACGCGGCGATTTATTATCTGCTGCCAATTTTGACAAATGGCGCAAAACTCTACAGCCAAAAACTGGCCAATTTTCATTTTTGGGCGCATTTGCTCGGCGGAATCGGGATGGGCGCGTTTATGGGAATGGCCGGCTTGCGAGGAATGCTGCGACGGACAATTTATTTTCAAAATGAGTACCAGCCTTTTATGATCTTAGCCGGCTTGTCAGGAACATTGCTACTGTTGGCGTTCTTGGCCTTCTTTTATAATATCGTGATGACCGTCGGAGTTAAAGGCGTTATTGGGATCTTTATGCCGTCAAAATTAAAGACAAAAGATCTTCTGCCGGCAAAATCGTAAAATCGTTTACTCTTTAAGTTTTAAACGGTAAACAGAACCAGCATACCGCAGAGCGTACAAATATTTCCCGTCGGGGCTAAAGGCCATCGCGGCCATCCCAGCCCCGTCGGGAAGATCCGCATTTATCTCTTTAAAATTTTCGCCGGCGTCAGCACTTAAATAAATCTTTCCCGCTGCTCCCGCGCCCCACAGAACGCTAGCGACAGCGATTGTTTTTTCGTCCGTCGGGTCAAACGCTAAAGCATCTGCAGCACCAGCGGCAACTAAATTCTTTAATTTTTTCCACGTTTCTCCGTGATTAAACGAAACAAAAACAGCCGCGCCCCCCATATCCCCAGCGGCATAAACAACACCACTAGGCGTTACCATAAGATCAAAAACCCAAGTCATTTCTTTAAGCGTCAATCGCCATGTTTTGCCACCGTCGGACGAAACATAAACGCCACCACCTTTGCCGCAAGCGCCCCAAAAAATCCGATGCGAATCGGTCGGGTCAACCGCCAAAGCATTATAAATCCGCAAACTTCCCGGCTGGCCAACCGAACGCGCCCAATTGTATCCACCGTCCTGCGAAACAAAAAGTCCGCCGCCATCGTCCCCGTCGACACCTAAATAAATTTTATTGGAATCCTTAGGATCAAACGTCAAGCCCCTTGGATAACCCTGTCCCCACATCGTGTTTTGCGTTGGACGATTTTGGGGCAAGCCTTGCCTGACAATTTTAAAATTAACTCCGGCATCCTCACTGACAATGATTTGATTAACAGCCTGATTCCACGGGGATGAAGTCGCAACGATTCTGTTTTCGGCTGGAACAATCACCCGCCAAACATGACCAGCTTTAGCGGCATCATATCCAATCGACGGAAAAAGCGGCTGATAACTTTTGCCGCCATCGGGACTTTTTAAAAGGCCATTGTCCATCGTTGCGACGAACAACGAATCTTTTGTCACGCTGATATCCGAACCAACCGAATTGGGCGCGCCGCGGATTTTTTCATTCCACGTTTTTCCCCCGTCGTCACTACGAAAAACGCCCCACCAATCGCTGCGAAAAATCACCTGACTATCAAAAGGATCAGATTTAAGTGACGTGATCTTACCGTTTAAATTAGCCCACGCACGGGTTGGATTCGCTTGGCGATCCGGCGTTATTTTTTCAACCAGATTTTGCCAAGTCCCACCTTCATCTTCCGAAACAAGAATTTTTCCGTTCCAATCCTGGTTAACGGCCGCAAAAATCTTTTTTCCAGCAAACGCTAAACGAAATATTTTGCCATCATGTTTTCCTGCGGACTTTTGCCATGACACTCCCGCATTATCAGAAATCCATAGCTCTCCACCGGCTGCCGCATAAAAACGGCGTGGGTTATTTGGAGAAACCCAAAAATCCGTCAAATCTTTTAACAAAATATCGACCGATGACCATTTTTGTGCCAAAAAATCATAACTTTGCAAGCCGGAAGAACCTCCGGCAAATAGCCGATTCTCATCTTCTGCCCAAAAAATGACCGTTAACTTCTGCGCTTGACCAAGCGCCAATGCTTGCCAATGATTAGCGCCATCCGAAGAACAAAAAACTTGACCCGCCGCTGTTGCGATACAAACCTTTAAAGGATCTTTGGAAGAAACAGCAATCGGCCGGTAACTTTGCGGACGTTCAAATTTGATTTGCTTATTCAAATGATTAGCCGCTGACCACGACTGTCCGGCATCGAGAGAGACATAAATTCCCCCCGCTGTCGCAGCGTAAAGCATATTCGAATCTGATGGAGCAATCGCCAGAGCCGCAACGTTGAGATTTTTCAAACCCCTCGTGACAAAACGCCAATTTTCGCCCTGATCATCACTGCGCCAAATTCCGGCGACATCAGAGGTCAAATAGACACGGCCTTTGACACTTGGATCAGGCTCTATATTAGGGAAGCACCCCCCCGCTTGCCAACCGACAAACTCCCATGACGCAGTTTGCGCGTTGGCAGCAGTAAAGAAAAATCCGGCAAAAAACGAAAAGGAAAGAAAAAAAATCCGCAGCACAAAAAATTTCATAATTGGCATTTTAACACAAAATATTTTCGAGACTAAAATTGAAACGGATATTATCACCAATCAAAAATATTTCATTGACTTTTAGCCGCTTAACTTTATATTGACGTTACATTGTCCAAAGATTTGGATATTCAACAAAATGTTTACGGAGAAACTTATGAAAAGAATCCTTCTCCTGGCCTTTGGCGCTGTATTAATTCTTGGTTCCAAAGCCAGCGCACTCGACGATAGAACCGCCTACATGGTTCGCGAAAACAACAGTTCCACCTTAAGTTTGGATGAAAACCAGAATTATAGCTATAATTCTGGCGAAACGCCTTGGGTTTACGTTAAATTCAGTTTTCCGCATATTTCTCAAACAAGACCGCTCTACCTAAAGTGGACTTGGACTTCTCTTGATAATTCTATAAGCATTGAAACTCCAAAAGAAAAAATACCAATGACCGGCTCTGATTTTCAAATCGGCAAAGGCGTCTGGAACTCGCCGCCAGAATCCTGGTGGAACGATAACGGTGGCCCCGGGCAATGGCATGTCGATTTGACGTGGTTTAATGATCCGACCCCCAATATTGTAACCTCAGCGGATTTTACAGTTTGCCGTCAAGGCGGAATTATCATGCGTCAGGCAAGTTGCGGACCGATCGTCACTCCCGAACCATTAAGTACGACACTTTTTTTGCTCGGCGGCGTGCCAATACTTGCCGGCCTAAGAAAAAAACGTGTCCGATAAAACCGCAATCCGATCATTTCACAAATATGCCCAGCGGAAAATACTTTAAATATCTTCCCGCGACTCTGCCGTGGATACTCTTAGGCGTTCTTTACGCTCCGGTCTTCTACATTCTTTATAAAGAACGCTGGGAAATGATCGATTACGGCCATGCGCCTTTTATTTTGCCGATTGCCATTTTTATCGTCTGGCTTAAACGAAAATCATTACTGAGTGTCGCAAAAAATTCCCAATCCACATTTTATTTTCCCGGTTTTATTCTGATTCTCGCCGGCGCTTTTCTATTTGCGTTTGGCTGGCGCTGGGACTATCTTTTGATCCAAGTGCTTTCCATTTTTCCACTTTTGCTGGGAATGTTACTCTTTTTTTACGGGTCCCAAATGATACGGCAGCTCATTTTTCCGATTCTCTATCTTTTTCTTTTGGTCCCCCCTCCTCTAGGAATTTTAGACAGCATCACTTTGCCAATGCGGCATTTAGCGTCCGCATCCGCAGGATTTATCCTTAAAACATTTCATTATCCCGTATCAAGATCCGGACTGCTTTTGTATTTGGGAGATCACGAAATATTTTTAGGCGCCCCTTGCAGCGGATTTCGGTCGCTGATTACCATGTTTTCGCTGGGACTGATTTATGTTTACTTTAACAAGGGAAAATTTTCCAAAAACCTGATCCTCGTGCTCTGCATTGTACCTTTAGCCTTATTCGGAAACATGCTCCGCGTCGTTGCGATCTGCCTGTTAACGTTTTATTTTGGTGAAAAAGTCGGCCAGGGATTTTTGCATGAATTTAGCGGAGTTGTCGTCTTTTTGATCATGTTGGCCGGACTTATGGGGCTGGAACGACTTTTAAGAGAACCCAAAAAATGAAAAACCTGAAATTTTATATCACATCATTGATTCTGGTCATAACAATCTTGATTTCTTTTGCACTCCCACGGCAAAAATATCAGGGAACATCTATTTTGCAGAATATTAATATACCTCTGACCCTTAGTGACCAATGGCAAAGCGTTGACTATTCGATGAATTTGTCGACGACAAAAGATGACCGGTTTAATTTTTTAAGCGGCGCCTTTGCCCGTATTTACGGCACACGTGAAGGCCGCAGTCTTTTGCTTTTGATTTTGGACGCAGGGAATTTTCATCATCCACAGCTCTGTTATGGAAGTTCAGGTTTTAAAATCAAGGAATTAGACGAAACGCTCCTGCAAACGCAAAACAAAACGCTAAAGGTCAAAACGTTCGTAGCACAAAAAAATGCGCAAAATGGCGAGGCAATTGTCGTCATGTTTTGGATGGTCATCAATAAAGAAAAAGTCGATTGGACTGAACAAAAACTTACGCAATTATGGCATTCATTATTTAACAAAAAGCAAGTTGGCCTGATGACCCGTCTGGATATCCCGGCTTCGGACGGTCAAATTGACCAAGCGATCGAGTACGGGCAAAGATTCATTCGCGACTTAGGCGGCGCAATGCCGACTGAAAAGCAAGAATGGATATTTGGCAAATAACGCAAAATCTTTCTGTTTGACATTTTCCCTACCTTAACTTATTATCCAATCATCCCCAGCTATTACCCCAATGGCTATTTAAAAATATTGTTTAACCTTCCGATCGAGGTGCCAATGTCTAAATTTTTTAGTTTTACAACAAAATTCTTCCTGACACTTTTTTTTGTTTGCACGCTCACCCTTTTTTCTCCCCAACTACAAGCAACTGCCGTTCTTCCGGCGCCGACACTTAAAAGCGCAATTGGCGGGATTGGAAAAGTTACCCTCGCCTGGGACAAAGTCCCTGACGCGACAAGCTACACTATCAAATACGGCACGACATCCAACATGATTGATTCGACGGTTACCGGGGATGTCAATACGTTTGCTGTCAGCGGCTTGGCTAACAGCACGATATATTATTTTGTAGTAGTGGCCAAGAATGCGACCAGCACAAGCGCCTACTCGCGCCAGATGAGTGCTAGAACGCAACTTCCGCCGCCTTTTTTAAGCGGTGCCAGCGGGGGAATTGGAAAAGTTGTCCTGACTTGGGAAAAGGTTCCCGGCGCAACAAGCTATATCGTTAAATACGGCACGACATCGCTAAATTATCCAACCGTCCTTAGCGTCGCGGATGTCAATACATTTACGGTCACCGGCTTGGCCAATGATACGAGCTATTATTTTGTTGTTGCCGCAAAGAATTCTTTAAGTACAAGCATTAACTCGCGGCAGATGACCGGCAAAACGTGGGGACCGACAGCTGCATTACCCAAACCGACGGTAAACTTTTCGGCTAATCCGACGGCAATCAAAAGCGGCGAATCGACCAAGCTCACATGGACGTCAACGAATGCGACTTCTCTATATATTGATAATGCCATAGGTGCCGCTTCGGATCACGGGACGCTTAGTGTTTTCCCTAAAGTCACAACGACCTATACAATTACCGCAACCGGCGCTTTAGGTTCTGCCAATGCCAAAGTAACGGTTTATGTGACGGCAACGCCAACGGCACAACCGCAGGGGACCTTTGGCTCACAGTACAAAGACATCATCCCTCAAGATGCGACGGTCAAAGAATACGCGGTCAAACGCTTTGCTATTATTCGCGGAGAAGTCAAAGACAAAAATAATCTGCCGCTCTCCCAAGTTAGCGTTTTTATCGACGGACACCCTGAGTATGGGACGACCAAGACCGACACAAGCGGCCAATTTTCTTTACCCGTTGACTTAAACGGGACACTTAATATCAGTTTTGAAAAACAAGGCTTTATTCCAAGCCACCGGCAAATTTATGTCGCGCCCAACGATGTAGCGATTGTCGAAACGCTCACCTTGCTTAGCGAAGACACCAAAGCCACCGAAGTTGCCCTCAACGGCGATGCAAAAAATATCGTTGTCCATCAAAGCACGCCGGTGAGTGATGTTTCCGGCACACGCAGCGCGAATGTCGTTATTACCGGCGACAATAAGGCGTACGCTGTTGATGAACACGGCAAAGACATGTTTGAGCTGTCAAAATTAAATGTGCGCGCCACCGAGTTTGCAACACCTGCGTCTATGCCGGCCGCCCTGCCGCCGACGTCCGCCTTTACGTATTGCGTGGAGCTTAAAGCAGACGGTGTTGATCGGGTCAGGTTTAAAGATCCGGTTGTCGTGTATGTCGACAATTTCTTAGGGTTTAATGTCGGCGAAATTGTGCCTGTCGGTTATTACGACCGCGACCGAGGGGTGTGGGTGGCTTCTGAGAATGGACGGGTTGTCAAGCTTTTGGATACAAATGGGGACACAAAAGTTGATGCCTTAGACAGTACCGGCGACGGTGTCGCGGATGACCTTAACAAAAATGGAGATTATTCGGATGAAGTCAAAGGCCTAAATGATCCGGCCAAGTATACGCCCGGCAAAACTTTTTGGCGGGTGAGCCTGACACATTTTACTCCGTGGGATTTTAATTGGCCGTTTTGGCCTGAAAAAAGCGCAATTGGACCCAATGCAAAAGGGAAACCCAATGCAGATCAACAAAAAAATGAAGGTGATGATTGTGACAAGGCAACAAATTCTTTTGTCAATTGCCGCAGTCGTATTTATCACGAAGACATTGATATCCCGGGCACAGATTTAACATTGCATTATGCCAGCAACCGTGTGCCGGCTTACAAGACCGTGATCACAGTTCCAGCTAGCGGGGACACGGTTCCCTCTTCGCTTCAAAAAATCGTCGTGAGATTAGATATCGCCGGCCGGACATTTGAACAGACATTGCCGACTTTAGCTAATCAAACAGCAGAATTTCGTTGGGACGGCCTAGATTATTTCGGTCATAGAGTGGACTCTACCACTGCACATATCACGACAGAATTTGTATATAAAGCATTCTATGTGGGGTTTGGAGCAACAGGCGAGCGGGCCCCTGCATTCGGCGAGCCCGGAGTTACGACAACAACCGTTCGCGCTCGGGAAGAATTTATATTTTCCACAGAACGAAGTATTTTAGTACACAATCAAGCGGAAACACGCGAAAGGTTAGCGCAAGGCTGGACATTATCCAATCACCATTTTATGAGTGCGAGGGATGTAAGTACTCTTTATAAAGGAAATGGCGATGTTGTGAGCAATGATGGCTTAAACATAATTACAACTATTGCGGGAACAGGTGAGGCAGGATATAGCGGAGATGGCGGTCCGGCAACTGAGGCGAAGTTATATTCTCCCGTTGATGTAGCGGTTGATCAGAGTGGGAATATTTATATTGCGGATTACGTTAATCACCGTATTCGCAAAATTGATTTAAACGGTATCATCACGACGATTGCTGGAACAGGTGTGGAAGGATACAGCGGAGATGGTGGCCCGGCAACCGCAGCGGGTATGTACCCTTCAGGTTTGGCGGTTGATCTTAACGGGAATGTTTACATTACAGATAATCAGCGAATTCGAAAAATTGATACAAACGGGATAATAACAACTATCGCGGGGACAGGCGTTTATGGATTCAGCGGAGATGGCGGCCCGGCAACTTTAGCTACATTCAAGAGTCCGACCGGGATAACAGTGGATGCGATTGGGAATATCTATATATCGGATACGAGAAATCAACGTGTTCGCAAAATCAATACCGACGGAATTATTTCAACCATAGCTACGACTCCTAGCAAATATAATAAATCTTATCCGACGATGATTACGAGTGATCAAAAAGGCAATATTTATTTTACAGTTTATGGATCTACTGTTTTGGGTATCCCTGTGTACTGTGAAATCTATAAAATTGATATAAATGGGGTCAATACTTTAGTAGCTGGGGATTATGTGTCTGGATTTAGTGGCGATGGAGGCCCAGCTAAAAGTGCGCTGCTGCAAAACCCTAACGGAATTGCAGTTGATAAGTTTGGTAATATTTATTTCGCCGATACTGGGAATTTACGAACTCGCAAAATTGACATCGATGGCATTATTACGACAGTCGCGGGAACAGGTGAGCGTGGATACAGCGGAGATGGCGGCTCGGCCACTGCGGCGAAGATAAATCGTCCCTATGGTGTTGCGGTTGATCAGGGCGGAAATATTTATATTGCGGATTCGGGTAACAACCGTATTCGTAAAATTACTTTGGCAACAGCCTTTGCTCCCGCCGACCCGGGCGATATGACCTTTGCCGAAGAAGGCTTTGGCTATACGTTTTCACTCGACGGCAAGCACAAACAAACCGTTGACCTTGATACAAAAAAAATCCTTGAACAATTTGGTTATGATCCGTCAGGGCGGTTGATTTCATCAACGGATTCTTTTGATAATAAAGTCACGATTGAGCGTAATGCCTCTGGTGTGCCGACGGCAATCGTCTCCCCCGATGGCGTGCGGACAAACCTGACCATCGATGCCAAAAACCATTTAACACAAATCACCTATCCCGACGGTAAATCCTACAATTTTGAGTACACGCCCGGCGGCCTTTTGACCAAGGAAACGGAGCCTAAGGGAAACTTTTTTACGCACACCTTTGACGCAAACGGTCGGATTACCGATGTCCTCGACCAAGAAGGCGGGCACGAAAAGTTTGGCCGAAAGGTTGATGTCAATACCGGGGACGTCACAACAACTGTGACCAGTGGAGAAGGCGATGTTGTGACGTACGTGGACCAAACAGCATCGACCGGCGCTTTGACTTCGACAAGCTCGGTGTCCGGTGTGACAAAGCCGACAACCTTTTCGCGCAGCAGCGATGAGCTGACTTCCAAAATCACCTCTCCGGACTTGACTGTCAGTGACCTAAGCTTTGATCTTGACCCGGAGTATAAATTTAAATATCTTAAGTCACAAACCATCACAACACCCTCGGGACTCAAAGCGCAGGCCACTTTTGCCCGCACCTACATCGACACTAATAGCGACGGCAAAAAAGATCTCATCACCCGCAGCGCGTCGTTAAACAGTAAGTCAACGACACTCACCCATGATGTTTTGACGTCGACTTTTAAAGCAACGTCCCCGCTTGGCCGGAGTATGACAACCGTTTATGACCCCACGACACTGTTGACCTCTAAGGTGAGCGTCCCTGAGCTGTTTGATACAACCTATACGTATGATTTAAAAGGGCGTGTCAAAACTGTGCAGACCTCGACACGGACAATGTCTTTGGACTACGATCTTAATGGCAATGTCGAGTCGATAACAGATCCGCGAGGCAATCGTACTAGTTACACTTACGATGCCGTCGGCCGGACAACAAAAGTTCATCGGCCCGACTCAACTGAGGTTCATTTTGAGTACGATGCTAATGGCAATATGACGGTGCTGACTAATCCGTCGAGCCAGAACCACGGTTATATTTACAATGCCGTCAATCTGCCGACGAGTTATGCCCCGCCGATCTCTCCGGCAACGCAGTATGTTTACGACAAAGAGCGGCGTCTTAAAGAAATCGACTTTCCGTCAGGCAAAAAGATCAAAAATGTTTATACCGGTGTGCTCTTAACTCAGACCCAAACGCCTGAGGGAAATGTCGATTATACCTATCTGCCTTCGGGACAATTGGCCAAAGTCACAAAGGGTTCCGAGTCTCTTAACCTTTCGTATGACGGCAGTCTTTTAAAGACTGTAACTTCTGCCGGGACACTCGGTCAGACGCTTTCATTAACCTATAACACGGACTTTAAAGTCACCGGTTTGACGTATGCCGGGGCGATAAACAGTTTTGGGTACGATAATGACGGACTTTTGACCTCATCGGGTAGATTTACGATTGGCCGCAATGCCCAAAACGGTTTACCGACGGCTGTTGCTGGTGGAGTTTTAAATTTAACCCGGACGTTTAACGGTTTTGCAGAGCTGTCGACCCAAACGCAAACTGTTAACGGTTCTGCGGCTGCCCTTTTTGGCTTGACTTACAATCCAAATGGTCAAATCGCAACCAAGAGCGAAACCGTCGCTGGGGTCACATCGAACTACGCCTACACCTACGACGCATTGGGACGTCTGACAAAGGTCGAAAAAGACGGCGTTCTCGTCGAAGAGTACGGCTACGCCGGCGCTGATCCACTGGGCACGCGCACTTATGAAATGAACACCTTGCGCGGGATTGCCGGACGCTCTTTGACATACAATGCCGAAGATCAGCTTCTTAGTGTCGGGAGTGCGACGTATCAATATGATACGGACGGATTTTTGTCCAAAAAGACTGACGGCGCTGCTATAACAACGTACAATTATTCTTCCGCCGGCGAATTATTAAGCGCCTCTTTGCCCGACGGACGGACACTCGAGTATGTCTATGACCCGCAAGGTCGACGGATAGCCAAAAAAATTAACGGCGTACTCGTCGAAAAGTATCTCTGGGCGGGATTGACACAGCTCTTGGCTGTCTACGACGGGGCTGATAGTCTTGTGATGCGTTTCGAATACTCTGATGCGCGCGTACCCAACGCAATGGTCAAGAGTGGCACGACGTATTATTTAAGCTATGACCAAGTCGGGTCATTGCGTGCCGTGTATGATGCGACAGGTGCTCTGGTTAAACGCATCGATTATGATTCGTTTGGAAATATCCTCGTCGACACAAATCCGGCGTTCTCTCTTCCCTTTGGTTTTGCCGGAGGGTTAGATGATCGCGACACCAATTTAGTCCACTTTGGATTCCGCGACTACGATCCCTTAACCGGCCGCTGGACGGCGAAAGATCCGATTGGGTTCGGCGGGGGTGATGTCGATCTATACGGTTATGTCGAAAGCGATCCGATCAATTTTGTTGATCCTTATGGATTGTATTGGTTAAAAGATTGGTCTGATTTCTTTGGAGGATTTGGCGATTTTATTACTTTTGGTGGAACTGGATGGTTGCGAGACCAGTGGGGGTATGGCGGTTTCGTTGATCCATGCTCGGGTTGGTATACCGGCGGAGAAATTGCTGGATTTGGGGCATCTGTCGCTTTGGGCGCTGCTTGGGGTTTAGAAGCGGCAGGAACGAAAGGAGCGGGTAAAGAGTTCTCTCATTGGATTCCAAAAAGACTTGGGGGTCCAAATTCACTATTGAATGGGAACTATGTCTCGAAGAGTACCCATGCGTTATCTGATCCATATCGGTATAGGTTTATGTCTAAGGCTTGGAAAGCAAGTAACCCAATTTATAACCCACTACAAAGACAATGGATTCGGTTGCCTAATTGGATTAAAGGTGCAGGTGCTGGTGCTGGATATGGGACTGGATCTAATGCAATAAGGGAGAAGTGAGAGATGTTAGGTAAAATACTATCTTCAATTATTCCAAAGTTTAAACCTCTTGAAGAGGCGCTAATTAAAGAATTATTGGATAATGTTTTAATTACAGACACAAAAGCAAAGTTAAAATCTCAAATAGAAGGAATTAATCATGTGCAAAGACTTTCTGATGGAAAGGAAGTTGATTTGTATTGTATGAGAGGCGGGAAACCATATCGCGATGATAGTCAGAGAGTAGTTGCCCCAACGGTTGAATTTAAATTTGCTAGTATCTCTTTTAAGCCGAGTAATACAAATGAAAAATTAAAAGTAGATTTTTGGTTAGTAGAAGGGATGTTGTTTTCATTAACTTTTAGTAAATCACCTAAACCTTATTTAAGTAATGCAGTTATTTTTGTAGAGGAAGTTAAGTTTTATAATCGAGATAATAATATAAGGATGGGGGATGTTAATTTTTTAGGAATACTAAAGGAGTGGAGTAATAAGTATAATGTTCGGGGTATTAAACCTCCCCTGACGGAATCTTCTATAAAAAGTTTTGTTTTTAATCAAGCGATTAATTTTCCCGCAGGTTATTTAGATTTAATAGGAAAAACTGATGGTTGTGATGTTAATGCTTGGCATGTTTTAGGATTAATGGAAATAAGACAAATAGTTTTAGAGGACAAAAACTATTGGATTATTGCGGAGGCCGATAATATTGGAGTTTTGGCCATTATTGATAGCAAACAAAGCGATAATATTTATTTTCTAGATTTTGATGGTTCGGAGCCGCAAGATATGGGGAGAAATTTTGAGGATGTGATGGAAGAAATAATTAAGAAGAATAAGTAGAGGGAAATATGTGCGTAAAGGGGTCACCGAATTAAATTAAAGTTTTAAGTTCTTTGATATTCTTTATTTTCCATCGACGGAGATTGCCGCGTCGCTTCGCTCTTCCTAAGGACGGCGTTTGCGCGGGATTGCCGGACGCTCTTTGACATACAATGCCGAAGATCAGCTTCTTAGTGTCGGGACTGCGACGTATCAATATGACACGGACGGATTTTTGTCCAAAAAGACCGACGGCGCTGCTATAACAACGTACAATTATTCTTCGGCCGGCGAATTATTAAGCGCCTCTTTGCCCGACGGACGGACACTCGAGTATATCTATGACCCGCAAGGTCGACGGATAACCAAAAAGGTTAACAGCCTTGTCGTCGAAAAGTATCTCTGGGCAGGATTGACACAGCTCTTGGCTGTCTACGACGGAGCTGATAGTCTTGTGATGCGTTTCGAATACTCGGATGCGCGTGTTCCCAACGCAATGGTCAAGAGTGGCACGACGTATTATTTAAGCTATGACCAAGTCGGGTCGCTTCGTGCCGTGTATGATGCAACAGGTGCGCTGGTCAAACGCATCGATTATGATTCGTTTGGGAATATCTTAGTCGACACAAATCCGGCGTTCTCTCTTCCGTTTGGTTTTGCCGGAGGGTTGGATGATCGCGACACCAATTTAGTTCACTTTGGATTCCGCGACTACGATCCCGCAATCGGTCGCTGGACGGCGAAAGATCCGATTGGCTTTAACGGCGGGGATGTGGACCTTTACGGTTATGTCCTCAACGATCCGGTGAATTTGGTGGATCCGACGGGTTTGATTATCCCAGGAGATCCCGATCCATCGGATGAAATTTTAATTTTCTTAGCTTTGCAAAAGTTTATTGCACAGAATGGGCCTAGGATATCGCAATATTTAGGACAACAAGGAGAGCGAATAGCAAATATTGCAAAAAATTCTCAAAAAATTCTTATTGAAGGTCGCAATCGGATACCAGATGTTTTAAATAAAACGGAAAAAATAATTGGGGAAGTAAAAAATGTATGTAGATTGCCTAATACTAAGCAATTGCAGGATTTCTTAACTTATGCCGAGGAAAAAGGATATGATTTTTATTTAAAGGTAAGAGAGAATACTCAATTATCAGCGCCACTTCAAAAGTTAGTGGATGAAGGTAGAATAATTTTAGAAAGAATACTTCCTAAACAGTAAGATGAGCTATTTTAATATGACAAACCTCGAGGAGCGGAGTGCATAAATGCAAGAGAACAATAAAAAGGAAGCTCCTCTCAGCAGGAAAGAAATCATGCAGTTTGTGCATTTTCAGCACTATATTCTCCCAAGAGAAGAAAAAGATCCGATAAGAAAAGCACGTATTGAAAAGCACAAAAGCGATGCAGCTCCAGTTATTAAAGATTTGAAAGAACTAGGGTTTACAATTTATGATTCAATGTCGGATATCTTTAGATATAAGTTTAATCATAAAATATATAAAAGAGCAATCCCAGTATTAATAAAATGGTTGTCTAAAATTGAAAACCTAGAGGTAAAAGATGAAATTATATCTTGTCTGCGTGATAAAAACGGTAGGGACCCTGCGATAGTCCCAATTTTAATTAAAGAATTTTATTTAGCTGATGAGCTCGCTGCAAAAAATCAATATTGCCATGATTATAAGGCAAATTTAGGTGATGCAATAGGCAATTCGATGAATGACGACTATTTTGATCAGATCATTTCAATTGTTCAAAATAAGAAACATGGGGATGCTCGTATAATGTTAGTTTTGGGATTAGCTAAATTGAAAAATCCCAAAGTAGTTGATATATTAATCGATCTGCTCAAAGATGAGGATGTTCAAGGTCATGCGGTTACAGTATTACGAAAATTAAAGGCTAAAAAAGCAGCGCCTTATGTTGAGCCTTTATTGAATCACCCTATCACTTGGATTCGCAACGAAGCAAAGAAATATTTTCTAATTATAGGTAATTCCGGTGACACCTATAAGGAATAATTCCGGGGACACAAGACTTAATTGTTAGTTTGATTTATACAGTTCTTTGACATTTTCTTTGTTAGCTTGACGCAGATTGCTTCGTCGCTCATGCGGAGCTCCTCGCAATGACAGCGTTGCGCGGGATTGCCGGACGCTCTTTGACATACAATGCCGAAGATCAGCTTCTTAGTGTCGGGAGTGCGACGTATCAATATGATACGGACGGATTTTTGTCCAAAAAGACTGACGGCGCTTTAGTCACAACGTACAATTATTCTTCCGCCGGCGAATTATTAAGCGCCTCTTTGCCCGACGGACGGACACTCGAGTATGTGTATGACCCGCAAGGTCGACGGATAGCCAAAAAAATGGATAAGTCGGACCGTTTCTCATTAACGCATTGTGGCTGTTGAGTTTGCGGCAGAAGTGTCCCCCGTCACTAAATTACCCCAACTAAATCTTTATGGAGGTAATTTATGGGACGTATAAAACGAATACATTATGGATCAGCTTGTTATCATGTTTGTGCGCGAGGCAATAACCGTCGATACATTTTGGAAAAGAGCGAGGCCAAAGATTATTTTTTGGGAGTAGTTGAGCGATATCAAAAACGGATGAAATTTAAAATTTATGCATTTGTTATTATATTATGGGAAACCATTTTCATTTATTGCTAGAGGTTGACGAACGTTTTGGGATTTCGAAAGTTATGCAAGGGATATTGCTGTCATTTAGTATTTGGTATCGACGACGTGAAAAATATGTTGGGCATGTTTGGCAAGGCAGGTTTACAAGTCGATTGGTGGAAAACGAAATTCAATTAGCTGAAAATATTCGATATATTCATGCCAACCCGGTTCGGGCGGGAATGGTTAAAGAGGAGATTGATTACAAATGGAGTTCAGCGCTGTGTTGGGGGGACTATAAAGGAGCAGATAATAAAATTTTGGGTTTGGAGATTACGCGCGGGGACATTTCTGACGGAAACATAATAATTGCAACGTGTTGAGAAGAAACGGTCCCTACTACCTATGACTATTTTACGAGAATTTCAAAAGTGGTATCACAGTTATTGTGATGGTGTATGGGAACATCAGCATGGAATAAGAATTGGCACGATTGACAATCCTGGGTGGAGTATAGAAATTAATTTAATTGGCACTAAAAATGAAAATGTTGAGCTTGAAAGAA
The DNA here is from genome assembly GCA_964474085.1 of uncultured Planctomycetales bacterium. Classification (GTDB taxonomy): domain Bacteria; phylum Omnitrophota; class Gorgyraeia; order Zapsychrales; family JANLHA01; genus JADLGJ01. The sequence continues at coordinate 101,763 of CAYYRJ010000002.1, forward strand.
TTGAAATTGAAAGAAACGATAATGACTGGATTCATGCTTGGGTTGAAAATAAAGTTTTTAATGCCGCATGCGGGTCATTAAACTTGGAAGAAGTTTTAGAAATATTTTTGAAATGGGCACCAAGCAAAAAATAAGCAGAACTAAGCCGGAGGCGTCTAAATAAAAATATATAAAAATAGTATAAAAATAGAGTAAAAATAGGGACAGTGGACTTCCCCCCTACAGAAACTCATACACATGACAAAACTATCTAAAAATATTACAATCCAAATTCTTTTCCATTTAAGCTTTTTTACTATTGGAGGAGCGATTGCATCCGCCGAGATGTTTAAACTCAAATCAGGAATTATGTTTGAAGGCAAAGTTATTGAACGTACAAAGGAATATCTAAAAATCGATCGAGGCCTTGGTGTTAATGCGACCTATTATTTAGATGAAATTGAATCTGAAGGGCCCTCCTCCGAAAGCTCAGTTGTTAGTTCAAGTTTAAATAACCCTCAACGAAAACGTTTGTCCCCTGATGAATACTTTGGATTACGTCAATTATTCGAAAACCGTCAGTTTGAGGAACTTGACAAATCCTTTAATTCGTTTCAAAAAGAGTTTGAAGCCGATCACCTCAAGGAAGACAAAATTTCTGACGCGTTAAGCATATTTTCATCAACACAAGAGACCGATAAAATCTTATTTGATGAGTGGCAAAAACAATTTCCAAACAGCTTTGCGCCGTATCTGGCACGAGCAAAGTATTACAGGAATCTTGGCTGGGAAGCCCGAGGTGGCAGATGGGCCACAGAAACAACAAATGCGCAATTTGAAATGATGCATTCTTATTTTGAAGTAGCTCTGCGCGAATGCAAAAAAGCCTTAGAAATAAATCCGCAATTATTACCTGCTTATCGAACGATAATCGATGTGTACAATGTAGAGAGCAATGACAAAATTGAAGATGTCATAAACGATGCTTTAAAAATTTCACCAGAATCATACCTTATTCGCTCTTTAATCATGATTGGATTTACTCCTCGATGGGGTGGGAGCTATGAAAAAATGGAAGAATTTGCAAAAGATTCTGATCAATATCTAGATAAAAATCCCTATTTGAAAGTTCTTCGGGGATTTATATACGAGGATCAAGGTGATATTTTAGAAAATAGACACGAATCTAACAATAAACGGATTAATACAGTTTTTAAAAATGCCTTCCCCCTACTGACTCCAATGATTGATACTCTTGAAAAAGCTGCCGAAACTCACCATGAATATACGGATGAAGAAAAAATGAAAGTTAGACAAGCAATCGAATTATATAGCCGTGCTATATCTTTCGGGGAGAATGCAGGTTTTTATAAAGATCGTGCTGATGCTTACATGATTTTAGAAGATACCCCAGCCGCTTTAAAAGATTTAAAACGAGCTATCGAATTAAGCCCACTAAACTCGGATTTTTATGAAAGTTGTGCACGAATTTATTATGATAACGGTGATTATAAGTCTGCTCTTAAATTTGCTAATCTGGCAGATCGTTTAGGATTTAGCCCGGAGAGATTAGTGTCTTGGAAAAAATGGGCGTCAGAATATCTTGTTGTTTTAGGTTATCAAGCTTATCAAGCTAATAATTATCCTGGAGCTATTGAAAAGTTAACGGATGCTTTAAAATTTAACCCGTCCAACGAACAAAGTTATTATTGGCGAGGCCGTGTAAAATTGATGCAAAACAATTATGACCTTGCTTTAGAAGATTTTAAACAAGCTACTAAAATTAATCCCCAATATTTTGAGCCTTATCAAAACATTGGATATATTTATGCAAAACAAAGAAGATTGCAGGAAAGCTTGGAGTATCTAAACAAGGCTCTTGAGATTAAGCCCAATGATGCAAGGACTTTATACGATCGCGCTCATGCGTACCATCTTTTGGGTGAGGATAAAAAAGCGGATATCGACATAAAAAAATCTTGTGATCTTGGCGAAAAAGAAGCTTGTCGAATCAGCGCATCTAAGTAGTTATTATACCCACCCTATAGAAGTAGAGTAATCGGGACCGTGGTAGACTCTAAATTAACTGAACCGTCTTTTCATAAGAATTGGCTCCTTTTGTTTGAGCTCAATTCTACACAATTTGGTCAATTTTGTTAACTGGGGTCAGTATACAGCTATTACCCCAATGGCTATTTAAAAATATTGTTTAACCTTCCGCTCGAGGTGCCAATGTCTAGATTTTTTAGTTTTACAACAAAATTCTTCCTGACAACATTTTTTGTTTCTGCTGTTGTGTGTTTTTCGTCAAAACTCGAAGCCGTTGTCCCTGCATTGTCATCACCGACTTTATCGACCGTCACCGCTGGCGACGCGCAGGTTATCCTTAAGTGGACCTCTGTTACAGATGCGACCAATTATATCGTCCGCTATGGGACGGCTTCAGGTGTTTTTACAAAAGCCGTTAATGCCGGCAATGTCACGACCTTTACGGTCAGCGGATTAGCGAATGGGACGGCGTATTATTTTGTTGTCGCCGCAAGCAATGCCTCCGGTAAAAGTGCCAACTCTTCTCAAAAAAGCGCCCGACCACAAATTTCGGCGCCGGTTTTAAATTCAGCGATGGGCGGCGTTGGTCAGGTTGTTTTAAATTGGAACAGTGTCCCGACGGCAACGAATTATTCGGTCAAATACGGGACCGCCTGGGGAAAATACACAAAAGTTGTGGACGTCGGCGATGTCACGACATTTACTTTGAGTGGTTTATCCAATGGCACAATGTACTTTTTTGTTGTTTCGGCAAACAATGCCGCTAGCAGCAGTTCAAACTCGGCCCAAAAAATTGCGACACCCCGACTGCCCACCCCCACTCTTGTCAGCGTAACCCCTGGGAATATGAAAGCGACTTTGACATGGAGCGGTGTTGTTGGTGCCGAAAGTTATCTGGTCAAATGGAAAACTCCGTCAGACCAGTATGCAAAAGCGATGAATATCGGGAATGTGAATTCCTATACGATCAAAGGGTTAAGCAATGGGACGACGTATTATTTTACGGTTGCCGCCGCCGTTGGAACATTAAGCGTCAGTCTCGATGCGCCGGGCATCAATGCGACACCGAGAATATCTACAGCGACCGCACCTGCGGCGCCGACTTTAAATTCTCCGACGGTTGGTAATGCCCAAGTGACATTAAACTGGAATGTCCCCAACAATAATGGTTCACCGATTACAGGGTACGATATTCAATACGGGACTCTAGAGAGCGGTTTGTTTAACAATATCTGGAATGATGACAATGTCCCCGGCGCTGTCATTGGAGGATTGACGAATGGGACCAATTATCAGTTTAGGGTCATTGCCCGCAATGCGATGGGTAGCAGTTTACCTTCTTCTGCTGTTAGCGCTCAACCTTTGATCTTAGGAACGCCAGCCCAAATGCAATATCCCTCTTTCGGCGCAACAATTTATCTTCCTAGCGTCAATTTTTCATGGAACGCTGGTATCGGAGCCGATGCCTACAAAGTTATCGTCGGAACAAGCGTTGGAGCAAATAATTTGGCAGACAGCGGCGAACTAACCGATTTAAATTACACTGTTTTTAATGTTCCTCTTACCGGCGTCCCCATTTATGTGCGCCTCTCAAGTTTGATTAACGGACTATGGGTTTCACAAGAATATCAATATTTAACTTCCGCCAATCGCGTCATTAAGTTTCAAGGGTCAGGTTCAGGCGTCAAAGAATATTATGACCCTTCGGGCTGGTGGCAAAAGGTGACGTTTAATCTCACCACGGATTTTGATGTTGTTGCACAAAATCCGCGGCTTAACGCCGACGGGATTCATGTCGACCATGATTTGGTGCGAAAAACAGGGACACTTCATTTTTGGGGAACCGCCCAGGATTACTTTAACGGCGCATTAAACGAATTCAGTTTTGACCGTTCGCAAAACATCGATATCCAAACCTTGCAAGGGATTTTTTCATACTCTAAAACACGAATGGATGACGTTTATATTTCGTTTGACGTCTCCCCTTCCTCAACCCTGCCTTATGTCGTAAATCTCCAATATGCGGCATTTATCCCGATTGTCCGAGCCAGCATGGTTATGCCTTACCCATGGAATTTAGGATACATCGACAATGCCACGTACGATATTCCTGCAACCGACGATTTTCAAAGGCCCTGCGATATTTCAATCGATCTACAAAAGGGTGATCTCGTACCCGGAGACACGGTATCCGTCTATGCTTCAACCTTGGTCAACCCTTCAGATTCTTTACAATGGCAAATCCTGCCTGGCAAAGACAGCGACGCGCGCGCGAATATCAGCCCATCGGGCGCTAACGCCCAAATGGCGACCATCAGTGATATCCGAGGAAAAGGAGAACTGGTTTTAAAAATTTCAAACCCCTCGATTGCCGGCTGTCAAAAAGAAATTCCCTTAAATGTCGGTTGCGGCTGTGCCAGCAGTGAAAACATGTGCACCTTAGACGGGAAATATAATTTGTCGAGCATAGACGTTACCCTCGATCTAGGCCGGACTAAACGAGGAAAATCCGCTGGAAGCCTTCAGTTAAAGACGGACAAAATTTCGGCCGATAATTCGACGCCTAAAAAACTTAAAGTTTTTGCCGTTGAGAGCACAACAGAAACGCTCTACAGCAGCAACAATATTTTACGGCAAGTTGTAACGCCGGAAATTTTTGTAGATATTACCCCTGTCGATGCCTACCGCTACGACATCAAATACTATGCTCTAACCGACAAAGGTACTAAGGTCGGCGGCTTTTATCAAATCGGCGGCGCGGCCATACCTCTAAAAACTTGGCGAATCGAAAACCCTGACCTTTCCTCGACGATTTATAATCGTTTAAAAATCACCGAAACCCAAAATGCAATTGTCAAAACGTATGAATACATTTGGAACCAAAACTTAGGCCAATGGCAGCTTAAAACCGGCGATGGTCTACAAAATGAAAACCTCGTTGAACAAACCATCAACGGCAATCGTGTTGTGACGCGGACATTGAGTGATAGCGCCGGAGTCGTTGCGTCCAAAACCCAGACGACATTTAAAGACATTGCCGGGCCCGATGGGATTTCGCAAAATATTATTAAAACAATCGAAGACCCTGCCGGGATCGCCTTAACGACGAACAGCACGTGGGACGATGGCGGCAGCGGGCGTTTGTTGTCACAAGTTTTTCCTGACGGCTCTTGGGTCCGATACGAATACGATGCGACTGGCCGAACGACCATGGAAGTCACATCGTGGCTGGATTCCCCCGTTGGGACACCTGCAAATTTAGCACGGGCGATTTATTATGATTATTCTCTACAGGATGCTTCGGACGCAAATTTGCCGCAAGACATTCGCAAACCGCGGCTGATCACCGAAAAGATTCTTGACAAAGTTGTTTCTAAAACGTTTTATGTCTATCAAAAATCCGCCGACAATTATTTGACGAACATTATCGAGCGCGCATCGACTCCCGGCGCTGCCTATGGCGCCGCCGCAAATCAGCGGACAAAAACTGTCATGTTTCCTTATGTTTTTGGGTCCGTTGAAGCATGGCGAGTCCAGAGCGTCACGACTCCCGACGGAAAAATGGACACCTACACCTACAGTTTGGGAACATATACGCCCAACAGCAACCCCAAACTTCCCGGGACATTTACCGCAGGAGCAGGAACTGATGAACGGACCTCGATTATTCACGGGCTTGCTTCCTCTGCCTTTGGTATTGCCAATAAATCGACGGCAGAACAGCACATCAGCAATTTTAAAGGAGAAAAATTATTAGAACTGCGCTACGTCTATAACGGCACAAGCCCGCAATTAGTCGCAACCACCCATTGGCGCTATGATGAGTACGGCCATGTCACCAATGTTTATAACTCTGACGGGACAGAAAGCGTAAGCCTGTGGGGATGCTGTAACGCAAAATCCGAAACCGATGTCAACGGTATCGCGCGTCAATATGTCTATGATGCGCTTGACCGCATTCAAACCGAAATCAAGCTCGCCAGCCCCCACGATATCACAACCAGCTACACCTACGACGGGGCCGGCCGCCAAAAAACACAAACGATCAGCTCTAACGGTTTGAGCCTTTTGACAAACACGACGTATGACGCCGCCGGACGGCTTAAGACCCAAACCAATCAGGCCGGCCATATCAGCACACAAAGCTACAGCACGGACAATCGCACGACAACACTCACACGTCCCGGGGGCGCAACCGAAATTACCACCCAATACATCGACGGACAAACCAAAAACATAACCGGCACGGGGAATCTCGCGCAGTTCTATACTTATGGGGTCAACCCAGACGGCTCACGCTGGACGCAGATTAATTTTGCCAGCGAGACTTCGCCTAACTGGGAAAAGACGACCGTTGACCTTTTGGGCCGCACGATTAAAGTTGAAAAACCAGGATATAATTTATCGACGCTGGTAAGTGAATATTTTTATAATAATCTCGGACAATTGGTCCGCACAAAAACTCCCGGGCAAGCGGACACTTTATATGAATACGATGCCGTAGGCCAGCTTACCCGAAGCGGTCTTGACCGCAATGCCAATGGACTTTTGGATTTAAGTTCGATTGATCGGATTACTGATACTGACACTTCTTTTGCATTAATTGGTGGTAACTGGTGGCAGCAAACTTTACAAAAAGTTTATGCCGCCGACTTTAATACAACAGCGACAACGACGGATACCCAACGCACTCGCCTTAACGGATTGGGAACCGCAAACTTAACAGAGGAGTCTGTCACAATCGATATTCATGGGAATCAAACGATTTCGCAAACTTATATTGATCGATTGGCCAAAACCACAACGCGCGTCGTTGATGACCCGGATTCAAACATCAACCAAAGCACCGTGACGACCAACGGACTTTTGACGTCCTCCAAAAGTAAAACAGGCACAACCGTTTCGTATGGCTATGACAGCCTCGAACGCCAAACCGCTGTGACAGACCCTCGGACCGGGACGACAATAACCCAATACAATCCTACAACCGGTCAAGTTGATTGGGTCGAAGACCCCGAAGGCCGACGGACAAGTTTTTCTTATGACCCGCTTTCGGGACAAAAAATAAGCGAAACAAACGCATTAGGTAAAGTGACCCGTTTTGCTTACAGCACCCGCAACGAGCTGACCCACATTTGGGGCGATGTTCCCTACCCTGTGCGCTACCTCTTTGATAATTATGGACGGCTATCGCAGATGCATACTTGGCGCAGTGGAACATCGTGGAATGCGGCGGCTTTTCCAGTAAGTATGGACAGCCAAAAAGATGTCACGACGTGGAACTATCAGGAAGCAACCGGCCTTCTGACCAGCAAAACAGACGCCGCCGGTCAAAGCACTTCCTATACGTACACGCCCGAAGGCAAACTCAAAACACGCACATGGGCTCGGCTTAACAGCGGAAGTCCAACGGTGACAACCTACAACTATACGACCGATACCGGGGAGTTAACCGGCATTGATTACTCGAATTTGACGCCTGATGTGACTTTTGCCTATGATCGCTTGGGTCGGCAAAAGACTATCACCGACGCTTTAGGTAATCGCACTTTTGGCTACAATACAAAACTCCAACCCGAAACCGAAAACATTACCGGCTTGTATAACAAACTGCTGACCCGAAGTTACGCGGCCAGCGGTGTTTTGGGACGCTTAAACGGATTTAATACAGGCGCCGGCTACAGCGTTACTTACGGCTATGATGCCGTCGGGCGTTTCAATTCTGTCGGCTGGAATGTCAGCGGACAAACGGGCAGCGGCACATATAATTTTGTCCCTAACTCCGACTTATTGCAAAGTTTGACAACCCCGTCGGGGTTAACGACAAGCTTAAGCTATGAACCTCACCGCGACTTAAAGACGCAGGTCAAAAACCAGTTTGGCGCGGCGACGGTTTCGCAGTACGATTACACTTATGATGCGCTGGGCCAAAGAACGTCGGTCAAAAACAGCGGGACGGCTTTCAGCAGTCCGGCGTTTAATAAATTTGCTTATAACTTTCGCAATGAATTAAGCGAATCCTCGCGGTATCTGGGCGCGGACGTTTCTCTGCTGACAAGTCCTGTCTTGGGAGAATACCGGCATTTTGATTATGACCCCATCGGCAATCGCGGCAATATCACCGCCGCGGGCAATGCCGGAAGCTACACGACCAACAATCGCAATCAATATCTGATCGCCGCTCTTCCTACCGGCGGGACCAATACATTCACGCATGACTCCGACGGGAATCTAACCGAAATTACAGGCGCACAAAACATCGTTTACGCCTACGATGCCGAAAACCGGCTGGTCAGCGCAACTCCCAAAACGCCGGCGGTCAATGACAAAAAAATCGAGCTTTCCTACGACTATCAAGGCCGGCGGGTGCGAAAGGTTGTTTCGCAGTACAATGGCAGTGCCTGGATAATAGCGGCAGACAAGCGTTTTGTTTATGACGGCTGGAACATGATCGAAGAGCAAACCGTTACGCCGGCCTCTTCACGGTTTTATGTTTGGGGATTGGATCTTTCGCAGTCTTTGCAGGGCGCAGGCGGCATCGGTGGCTTGTTGGCCACAGTCAATGGGACAGCGACGGATCATTTCCTATACGATGGCAACGGAAACGTCGGACAGTTGATTAATTCCGTTGGCGGATCACTTGACGCGCAGTATGAATACGACCCGTACGGAAATTTAGTTGCCTCAAACGGATCACTTAGCGCAAGCAATCCATTTCGTTTTAGCACAAAGTATCTAGATACCGAAACCGGCCTCTACTACTATGGCTATCGCTACTACGATCCCAAAGACGGCAGATGGACGAGTAGAGATCCGATTGAGGAGGATGGTGGATTAAATCTTTATGCGTTTGTCCATAATGATGCTGTTGATTCTTTTGATTTATATGGACTTTATCGCGATTGGTTGCCTATCTTGGCTGACCGCGGACGGAAAGTTCACGCGAAATTAAAAGAATACGGTGACACATATCGAAAAGACCTTAGATGGGACATGTCTTTAAAAGAACTAGGCATCATTGATGCGCTTGATAAACCTGATATCTTAGATACCGATGACCGTCTTATTTGGGAACTTAAGCCCGGTTCTCATCGAGCTCCAATTTTTTATAAAAGAGATGATGCTCAAATGCAAAGATATATGGACAAAACCTGTTATCGATTAGGTGATCCCAATTTAATATTTTCACAAAAAACTTATATCGGAGATGTCAGTGATACTTGGGGGACATGGAATATTTATGTTTCTCCCGGACGGCTTGGCTTTCTCTATTATGATGTAACACGCAAACAACAAAAAAGGCGAGCAGGCAACTCTGACTGGAGCGGCAACCCAACAGAGAATTTTATGCCACCGATAATGAACCCTGTGTTACCCTTGGGCCCAACTCCAATAATATTCTAAATTAACAGGCAGTTCTATATGATCAACCGCGAAATATTATACAAAAAGATGGAATTCTTGGTCGACGACTTATTAAAAGAAAATCCTCCTTTTGATAAAGCTTCACAAAATCCTACACTTTTGAATTTTTACTCTACATACATTAACTATTACAGCCAATTAACTGAAAATCAACGAAAGGACATTATCAAAGCACAGAGATGTAGCGCAAAATGGCATATCCATAATTTTCTTTTTGGATTCAAAAGGGATCAACCATATCCCTACCCAGAATTAAAAAAAATTATTACTGATTTTAGAATTTGGTATCAAACAAAAGAAAGTATAATCCCGGGGTCTGTAACAACTACAGAAAAGTTTGATGCTTTAAATATCTTAAAGGAAAAGATGGCAAAGCATTTTCCTCAATTCTCTATGAGCAAAACATTAAAAATACCGGGGTTTTATGTATTCTCATTTAATGTCTTTGAAGATACGGATTTGATTATTGCTTTTGATCGAGGAAAATACGGAGGCTCTCTGAGTATATATATTAGTTTAAATAAACCAGAAATGTTTCTTAATATATCCAATTTTTACGGATACGGTTGTTGTTGTTTCTCTTATAACACAAAAAAAGAATTTCTCCGCCGTTTAGATTTAACATTCGAAGTTCTTGACTTTTTTTATCCGAAGTTTCATAAAGCAATTAAAGAAGCTTACGAAGAGTCGGATAAATAGGGCGAAAAACGAAACACTTCCAAACGTACCGGGTTCAGAATAAGTTTTAAAGAAAATGGCGTTGCTAGTAAAAAACGGAATACTTCCAAACGTGCCGTATTCAGAATATGACACTCGCGAGACGGAGCTCAATTAGTTTCGGTGTTGATCACCAAATGCGTCAACAAGGCTATCGTGCATTTTTAGGAGTTAAAGAACCGTATAGGCAAATTGTTGATGAGGCGTTGCTAAAACAAAGTTAGACCCGGCACGTTCAGAAATGTTCCGGTTTCCTTAAAAGCCTCCGTTCTGGAGGATTTAGATTGTAAATCCCCCAAACCTGCCTTTGGCAGGCAAGCCCCCTTTCTTGCAGACTGGGCCAGATGAAGTGGCAATCTGAAAAGTGGATTCCCGCTTTCGCGGGAATGACAAAAAAGACAATGTCATCCCTGCGAAAGCAGGGATCCAAGGTCTACGTGATGTATGATTTAAAAATTTTATGTTCTGGGCTTTTAGCTAAAAGACGTTTTATCAAAATTAAGCATAGCTATAATTTATAAAAATATTCCAGGAATCCTGGGAATACTTTTGCATGTTAAAAGATATGATTGGGTTGCATAAAACGTCTTATTCAATTCGCATAATAGCAACTGAAGGCGGAGTTCTTGTCGGCAAAAATACCCCTGCCGACCTAAAAGACAAAACCTTAATATTTGAAACAATCGAGAGGAGAATGCCTTAATGAGGGAAGTCACTCGGCTAAGCAATCAATTCCTTCTCGAAATTGCAAAACATGTCGGCAAATATGATTTTTCAAATAAAATCAAAGAGCAATCTTTCGAGAAAAAAACAGATTTTGGTAAAGTGTGCATGCACTTTTCCTTTATTAAATTTTCTGAATATTTTGGCATAACTCTCGATGTTGGAATACGATTTGACGATTTAGAAAATCTTATCCATGAAACAAATAATCTTATTCCCCAAAGAAGAAAAAAAGAAACATATTCTATGGGTTGTGAATTAGGAAATCTATCTCAAGGAAAACCTAAATGCTGGGCAATCGAAAAAGATGATGACATTATTCCAGTTGTTTTAGAAATTATTTCTTTTTTTGAAAGAGTAGGAATACCTTATCTAGAAAAATACTCTGATATGCGCAATGCAAAAGAAGCTTTGTCAGGTGATGGCCCCTCTGCATGGCTTTATAGTGCAATTGATAATGAACGAGCAAAAAGAGCCGTTGGCTTGACTTTTTTGTTAGATAATATGGACGCAGTATTGGCTTTAGCAAAAATCAAAGAGCAATATTTAAAAGAAAGAAATGATTTTGGGTTAGCTTCTTTTCAATCCTTTGTGAAGTTTTTAATAGAAAAAGACAAGCAGGATAAACAACAAGGTTAATTCGAGATTAATTCGGACCGTTTTTACATAACCTGTTGATTTTAGCTTAAAGTCCAGCAGAAGTGTCCCCGAAATCGTTTTTAGTTCTTTGAAAAAGTAAAAAGTATTTTCAAAAGCCTCCGCTCTGGAGGATTTAGATTGTAAATCCCCCAAACCTGCCTTTGGCAGGCGAGCCCCCTTTCTTGCAGACTGGGCCAGATGAAGTGGCAATCTGAAAAGTGGATTCCCGCTTTCGCGGGAATGACAAAATTTTCGCGGGAATGACAGAAATATGAGGGAATGACAAAAGAGGTAGTGTCATCCCTGCGAAAGCAGGGATCCAAGGCTTAAAAATTGCTAAAACATTTCCGGAAGTGTCGGGTTCAAGCTGAAGGTGGCTTTTTCATAGATGTTCCGATGAGCAGTTCTGATGAGCAGCGCAAATGCCTGCCGAAAAGCAAACGTGGATGTTTGGGAAGTAAATTGAATTAATACACGGCTTCTATATTTTGTCGAATAATCCTTGAATCAAAAAGGTTTAACTCACTCTTATCTTCTAAAAACCTCTCGACATCTTTTTTAACCTTCTCAAAATCAATTCGCTCAATATTCTCAAGTAAATACGTCTTTAGATTGTCTTGATTAATACCCAAATCAACTCCCTGCGTTTGCTTAATTGCATTATTAAGCAACACAAAATTCGGTTTTACTTTCTTAGTTAAATACCAGACAAAATCGTAATAATCACGGCCTTTGATAAACTTACGGTAAAAACAGGCATGTAGTTTTCCGGCATATAATGACGGGAGATCATAATGAGTAACCGTAAAATTAAAAAACTTGCCCACAAAAGTATTTGCCAAATTCCAGCCTAAAGGGGGATTCGTGTCAATTTCAAATTTGATCGAAAACTTCTGACTTTGCATCGGAGATAACCCAAGAGCTTTCAGTAAACCCGTAAAACCCATCATCATACTATGAACGTTAGTTTCAGTTCTTGGTTTAGCTTCAAACGGCAGATTATATAGCGCAAACGACCTCGAAAGTTCTTCATAAATTTCAGAAAAATTGTATTTCCTTTTATCACTCAAAGAAAAATCTAAATCTTCCGAAAACCTTTTGATGTTATATAAAATCCTCAAAGATGTTCCACCCCAAAAAGCAACCTGATCAAAGAATTTCTTTTCATCCATAATTTTCAAACACAAAATTTGTAAAAACTCACGGATTACATTGAGTTTTTGATCATTAGACATCCCCTCTTTAAACTGTTGCTTAATCACATCAATCATAATCTCAACTCCTTAACCCAATCGATAAGGTCTTTAAGAACCTTCATAAGTTTTTTATTATTAAATAATTTACCAAGTTCTAATAATTTTTTTGTATCAATATCTTCAATATTCTGGAACCGATAAGACTGCTCCAAAACTTCTCTAACATTATTGTTAAATTGCGCCAAATTAAAATATAAAAAATCAACGATCGCCTTTTCTGGTTCGGCGATAAAAAATGAAACCTTATTATCAGCAACCCTCCTAAAACCCCTAAAAGCTCCAGGCTTAACATGCTGATATGAAAAGACTCCCAATGATGTACTAAAAGACATTGTTTTTCGAGTCGTCACGGAGGTCTTATCTGCGACAGCTTCAGGAATAAATCCATAATACCCTAGGGCATATTCCAAACTCAAATAAGACGGCTCATAAAGCATCCCCGCAATGGTGCTTGGATCCACATCAACTTTGCGATCATTAGTATTAAGAATATAAAATCCCTTGCGCAAGCTAATAAGCAGACCTTTTTTTTGCCACCGATGCATTTGATTGCGCATAACTTGCGGATCTGCAATAGTGCGAATAACATCCTTGCTCTTAATAAGCGGACGATTTTGAAACTGAGCTTTAAATTCTAAAAAATTCATATATTTCCATTTATAATCATTAATGATTATTTGTAGAAATAATATACAATATAGAAAGGAAAAGCAAAAGAATTTTTACAAATTAGCGCGGGGGATGGATTTTTTGCTGAATTTTTGCTTTAAGATTAGAGGAAAGAATTGCATATCATCAATTAAGTAGCGGCGCCATAAACGTCCCAAGAAAGCTACAGCTACAGACAAATAAGTTCACATATATGATAAATAAATGCAACAGATGAGAATTATTTTGAAATCAATCGCGATTTAATAGCCATAAAAACCAGATAAAACATAAAGCCAAACCCGTCAATAATATACCTTCGAAACATACGCTTAGGGTCGATAAATATCCGCCAGAACCACTCTAAATAAAGCATCTGAAAAATCTTTGGCGCCCGAATTTTGTGCCCAGAAAGATAATCCAGCAAAGCCCCGACGCCTAAACAAAGCTTAGGATCAAGCTGTTGACGGTTATGCGCAATCCATTTTTCTTGTTTGGGCGCGCCAAAAGCGACAAACAAAATTTGCGCCCCCGACGCATTGATCTGCCGAATAACTTCCCCGTCATCTTCAAAATATCCGCTATGCGTTCCGACAATCTTAATCCCGGGAAATGACTTGGCCACATTTTGGGCCGCCGCTTTTGCCACCCCCTCTTTGCCGCCTAAGAAAAAAATCGTCCAACCTTGCGCTGCTGCAACTTTCATCAATTGTGGCGAAAAGTCGGTCCCGTTACAATTTTCGACCATCCGTCCGCCAAACAGCCAAGTAGCAACTTTCAAACCAATTCCATCCGGCAACACAAGGGCAGTATCCGAAAGAATCGCCAAATATTCTTTATCTTTAACGGCCTTTGATAAACAATCCGAATTCAAAAAAAAGATATTGGATTTACGCTCTTGCCCCATAAGACGCACGGCGCTGGCAAGGGCCGCTTTAAAACTCACATTATAATATTTAACTTTTAGGATTTCCATCTGACTCGATAAACCCATTGATAAACCCGGTTGACCACCATATAAATCCGACGACAAAAACAGGACTTGATTTTAAGAAAGAGCGTAAATGCGAAGGTCCAGCTGTGGCGACACGGGCGACAATACGCAAAAACTTTATCGTTAAAAAAGCCGGTGAAAGCAGAATCGCAGCGATGCCCTTATAAATAATACTTTTGTAGTACTGCCGTCGGTAGATACTGACATATTTTCCTAAAAGAAACTGGTTGCGCAAAAACCCCTCCCACCCTTCCCTAAAAATATGCCGGCACTTTGCCTGGGGGATAAAGTAAACTGGAGCTTTGTTTTGCAACTGCAAAAAAAACAGCGTGTCTTCTGAAGCCCGAATGTCCGGAAATCCGCCGACCTGTTCAAAAAGTTTTCGTTCGCAAAACATATTGCATGAAGGGACAAAAAGTTTTTGGACTCCCCTGCTTTCTGTCAAATACTCGTTAAACTGCAAATACAATTGCGCTAGCGCTGTGGTGTTATTCTTTTGAAAATCCGGAATCCCGATTGCTCCCCCGCCGGCACGGCAACCCTGAGTGTAAGCAGCTATGATTTCCTTTAGCCAGTCGTCAGCCAAGATCACATCGCTGTCAATAAAGCACAGCAGCTCCCCTTTGGCCGCCCGTGCGCCGATGTTGCGGCTCTGGGCGGGAATCGTTTTCTGCTCCAAGACAATGACTTTAATCTGATCCGACACTAACGTACTCAAATACTTTTTTGCCATTTCATCGTCGGAAGAATCCACAACGACAATTTCAAATGGACCTGCTGCCTGCTGTGCGAGAATACTTTCGATCGTCTTAGGCAGAGTCTTAAGCGAATTGTAGGATGGGATGATAAAGGACGTCGCGACGCTCATACTTCTTTTTTTCCAACAAGTAGCCGATAAACATCCATTGTTTTTTGTGCAATATTATCCCAATTATACCGCCCCAAAATCATCGAAAACTGCCCCTGGCGCTGAATATCCGTCAAAGGCCCACGATCCATAAATTCTTTTAGTTTTTGCGCAATTTCCAAAACATCACCCGCTTTAAAATAACGCTCCGCATCTAAACCAACTTCGCTGTTGGCCGCAATATCCGATAAAATACACGACAATCCATAACTCATCGCTTCTAAAAGTACAATCGGCAAACCTTCATGATACGATGGCAAAACGAACAAACCGCTATGTGCAAAAAGTTCCCTCAGACGCTCGCCTTTTTGAAATCCAGTTAAAACAATATTTTTATTTTGCGCAGCATCTTCTTTAAGTTCACGGCTGTACTTGTCATCGTGATCTGCGCTACCGACAAGAACTAATTTCCAATCCGTATTAAGCTTTCCAAAAGCCTTAAGAAGATCATGAAAACCTTTTTCAGGGACAAAACGTCCGACGGAAAGAATGTATTTTGATTTTTTCAAACCAAACTGATGCAAAGCAACATCAGTGCAAACAGGCAACGGAATATGTACACCATTGGGAATAATGACGGCTGATGTTTTGTAATTTCTTTTAAGATTATCCGCAATCGTCGCTGAAATCGAGATAACCTTATTTGCCCAAATGCTCCCAATCTTTTCGGAAAACTTTAAAAAAATTTTTGCCCCCATCCCCCACTTGAGCCGCTCATAATCCGGACCATGATTGGTCATAACCACCTTAAGTCCCAAAACCCGTGCCAAAGGAACAAAGAATGCCGGCCCGATCGCATGAATGTGCACAAGATCACATCCAGCTGCCCGAGCTGCAAAAACACCTCGAAAAGTATGCACAAACGCTTCCAAGAATTTGTGCCGGGGGCACTTTAAAGAAATCAAGCGCACACCATTAAACTCATGGATGTCAGAGCTGACATAAACAGGACGTGTAAAAACAGTGACGTCGCAACCCAGCTGAACTAAGCGTGGATATAAATTCTCACAATGCGTCTCCACCCCGCCTTGAACATTTGGAAAACCACGCGTCCCTAAGACACAAATTTTAATTTTGGATGTCATTTTATTTTTGGTTTAGAACTTCGACGATCATCCCTGCGGCACAACGGGCAACGGCATCCCACGTATGATCTTGGGCGATCCTGATGCGCCGCTGTCGATCTTCTGGCGCATCATCGCACAGCGCCTTGGTTAACAAATTTGAAAATTGTTCGTAGTTTTTGGCAATATAAACGCTGTCGCTAAACTCCCGTATCTGCATGATATCGACACAAACAACGGGCTTGCCGCTCGCAAAATATTCCATCAACTTTTTGGGATTGCGGTAATTATTGAAGGTGTCAAAGACATTGTAATATAAACAACAACAGTCAAAGCTCTGCATATACTCCGGCAACTGCGCGTAAAGTTTTTTGCCAAGGAAATAAACATTGCTCGGCAGATTAAGCTCCTTTAACTGAGCATAAATATCACCAATAAAAACAAAAGATACCCCCGCATGTTTTTGCGCCAGGTAACGCACCAATTCGAAATCAAGCGGCTTGATCTCTCCGACATAACCGACAATGGGACGCTGTAATTTTTTGATATCTTCAGGCATTGGCAAACCGTTCTCCTGCGCCATTGCAAAATGCGCGTAATCGACGCCATGGCTTAAAATACGAATATTTTTTCCAAACTTATTTCTTTCCTGCGCAAGTTTACTGCTAACAAATAAAGAAAGATCTGCTGCCGCCTGTATATCACGCTCCAAGCCAAGAATATATTCCTGATCGACCCCCGGAAAATGGGAAAGATTATCACAACAATAATAGACAAGGCCCAGACCAATCTTTTTCTTTAAATACAAAGCGACATCCCGCGCCACGGGCGATGTCACCCAAATCAGCGGGCGGTCAAATCTTAAAATCACAAGAACGCATCGCAGCTGAACAATAAGCAAAAACTTATTTATCCGCGCGACGAGCTTTTCACGCCCCTTAATTAGAGGAAACGCAATCGGCGTTAAAACCCAAATATTATTTTCGGCTTTTTTCAAATATCGCAAAAGACTCGCCAATTTATTGCGGACCCGTTTCCAAAAAAAACCACCGGTTTTTAACTCAGGCATCTTGATCCCCGTCGAGTTAACAAACAGAACACGGTTATCTTTGGCAAATTCCTTCATGATATGAAAGTTTGAATGAGGATTATGAAACCACCAATCCTCACCGGCAAAGCAGATGATCGTTTGCTCTTTGAAATCTTTTAGATTCATGGCAGCAGGATATTTTCTTTCTGTGCAAACTTATCAGCGTTTGCAAACATGACACCAATAAAAAACCACGTATACCAATTTGAAACCAAATAATAATTCATATTATCCGCACTGCAAACGACTGCATAGCTAATAACATATCCTAAAGTCAGGACGTATTCGCCACGTAAACTGCCTGTTAAAGATTTTAAACTCCTAGAAAAAGACCGTGCCAAACTCACCCAAATTCCGCAAAAAGCAGATAAACCCAAAAGGCCGGTTTCAAACATGATTTCGAGATACGTATTGTGCGCGCCGACTCCTTTATTGTCTGCAAAAGCAGAAAATGTCTGCGACATAGGGACAAAAGAAGCTAATCCATGCCCTTGAATAAGCTGCTTGGCAATGACCGGCAAACTGTCCATCCATAAACGCCACCGCCACGCAAAAGAATTAAGCCCGGTTGTTTGTGTCGTATCATTTCCGCTAAATAAATCGATCACCCGCGCTTGCATCGATGGAATCAATAGAGCTGCAAACGGCAAAACCAGGGTCATCATAAAAACTTTGCGGTCGACCAATAAGCCATAAATAAAAAAAATCAGCCAACAGGCGATCCACGCATTGCGCGTTTTTGTCAATAAAAGCATAAAAAAGAGATTAAACAAATATATTTTAAGGACATTCTTCCAAGAAGAAGAGACCGCAGCGTTATCTAAACGGACAAGAATAAATGCAATAACAATCATCAAAACCAAAAAAAAAGCAAAAATATTTGGATGCTGAAAACTGCCAAAAATCCGCTGAGCATTTCCACCGGAAACAATAAACTGATAATATCCCAACAATACCGGAATAACAGACGCCGCCAACAAGCATTTAAGCCAATAGTAGCGATCTTGCAGTTTATGAATAAGCATAAACCCAAACAGCGCCATCGAAAAATAGGTCACAAAATTCATAAAAAGACGAAACGCACGAAAAGGCTGTGGAGAATAAAAAATTGCACAAAAACAGATAAACAGAAACAGCAGCCAATAAAAAAGGAAGTTTGCGCCCCTCAAGGAAGACTTAGAGCTCACAAACATAAAACAGGCTAAAAGGATAACGACCATATTGATCCCCGCGCCTAAGCCCATTTGCTGATCGCCGCCTCGGGTCATTTCGATTAAAGGGTCAATGCTGGCACGAAATAATAAAATCAACATCAAAGCAATTTGCGGGCGAATAACCAACAGCAAAAAAAAGAAACCTGTCATTGGCAATAAAAATAAAGCAACGAGCCCGCGATCAAAAACCAACGGAATAAAAGCAATGAGCAAAACTCCAAAAAGATAACTGATAACAAGAGTCGCAATAATCCTCAAATCAATGGCGCGAAACAACGTCATAAAGAGCCTCAAGGTCCTTGACTGTTTTGATAATATCAAACTTCTCCACGCACGTCTGATGCCCTGCTTGACCGACGGACTGCCGCAAAATTTTATCCTGCAAAAGCTGATTGATCGCTTCTGTCCAGCCTGTCTCGACAAACGGGTCACGCAACATCCCGTTTTGACCATCTGCGATAAACTCGCTGTTGCACCCGACATCCTGCGAAACAACGACGGGGACTTTCATACTCATCGCCTCTAAGATTGCAATCGAATGCAACTCCAAAAACGACGGCAAAAGCATAATGTCGCTAACAGCCAATAACTGGCGGACGTCCGCATAAAACCCGATAAACTTGATATATTCTCCAAAATGTTTTGACTCCACAAAATCCTTATACTCCTTAAACAAAGGGCCATCGCCGGCGATGACAAAAATGGCGTTTGGATTAACTTTCTTGACAGACGAAGCGATTCGCAAAATCAAATCCACGTTTTTTTCGGGAGCGACTCGCACCGGCGTCAAAATAATCTGTGAGTCGCTGCGAATCCCCAACCGGGCGGTAATCGTGATCCGCTCATCGGGGCTGACCGTAAAGGGGGTCATCGGGATTCCGTTTTGTTGTTCAATGACACGATCGGCAGAGTACAACTTATGGGTAATCAAAAAGTCCCTGTTCTGCTTGGTCAGAACAATGACCCGATCAGAAATGTTTTTAAAAAACCGGATGAATTTATACTGATTATTAACCCCTCGCCGACGAGCAAAATCAGCGGGATCACAATAACGAAAGTCATGAACGTGCTCAATAATCTTTTTGCCAGCAAGCTTTGCGGCAAGCGCACCCCAAATATGCCCGCTAAAATTGTGCGTATGCACAACGTCAATCTTCTGGGACAAAAGGTACCACCAAATACGAAACACGATCAAAAACGAAGCGCCACTTTGAACGCGGTGCGGATTGCTAGCATATTTAAAAAGTTTAGCACCAGCTTTAACAAAATCGCGCTCAATCTCACCGCCGAATGAATAACCGACGTGCATTTGATATTTTTCTTTGTCTGCGGCGTTAATCAGGTTAAGCAAATTCGTCTCCGCCCCGCCGAGATTAAGGGTCTTGATGATATGGAGAACTTTTATTTTTGGCATTAGCCCCTTCTCCCATTTTGATCACTTTGGCTAGAATATATTATTAAATGAATTGATATTTTGTTAATGCCTTATCGCCTGTCTTTTTTAAGAGCTTGACTTTAACACCCTCTGCCAAATCACGACTTGCGGTAGGATTTGAAATCCCCGCGTTAGCCTGCAAATAATCACTTCGACTAAAAACAGCTTTTTTAAATCTAGCTTTTGCGTTCTGCAAGCGTGTCGCTGCAGATGGCACAACAGGATGAAATTCTTTGATAAAATTAACCACAGCTTCGTAAATAGCCTCAAGCATAAAATTGATAAATTCTGTCGCTGTTCCATTTTGGTCTGACTTTTGTAAAGCTTGGTAATATTGCGCCTGACGTTGACGGACTACAGACTCAATCGGAATATATTCAAAAATACCGCGATAGTTGTAAAGAATAACCGATTGCCATAAACGACCAAGACGCCCGTTGCCGTCCATAAAGGGGTGAATACATTCGAATTCATAATGAAACACGCTAGACTTTATCAGTGGATGCAAATCTTTTTCCTCTCGTAAAAAAAGGAAAAGCTCGTTGACTAGCGTCGGGACTTGATCATGCGGGGGAGCCATATGAACAATCTTCTCGCCTGCCTTAACGCCGACATTCTTAGTGCGCAGCTTTCCTGCCTGCGTCAGTAAATCAGTCATTAAGATATTGTGTGCTTCAAGCAAAGATTTTAGACTCATCGCATCATATTGCGTGAGTTTTTCGTAAGCTTTGATCGTATTCTTTACTTCGAGGATATCTTTTGCGGGGCCCAAAACCTTTTTATTATTTATAATGTCTGTAACCTGCTCAATGGTCAAAGTATTGCCTTCGATGGCGAGACTAGATTGGATTGTGCGGATACGGTTATGCTTTCGCAATTCTGGTTGCGGAATCGGCTGTTGAAGCCCTTCGATCTTTCCTAATAATAACGTGATCTCGGCACAAAGATTTAAAATCGCACTTGTAATCTGAAATGGTGGTTTCATACAACGACCTCCCCTTGTAGCACTACAATGATAGTATCATATGATAGTATCACTTGCAAATTCGCCTCGTATCTTAATCACTTTTGCTTAGGATACCAGCGCTATTAAATTTCTTGAATAAGCTTACTTACCTGCTTTGGCATCCGGATCCCACATATCCCGATAGTCGCGCACATACTCTACGGCAGCATTTTGATCAATGTCATAATAATATCTGCAGAGTTTTCTATACAGCGCAAGCATACTCTGATCGCAACAAAAACCAAGCATCAAATCAAGGGTGTTTTCTATCCGGCGTTTGTCTCGACAACGGGAACTGACAATTTCATCAACCTCACCTTCATATATAATCACAGCTTTTTTAATCAAAGCCTGAAAACTCTTTGCTAATTGCACTATTCCCTGATTTTTATTGCGTTTTATATTCTTATTCTCTAAATTTTTCATCGGCTTATTGTTCCGTTTAAGTACGGAATTGAGATTGAAATTCTACATTAGATACTGTTGATGTGCTCTTCAATGACCCGCAATTCTTCTATGACGCGTTCAAACGTTGGAGACTCTTCAAAAAACATTTGTTGCATCTGACGATAATCTTTTTTTAATTGGCTTATTTGATCATCGCGAGGCAATAGCCGTAAAGTTCCCGGCTTTGCAGTGTCATAATGCGCCCAGTTCGCTTTAAAAAATAAAGTTTTATGCTCCGCAACAGACTTAAGCAATGGGATGCTTTTCAAAGCGCGTTTATAAATAGGCGAATCCGTCATCGCGTATATATCGTAATAATGCCGGGACATCCGTAGTGGTACATTTTTCTCAGACGGATAATGATATATCATGTGCAAAATCGTCGCTTTCTCCCAAAAAGTCCGCTCTGCGGCTAAAACTCGCACGCAAGCCCCTTTGATGACCATCTGCTTTGAAACATTCGCGATATACGGAAAAATGGTTGCGGTTTCGACCGGCCAATGATCTGATCGCGCACCAAATTCAATTTTGACTGATGAGCGTACATAGCTCTGCACATTACTTGTCAGGGCATATTGCTTTCTTCTTTATTCGGCTCAATCTCTTTGGAATTCAACAAAAAAGGCCGCTCTATTGAAATGTCAATGTCCTCCGAAAAACGTTTGATCACGTTATAACACTTTGAGAGGGACGTCCCTCCTTTAAAGGTTAAATGCTCGCCTATTTGCGATAATGAAAAAAGAATTTTGAGTATCCAGCAAATCCAAAAATCCTTTTCAACCAATTGCGGCAAGATACCAAGTTTACTGGCCATCGTATCGAAATAAGGAATTTTCTCTGAGACAGGCAAGACTGCAAATCGATCCATTATTCCACCATTCTTTTGAATATTGCGCCGATCCAGGCCGGAGCGCATGTAATATCCTTAAGAAGTTGTTTTTTGTCGGCATCACTCAACCGCGCTTTAAGCTTATCGACGATATCATCATCCACATTAACTTTTCCTAAATGGCGCAAAGCCTGAATGACTAAACCACTAATACGGCCCGCGGCCGCCATATTCTTGGGGGTCGTTCTTTTAAAGATGATGCGCTGGTTATATATAGTCAACTTCCGATTAGAACCATCCGTCAAAAAAATAATCTTGGCGGGAACCTGATCGGTCAAACCTAGAAGATTGGCGGCATAAGCACCCGAGGGCTGAAGCCTTAACTTATGTTGTCCGGCAAACGCCTTACCAATTTGCTCATAATTTGGTACCAGATCTCCAAGCGTAGGATGGCGCTTAGGGTAGTCATAAAGTCCCAGAGAAAGCCGACGGATAGTCCCCTGCTTTGTTAACCTCTCAAGGGCTTTCCTCACGGCAGAATGACTCCCAAGGTCAAAAAATTGGTTTGGCGTAAATACCCAACCCCTCCCATGACCGTATATTCTACTAACAACAATATCATCAGTATGTTGCATACGATAGCCTCTACTATCCTGTCGCAAAAAGAATACATTATTTGCGACTATAAGTCAAGCTAATCAAACGACGGAAAGCTAACGGTTTAGCCTTATGTCAATATATGCCTAATAAATTTAGCTATATAGCGCCGTTATATCATTAAGATTTGCCCTATCCCGCATCTTAATCACTTTTGCCGGGACGCCGCCGCAGATCGAATTTGGCTTTAATATCCGTAATCCTTTGTGATGTTACGCTTTATACACTTACCAATGAATCGTGGCCCAGAAAGCAATAATGTCAAACTTTTTAATCTATACGAATTTAATAATATAACGCTAATTACTTTCCCCAAGTCACCAGTTAGGACAAAAATATTTAACATCGATTCAACATGCTGCAATTGATAGGCCCTTGGTAAATTTTGTATTTCTTTATAATATTTTTTTTCAATAGCTTCATGCCCAATGAGAATTGACCGCCTATTATTTGAAATGCGATTTGGGTCTTTTTTTCCTAAGTAATAATTAACTAACATCTCATCAACAAAGCCGAATTGGCAAATCTGGCTTAACCGAATATATAAATCCCAATCTTGACAGCTTTTTAACTTTTCATCCATGAATCCAACTTGAGAAATATTTTTAAATCGTACAATAACAGCAGATAATGAACCGACATAATTCTTTACCAACATCTTGTAAAAAATATCTTCTCTAAGCTGGTTGAAAAATTCAAAAACTCGGCCATTATTTTCGTTAAAACACTTCTGCCCACAATACACTAGCCCGACACGAGGATCATTAAAGCGTAGCATTTGTTTTTCAAATTTGGTTGGCAACCATTCATCATCACTATCTAAAAAGGCAACAAATTCACCATTCGCAGCCTTTATTCCAGTATTACGCGCCGCGTTGCCTCCCTTATTGGTTTCGTGACGGATATAACGAATCCGCGGGTCGTTAAAATTCTTAACAACCTCCTGCGTATTATCCTTTGAGCAATCATCAATAATAATGATTTCAAAGTCCTGATATGTTTGTGCGAGCACACTCTTGACCGCTCGCGGCAAAACATTGGCGCGGTTATAGGAAGGGACGATAACGCTGACTAACATATTCAACCTACCCTCCAAACATTTATAAGCTTCTTAACTTCAATTGATAAATTAAAATCTCGGAACACTTTTCGGTAAGCATGCTCACAAAATTCCTTACAACTCGAATCATTCTTCAAAATCTTTTCAATCTTTTCAACAAGCGCGTATACATCATCAACTTCAAACAAGAATCCGCTCACACCATCCTCTACTAACTCTGGAATTCCCGTAATGCGCGTAGCAATTACCGGGGTCCGAACCGCCATGGCTTCCATCAATGAAACAGGAATCCCCTCTGAACGACTCGTAAGGACCATAACTGAACTTTGCTTTAACAAACTGAATATCTCATCACTGGTCCTATATCCTAAAAACATGACTTTATCCGTTAATGAATTCTTGGTAATTAAATCAGCTAACCTCGCTCTCAATGAACCGTCGCCGACGATAATACATTTAAAATCAACTCGCTTACTTAATACAGCGCAAGCCTCTATAAGTTTATCCAAACCTTTTTCTGGCTCTAGTCGAGCAATACAGATAATTTGGTTTTTTACTTTTGGGACTTCTAAATTTGTTATTCTTGAAAAATTAATGCCACAGTGAATAATATCGATCGTCTGTGGATCAACACCAAAATTTCTGACTAAGTAATCCTTGTTATACTGCGAAATCGTAATGTGTTTTATAGCCCTGCTGGATTTCAAAGCATAATTCGCAGGAGGTTGATCAAAAATATCAAAGCGATGCGTTGTAAATGTGTAGGGAATATCCGTTAACAGGTTAACCAACATCGCCATATCAGAAGGTTTAACACCAAAATGGGCATGTAAAACATCCGGCGAATCTTTAACTATCGCCCTAACATTATGCAAATTAAAAAAGAATAGCCCAGATATCCCATTTTTTCGATTTAACGCAACTGATAGTGTTTTGAAATATCGGACTGGCTGGTTAAAAATCCAAAATAGATGATCTGCTACAATACCCAATGATTTTTTTTCAGGAGAAAAATATTTTATCCTTTCCACACTCTTAATTTGCGAATGAGAAAAAACCTCGATTGATGGGGAAAACGCAAAAACTTGAACATCGATACCATTATTTTGTACTTCAATAATTTCATTGAGAATAAAAGTTTCAGAAATCTTTGGAAAAGTATTAAGAATATAGGTGGCTTTCATGCACTCACCATCATCACATCTCTTATCATCTTTTCATTCAAAGATTCTTTCACTTTCAATGTATCGACACCCCGCTTCACCAAAGCTCGATATTTTTCAAGATTATTAGTGACCTCATTAAATCTTTCAATAAGGGCCTCCACCGAAAGTTGATCATAATTAATAACCAGCTGTTCTAAGCCCATCGGCCGCATTAACCCTATAGATTTTTTCTCATATCCAATGGGGATAGCTACTGTTTCCGCAAGCATCGCTAAAATGCAGGAATGCATTCGCGTTCCCACGTGAAGACTTACTTTTCCATAAATTTTAGCAAGTTCTGCGGGTCTATATTCATTCGTAAAGATAAAGATATTTTCTTTTTTATAAACTTTCTCTTTTAGACAAAAGCCTTGGATACGATCATCCATGTGGTAACCGCCGAATCCCGTACACGTTGAACATAAAATAATCTTTGCATTCTTCTTTTCAATCAACCAATTGACAAATGCGGTGAAAATCTCGAGATACTTTTCATTTTTTAATTTACCTAAGGGCCAATCTCGAAGAGAAATGCTGACCGTTAATCCCTCGCTACCAAAAGGATCTCCTTCAGCAGCGATCTTCTGCTGTAAAACTAACCGTTCACGCTCATTCAAATCCAAACTCATTGCAAATGCAGCATCGGCGGTGACCACAATGGAAGGCTTGACGACTCCCAGCTCGGTCAAAACTCTTTTAGAGTCCTCATCACGAACAGAAATACTATCCAAACGGTTAAAAACAGCTTTAGCTAAGAATCTATTTCGTGCATGCTTAAATGGCCCTAAAGACTGCGCATAAAGAACGACCTTTTTCCCAAGAACTTTCGCTAACCATAAACCAAAGAGCCTGCCACGAAGATGCACTTCATAGTTATCGTTTAAATGGGCGCCGCCGACAGAAATGACCAAATCTGCCTCAAAATAGAGTTTAAATTGATTTTGCTTATATCTACTTGAAATCCATTTGATAATTCTCCCCAAAATACTTAATCTCTTTGAAAGAATCAATACCATAAGAAAAAGGAATTTCTTCGAAAATAAAGGCATGCCCTCAAGAAAAACCTTTTCAGAAGGCAAACTATTTATGACTTTAACTGTTTGTGGTAAATAAGCTAAAACTGTTATTTTTGCCTCTGGGAAAACAGTCCTAAAGGTATTACGCATCCCGTCTAGGATAGCGGCATCACCTCTATTCGAAGACGCATAAAAATCAACTATTAAAATATTCATATGGCGCATCACATCCTGAACTTCAAGTCCTTAAAATTTAAAATCTTAAGATAAAAAACGATAAGAATATAAACTGCCAACCCCACCGCGGTTTTGACGATAAGGTTCAAAACAAAAACGCTGCTAGAAAAGTTTATTAAATTCACAAATGACATCACGAAAATAAGAACGATTGAAATTTTGATACTTTCTTGCAATGAGCTTAAGAATTCACGCATCCGCAACAATAGTAGGCGATTAGCAATCACATGTGAAACGCCCGTCACGAGAATCGTGCGGATCGTATATGCCACCGCCACTCCCACAATGCCGTTTTTCAATCCAATAAGAATAGCAAGGACCGCCGAAGGCAAAGAAACAAATAATGTAAATTTAAACTGAATATCGGCTCTTCCCAACGACTGATAAATGATGCCAACTGTGGTTCCTATTGATTGCACCATGCCGCAAAAAACTAAAATCTGAATCAAGGCAATTGTTGGTTCCCACTGAGAGCCATAAATGGCAAATATCAAATCTTTCGCCACAAAAAATAAAACCATCATTAACGGAACTGTAACAATTGCAATATATTTGATCATTTTTAAATAATTGACCTGAAGTTTTACAACATCATCCTGGATTGAAGCAAAGGCCGGAAACATAACCCTGGATATCGTCCACGATATATTCTGGAGCGGTAACAACATTAATTTATAAGCCAGCGAATAATAGCCCAAGGCCTGAGAACCTAAAAACTTACCAATTAACAATTGATCTACATTTCGAGCAAAATAATTCACCACCTGAAAGCCTGTCATATGGGCACTGTAGTTAAAAATCTCTTTAATCGCCTGACGAGAAAAAAGAAATTTGGGTCGCCACGAAGACAACATCCACAAAAATACGCCATTTACAATGCTGAATACCAAAGATTGCGTCACTAAACTCCAGATACCCCAGCCCTGGCAAGCCATAGCAATACCGACGATGCCCGCAACAACCACTGCAACAATATCTCTTATCATCAATGATTTAAAATTCATCTCCCGCGTCAAGATAGTCTGTTGAATAATTATAAAAGAGGAAAAGATAAAATTGAAAGAGAGTATCTGCAGGACTGCGGTGAGTTCTGGCTTTTTATAAAATATCGATACGAGCGGAGCAGCCAGAATAAATAGCATTGTGAGAATACCACCCACTAAGATATTTATCCAAAAAGCAGAAGACCAATGCTCTTCCCTTACATCTCGCTTTTGAATGAGTGCGCTACTAATGCCGAGATCGCCAAAAATCATTGCAAATCCTGTGAAAACCGTAGCCATAGTCACAACACCGAAATCTTCAGGAGATAAAAGCCTCGCCAGTATCGCAGTGATGACAAACTGGCTCACCTGCTTTCCCCCCTGGGAGATGCCAGACCAAATTAATCCCAAAATTGTTTTATTTCGCAAATTCATATCTTGGAAACAACGGTCTTTCCCCACGCAATGCCTAGTTGTTCAACAAATTTATAAAAAAACCACGAAATTAAATATGTCGGAACGATTGTTATACAAAATAATATCAAGAATCTCGATGCTCCATGTGCCTGTAAATAAGACTCGTTACGGATGAGCCATGCGGCCAAAGGGAGGACGACCAAAAGGTGCAATAGATACACCGAATAAGAGACATTCGCCATAAACGTCGCAATCCTACTGCCGAGAATAGCTTTTAAAAAATTCAAGGGACGAGAAAGACCCACTCGATAATTTTGCTCATCATAAAATAGAATTCCAAACATCACGCAGGCGACCAGCAAAATTATCTTTTCTTGTAAAAAACCTGAGATGACTATTGCGAATAATGCCAAAATCTTTGCTTTAGAATGCTGTTTAGAAATGTAATCAGCGTGGGCTGTGGCTAGCAAAATTCCAATAAAAAATAAATGAACCTTTAAAGGTAAAAAAGAAGGCATCGGGAATGCATATTTTAAAAAGAACTTGCTCACAACGAAGCACAACAATGATATCAAGATTGTTGGTAAAATGTATGCATGCTTTCTTAAAAATAACATCAAAAATGGAAAAATAAAATAAAATTGCATTTCAAGACCAATACTCCAGTCAGGGAGCGGGGTCGTAAAAGCGAAATTTGGTAAAAATCCAAAAATAAATGTTACGTGCGTAAATATGTTCGCGAAACTGTGATCTATATAACGATCCACGGGCGTATGGGACCCTGGGAATACTCCAGCAATCGATTGACGACATTCTCCCAGGAAGCTACCAAACAACAAAGCAATCGTAAAAAGAACGTAATATAACGGCGCAATACGAAAAAACCGACGAATATAAAACTTAAACCAGGTCCGAGAATGCGCCCACGGCTCTGTAGCCTCACGTTTAAAATAATGAAAAACCATCAGAAACCCTGACATAACCATAAAGATGTCGACGGCAACTTTTCCTTTTGACAAAATGGGTAACGAATACCCAGACAAAATAAGACAATGACTTGCCAACACCCATAAAGCTGCAAATCCACGAAAACCATCTAAAAAAAGTAAGTGATTTTTATCGCCCATATTCATTAAATTATTATTTTCGAAGGCGCATGACTCTCGCCGGATTGCCACCGACGATAGCATATTCTGGAACATCTTTTGTTACGACAGCACCTGCGGCTAAAATAGCCCCTTTCCCAACGCTAACTCCAGGCAAGATTATAACGCGGGCCCCAATCCAAACATCATCACTGATACTAACAGGTTTTTCATTTTGAAATCCCTGCTGGCACATCGGGATATCGATACGATCAAAACGATGATTTTTAGTAATAATAATCACCTCTTCCCCCATCATAACCGATTTGCCAATAGTAATTTTTCCTAGCAAACGTGAGCGCTCCCCGATGGATGAATCATCCCCAATACTAATACTCCGGCCAGAATGAAAAAACGCACACGGTTCGACTCGAACATTATTACCGCAGTAACCAAATAAGGGCTTGCAAATGATTGAACGGACTTTCCCAAAGACAGCACACCCGCGCAAATACGACGATGGAAAATATTGGGCCAAGCCGTAGTATAAAAATAAGCAAATGAGACGGATAAGTAGCATATGATTTTTTAACTCCCCCTCGCCCCCTCTTTATGGTTATAAATAACCACAAGAAAAAGAGGGGGAAATACACACTTTTTATTTTAATTTTAGGGCCTTGAATGGCGTACAAATTCCAATAACTTTAAATAGTCCCCTTTGTCAGCCTCTCTAAGTGCAGTCAGATAAAGATTTCTAACGTGATTTTTGTCCACGATGCTCTCAATATCCCAACTTAATGGTTCTTTTTTTAATAAATCTTGCAAAATGATATCTGTCATCAATCGCGCATGCCGGCCATTACCGTTGGCAAATAAATGGATCGAAACCAATCGATGATGAAAACGCACCGCGATCTCATCCGCAGAGTAGGTATTGTTTTCGATCCAATACTGAGTATCTTTTAATAATGTATGCAATTGGACTGAGATTTGCAGTGAATCGGCGCCGATATTTTTATTAGAGCGCCTTAACGATCCGGCCCAACGCCACACGTTACCAAACATTCTTTGATGCAAGTCTTTAATAAATTTTTCAGTTAAAATATCTTTTTTTCGACTGGTGCTAAACCATTGGATCGCTTGACTGATATTGTCTTGCTCAAAACGATTGAGTTCTGCTCGAGTGCTGATGTGTTTAAGTTTAAGGCCTTCCATTTCATCTGGATCCAATGGGGTTGCGCCTTCTGGATCTTTAAAATCTTTCATGGCTTTAATCCCAGAGCTCTTTGGGCTGTTCAATTAATATCCTTTGTGTCATATCGTCGAGCGCTTTTTTTTGCTCATTTTCTGAAAGTCGTTGTTGTTCCAAATTCATCGTATTATTAAGCCGCTTAAGCCGCTTTAAGGCAAGCTGTCTAGCCTGCTTTGTGACGATCTCTTCTAATGTGTCACCATCAATGGGGACAAAACCATAAACAAAATGCATGTTCAAACTTTTGGCGATCTTTTGCAAAGACGATAGTTTTAAGTTTCCATCTTTTTCGGCGTTTTCTAATCGCGAAATTCTTGACTGATCAATTCCAACTTTTTTTCCTAGTTGACTCGCAGATAATCCTAAAGCTTCGCGGATTATTTTGATCCACCCTTGCTCTGGAATCCCAGAAGATAATAGGCCTTTTAAAAATACTAACTTTTTATCTAGTTGATCGCGAATGACTTTCTTATCCCAATGATTCAATTTTATGCTCCTTATAGCATTAACATTGACTTACAATATGCTAAATATATCATTTATGGTTAGTTTGTCAATAGTAATTTATAAGATACCACCTCGCGTAAAAAGAGAGGAAAAACAAAAGACGTGTCCATCACCTTTAGTTATACTCCATCAAAACCGCAAGGCCCTCATCAAGCAGGCGTTGGTTGAGATATTCACCTCTCTGGGCGACGATTGCGGCATCCACGTCTTTGGATCCGGTAAAAACATCCGCCAAATAACGACCATATTTTTCTTGTTTATATGTCTTAATAACAACCGTCGGATTGGTGTCGACGATCTGTTGCACAAAATTCTTGGCTTTGCGACCCAAGGCGCAAGTGATCTCCGGGGCGTCGATGCCGCGCAAACGCATCACATGGGTGATATATGTCCTAAAGCCCATATTGACGATCGCCTCTAATGTATCACCGTCGATGACGCGAGTGACTTTGGCTTTATAAGTATAGAGCCGGTCTGTTTCGTAGGGAGAAATCTTAGCGGTGTAGTCCTCGCCCTCTTTGACGGCCCTAACCATGCGGCCTGCTCTCAAACTCTCTGTGTCGGGTAAACGCACGTCACGGTCAATGCCAAATCCAAGATCCAACAGTAATCGCTTTTTTTCGAGCTGTTCGGGCGTAGCCTGCTTGACCCGATAATGATAAAGTTGGCCCCGGACCATATGCAGGATACCGTTTTGTGCGATAGGTTGGACCGGTGTCAGTGTGCCGCGGGCTTCACGCGCGATAATACGAAAATCTTTGTTGCTGATGCTTTCTTTGACGGCTTTCTGCTCAAGTTGACGACGAGTCACAGAATCGTCTATCCGCAGGAGGTCTTGATAATGCGACCAGCTTAAACCCGTCTTGGGAAAGACCGGATAAAAACGGTAGAGTTTGATCGTGCTGTAAAAAAACGTTTGTGGTCGGCCAAACTGCCGTGCCAAATCCGCGACAATACGGGCATTGCGCGAGCTGATGCCCTGATCAAGGTCAACGGTCTCAACGATCGCGCGGCCGATGTTCCATGCCGTTCGCAAGACTTCAGTTTTGAAGGCTTGCTGGGCGCGCTGCGTCCCCTGCTGGATCTGTCGGGCGACGGCAGTAAAAAGTTTTTTGGTTTCAGTTGCGTTTATGATATCCATGGTCATATAAAAATTTTTGTTATTCTGTTTATTTACGCATTTTGATCACTCTTGCCGGATTGCCGCCGACGATTGCATATTCGCAAACGTCTTTTGTTACGACAGCACCTGCGGCGATGATTGCACCCTTTCCAACGGTAACACCCGGCAGGATGATTGCCCGCACACCGATCCAAACATCATCACAAATTGTAACGGGTTGTTCGTCCTTAAAACCCTGTTCAAGCATCGGAATATCCAGCCGGTCAAATTTATGGTTCTGTGTCAAAATAACAACATCCGGCCCCATCATCACATTATTCCCGATAATAACTCTGCCGGACAAAAAAGCATTGATGCCTATCCCCGAATTGTCCCCGATAGTTATGTTTCTCCCCGAATGAAAAAAAGCACGGGACTCGATATTGACATTCTTGCCGCAAGACCCCAAAAGCTGACGGCAAAGCACGCCGCGCAGGGCCTTCCAAAGTTTTCCGCCAAACCAATAGGATGGCGGCAAATACTGGGCCAAGCCGTAGTATAAAAACAAACAGATTAAACGGATAACCATCATCATTTTAAATAAATTTGGTTAGACTCGGTCATACACAAATTTGGGAAGTGCGAACGTACGACGATTGAGAATCGTCCCGACAATTTGAAAATTATTTTCTTTTAAAGGAGTGACAGCTGCGGTTATCGCCGGCCGGCGGGTTTTTCCCTCGGCGACAACAAGGGCAATAGCATCCGTAAAACGCGCAATCGAAATAGCGTCACGATAATTACGCAAATCCGCACAGTCGATCAGGACAATATCAAACGCTTCTTTGGCTTCTTCGATGATGTCAGCCATTTTTTGAGAATCTAGCAAGCTTTCCGGATCATTGACGAAATCACCGGCACTGACCATCCAAAGATTTGGCATAATTTCGCGACAAGCCTTAGAAAAAACTGTGTTTCCTAAAAGAACTTCGATTAACCCGGGACTTAAAGGAGTGTCAAAATTTTTGTGAACGCCGGGCTGATGGTAGTGGGCATCAATCAAAAGCACACGCTTGTTAAAATCTTTGGCCAAAGAAATCCCGAGGTTGGAAACAATCGTCGTCGTACCCTGATTAACATCCGGCCCCGTAAAAAGGAACGCTTTCATTTTTTTCTGGTTCACAAAAAAACGAATTTTGCACGCCAGTTCATGATAAGCGGCTAAATACGACGGAGAATCGTTTTTATCAAGACTGCGTTTCTGTATTTGACGCTCCAGTGGAATTGTCGCCAGCAAAGGCGTTTGTACAGCCGTGTTGATATCCACCGCAGAGCGCACCGACGGGTCCAAATATTCAAAAATAAAAGCCAAAATGATGCCTAAGATAAAGCTCAGAAAGACGGCCAAAACAAAAATAATTTTTTTGGAGCGGCCTTGCGGCTTTGTCGGAATTGACGCCTGACTGATAATCTTGACCGTCGCCGGACCGATCGCTTCAATGTTTTCGAGCGGCTGTCCGTTTAACGTTTTTGTCATTTGCTCCAAATGACCTTTTAACAAAGTTACCGTCGGATGAAGCTCCCCATACTTGGTTGCACTTTCTGCCAATTGCTGTTCGAGATCAAAAATAACATATGAGCGGCTGACGACATTAGCCAGTGTCGCGGCAACCAACGGATCAAAGTCTGAGACGGAAATACGCAAAAGATTCGTCCCGCGCACCGGTTCGACTTCCAACGCGTTTTGCAATGAACTGACGGCCCGACGGTAAAGAATATAATCCTGCTGGGCTGTTTCTAATTTACTTATTTGTTCCTTGAAATTTTTGACGTCTCTGTCAATCATCAACCGGCGAATTTGGGAGGCATAGGGCCTTTCGCTGTCCAAAGGACGTTTGTCCAAATGGATCGCTTTGACCGCACGCTCGAGGACAGGCGCCGATTTGACGATTTCACTTTGCGTAATACTTGCCTCACTGCGGTCGTATCCGCCAAGCTCGCGCGAATACGGCGCCTGCGTCTGCTTTTCGGAGGAGACAAGCATCTTGACGCTGGCCACGTAAAGCGGCGTTTGTAGTTTAAGACCAAAGGCTACCGTCGCACTCACAACCAAAACGCTTAGGGCGACAACCGCTTTGTGCCGAAAAATAACGCGCAAATAATCGCGCAGGGTTAATTCACTGTAAGAACCAGTCGACTGATGTTCCATTTTATGCCCCTCTTTGTTTTAAAAAATCCCTTCGGATGTCACAATGATATCCCCGTTTTCAATCGGTAGATCCGCCTGCGAATCGCCATCCATAACAGCTTTAATATTGATCTTGATACTTTCATAACCCGTCGATGACTTGCGCTCGCGCAAAACCTTGACGCGGCTTGACGAGCCAAACCGTGTAAAACCGCCGGCCATCGAAATCGCGCGAAGGACGGTCATTTTTTCGGGCAAATCGTACTCGCCGGGGCGAATGACAGCGCCGTAAACAAAAAACCGGCGACTATGGGATTCTAAAAGAGAGACCATAACCGAAGGAAATTTTAAATACCCATCGGCTAAACGTTTTTCGATGAGCTCACGGATTTGGTTGGCGGTTAGCCCAATGACATTGACTTGGCCGATGTATGGCGCGGTAATGCTGCCGTCGGGGGAAACGGTGGCGCGAGTGCTGATTTTGTCGGGTTCGATAATATCGATGCCCAAAACATCCGCCGGACCGACGGTATAACCGGCGCTGGCCGCGGCAATCGGGTCGAGACCCGCATTTGAAGATTCATCGGCAAACGCCCATGCACAAAATCCCAAAATTAAAAATAGACATAAACAAAAACTTCTTTTCATATTTACCCTTTCGCTTGGCTTACTTGGCACCTATGCCAAACAGCACAACGGGAACGGTTTTAAGCAAAATTTTAAAATCCAACCCCAAAGACCAGTTATCAATATACTCTAAGTCAAGTTTGGACCACTGATTAAAATCTGTAATTTTATTGCGTCCACCGACTTGCCACAAACACGTAATCCCCGGCCGCATACTTAACCGCCGCCTTTGCCAATGATCGTACTGCTCAACCTCTTTGGGAATCGGTGGTCGCGGGCCAACGAGAGACATTTCGCCTTTAAACACATTGCCCAACTGCGGCAATTCGTCCAAACTGGTTTTACGTAAAAAATGCCCAAGCGGTGTAATGCGCGGGTCATTGGCCATTTTGAATGCAGGGCCTTTCATTTCATTATGTTTAAGCAAATCTCCTAATTTTTCCTCGGCATCGATAACCATTGTTCGAAATTTATAGAGTTCAAACGTGCGTCCATTGAGTGAACAACGTTGTTGTTTAAAAAAAACAGGCCCCGGGGAAGTCAGTTTGACTAAAGCAGCAATGGTAAGAAAAAGCGGTGCCAATACAATCATTCCTGTCCCTGCAACCACAAAATCAAAAAGCCGTTTAACAAAAAGCTGACCGACCTTATCGGGCGTTGACTCAAAAGAAATCATAGGAAGCCCCATAAAGTTTTCGTCACGTGCAATCGTAAATTTTGTTTTAAAAAGATCAACGGCGATACTCACCGTTACCCCAAGGGTTTCACAATAAAGCACAGACTCCTCAATATAAGACAACCATCCCCGAGGCACGACAAAAACAACTCGGTCAATCGGATTAGCACGTAATAAATTAGGCAGCTGTGAAAGTCCGCCTAAAACCGTATGCCCGGCGATCTGCAGCCCATGCATTGACTCATCGTCGTCAATAATCCCGACAATTCTCAACCCCAATTCTTGATGCGCATCAATCTCAGAGATCAACTGACGGGCTCGGCGGCTTGTTCCAACAATAAGTATATTGCGAAAATTAAAACCTTTACGTCACAGACAACGCAGCATATTGACAATAATAATTTTTTCAAAAGCTAACAGAACTGCCGCCAGCACAAAAGAACTGATCATTAAAATACGGCTGACATACGTCAACTTGGACAGATAAGAAATATTTCCAAAAATAATAAATCCAAAAAACCCAGACGTAAAAACAATCCCTAATATTTGCTTAACCGATTTGATTCGAAACGATTCATACATGCCCAAATATATCAAAAGACATCCCCAGATCAGCACCAAAACCGGCAACAGCCATAAATAATACACGGGCGGATAAAGCATTTCTAAACGATTAATAAAAAAATAAGCACCGACGCCCGATCCCGCAACAATAATTGCGTCAAAGAGCATCATCATTCTGGCAAAAAATTGTGAATGTTTTTTTAGCATAAACTGTTAAAGTTTTATTTGTACTTGTGCCCCAACAAAATTGCGATGATACGATCGAACATCTCGATTCGAAAGAGTTTGCGCAAAATTATAATTTAGCCCAACCTGCACTTGCTGTGAAAAGGCATAATTGATCTGTGCCCCTGCGCCCAGGAGCTCATCAGAAATTCTACTTTGTTGATACTCCCCTTTTCCATAAAATCCAGCGCCGCTGATCGAAACACGCGCTGTGAGTTCTCGCCCCAACGCTCCACTGACTTGATATGAATCAAAAAGATCTTTCGAATACGCGTAAGAATTTAATCCGCGCTTATAACTTATTTGGGCATGCGTTGTCACATCAATTTCATTTAACAAACTGACCTCATAACGTGCGTGCTGCGAATTGCCCGTCGATTCGTCATTTACAAAATCTTCCCCGACCTTCAAAACCAACTGCAACTGTTTAGTAAAATTGTGCCCAAAATCAACAACCACGCTATTGCCCTGTATCAACGCACCGGACTCAAAATCACGCGATGAAAAAATGTATCCCATTCCAAGACGATTAGCATCATCAAACGCATATTGAAACCGGGGGCCAATCTGGTTAAGGATCGTATTGTCCAAATCGCTGCGCGAGTATCCCGTAAACTCATTGGCATAAGTCAATTCAAAAAGCGCGTATTGGCTCAAATCGCATTCGTACTTTACGTTAAATCGATTTTGGTCGGTCCGGTATCGCCCGCTATTTCGTCCAAAAGCATCATCAAAGCTCTGGGGTTCTTGCGCACGTTGGTAACTGTCCGAAACATTGACCCGCATACGACTTGATAATTCATAGCGATCACTCGCCTTCAATACAACGACGGTATTATTAAAAGAGCTGTTATTAAAATAAAAATCATGCGACAAATCCATTTGAGCCAAAAAACTGTTTCGGCTCCCCTCTTTTTTCAAATCTATTCCGATTAACGCCTTCTCAATGACATCAGCAATCACGCGAGTGTGCGCGAGGGTCACATTGTCGTTATAACTGGTTGCCAGCTGGCCGTGCAGACCAAAATTTTGACCTTCAGCTAGAGCCTTCGCCGTCGGCATAATGCTTAAAGCAAAAAAAATAATGACGATCCTTCTCACTAAAACCCTCTAATCTTCCCAACTACGAAACGGCTGATAGCCGCTGCGGTCGGTTTCAACCGTCACAAATTTGCTCAGGATTCCGCCTTCTTCCAAGAACCGCGAAACCCGCGTGTACATCGATCCCGTCGTGTCCCACGAGCGCCGGGGCGATGTGTCAATCTGCGGCCGAAGAAGGTACAAATTGTTTTTTGCCCGTGTCGCCGCCACGTAAAAAAGCCGGCGTTCTTCTTCAATGGCAGAATCACTGCTAATCGACTGATACGACGGCAAATACCCCTCCGCCAAATAAATAAGAAAAACCGTGTGCCATTCCAGACCTTTGGCCGAATGAATCGTCGAAAGAATCAAGTCATTTTCGCCGTGCGTCTTGACCCCCTTATCAACGAGGCTTTTTTCCGGCGGCTCCAAAGCCATGTCGGTCAAAAACTCCTCAAGCGTCAAATACCGCTCGGCAATATTTTCAAGCGACCCCAAATCATTTAATCGTTTGTCATAATCGTCGTAATGGTCCATCAGAAGCGGCGTATAAAAATCGAGCAAAGTTTTAAGAATCTTTACCGGGCGTTCAACCGTCCAGTCGATATCATTTAAAATTTTAAATAACTGCCGAAGCTCAGGCTTTTTTTGAAAAATCTTCTCGTCAATTTGCAACCCTTTGCGTTGCCGCACAATTTCTTCAATAATCTGCAACGCCGTCTTCTCCCCTACCCCTTTGACGAGCATCAAAACCCGCTGCCAAGCAACTTCACTTAAAGGATTATAAACAATCTGCAAACACGCAAGGATGTCCTTGATATGGGCCGCTTCAATAAACTTTTGGCCACCGTATTTAACAAACGAAATTCCCGACGAGGCCAACTCCACTTCCAAATCATTCGAATGCCAGCCGGAGCGAAACAAAATCGCAATCTCGCCTAAAGGCACGCCTTCACGGCGCAACTCAAGGATTTTTTTGACGATATAACGCGACTGGCTGTTTTCATTATAAACATCGACGTAGACTGGAAGCGTTTCTCCTCCGTTGCGGGTAAAAAGGGCTTTGTCGAATTTTTCCTCGGCGGCATTGATCACTTCATTGGTCAAATCCAAAATCGGCTGGGTTGAACGGTAATTTTCTTCAAGCGTAATAATTTTTGTGCCCGAAAAAATGCGCGGAAAATCAATAATGTTTTTAAAATGCGCCCCACGAAAAGAGTAGATACTCTGACTGTCGTCACCGACGACCATCACATTATTGTGCGCGACGGCCAAAAGCCGCACAATCTGCGCCTGCATTTTGTTGGTGTCCTGATATTCATCGACCATAATGTACTGATAATATTGGGAAAGATGTTCCCGAATCGCCTGTTGGTCCTCCAGCAGCTTCTTTAAATAAACCAAAAGGTCATCGTAATCCAAGAGCGCCAAATTATGTTTGTAACGAATATACTCCTGCCCGATATGTTCGATCACCGCCGACCACTCGCCAAACTGCGGATATTCTTCGCAAACAACCTCGTCGATTGAAAGGCCTTTATTGATACTTTTGGAAATAATCGAAAGCAGTGTATTTTTTTTTGGGAAACGTTTGTCGAGTTTTCCGCCGATTTGATTGCGAACCAAATTGACCGCACTTTCTGCATCGTCTTGGTCAAGAATCGAAAAAAACCTCGGCAAGTTCACATACTCGGCATAACGTCTGAGTATCGCATTCGCAAAAGAATGGAACGTCCCCCCCGAGACCTGCTGACAGCGCTCATCCAAAAGGCTCGCGGCGCGTTTGAGCATTTCCCGCGAAGCCCTGCGGGTAAAAGTTAACAGCAAAATTCTCTCGGGCGCAACACCCTGCTCAACTAAATGCGCCGTGCGAAAAACCAAAACCCGTGTCTTGCCGCTCCCGGCACCTGCAATGACCAAGTGTGGTCCATCCGTCGAGAGCACGGCCTTAAGCTGTGCGGGATTTAATTCTTTCTGATAATTGATTTTGTGCGACATAAGGTGAGCATTCTAGTCCCAGAACCGGAGAAATGCAACTGGTAGGTCAATCCTTAAGTGAGAACTAATCGATTTTCATATCATTAAAAAATTATCTTATTATCTGAAGTGAACCGGTAACCGGAGAATTCGGCAAATGTGGCGAGTCCCAAAATTTGAAGAAATCGCTGACGGGCTCAAAACCAGTAATTCTCGGGATAAACCCTGCGGATTGACGCAACTGTTCTAATACTTGCGGATCTAGGGAAAACGCAATGTCTGGACCATCAGTCTGAATTTCAACCTTTGCGGCTGTCGTCCCAAGGTCAATCCCTCCGTATTCGACAACGCCTGAGGATGATACTGCTGTTAAAAATTTCAGCCCCTGGGTCAAATATTCATTTAATGTCGTCACCGGTCTGCCTTGCAAAAAATACAACCGTCCGCTGGCGTCATACGAAAGTTCTCCATCAACCTGAACATGAAGATAATCACTGAGGGCTTGTAAAACATTAGCCACCAACAAAATCTTATCATCATTCAAGGCTGACCTCATCAAAGGTTTTCCTTCTTCAACTTTTACCCCACCTTTACGAAAATCAATTACAACCTTTTGCTTTTTCTCACCAACATGCCTTTTTGAATCGATGATTTCTGCTGTTCGTCCTGCGGTTGATTTTTTAATCACATAACTGTCGGGATCTGCAACTGTTTGCGCCACAAGACCAGCATTTAATCCTTCGGCGACATTCATGCGTATTTGCCCCACATCCGAGGCAACATCATTGACAGAAAAAGCCAGCACCGATTGGCGCGCCCAAATCATTTCCTCGACCATAACCCCCTCGGCCCCCGACTGCCATACCTTAACGACCGCTTGCAGAAGTTCTTCAAAATTTAAAGCCGCTAAAACAGTTTCATATTTTCCAGCCGACGAGATTTCTAATGTAT
Organism: uncultured Planctomycetales bacterium; assembly: GCA_964474085.1. Classification (GTDB taxonomy): domain Bacteria; phylum Omnitrophota; class Gorgyraeia; order Zapsychrales; family JANLHA01; genus JADLGJ01. The sequence continues at coordinate 141,994 of CAYYRJ010000002.1, forward strand.
CCTCGGTCAAGCCGGTTGACCGAATAGCGACAATCCCTAAAGAACGCAGCCGGTCAAGCAAAAGATCTGTAACGGATTTAGGATCTTCAAGGCCGTCGAGATACTCCAATATCGTTGACCGTAAACCCATAATATCAGTACCTTGCTGTTCGATGATTTGTGAAATCTTGACGACAACAGGATTAGCCGGATCCTGTGACCTCAATATTCTTTTGATATCTTCGATTTGAATAGAGATAAGCTTTTGGTAATTAGCTTTCAACAAAGACACCAAATCTTCCGGCAACTCTTGCCCTTGACCGTTTTGCGACCAACGCTGATATTCCAACGAATTAATGATAAACCCTTGCGGATTTGCAATATCTGCATTTTGGGGAATAATACCCTGTTGTTTTAACTTAGCAATCGCATTGACAATTTCAATGACTTCTGAGGCTTTGCCGCCGGCTATCTGTCTTATGCCATCTGACCTGTCGGACAATCCAAATGAACCGTTTGCATAATCCTGAAGATCATTTTTCCAAATAATCCGCTGACCGCCAAATCTAGAGACAATCTGAGCATTTAAGTCGTTTAACTTTTGTTGCAATTTCTCGGCGAGCTCTGCGTCAAAATCCAAGCCGACCATACGCATTTGATTTCGCAAATCAACAAGAGACTTAATATCCCCAAGCTGCTGGGAATTTTTTGAAATTTTGGTCAGCTCTTCTTGATAAAATTTCAGCTTCACTTTGGCTAAAGACAAAAGGGTTGCCACTTGCGCGTCAATTTGTTCTGCCGTCCACTGCCCTTTCCACCGCTTTCCCATCGACAATAAAAACCTTTTGGCTTTGGCTGCTTCCGTCATCAGCGTATTAACGTCCAACAATAATTGCTGAATCCCGTCGGGTGAATCGGAAACACTTATGTGTAAAGAAAGACTCTCGGCAGCTTTGTTAACATTCGTATAAAAATCCTCTCCCATTCCCAAAAAAAATGAATTTAAAATAACGCCGACTTGTCCATTTTTTTCAATCAACTTATCCATAACAAGCCGGGTTTGACTTTCATCCAAATACTTCCCCAAAAAAACATCACGCACGATGGATTTAACCAGGGGGATAGACCCGGAAAGATTGATGATCGCAAGCAGACTTTCGGCAGAAGGGTTTTCGCGCCAAAGATCATACGCATCCATAACACTCTGTGCGGCTTGATCATCACTCTTGGCAAGCAAAAATAATCTTCCGGAGTGGCCATCCAAATAAAGGATATCATCTTCTTCGATGCTGACACCTATTTGACCGGAGCCATAATACTCCTGAACAGTCACAGTTTTATCGCCGATCGCTTCCTGACGTTCCGATAAAACACGATGGTTCATTTTTAACGAAACACTATTCCCATCAAATGGAGCATTCTTTAATATCAAACTGGCTTTTTGAAATTGCTTGGCCCGGATCTGAGCATGAGCTTCCGGTCCCCCTTGAGTTGTCACAATTCCTTCTGAGTTGCGGATTAAATCATCGTCTGGTGCATCCAAAATATCAGATAAAAGAATCCTGTTCTTAAACGACTGCGCTGCCCTTCCCGCTCTTTTGAAAGCAGCACGGCCAAACCCTGATTTGGGATAAACCCTGTTACCATCAACATAATAAGAGCTGAGGATCATCGCATCGCTGGCCGGTTGCTGCATAGATTCCCAATCCAATTCCAAAAGTCCCTGATCAATATCTTCAGATTTTGCCGGACTCTTCTTTCGCGCCTGTTTTAAAATGAAAGCGGTCATAGCGTTTTCTTGCAATTTCTTTTCTTCCCGAGTCAAAAATCCGACGAAAGCCGCATTCTGTGTGGGAAGAACATTTTCCAGCCCAGACATCGAAACCAACTGTACAACATCCGTAAGCGACAATAAATTATTATCCAAGCGTTTTTGTCGAAGGACGTCATTGCGTGGACTGTCAAAATAAGCATCCCCCAAGACCGCATAAGCCAAGACTGGTTTGCCTGAGGTTGTATCTGTTAAAAGATAAAACGTAATTCGCTCACCCAAAGTATTTAAAACAACCCGCGAAACTTCATATTTTCCCAAATACCCAGAGACCTTGATTTGAACCGCGTATATCTTAGCCAGCGACGCTATCTGGGCCATCAATTGCGCCTGCGACAAAGTTGTTTCATTTTCCATCGATAAACGCTGCAACACAAAAGAGATCGGCGACTCCTGTATAGACTCACGATAGGCCGAAGTCATCTTCCAATGTCCCTGTGTTTCGACTAACGCTCCGCGTTGACGCAACAAATCTTTTTCCTCTTCAACGCGCCGCAACAAACGCAAATTAACATCATTTTTATTTGCCGGTAATCCCAAAAAATGGGCATCATCACGAATTGCTTCGGATACATCGTCGGGAATCGGATCAATCACAGGATGCTCTGTAAAAAACCCGTTTTTTCTTCTATACACAAATCCCTGCTGGCCAATAATCCCTGCATAAAGGTTTGCATAACGCGCGACAATATCATCTTGATGCAGACGCATATCGCTGGGATTTTCATGTTTGGTAATATAGGATCTGGCCCCCGTGTCCATGTTCAAAATTCCGCTGAGGACCTGCAGGGCAAAATGCAATCGATCCGGAAGCTGAAAAATACCGTTGGTTTTCTTCTCCTTGTTATAAGCTGCCTCTAAGAAAAATCCTTCACGATTGATTGCAAACCCTTCTTGCTTAAAAGCGGCGCGCAGTGCACGACTACGGACCGTACTGCCTAAAAGCGTCTCATCCCCCTCTTTATAATAAACAAAAATCCCGCCCCCATCGCGCAAAGGCTTGAGCGAAACCGAAACGGTCGCACTATGCTGCCCTAAAGGCAAACTGATCCAAGCCTTTCGCTCTGAGCATATAATCTTTGCTTTACTGGGATTAAACGTAACCGGAAAATCCGTTAACAATCTCCCCTGCGCAAAAGCCATGGCGATATAACGCATTAATAGCGGCGGGGTTTGAGATAACTCATGACGTGCATCAATATAAGGAATATTCAATTCCACCATAGTCGTCACATTAGGATTATCAAGAACACTTTGATCAGCCTGTGCCGCGACACGTACCTTTACTGATGAAGTGGTATGCGTTTCTGATGAAGTTCTCACAAATACCGTGTTGATGTGGTCCAACCCCTTCTGGTGAATAATATTTATAAACGCATTCAAAGAAATCTCCGCCATTTCCTGATCCGTAAAATATTCCGCATCCTTGTTAATCAACGCCTTATTGACCAGCTTGCCATCTTTGTCTTTGGCCATGTCACGAAACTGCAGTATTGAGACAGCGGGAACGGGCAAACTCAACTGACTGTCAGTCAAAAGATCGTCATTAATTTGACCCACAATACGGTTGTAAACTTTCGCCAAATTTTGGATATTTTTATTGTTCGTATCCAACGCCTTCTTAATAATTTCATCTTCCGAAAACTGCTGAGAATCTCCAGGGAAATTTTCAAAAACGCTCAAATACAAAACAAACATATGCCTAAGAACCTCAAGCCCCTTTTGTAAATCACCTAAGGTCAACTGATCATTGTTGAGTATCTCGGCTAAACGAATATCAACTGTGTCAAATTCCTCAATTCGCTCAAAAATAGCGGCCGCCTGAGAATTAGGCGTCATATTAACTTGGCCGGCTAGCGAATAGTCCACCTGATGCAACTGACTATCCTTTAAATATTCTCTGCGAGTGTGCCGTCCCATAATGTCAGAATTTTGTGTTACTGGCGGCAAGATAACCATCTCTGTCGCTGAGGATGCAACTGATACACCTGCCCCAGCAGACGAAACATCAACTGAGACAAGATATGTTGAACCATTTTCATCTTTCGGAAAATCGTTAGGCGCAAGCCCTTGAATCTCTGTCACCCCCGCACTTGCACGCAAATCCACTCCACCTGAAAAATATTTTCTCGGAACCATCTCCTGGGTGGCGGGGTCGAACTCTTCGCGGGTGATGCTATAAACTCCCTGTTTAAAAACATCGACGTATTGAGTCCAAAGCCTTTCGATCTCTTGAGGATCAGCGATTTGCAACCCCGCTGTTTTATCCTGATCAACATATATCTGTGATAATAAAGAACCCTTCATCGCTTTCTTATACCAGCCGGCAAGGATCAAAGAATTATACACTTGCCTTAACCGTGCAAAATTTTTGCCCTCATTGACCTCCCGTTCCAAGGCAGGAATAATGACAGAGCGCATCACCTCTTTGGCGATATCCGATACAGCGTTAGTCTGCGGATTTTCTGCAGCAACCTGCCCGGTAGCATACTTTTGCGTCGCAAAATAATCCTTCTCCAACATCACCTTAAAACTCGACTCCTTGACATATGCAACGCCCGCCTGATGGTTAACTAAGAGGACAGCCTTGTCCGGAACGATCCAGACTTTATTAAAGGTATCCATCGGAATATCCGTTTTCCCATACTTCTGAAAAATCTGGGCATAAACCTCTTCCCAAAACTTTGCGCCAATGGTTCCATCCGGATTAGTCGCAGAAGACACAATCTGTTTGAGAAGATAATCCTGTGCTAAAAGATCCCTCCCCATTTCTGTTTTCCCAAAAAAATCCGGAACAATACGGTCTTTTTCATAAGGCGATAAATTGACCCAAAGGTCTTTTTCACAAATCGTCAAGCTTGTCAAAAAATACCTCAGCAATCTATTTGTGTCAGATTGCAGCTGCAAATCCGTATCGGACGATTGACCTTTATCAAGGATAAAATCAAAGCGCAAAGGATTGCGTGGATAGACTTTAATGCCTTTGAGAAGTGGTGAATGGAAAGGCTCACTCAATGGCACAACCTGTCTTGAAGCAGACAAAACCAAGCCTTGCGCCTGGGCGGATATGTCCCAAAAGAAAATATTAAACAAAAAGAGAACAACGCTGATAATTGCTGTGATTTTTCGAAATGGCATAAGCTTACCGAGTAAAAATATAATGTATTAAATAACTGCTAGACAAAGACTTATAATCATAATGAAAACTGCGAATAAACGGAATATGTATGTGGATTACACAATAACTATACACGCAAGAGGCTAAAAAGGCAACTTGATCTGAGCAAAAAATATAAGAAATATGTTTAACCCGGATTTTGCATTAGCCTTTTTGTGCGCGACGGATCGTCGCGCAATGGATTGTAATGCAAAATTTGGGTTTAAATCTCAGACTTGTAAAATTATTTTAAGGCAGAGCACACAGAGTGAAATACCCCGTAAGATTAAATAAACCCCGAAGAATACATGATAAAAAGAAGGACAATGGCTCCCAGAGAAATTGCAACAATAATTAGCAGAATAATCCAATCCATCGGATCTTCCGGCATCAACTGCTCAGACATAAATTGGCCAAAGCGGGCGATGAAAAACTCCTTTAACGGACGAACTTTTTGACTTTTTCGACCAAATCAGGGCCGCTGATCGGCTTAACAAGATAATCTTTTACGCCATTGAATTTAAAAATCGGCCGCACATCCGCCTGCGCAGTCAAAACAATGACCGGCGTGTCTTTGTGATGATCAAATTTCTGCACCTCAAGCATAAAGGTGTACCCGTTCATATTGGGCATATTGACGTCCAAAACAATCAAATCGGGATTGACCGTTGTCAAAATCGCCAAAGCTTCATCCCCATCAAAAGCCGTTTCGACATGAAACCCTTCCTTGGCTAAATTAAGCTTGACGATTTTGGCATTGATATGGTCATCGTCAACAACAAGAATTTTCTTTTTCATAGATCATCCTTTGCGATTAAGCTTGCCTGCGCCATCAGCATGATTGACGATGGCCATTTTTACAATCCGTCGGATCAAATGATTATAATCAATCCCCTCTTTGAGCGCCGCTTGCGCCATTTCATCAATCTTGGCGATACACGGATTGGCATTAGGTTCAATAAAATAAATCTTGTGGTCGGCTGTCACGCGAATATCAAAACGCACATAACTATTCATGTTAAGCGCCCGATACGCGCGCTTGCAGGTCTCCACCAAATCTTGCGCTACACCATCGGCCAATTTTCCAGCCGCGACACTTTTAATCCCCCAGCGGTCCCGATACTTATCATCCCATTTGGCTTTATAGGTCGCGATGCGCGGTTCATCGTCGGGCAATTCACCGAATTTTAATTCCCGCGGCGGCAAAACCTTAAGCTGTTTGTTTCCCATGACCGTCACGTAGAGTTCGCGGCCTTCGATATACTCTTCAGCAATCGCGTCCATATTCATATTTTCATGAATAAACGCAATCCGCTCGGCAAACGCCTGTTCATTATCCACGACGGAAGCCTGAGAAATGCCGCGGGAGGCTTCCTCGCACAAAGGCTTGATGACCGCCGGAAGCTTAACCGTCTGCGGACGCCAGACTTTTTGTCCGCGATAAAACGTATGAAAGCGTGCCACTTTCAAACGATGAAACCGCAGAATCTTTTTGCTCAAAGCCTTATTATTACAAATTAACAGCGCATCGGCACTCGCACCGGTGTACGGGATATCCAAAAGCTCTAGAAGTGCGGCAATATTTTTTTCGAGATACGTCTTATCATTAAAAACCTCGACGAGATTAAAGACCACGTCCGGCTTAAACTCTCTGACTTCCTCTAAAAGCGGGGCAATATCGTTAAAAAGGCCTAGGCGCCTGACTTCATAGCCGTTGGCCAAAAGCGCTTCATAGACATCGCGTTCAGTGTACATATTATTTTCATCGGCAAATTCATCCTTAAAATCATAGCCGCGCTCCGTCGGATACGGCGTATGAAAAAGCTCAAGCACTTTTAATTTTTTGCTCATCGTTTTTTCTTTCCTTCATCGCCTCGATACCAGCCGGTATAAATATAATTCATGACCAAGGTCGTAATATAAACCGCCACATTCGCCAAAACAAGCGGATGTTCTTTAGGCGCAAAAAGTTTTAACTCTCCGCAGCGATCAGTGACGGCCTTAAATAGTTTGCTGACGACATACTTTCGTTCCGACGTCCAACGGACAATATCAGCAACAATCTCCTTTTCATAGCGCTTTAAAAAAACGCCGGCCGCCAAAGCATTTTGATCCGCAGGGTTTATATTAAAGATTTTTTTGAGGTTCCCGTCATGGAAGTCCGGGAATTCTTCCGCCCAAAACTCGCGTTTCTTTTTGTAAAAATTGGCGAGTGTCACTTTGATGTTTTTGACATGCCAATGCTTAACCGCTTTTACCGGCGATGGCTCGCGTCCGGCAATAGAACTCATCAAATCAGAAACATACAGCAATTTTTTTAATGCCGGCCAACCTTGATATGTTTTTTGCCAATCAGACGATGGGGTCAACCACACTGCAAATGTTTCGACAAAATCCTCGTCGGGATGAAACTGCGCATAAAACCCTTCCA
>CAYYRJ010000003.1:0-127589 GCA_964474085.1 uncultured Planctomycetales bacterium
AACAATTTCAACCATTTTATGTCTTCCTTTAAATTATATTGTTACAACAATCGGGTTTTGAGCCTGATGCGGGTGTTTATCGCCGACATAAATGCGAAGACGACGTCTGGTCGCATTGCCTAAAGGTCCCTTGGAAATCATGCTATCGACAGCCAAACGCATCGCTTCGGTCGGGGCTTTTTTGAGCAAATCGCCTAAAGCAACACGGCGTTGTCCTGACGGGTAACCGGAATAACGTTGATAGATTTTATCGGTCAATTTTTTGCCGGTGACTTTGATTTTTTCAGCGTTGATAATAACAATGAGATCTCCGCTGTCAAAATGTGTTGTAAAATCCGCACGATGTTTGCCGCGCAAATAATGTGCAGCTTTGGCAGCGACACGGCCAAGGATTTTATCGGCTGCGTCTATGACGTAGCATTTTTTTTCGGCTTTAGATACGTCGGGAAGAAATGTCTTTGCAATTTTCATAGTTTTAGTCCATTCAATTATTGTTCAAAAGTCCAAAAAATATAACACTTGCTTTGTATATTGTCAACAAATATTTAGCTTCGGTCAGTTCGACTCAATAGACAACGTTAATCAGGGTCAGCCCCTTAGCTGGGGCGGTTTCACGTGCTGCTAGTCGAGACTTGGCGGTGAGGATTTTTTTGATACTTCCCTGCGGAATCAAACCTGTGCCGATATCCAACAAAGTACCGACAATATTTCGAACCATTTTATAGAGAAAGCCGTTGGCTGTGATTGAGATAGTAATCAAGTCTTTCTTTTTTTTAATGTCTAAAACATAAATTGTTCGTGTCGTGTCTCTTGTCGTTAATTTCCCTCGTTTAGCTGAGTCGGTTGCTGTAAAAGAAATAAAGTTGTGTTTGCCAAGAAGTATTCTCGCTTCTTTGCGCATGGCGGAAAGATTGATTTTGTAAGGAATATGTAAAACAAAATTTTTATTTATAGCCGGCCGTGTTGTTCGATTGAGAATCGTGTAACGATAGGTTTTTTGTTTGGCGCTGTGTTGCGCGTGAAAGCGTATTGGAACTTCTTGTGCCGAAAGAATTGTGATATCGTCAGCGAGATTTCCATTTAAAGCGCGAACGATCTCTTGTGGCTTCATCGGAGAATCAAGTTTGAAATTAGCCACTTGTCCGTGCGCATGAACACCGGCATCCGTACGACCAGAACCGTTTATACGGATGTCTTTTTTGAAAATTTTTAAAAGAGCTTTTTCGATTTCGCCTTGCACGGTACGGTTATCGGGCGTTTGTAATTGCCAGCCCGAAAAATTTGTCCCGTCGTATTCGATGGTGAGTTTAATGTTTTGCATATTTTGGGGTATTTGAGTCCTCAGTCCTCCGCCGTCGGGTACATTTTTTAATAATTAAGCTAGAAGCGTTAATATGAGTGCCGCCGCCTGTCTAAAGCTGAAGTTTTTCTTAGCGTGGCAATAACAGTAACGTCTCTCGCTATTTTGGTGTCCATATTTTTGTAGGGAACAGGCATGCCTGTTCCCTACTGGGGAATAATACAAAATTATATATCGCGTTAAATCAAGCGCTGTTTGACTAACTCTTCAGCGATTTGGACGGCGTTGGAGGCAGCCCCTTTGCGCAAGTTGTCCGCAACGACCCACAGCCAAATGCCTTTAGGATTAAAGGGATCTTTGCGGATGCGGCCGACAAAAACTTCGTCTTTGCCTTCACTATCGATAGGCATAGGATAGGTCGAAGTTTTAAGGTCGTCAACGATGACGATTCCAGGAGCTTTTTTAAGTGCGGCTTTGACTTTTTTAAGATCAAGCGGTTTTTCGGTTTCCAGATAAACTGATTCGCTGTGCCCGTTTTTGACAGGAACACGGACAGTCGTAGCTGAGACTTTGATCTTGTCATCATGCATGATTTTTTGGGTTTCCAAAATCATTTTCCATTCTTCGGAAGTAAAATCATTTTCAGCAAAGGAACCGATGTGCGGAAAAATGTTAAATGCAATACGTTTAGACAAAGCTTGCGGCACGGCCGGTTTGCCGTCTAAGACATCTTTGGTTTGGGCAAAAAGCTCGTCGACCGCCTTGCTTCCCGCACCGGATGCGGCTTGATACGTAGAAACAATGACGCGTTTGATTTTTGACATTTTGTGAATTGGTGCAAGAGCCACGACCATTTGTATCGTCGAGCAATTGGGATTCGCAATAATACCGCGCCCTTTTTTGGCCATTTTCACATCTTTGCCGTTGACTTCAGGAACGACGAGCGGAACATCTTTTTCCATCCGAAAATCAGCGCCATTGTCAATGACGATACAACCGCGTTTGACCGCTTCATCGGCAAAAGTGACAGCCGCGCCTTTTTCGCCTTCGGTTCCCGCAAAAAGAGCGATTTGCATGCCGTCAAAACTTTGGGCTGTGATCGGTTCGACATGATATGTTTGTCCGTCAACTGTGATATCGCGGTCGCTGCGGGCTAAAACTTTTAATTGTGCGACCGGAAAATTTCTTTGACGTAAAACCCTCAACATTTCGACTCCAACAGCCCCGGCACCAACGACAGCAACATTATATTTATTCATATTTTTGCTCCTATGTTTAAAGTTCTTTAACTACTAAATCGCCAACTTCTGTCGTCGAATAACCCATTTTGCCTGCGGCAAGATCTTTGAGTTTGGTACGTAAAACTGTTTTAACAGAAGCCTCGACGGCATTACCGGCTTTGTCTTCCCCAACTTGTCGCAATAACATCGCTAAAGCGGCGATTGCAGCCAGAGGATTGATAATATTTTTACCTGTGTACTTAGGCGCTGACCCGCCAATCGGTTCAAACATCGAAACGCCTTGCGGGTTAATGTTCCCACCGGCGGCGATGCCCATCCCACCTTGAATCATAGCACCTAAATCTGTAATGATATCGCCAAACATATTGTCGGTCACAATGACGTCAAACCATTCCGGATTTTTGACAAACCACATTGTCGTTGCATCAACATGCGCGTAATCGGTGGTGATATCGGTATATTCTTTGGCTACTTCATTAAAGGTTCTCTCCCAAAGATCAAAAGCAAAAGTTAAAACATTGGTTTTGCCGCAAAGCGTGAGTTTTTTCTTTTTACCGTGCTGGCGCGTGTATTCAAAAGCATAACGGATGCATCGTTCGACTCCTTTGCGGGTATTATGAGAAATTTGAATCGCAACTTCTTCGGGCGTCCCCTTATTTTGAAATTCGCCTAAACCTTTGTAAAGGCCTTCTGAATTTTCGCGCACAACTGTAAAATTGATATCAGCTGGTTTCTTATCTTTAAGAGGACAAAAACGTTCATCATAAAGCTCGACAGGACGCAAATTGATATATTGATCTAAGTCAAAGCGCAGCTTCAATAAGATGCCTTTTTCTAAAATTCCCGGTTTGACATCCGGGTGACCAATTGCCCCGAGATAAATTGCGTCGAAATTTTTAAGCTCTCCGACGGCAGAATCTGGTAAAGTTTCTTTTGTTCGTAGATAACGTGCGCCCCCAAAATCGTAGGCATGAGTGTGATATTTAAATCCAAATTTTTGTGCGGTGGCCTCCAGGACTTTTAAACCTTCATTAATGACTTCCGGACCTGTCCCGTCGCCAGCGATTACTGCAATTTTATAGTTTTTCATCGATTTTCCTTGTTGAAAATTTTATGGCGAGGATTTTATTCTTTGAAACGCTTAATCAGAATCGAGGCATTGTGCCCGCCAAACCCCAGCGAATTGGACATGACAGAATTCACGGTTGCTTTACGGGCGTGGTTTGGGACATAGTCCAAATCGCAATCGGGATCAGCTGTTTCGAGATTGATCGTTGGGGCAATCATGTTGTCGCGAATCGTAAAAACGCTTGCAGCAAATTCAATTCCGCCTGCAGCTCCGAGTAAATGACCGGTCATAGATTTTGTTGAACTTATCGGAATAAGTTTGGCATGTTCTTTAAAAAGATTTTTGATAGCTAACGTTTCAACTTTGTCATTTAAGTGTGTTGAGGTTCCGTGTGCGTTAATGTATCCGAGCTCTTGCGGCGGCATATTTGCCTCGTCCAAAGCAAGTTTCATGGCGCGTGTAGCCCCAGCTCCGGTTGATTCGGGTGCTGTGATATGGTAGGCATCAGACGTGCGGCCATAGCCTACAACTTCTGCGAGAATATTGGCCCCGCGCATTTTGGCATGCTCGAGAGTTTCTAACAATGCAACGCCCGCGCCGTCGGCCATAACAAACCCGTCGCGGTTAAGATCAAATGGACGGCTTGCCTTTTCGGGAGCGTCATTGCGTTGGGATAAGGCTTTCAGGGCGCAAAATCCACCTATCCCTAATGGAGTCGAAGCACATTCAGTTCCGCCGGCCAGCATAACATCCGCATCTCCGTATTGGATAAACCGGTAAGCATCGCCGATCGCATTTGTTGCACTTGCGCAGGCTGTAACAACACATGTCGCTGGTCCTTTTGCGCCAGTTTCGATTGAAACATGTCCAGCTGCTTCATTAATAATCATTTTGGGAATAAAAAATGGAGAAATTTTTGAAGGCCCACGCGTGATCAATTTGCTGTGCTCTTCTTCTAATGTATGAAGGCAGCCGATTCCTGAACCGATCAAAACGCCCATACGTTCCAAATTAATATTTTTCAAGTCGAGTTTTGCCATGGATACCGCTTCACGTGAACTGACAACCGCGTATTGGACAAACGGGGCAAGGTGGCGTGCTTCTTTAGTTGAAAAATGGTCAAGGGGATTAAAATTTATGACAGTTCCGGCAATTTTGCAGTCAAATTGACTGGCATCAAAATGAGTGATCGGACGGATCCCGCTTTTCCCTTCGAGTAAAGATTTCCAAAAAGCTTCCGCCCCTGTTCCAAACGGGGAAACAACGCCGATTCCTGTTACAACAACGCGTCTTTTTTGCATTTTGATATCTTTTAGAAGTTATTAAAGGTTTAGTATTATAAAGCAGCCCCGACAAAAGTCTTCGGGGCACACTTTACGTTTAATCTTTAATATGTTGATCTTATATATATAGAGGAAAGAAGCTTACTTGCTTGGCGCTTTTTCTTCGATATATTTGATTGCATCACCAACGGTTGCCATTTTTTCAGCATCTTCGTCCGGGATTTCAACACCAAATTCTTCTTCAAGAGCCATGATAAGCTCCACGGTGTCTAGCGAGTCAGCGCCAAGATCATCAATAAAGGATGCTTGTGGGTTGACTTCTTCAGGCTTAACGCCTAATTGTTCGGAAATGATTGATCGGATTTTGTCTTCAACGGACATACAAAAGCCTCCTTTTTGCCCTCTGTGAGTTAGATCGCCATTCCACCATCTACAACAATGGTCTGACCGGTAATATAATCCGCTTCTTTTGAAGCGAGAAATAAACTTATGTTTGCAACGTCTTCGACTGTCCCAAGCCGACCTAAGGGAATGTTTTTTAAGATTTCGGCTTTAAGTTCATCTTTGAGTTGGCCAGTCATTTCGGTTTCAATATATCCTGGGGCAATGGCATTAGCGGTAATTCCGCGTGATGCTAATTCGCGCGCGATGGATTTTGTGAAACCGATAATGCCCGCTTTACTTGCGGCATAATTGGCTTGGCCTGCGTTGCCTGTTATTCCAATGATCGAAGCGATACTGATGATTTTGCCTTTTTTGGCTTTAAGCATCGATCGCGAAACAGCTTTGGTAAAATTAAAAACGCCTTTGAGGTTGGTACTTATGACTTCATCCCAATCGTTTTCACTCATTCGAAGCAGCAAATTATCGCGAGTGATCCCGGCATTGTTAACCAATATATCAATGGTCTTATATTTGTCAAGAATTTTATTGACGGTTTCTTGCACATTTTGCGAGTTCGCAACATCACACGCAAAAAAATCGCATGATTGGCCGACGTTCTTTATCTCGTCGGAAAGAGCCTTTAAAGCTTGCTCGTTTCGGCCGACTAAGATCACGTCTGCTTCTTGTTTTGCGAACGCTAAAGCAATAGCTTTCCCAATGCCGCGTGTGGCACCTGTTACGACAACGATTTCGTTTTTAAATTTCATAGCAATAATTTTTATCGGTTTAAATACAGCGATATGATAACAATGATAACTTTATTTGCAAGTTAAAAATGAAAAATAAACGCGGATTTATTCGAAGGACAGTTAATTTCAAAACGATGAGTTAGAGAAATTCGACTTGAACGCGGATGAGGCCTTTATGGGTTCCGGCAATCCGGCGAAAAGCGGTTTTGGTAAGATCGATAACACGGCCTTTGCGGACAAAACGTTTATGCGGCCCTCTGTCATTGACACGAACGACAATGGATTTGCCGTTTTCGATGTTTGTCACACGCAGTTTTTGGTTAAAAGGAACATTCCACATCGCGCACGTTAAATCATGATCATCAAAAATCTCATTGTTAGCTGTGTGGCGGTTGATTCCACGATCTGTATGCGAGTACCAAGACGCATGGCCAGCCATAATGCCTTTGTCCAATGGAATCAAAGAGGCTTCGTCGCTTTTCGTGTGAACAAAGATCGTACACAGAAAAGTAACTGCCGATATGGCGATGATCAGAAGCTTTTTAACCATGATTTTGCTTTTCATATAGACCCAAACCTTACCATAATGTGTTATTTGATTGCAAAAATATTTTTGGTGCGCGTAATTGTAAACAGGGCAAAAATAAAGGTTTACGAATGGCAGGTGTTGTGGCAAGAAAATTTAGGTTAATTCGGTGCAAAAAAAGGTAAATGGGGATGTTTTGGAGCAAATTTCAAGATAAAGGGCAAATCACTTTTTGCGTGATTTACGGCGGCTGGATTCAATCGAAACAGATTTAGCGAAGCGTAAAGCCTTTGGTTTATCAATCCGGACAGTTGCTTTGCGGATTTTGGAGTCTTGCATAATAAGAGTAAGCACTTTTTCAACTAATTTTTCTAAAAGAAAAAATTTTGAGCCTTCAACAAGTTCAATAATACGCTTTTTGAGGGTTTTGTAATCAATGGTGTCCTTAATATCGTCGCTTTGGGCGGGCTTGGAAGCGTCAAAATCCAGTTCAAGATTGATAATGACATCCTGCTTGGTTGTTCTTTCCCACGCATTGATGCCGATGATGGCTTTGAGTTTCAAATCTGTTATGCGGATGATGGCCATGGTAAATAGTGCTTATTCCAAACCAATAAAGTGTTTGTTCTGTTTAAAGTAAGTGTTCTCCCCCATCGACAAAGATGGTTTGCCCGGTAATAAAGGTATTTTCCAACAAAAAGTGTACAGCTTTTGCAATATCTTCTGGATCGCCTTTGTGTTTAAGCGGAATATTCTTAGCCAGACGGTTAAGATAATTAGAGTTTTTCTGCACTGGCGCAAGAATAAGTCCCGGAGCGACAGCATTGACACGAATATAAGGAGAAAGCTCAACAGCAGCTAAGCGTGTCAAATCAGCTAAAGATTTTTTTGTTAAAAGATAAGAAAAGTGAGCCGTTTGATTTTTGCTCACATTCGTATCCACAATATTAACGATGCTCCCCTTTTGAATGATTTTAGCAAATTGGCTGGTGAGAATAAATGGTGCACGCAAATTGATGGCAAATTCATCGTCAAAATCTTTGAGATTAGCTGATTTGATCTTTGAAGGTACAAAAATTGAGGCATTATTGACCAAAAAGCACAGATCCGGAAATTTTTGATGGACGTCAGGCAATAATTTCGCAGCCGCTTTGGGATCTTTCAAGTCAGCGGCAAAGATTTCACAGCGACCTTTCGATTGACAAATTTCATTGGCGAGGTTTTCGGCTTCTTTGCGTGAACGATTGTAATGAATGGCGATCGGATAACCTAAATTAGCCAAGTAAATCGCGATTGCGCGGCCGAGCCGTTTTGCGCCACCGGTGATCAGGACACTGCCTTTCGAATAAGCGGTTTTGACTTTTCGCATTGTTAGCGGATCAAACTTAAAAATTCGGCGCGCGTTGAGTTTTCACTTCTAAAAAGACCGAGCATGCAAGAGGTTTTCATCAGCGAATTTTGTTTTTCAACGCCCCGCATCATCATGCACAGATGCCGCGCTTCGATGACAACGGCCACCCCTTGGGCATTGGTGACATCCATAATGCTCTCAGCGATTTCTTTGGTCAAGTTTTCTTGGACTTGCAATCGGCGAGCGAACACATCGACAATTCGGGCGACTTTAGAAAGACCGATGATTTTTCCATTAGGAAGATAACCGACATGGCATTTGCCAAAGAAAGGCAATAGATGATGTTCGCATAGAGAGTAGAGTTCGATATCTTTGACAATGATCATTTCGTCATTGTCAGATTCAAAAACAGCATTATTGACGATTTTTTTGATGTCTTCCTTATATCCTTTGGTCAGATACTGGAAAGCTTTTGCGGCACGAAGCGGAGTGGAGCGTAAACCTTCACGGTTGGTGTCTTCACCGATTTCCTCAAGTAACTTTTTAAAAAATTGGTCCATGGCATCCTCGATATTGTTGTTTTATGTGTGCAATCTTAACACAGCCTAAAGTCAAAGTCAAAGTCATTTCCCGACGGTCAAGCGAGCATTTTAAAGCCTTGTGAAAAAATATATTGCAAACAAAATCGGCACTCGTGCTATAATTCCGGCACGTTAATGCAAAATTGTTTTTTGAATTTTACAGAATTAGTTTTTAAAACATGTCTACCCCCGTTGTTGATTATCATATGCACACCCCTCTCTGCGGCCATGCCGTCGGAGAGCCGCGCGAATATGTCCTGCGTGCTATTGAATCTGGCCTTACTGAAATCGGTTTTTCTGATCATGCTCCCCTTGTTGCTTTTGAGGATCCCAAAATTGCCATGCGTTTGGACCAATTGCCGATATATCATAAAATGATTGAGGATGTCCGCTCCCAATTCCAAAAAAAGATTTCGATTAAAGTTGCGCTTGAAGCAGATTTTATTGTCGGCTACGAAGAGAAAACGGAAAAAATTCTTTCCTGCTATCCGTATGACTATGTCATCGGTTCTGTGCATTTTATTGGAGATTGGGGTTTTGATAATCCTCATGATTTAAGCCGATGGAATGGCGCTAACATTGATCAGGTTTACCGGCAATATTACAAACTTTTGCGTTTGTCGGCGCAATCAAAACTTTTTGATATTATGGGCCATGTTGATTTGGTCAAAAAATTTGGTCATCGGCCAGCTTCGGATATGACGACCGAAATTATGACGACCGCAGAAGTTTTCAAATCAGCCGGCGTTGCCGTTGAGATTAATACCGCGGGTTTGCGAAAACCGGTTAATGAAATGTATCCGTCTTTGGATGCGCTTCGAATTTATTGTCAGGAAGGCGTCCCTTTGACGTTTGGCTCTGACGCGCATGCGCCTCGTGAAGTTGGATCGGATTTTGAAAAAGCTTTTGAGCTGGCACGTGCTGCTGGGTATCAACAATATGTTACTTTTAAGAATCGACAAATCGAGCGGGTGATTAAATTATGAGCTTTATTCTCGGGATTGATCATGTTGCTATCAATGTGAAGGATTTGGATCAATCTCTTAAATTTTATACCGAAGTTTTAGGATTGCAAATTACACAGCGTGAACCTTCCAAACCGGGCATTGAATATTTTCTGGATTGCGGATCTGCACTTATCGGATTGATTCAAGCGAAAAGTTTTGATGAAAAACATCCGTTTCAGGAAGAAGGCTTGGGCGCGAATCATTTTTCGTTTCGGGTTAAAGCTCAGGAATTTGATGCGATGATCAAGCGTCTTGAAGATAATGCTGTCAAAATTGCTTTCGCAAAGAAACGCGATAAATCATGGTCTTTGTATTTTTATGATCTGGATGGCAATAAACTTGAGATGACATCCTGGCCGCGCGAGGATAATATGCCGTCGGAAAGTTTGGTTAAAGCGATTTATGATCCACACAAAAGAATATGGAATCCGTTTTAGTCCTAAGGAGAGAAGACATGAAGAAACTCGAAGTTGGTTCACAAGCGCCAAATTTTGCATTGATTGCCAGCAATGGCCGAATGGTTTCTTTGTCCAATTATTTGGGCCGCAAGAATGTTGTTTTGTATTTTTATCCGAAGGATGATACCCCAGGCTGTATCAAAGAAGCTTGCGGGTTTCGCGATGTTATGGATGAGCTTTTTGAATGTGACACGGTTGTCCTGGGAATTAGCGCAGACAATCTTTATTCGCATCAGCGTTTTGTGGCGAAATATTACCTCCCCTTTCTTTTGCTCTGTGATAAGGAAAAACAAGCGATTTCTTCCTACGGCGTTTGGGGCGAAAAGCTAATGTATGGCAAAAAGATCTCCGGCATTTTGCGCACGACTTTTATTGTTGATAAAGATGGAAAAATTTCAAAGATTTTTGAAAAAGTAAAACCTGCGGAACACGCCAAAGAAGTTTTAAGTTACATCAAGAGTTTAAATCGTCTGACCGTTGCGGCAGCAGTTTAAATTAGGTATTCATCGTTTAAAACGATTCTTTATATAATCTTCCAGGATTGCAATAAATTCTTCCTTAATTTTTTGCCCCTTTAAGGTAGTGGCTTCTTTCCCGTCGATATAAACCGGAGCAATCGGTTTTTCGCTAGCGCCCGGCAAACTGATCCCGATATCAGCATGACGGCTTTCCCCGGGACCGTTGACAACGCAACCCATGACAGCAATTTTTAATTTTTCAACTCCTGGAAATTCTTTTTGCCATTGCGGCATTTGGCGGACAATGTGTTCATTAATATCTCTGGCAAGATATTGAAAGAAATTGCTGCTTGTTCTTCCGCAACCCGGGCAGCTGGTGACGCTTGGAGCAAAATAGCGCAATCCTAGTGCCTGCAAAATCGCTTTGCAGACGTCGACTTCTTTTGTCCGGCTGATATTCGGTTGCGGTGTTAAGGAAACGCGTATTGTGTCGCCAATTCCCTGTTGCAAAAGAATCGCCAAAGCCGCCGCGCTCGATGAAATGCCTTGCACATCCGCTCCGGCTTCCGTTAATCCTAAGTGTAGAGCATATTCGCATTCGTTAGCGAGTTTTGAATAAACATTGACCATGTCTTGCAAAATTGACATTTTGACACTCAAAACGATTTTTTCTTTTTTAATGCCCAGCTTGCGTGCGTATGCGGCACTTTGCAAAGCACTCTGTATCATGGCTTGATAAGTGACTTCTTTAGCGTCTTTGGGGTTTGCGAGTTTTGCGTTTTTGTCCATCATGGCTGTTAAAAGCTCCTGGTCAAGTGAGCCCCAATTAACGCCGATGCGTATTGCTTTATTATGTTCGATGGCGATTTTGACGATCGTGGCAAAGTTATCATCATGCAAATTGCCTTTACCGACATTGCCGGGATTAATTCGATATTTATCCAAAGCCTTCGCTGCCGACGGGAATTTTGCCAGCAAGCGATGGCCGTTGAAATGAAAATCTCCGACAATGGGTGTTTGGTAACCCTTGTCGCGCAGCATTTTTATGATCTCGGCAACAGCTTGCGCGGCTTTTTCGTCATTGACCGTCCAGCGCACCAGTTGCGAACCGGCCTCAATAAGGCTAACAGTTTGTTGAAATGTCGCGTGAACATCAGCGGTTGATGTATCTGTCATGGATTGAATGACAATCGGAAAAGAGCTCCCCAACTGGACATGGCCAATGTTTACCGTCGGTGTTTTTCGTCGTTTCATCAGTTGCATAAGATAACTTCCCTTTCGGAAAAATCGTTTTCATTTAAAGACTCAAATGCTATACTGGCTTTCAAACTCGGATTATAGCAATAAGGATATAAAAAAGTGGAAATATTTTTGGCAAGAACACAAGGTTTTTGTGCTGGGGTTGCCAGTGCCGTTGAAATTGTTGAAAAGGCGCTGGCCAAATACGGGGCGCCGCTTTATGTGTATCATGAGATTGTGCATAATACGTATGTCGTCGCAGATTTTAAAAAGCGCGGCGTTGTTTTTGTCGAGTCGATTGATGAAGTCCCTTCTGGCTCGCGTATAATTTTTAGTGCTCACGGGATCCCGCCTGCTGTTATTTCAAACGCTAAACAAAGAGGATTGCAATTTATTGATGCAACGTGTCCTTTGGTGACAAAAGTCCACAAGGAAGCTGTAAAATTTTCTGCAAAGAAATATGAAATTGTCTTAATTGGCCATAAAGGTCATCAGGAATTAACAGGGACTGCCGGTCATGTCGATCCGCAATTGTTACATATTATTGAAACGGAAAAAGATGTCGATAGTTTGGATATTTCGGCAAAAAAGGAAGTCTCCTATTTGACACAAACGACCCTTTCCGTCGATGAAACTGCCGGAATTATCAAAAAGTTAAAAGCTAAATTCCCGCATCTTGTCAGCCCCCCTCGTGCGGATATTTGTTATGCAACCCAAAATCGGCAAGATGCGGTTAAAGAATTGGCCAAGACTTGCGATATTATTATCATTTGCGGGTCGCCCAACAGTTCTAACAGCAACCGCTTGCGGGAAACGGGCGCTAATTATGGTGTTGAAAGTTATATCATTGATCGCGCCCAGGAATTTGATATGAAGAAGTTAAACGGAAAGAAAAAAGTCGGGATCAGTTCCGGCGCATCGGTTCCCCGATGGATTGTTGATGAATTGGTTAACACGATTAAGGCAAATTTTTCGGGGGTAGTCGTACACTCTTTTGATAATCCCGAAAAAAATATCGTCTTTCCCTTACCCAAAATTTAATATCTTTTAAGATTATGGCCAAGCTTATCATTGACCAGATAGAATACGAAGTTCCCGACGGTACCCAGATTTCTGAAGCGTGTGAGAAAGCTGGCATCCCGTTTAGTTGCAATTCGGGTGTTTGCGCAACATGCCAGATTGAAGTTTTAGAAGGAGCCGAGAATTTAGGGCCCTTAAATCAAGAAGAAAAAGATTTAGGCATGGACGAAAACAAACGTTTAGGATGCCAATGCACGATTATAAATGGTGTCGTTAAAGTGACCTATTAGATGTCAGACAGAATGATCTATTTTTCAAAGAACGCTCGTTCAACCCCTGCCGGTTGGACTTCGCTCGATGTTCGACTCGCGCTTTATCCATGCGCGCTTCGTCTCACAACGTCTTGAAAAACAGATCATTCTGTCTGACATATAATTTAAGCTATGTTTCAACTCTTAAACAAACCTTTAGATTTTCAATCTTATCTTAGTCAATTGCGTCATTCATCTAACGGCGCTTTTGTCAGTTTTGAAGGTTGGGTGCGCGATACGCACAACGCTTTGCGTGTAACACAGCTGGAATACGAAGCGTTAGCGCCTCTTTGTGCGAGTGAAGCGCAAAAGATTTTTAATGAAGTCCAGGCGCAATTTTCTATTTCACAATGTGTTTGTTTGCATCGGGTCGGTCGACTTGCCGTCGGAGAAATGAGCGTTTGGGTGGGGGTAAGCTCTGTCCATCGTGATGAAGCATTCAAAGGGTGCCGGTATATTATCGATGAAATTAAGAAACGTTTGCCGATTTGGAAAAAAGAAGTTTTTGCGGATGGCACTTCAATCTGGGTCAATTGTCAAAATGAAAGTTAAACTGTGAAACCTGATTTTTCCGCGTTAGAGCTTTGCGGCGTTATTGTTAAAGAAGAATCTGCGCTTAGCCAATGGACGACTTTTCAGTTAGGCGGCGTTTGTCCTTACCTTTTTTGCTGTGCCACACCCCAACAGTTGGAAAAAACAGTTGATTTTTTAAAACACGAAAAAATCAAATTTATTTTAATCGGCGGTGGGTCAAATCTCGTGGTCTCGGATTTAGGTGTGCCATGCGCGGTTGTCCGGTATTTTAGCGACAGTCCTTTGATTAGCCATACAGATGAGGAAATTACTGTTTCGGGAAGTACGCTTTTGGACCAACTGGCCGTTTATGCAGCTGAGCATGGGCTTGAGGGCATAAACTTTACCAGCGGCATTCCCGGCACCGTCGCAGGGGCAATTGTCGGAAATGCCGGCGCATTTGGCAAACAGGTTGGCGACGCTCTTAAGCGCGTGACGATTCTTTCGCCTTCTGGAAAAAAATTTGAAGCAGATCAAAGTCAATTAGGATTTTCGTATCGCAATTCGCGTTTAAAAGAAACCGGCGATATTGTCGTGTCAGCGGTTTTTTCTGTGCGCAAAGCAGACCCCAACGATTTGTTAAAAGAGCGCGAAGAAACTTTACGGTTGCGTTGGGAAAAGCACCCTGACTTGAAGGTTTATCCGTGCGCGGGAAGTTTTTTTCGTAACATTGAGCCGACTTCCAAGGCAGAAAGACGGCAAGCAACCGGATGGTTCTTGGAACAGGCCGGCGGTAAGCAACTATCCGTCGGTGGGGCAAAGATTTTTCCAAAACATGCCAATATTATTGTGAAAGCCCAAGGTTGCAGCGCCCAAAATGTTTATGATCTTGCGCAAAAAATGGCTGAGCTTGTCAAGAAAACTTACAATATGGAAATTGTGCGGGAAGTACGTTTTGTTGGGACTTTTGAGGGTGCGCCTTTTAGTTGCGAAAATGTGATCTGGTAATAAAAATTCTTAAGTCTTATCCCCCGATTTGATACATTTCCACTTTTGGCGTTTTGATTTTTAAGTCTTCAAAAAGATAACGGTTTTCAGAATATTTGTCGCTACGGCTTTGCCATACTTTTGAAATAATTTTAATTAATTCCTGATCAGTCGCACCAGCCCGAAGCGGGGTACTTAAGTCGGTCGACTGCGTTGCGAAAAGACAGGTATAAAGTTTTCCGTCCGTTGATAAACGAAGACGTGTGCATGTGCCGCAAAAAGGCTGACTGACCGAAGAAATAAAACCAATCTCCCCTTTTCCGTCAGAAAAACGATATCGCTCAGCGACCTCGCCATAATAATTAGGTTCGATCACCTTTAGAGGGTAAGACGCAGAAATCAACTTAACAATATCCGTACTTTTAACAACAGCGGAGGATTGCCAGTGATTACAATTTCCGACGTCCATATATTCGATAAATCGCAAAATATGACCTGTTTTCTTAGCGTAATCGACTAAGCCCATGATGGAGCTTTCATTGACGTTTTTTTGAATGACGGCATTGATTTTAATATTTTGAAAACCGACACTTACCGCTTCTTGAATACCGTCTAGAACACCGTTAACAGAGCCGCGGCTGCCGTTGATCTGTGAAAATATTTTTTCATCTAAAGTGTCAAGGCTGACGGTTAATCGCGAAAGTCCGGCATCAAACAGTTCTTGAGCTTGGCTTTTGAGAAATGCACCATTCGTTGTCAAAGCCAAATCCTTGATACAGGAAAGCTGCGAAAGACTTTCAACCAATTTATGTAAATCAGGACGCAAGAGCGGTTCCCCGCCGGTTAATCGGACTTTGCTAACGCCCAGCCCAACAAAAAGTTTTGTCAAGCGCACAATTTCGCCAAAGGTCAACCAATGTTCTTTTTCCAAAAATGAATAATGCTTCCCGTAGGTTTCCTCGGGCATGCAGTAGCTGCATCGAAAATTACAGCGGTCGATAACCGAGATACGCAAATCCTGCATTGGCCGGCTAAAAGCGTCACTGATCACATTTGTCTGACGAGTGACGTTGGGAGAGTTAATGTTTTTTGTTGACATATTATTCGGTCGAAACAGTCTTTGCCTTTTCTAAAGCACCTTGCATCGTGTGCCAGCAAAGACTTGCGCATTTGACGCGAGAGGGATACTGCCAAATACCGGAAAAAATGGCCAGTTTACCTAAATGATGCGGTGTTTTGTCGGGTTTCAAATTGCCTATGATAAGTTGGTGAAATTCTTCGAAAAGGTTGTGCGCTTGCGTGAGCGTCTTTCCTTTGAGCGCCACGGTCATCATCGACGCTGAAGCCCGTGAAATCGCACAGCCATCACCTTTAAAGGAAATATTGTCGATGATATCTTTATCATTCACATGCAAATAAATATGCAAATGATCTCCGCATAAGGGATTGTAACCTTCCGAATCATGGGTCGCGCTTTTAAGCTCGCCAAAATTCTTCGGTTTGTGATGATGCTCCAGAATAACTTGCTGATAAAGTTCGGCGCGATTATTTTCGTTCATAGGATTTTGAAAATATTTTTTTAGCTTGGACAATCGCTTTGACCAAGTGGTCAATGTCCTGGGAATTATTATAAAAAGAAAGTGACGCGCGGGCCGTTGCTGGAACACCAAAATGTTTCATGACCGGTTGCGTGCAATGATGCCCGGTGCGAATTGCAACGGCGTGTTCGTCAACCAAAGTCCCCAAATCATGCGCGTGGATTTTATCAATGACAAAAGAAAGCACAGCGGCTTTATGTTTGGCTGTACCGATTAATTTTAAGCCAGGCACTTTTTTTAATGCCTTGGTCGCGTAAACAAGAAGTTCTTTTTCATACGTCGAAATATTTTCAAAACCAATTGAATCGATGTAATCGATGGCTGCACCCAAACCAATAACTCCGGCAATGTGCGGCGTTCCTGCTTCAAATTTATACGGCAGAACATTATAAGTTGTTTTTTCGAAGGTCACAGAAGAAATCATGTCGCCGCCGGCTTGATACGGGGGCATTTGATTAAGCAGAGCGGTTTTGCCATAAAGGACCCCGATGCCGGTGGGCCCAAAAAGTTTGTGGCCTGAAAACGCAAAAAAGTCACAGTCAAGCTTTTGGACGTCAATGGGCATGTGACTGACTGTTTGTGCCGCGTCGATTAAAACCGGAATGTTTTGCTTATGGGCAATTTTTATAATTTCGGGAATCGGATTAATCGTGCCTAAAGAATTGGAAATATATACAAGCGAAATAAACTTTGTTTTAGCAGTGAGGACTTTCTTGAAATCGTCAACGCTATAGGCGCCGGTATTGTCGATCGGGATAATTTTTAAAACGGTCCCTTTCTGCTGACACAAAATTTGCCAGGGAACAATATTGCTATGATGCTCCATTTCGCTGATGATAATTTCATCGTTCTCTTGCAAAAAATTGCGGCCATAACTCTGGGCGACGAGATTAATCGAGTCGGTTGTGCCTTTTGTAAAAATAATTTCTGATCGGTTTGCCGCGTTAAGAAACCGGCAAATTTTCTCACGCGTTTTTTCAAATTCGAGGGTCGCTTTTTCACTTAAATAGTGCACGCCGCGATGAACGTTTGCGTTTTCGTATTTGTAGTAGTGCGTCAGTCGATCGATAACGCATTGAGGTTTTAACGTTGTCGCGGCATTGTCCAGATAAACAAGAGGTTTGCCCCGGACCTTGATGGAAAGGTTTGGGAAGTCTTTGCGGATTTTATTGACTGCAAATGTTTTAGCCATGAACTTATTCTAAAGCGGCGAAGGTTGGCTGAAGCAAAATTGTAAGTTTTTTAAGAATATCCGGGTGATGGATTTTTGACAAAATATCTTCGACAAAACCGTGCGCCAAGATTTTGATCGCTTCTTTTTTGGATATGCAACGGGTTTGCAGATAAAAAACTTCCTCTTCGTTGAGCTGCCCGATTGTTGCCCCGTGGGTGCATTTGACATCATCGGCAAAGATTTCTAATTGCGGTTTGGTGTCCACTCGGCAAGCATCCCCTAAAATCAGGTTTTTGTTAAGTTGATAGGAATTGGTTTTTTGAGCAATAGGTCGCACAAAGATTTTTCCATTAAAAACAGAATGTGACTGGCCGTTTAAAAGTCCTTTATAAAGCTGATTGCTTGTACAATTTGCAAAGCGATGGTCCATGGTCGAATGATTATCGACGTGCTGATTTGCGCAGACGCCGTAAAATCCATTTAAAGTGCTTTGCGTGCCTTCTGCATTTGAAACAATATCAAGATCATTGCGCGTAATGGCAGCTCCGTTCATGAGCGAAAATCCGTCAAAATGGGAGTCACGCTCTTGCCAGACGCGCGTGTTGCCGATATGGTAGGCCTTTAAGCTTTCGCTTTGAGCCTTGCAATAGTGCAGCGTGGCATTTTCGTTTAAGAAAATATCGGTCAACGGTACCGATAAGTAGGGACTCTCCTGGATGCTTAAATGAGTCTCTAGAATTGTCGCTTCAGCCGATTTCCCGACGATAATTAGAGTGCGAGGAGCTGTCAGGCTTGGCGTTTTGCACAGTGTGAGATGAACGATATGGATGAGCTTTTCTATAATAGCTTTATCCGCGATATGGATGTAATACCCGTCAGAGTTTAAAGCGTGATTCAAGGTGACAAAATTATTTTCCTGGGTGCTCTTATAGTTTGCCAGAAGCGTCTTAATTTGGGCTTCTTTTTCATGGTAGGCAGTTTTCAGCGGCAATAAGGTAAGTCCCGCAGGCAATAGGCTAAGCGAAGAGAGCTTTTCATCAATGACCCCATTGACAAAAACAACGGTGGGTTCATCAGCTGAGCAAATTCCCTTAAGCACATCGCTAGATGGCAATGGTGTTTGTGCAATCGGTTTAAAGGCAATCGCTGAGACTTCTGAAAGATTGGTATATTTCCAATCTTCATCTTTTGTCGTCGGAATGCCGGATGCTAAAAAGCGGGTCAAAGCATCTTGGCGAAAATTCTTCAGCCAGGAGGGGACGTCCGTATTGCTAAATTCAAGCGAGTAATCCTTGATGGCCGTTAACAACGGCATTAATTTTTCATCCATGGCAAGTATTAAATCCCTTCCTTTAACCAATCATAGCCTTTTTCTTCAACTGTCAAAGCCAGTTCTTTACCGGCGGAGCGTACGATTTTTCCGTCTTGTAAAATATGCACAAAGTCGGGCACAATATAATTTAACAGTCGCTGATAATGGGTGATAACCAGCATGGCATTATTTTTGTTGCGTAATTTATTAACACCATCGGCGACAATGCGCATCGAATCGATGTCCAGGCCGGAATCGGTCTCATCGAGTACGGCAAACCGTGGGTTTAATACGGCCATTTGCATAATTTCATTACGCTTTTTTTCACCGCCTGAAAAGTCCACATTAACGGCGCGATTAATGAATTTTTCGTCCATATCCAGGAGGTTCATTTTAAGGCGCAGAAAGCTATCAAAATCAATTGGGTCCATTCCTTCAACACCCTGATGTTTGCAAATTTCATTAAAAGCGGCCCGTAAAAAAACAGCGGTGTTAACTCCGGGAATTTCGATCGGGTATTGGAAAGCTAAAAAAATTCCTTCACGCGCCCGTTCTTCCGGCGAGAGATCAAGCAAGTTAATTTTTTTGAAATTCACGTCGTAAATGATTTCGCCTTTCGTAACTTCATATTGCGGATGTCCGGCGATAACTTTTGAAAGTGTACTCTTGCCAGAACCGTTGGGGCCCATAATCGCATGGACCTCGCCGGTATTAATGGTCAAATTGATCCCTTTGAGAATTTCCGTCCCTTCGATCCCTGCGTGTAAATTGCGAATTTCTATCATGTGTTTCTTCCCTTTCGATTTTATTTTAACCCACACTGCCTTCAAGCTTCATCTCAAGCAGTTTAACGGCTTCAACCGCAAACTCCATCGGAAGCTCTTTAAAAACATCTTTGCAGAAGCCATTGATGATCAGTGAAATAGCCCCTTCCAGATCAAGGCCTCGTGATTGTAAATAAAAGATTTGATCCGCATTGATTTTTGACGTCGAGGCTTCGTGTTCCAACACGGCACTGTTATTTTTGACCTCAATATAGGGAAATGTATTGGCGCTGCATTTGTTGCCGATTAACATTGAATCACACTGTGAAAAATTTCGCGCTCCATCAGCTGACGGCAGGATTTTAATAAGCCCGCGATAACTGTTATTGCTCTCGTCCGTCGAGATGCCTTTGGAAACGACCGTACTTTTGGTGTTTTTGCCGATATGAATCATTTTTGTCCCTGTATCCGCTTGCATGCGATTGTTGGTCAAAGCAACCGAATAAAACTTTCCGACGGAATTGTCCCCTTGTAGAATAACGCTTGGGTATTTCCAGGTAATTGCGGAACCAGCTTCAACCTGTGTCCATGAAATTTTTGAATTCTTGCCAACGCATTTGCCGCGCTTGGTGACAAAATTATAAATGCCTCCCTTGCCTTCTTTGTCCCCCGAATACCAGTTTTGGACCGTCGAATATTTGATTTCGGCATTGTCCAGCGCGACAAGTTCAACAACCGCCGCATGCAGCTGGTTTTCATCACGCATCGGGGCCGTGCAACCTTCTAAATAGCTTACGTAGCTGCTGTCCTGCGCGACAATAAGGGTTCGTTCAAATTGGCCGCTCTGTGCGGCATTGATCCGAAAATACGTCGAGAGTTCAAGCGGACAGCGGACATTTTTGGGGATGTAGCAAAATGAGCCGTCACTAAAAACAGCTGCATTGAGGGCCGCAAAAAAATTGTCAGAGTACGGGACTACGGAGCCTAAATATTTTTGGACTAAATCCGGGTGATGTGCAATTGCTTCGCTCATCGAACAAAAAATGACGCCGACTTTGGCCAATTCCGCTTGATGTGTTGTCCCGACAGAAACGCTGTCAAAAATTGCGTCGACTGCAACGCCAGTCAAACGTTTTTGTTCTGTCAGAGGAATACCGAGTCGATCGAAAGTTTTGATAAGCTCCGGGTCCACATCCTCAATTTTAGACGGACCGGAAGGCTTTTGTTTAGGGGCACTATAATAGCTAAGCGCTTGATAATCGATGGGGCCATATTGAAAATTTGGCCAATGCGGTTCTTTAAGCGTCAGCCAGTGGCGGTAAGCTTTTAAGCGCCAGTTGAGCATCCATTCTGGCTCGTTCTTTTTTTTACAAATCTGCCGGATCGTTTCCTCGTTTAAGCCTTTGGGAATACTGTCTGTTTCGATGTCGGTATAAAAACCGTATTTATAATCCCGGCTTGAAAGCGTATTTTCTTGGATTGTTTTTTCGTTTAATATTTTTTCTTCGCCTTTGGGCATAGTGTCCTCGTTATGTCTTGGGAGTTTCGGATGAAAAAGGTTTTTGGCGGATTGATTTTTCGCCGGTGTGACGGGTTTCGATCAATTCCGAAACTTTCATATTATGAAAAAGCTGGCTGATCCGCTCGTTGAGATTTAACATTGGCCCTATGACACTGCACGAATGGGTCAAGTCGCAATGCGAATAATCACCATGAAAACAATTGGCAATCTGGATTGGACCGATGATCATATCGCTTAAATCTCCGACGGTAACTTTCGATAAGTCTTTGAGAATTTGATAACCACCGTAAGCGCCTTGCTCTGCGCGCAAGATTTCGTGCTGGGCCATGATTTGTAAAACGCGTGAAGTCGGATCAAACGGTGTGTGATAAACATCGCAAATTTCTTTGGCGGAAGTCAGTTGTCCCGGCGCTTTGCGGGTCATGTGCTTAAGCGCGATTAAAGCGTATTCGATTTTTCGGTTAATTTTAAGCATAGGTTTTTTTGATCAAGGCACTTTTAATTCCAAAGGCAACTGGTTAATTTTTGCTGCAAAGATAAAATCATTTTCACTTAAACCTTTGAGCGCGTGTGTCGTTAAAACAATCTCTAAATTCCGATATCCCGACAAATGAATATCCGGATGATGGTTTTCATCCTCCGCGATAGAGGCAACTTTATTGATTAAACGTATCGCAGCCATAAAGTTTTTCATTCCAAATTTCCGGGAAATGCTATCGGAGTTTACACTTAATTGCCAACCGGTGATATCGTTTAGCAATTTTACCGCTGCATCGTTGGTTAAAGCTTTTGCTGTGCCTTCACAGGGGACACATTTTTTTTGGTCTAAAGTCATAGAGCAAGTTCGACGGTAATTTCGGGATTATACTCATCCCGCAAAAGGTTTTCAATGGCTTTTAAGGTTCCCATTGCAGAACTTGGGCAGGACCCGCAGGCCCCCTGATAATTGATGCGCAAAACGTTTCCCTCTAAAGCAAGCAATTGCAAGTCTCCCCCATCCATCTGTAAATAAGGACGGACACTTTTGTTGATGATCGAATCAATTTTGATCAATTCCGGATCGGTTAAAGGCGGCTTTGTCGTTTGAAATGACGTGTCCGTTTCAAAGTTTGGGTCATGCGCGGCAATTTCTTCCAAGATGGTTATTTTGACTTTTTCTTCCAGGACATCCCAATCGGCGGCGCCGTCCTGTGTCACGGTAATATAATTATCAAAAAAATAAACTTCAGCAACATGGGGAATTGAAAAGATTTTTCGGGCTAAGGGGTTCTTGTGGCATTCCTCGGCATTGCGGTAAGTGATGTTGCCGCTGGTTTTAACAGGTGTATTAACAACAAATTTAAGTGCGTTGGGATTTGGCGTGCCTTGTATCATTATTCGATAGTCCATCATAAGCTCCTTTAGCGCAAGAAATGCATTTTGTGACGGCAATTTTAGCAAAGAACACTTAAAAGTCAAGTATTTAATAAGTTGTATTTTGCCTTATTTGCAGTATAGCGCAGAGGTGTTGAAAGACGAGAATAGTTTAAACCGTAATGTAGTTTTGAACAATGTAGTCTGCAAACGGGAATGCGCAGGTAAAAGCGGGTGAAACCGCATTGAGGACATGGACACTGTTTTTGTCGGCTTCGATAACGAAGTCTTGCACAAGCGAAAGGTTTGTTTTATCCAAGAGTTGGGCGCGAATGCCGGGCTTAGTCCATGTGGTAAACCCGGCCGGATCAATTTTTTGAACCATCGCCGTTGCAAGACTTATAAAATAAGTCTTGTTGTATTTGCGCATTTCTTCAAAGGCAAGCTCGCGGAATTTAAACGAGTTGGTCAAAAACAAACGGGTTTGATACGAGAGCGTTGAGGCGCATTCGCTAAAATTAAATTTGGATAGGCCTTGATAATTTTCGCGCCAAAAAGCGGGAATTGCCGTCGGGCCGATTTTGATGTCGCCTGTCACGGTTTTGGTATAGTGGACGCCTAAGAACGGATTTTTTAAATTCGGGACTGGATAAATATTGATTTTAATATCGGTTTTGTTCTTTGTGTACTTTAGATAAAGACCTTTAAACGGCATCATCGTATAACGATGCCCAAAGCCAAAATCTTGTGCTACTTTGTCCGCATAAAGTCCACTGCAGTTAATAATTTTTACAGCAGTAAAATCTCCGGCAGTTGTTCGAACTGTATTATCTTGATGCGATAAATATCGGGTATTAAATGAAAAATCAACGTCTAGATTTTTTAAATCATTTTTAATGTTAAAACAAACTTCTTTAGGATCCACGCTGGCGGTGTCGGGCGAATACAGGGCTTTTTGAAAAGTTTTAACATTGGGTTCAAACTCTCTGGCTTGCCCCTCGGAAATGATACGGACATTTGAGCCATTGCGCTTACCTCGTCGCTCAAGCTCATAAAGCTGGTTTAATTCGGTTTCATTTTGTGCAACGACAAGTTTTCCGCACTCATTGATGGGGATATTTTTTGACCGGCAATACGCTTTCATCTGACGGCTGCCTTCGACGGTAAATTTTGCTTTAAGGCTGTCGGCTGTATAATAAAATCCTGCATGCAAAACACCGCTGTTGCGTCCGGAAGCGTGGACGGCGCAGTCTTCTTCTTTATCAAGAATTAAAATTCGTGCATTTGACGATTTGGCTTTCAGGGAACGGGCAACGCTTAAGCCGATGATGCCGGCACCGATGATAAGATAGTCGTATGATTTTTGCATTCGTAAAATATAAAGGTTTTTATTGTAAATTTCAACTTAATGTTAAAATATTCACCATGTCTGAGACAAACTCTTATCACCCATATCCTATTGACGTTGAAGCCCGACGCTATTCTTGGTGTTCGTGCGGGCATTCAAAAAAACAACCCTTTTGCGATGGCAATCACGGCGAAAGTGGTTTTTTTCCTAAGACAGTTACCTTTACCGAAAAACAAACTGTTGTCTTTTGCGGCTGTAAAGCAACCTCCACTCCCCCATTTTGTGACGGAAGTCATAAGCATTTTAAAAAAGATTAATGTTGGGAATCTTAAAGGGTACACTATCCTTGCTCGAACAGTCCTCGCTCAAGTCGGTTCTTCTAAAATAAAAACCGTAAGTAACCGACTTGGCTGCGGAACTCGCTGGATAGTGCACCCTTTAAGATTCTAAACTAAAGCGTATTATTTTTCTAAAACGTAAATCCCGATATGGGCAAAGAGATTGGGGAAAAACGGAATTTCTTTGGTCGTGTCGATGGCGCGTTCTTTGCGGATTTTGATGTGGTTGACTTTGCAAAAAGTTTTAAAATCTTTAAGCGAAAAGAAGCGCAAGTTGGGCGTATCGTACCATTGATAGGGCAACTCTTTGGTGACAGGAACGCGGCCGCGAAAAAATATTTGAAAACGCGCAAGGATATGGCAAAAATTCGGAATACCGACGACAACTTTCTTGCCGACACGCAAAGCTTCCAGGATGGCTTTTTGCGGACTTAACATCTGCTGCAAACTTTCGTTAAGAATCACGTAATCAAAACGTTTGTCAGCGTACTCGCTTAAGCCTGAATCGATATCTCCGTGTGAAACGGTCAAGCCTTTGGCGATGCAGGCATAAATTGCTTTTTCGTCGATTTCGATGCCGGTGGCTTTGCAGGCTTTGTATTCAATAAGCAAAGACAACAGTTCCCCGTCGCCGCAACCTAAATCGAGAACTTTTGAACTGCGTTCAACAAGATCCGTGATCACGCGATAATCAAGGCGAATTTTGGGGTCGTTTAAAATAGCCATATTAAATTGTGAAATCCTCTTTGGTTTCTTTTTCCATGCGGGTCAAGAAGTGTTTCACTAAATGCGATTGCCCTTCTATCTCGACGAGAAAAGCGTCGTGCCCATAATTGGTATTAATTTCTATGTAGGAGACGTCCAGCCCGCCAAGTTTAAGCGCTTTGACAAATTCTTTAGATTGATAAGCTGGGTATAACCAGTCGGATGTAAAGGCGATCACCAAAAAATGCGACTTTGTATTCTTAAAAACAGTGTTTAAATTGCCTTCTTCGGCTAAATCAAAATAATCTAGCGCTTTAGTCAGATACAAATAGGAATTGGCATCAAAGCGTTGGACAAAACTGTCACCTCGATACTTTAGATAATTTTCGACTTCGAAATCCGTCGAGAAATCATATCCGAGTTTTTCTTTGCCGATGAGTTTGCGGCCAAACTTTTCGTCCATGGACTTTTCGCTCATATAAGTAATGTGCCCGATCATCCGTGAGAGCGCCATGCCGCGAGCAGGCAGAGTCTTTCCATAATAGTCGCCCCCGCACCACTCGGGATCCGACATAATGGCTTGACGGCAAACTTCGTGTAAAGCGATTTGTTGGGCAGTGTGACGGTGATTGGTGGCAACTGCGATAACCGATTTGACCATCTCTGGATACATGATCGCCCATTTAAGCGCCTGCAAGCCGCCCATCGAGCCGCCGGCGACCGACAGCAATTTTGCAATTCCTAAATGTTCAATGAGTTTGCGTTGCGCGACGACCATGTCTTCAATCGTGACAACAGGAAAACTCAAGCCATAAGGTTTGCCGGTTGCGGGATTTATTGATGTTGGTCCCGTCGAACCTTTGCAGCTGCCTAGGCAGTTAGACGAAATGATAAAATATTTGTCTGTATCAAATGCTTTGCCCGGGCCGATCATGCCATCCCACCAGCCGGGTTTTTTGGCATCTTTATGAAAACCGGCGGCATGCGCATCCCCTGTCAAAGCATGAAAAATAAGAATGGCATTCGATTTTGCAGCATTAAGCTCGCCGTAAGTTTCATAAGCGAGGGTTATAGGTCCAAGTTTAATACCGCTTTTGAGAACCATTTCGTTGGGCGGTTCTCCAAATGAAAAGAATTTTGTTTCGACGATACCTAAGGATTCTGCGGGCATATTATCCTTCAACATAGCGAAACATCGCTTCAATGGTTTTATACGCGCGGTCGCGGATTGAGGCGTCAAGGACAACGCGATCGCGGTTGGTCGGGTTTTTAAAGACGCGCAAAATGTCTTCCAACGTATTGGATTTCATATATTTGCATAAGGTGCACGAACCGACAAGTTTTTTATTAGGAAATTCAACCTCAAGCCGCGAGGATAGCCCGCATTCGGTCAACATCAAAAATTCTTTGGCCTCGGTTTTTTTCATGTACGTGAGCATTTGCGCCGTCGAGCCGACAAAGTCCGAGTCATGAATTATCGCTGGAGAACATTCGGGATGGCTGACAACTTTGGCATTGGGATATTCGAGACGGATCTTATGGATCTGATCTGGTGTATATTCTTCGTGCACGTAACAGGTGCCGTTAAAAAACTTGATGTCCTTTTTGACCCCGCGCTTTTTGATTTCTTCGATCAGATTTAAACCCATCAGTTTGTCGGGCAAAAAATAGATTTTGTCGTTGGGGATGCGCTCGACAATGTCATAGACATTCGCCGATGTCACGCAAACATCACTCTCTGCTTTGACTTCGGCGGTTGTGTTGATGTAACAGACAAAGGTATAGTCAGGAAATTCTTTTCTAAGTCGGCGAACCTCGTCGCCGCTAATTGCATCAGCCAGTGTGCAGCCGTCGAGCAGTCCGGGGATCAAAACTTCTTTTTCGGGATTGAGTATTTGTGCCGTTTCACCCATAAAACGGACGGCCGCAAAAATGATTTTTTTAGCCGACGTCGACATCGCATCTTTGCTTAGCGCATACGAATCGCCGACAAAATCTGCGACCCCGTAAATGATCTCAGGCGAAACGTAGGAATGCGCGAGGATAACGGCATTTTGCTGTTCTTTAAGGGCGTTGATTTCATTGATCAGCGGTACAAATTCTTCGCATTTTTTGAGGCTGTATTTGCACACCGTTCCCCCGACCCTGACGTTTTGCAGGATTTGATAAAGTTCCTCGGTGGTAAAGTGTTTTTTGCTTGTCATAGTGGATGCAATATAGCGTATTTGAGGTGGAAAATCAATATCGTTGTAGGGACAGGTAGGCAACAGGCATGCCTGTTCTCCACAGAAATGTGACGTGTGGTCACTTAGCTTTAAGCGCGTGCGGTGAAGCGGCGATGATTAAGACATCCAAAAATTGTCCGGGCTTAAAATTTCCTTTTCCCAAAAGCACAAGATGGCCGCCGTCGGTGCGGCCGACGAAATCATTTTGCAATTTATTGGTCCCCTGCTCAACTAAAACATTGAGCGTTTTGCCGATATGAGCGGCATTCTTTTTGTGAGTGATGTCTTTCTGGATATCCTGAAGGCGAATGATGCGTTTCTTTTTGTCTTCGTCAGAAACATCATCGGGATACTTTTTCGAAGCAATTGTGTTTTTGCGCTCCGAATATTTAAAAATAAAGGCCGCATCAAACTCAACCTGTTGGATAACGTTGACAGTGTCTTCAAATTCTGCGTCCGTTTCCGTCGGAAAACCAACAATGACATCGGTTGAAAGAAAAATATCCGGACACAGCCGGCGGATTTTGGCGGCCAGATCGATAAAATCTTTTTGCGTATAGGTGCGGTTCATCAATTCCAAAATGCGATCATTGCCAGCTTGCAGGGGCAAATGAATGTGTTTGCAAACCTTTGGGTTGTTAGCCACGACGTCGATTAATTTATCAGGAAAATCTTTTGGATGCGGCGAGGTAAAGCGAATACGTTTAATGCCGTCGATTTTACTAACCGCGTTAAGCAGGTCAGCAAAGTCCCGCGGTTGACTGTCATTGCGAGGAGCCGAAGGCGACGAAGCAATCTCTAGATTTTGTTGTGAATAATCCTTATATGAATTGACGTTCTGTCCTAGGAGAGTGACTTGCTGAAAGCCTTCGGCCACAAGGCGTGTCACTTCTTCGACCACGTTTTCAACGGATCGGCTGCGTTCTCGGCCGCGTGTGTAAGGCACGACGCAAAAGGTACAAAAATTATCGCACCCTCGCATGACAGATACCCATGCGTTGACGCCGGTTTTGTGCTGGGGATAAATGTCCGAGTAAGTTTCGAATTCCGAAAGCGTCACGTCGAAAGGCTTTTCGCCATGCAATCCCGACTGACGTATCAAATCGCCTAAACGCTTGTAGCTGTCGGGTCCAGCGATAAAATCAATAGCAAGATTTTCATTGTCCAGCAATTCTTGGCGCAAGTTCGTTGCCATACAACCTAAAATGCCAATGGTAACCGGCTTACCTTCACGCTTGTGTCGAATCTCGTGAACGCGTCCGTAAACTTTGCGATGCGCGTTTTCGCGGATGGCACACGTGTTAAGCATCACGACGTCGGCCTGCAACTCATCCTTGACGAATTCAAAATTTTCTTTGGCCAAAACGGCACGAATAATTTCCGTATCGGCCTCGTTCATTTGGCAGCCGTAGGTTTCGACAAATATTTTTTGTTTACCGTGATTTATCATATTCTCTGTCATCCCCGAATGTTTTTGTCGGGGATCCATTTTCTGTTTTTGAACCCGGCACTTTTGGAAATGTTCTCCTAGTTTCTCCTCTGCTGGGGCGCGCTCTCTTTTATTCTCTCCAGACCCCCTTAAAATATTCATACGCCTTACGTTTTTGGCGCATCAAAGGATCTGCGCCATTACCGTAAGAAAGAATACCCCAATATTCATCATGCATCAGCGGTTGGTTTTCTACCCAATTGCGCCCTCCTGGGTTATGTTCAAATGGTTTGTAATTCATATACCAATGATCGGTCCAATGGAAAAGACATGCTCCGATCACATTGCCGCGGCCTTGATTGTGGATCCAACGGTGATGCGCGCTGTTCTTAGAAATATCCTCCCACGCGACTTTAAAATACCGGTATTGCCGCTCTTCGTCCTCGCCCTTTTTTGAATACGCGAAAGCGCCAAACTCAGAAATAAAGATCGGCCGATCAAAGATCTCTTTTGTTTTTTCCCAAACAGGGGTGAATTCATACTGACGGTAGGAATTATAAGCAACAATATCCACCGCCGGAGCTAATTTCGCATAATGCTTGAGCATAACAAAATGCCCATCGTCCCCGTCGCAAATCGCTACGGGATGATCTGGGTCAAGTTCATGGATCATTTCCGCGATCTCCCCGACGAGACTGGCATAAGCCTCCGGATGCTGCGGAGTGTTTTGAAATGACCAGGTGGAAATATTATTTTCATTTCCCAGAAGCCACATCAGAACATAGGGTTCATCTTTATGATCCAGCACCATGGCTTTCACGGATCGTTTAATATTCTCGCGATGTTTTTGGTTGGTATAATCCACCCCTTCTGTCCAGGGCACTCCCGCGCCGATCGTCCAGGATCCCATAAAATGTCCAACGATCACCCGGATCCCGAATCTTTGGTAGAGCTCCAGCAGGAGTTCTTTGTTAGGCGCGTGATCAAACATATTGCTTTGGTTCTTGTCGATCCTGTAAAGATCCCCAACAAAAGGATGATTCGATGCAAGATGATAGAGCCTGAGCGTGTTGACCCCCATTTCTTTAAGAAGCGCGAAATCACCGGTAACGGGTTCTTCTGGATCACGGAGATTATTTTTGTTCTCATCGACCCATGTTTGATACGCGATGTCATTGATCTCGTCGCCGGTATGGTCAGGATCCATCCAATCCTGCTGGGTGGCCTCATCAGGGCTTTCGCCGATATTGACCGGGCCAAAGACGACCCCCTTAATAAAATATGGCTTGCCCTCAACTAATAATTGCCAAGTCCCGTCGTCGTATTTGACGGCTTTGACTTTGCCGCCGCGTTGTTCGACAATACTGCGCTCCTGGGCCTGGACAGGGTTAGCCCATAGCACTGCGAAAAAGAGCCCATATCCGATAACTTTTATTCCGCACTGTCGCATAAGAGATCTCCTGCTAACCGTCATTCGGAACATTTCCGGCAGTGCCGGGTTCACTTTATTGTTTTTGGGGAAATATACGCAATCTTTCCGTCTTTCCATACTGCCAGCGAGCGACCAGATTTTTTATGCCGCTCCACAACTTGCCGCACGGCTTTTTTTAACGCTGTTTCTGCTTTATCCTGCAAGGACAGTCTTTTTTTCATGCTTCTCCTCTGATTGTTAGGAATAAATTATTATCAAAGATCTCAGGGGAACCATTTTTCTTTTTTGCAATGAGGGCGGGTTTTATTTTTGAATTATCAAACAGCATCCATGAATCCAGTAATGGTTCGTATAATTTAAAGAAATTATTGATGCTGCGAGAAAAACGCCGTTTCACGTCCAGACTTGGCACATTGTGCCCGCCTTCTAAGACGCGATTTTTGATACGCGCAATTGCCAACCCTGTACTCGGAATCCATAAAAAGAAAAGATGGATGGCATAACCTTGTGATTTTAAATCTTTGAGTAAACCTGCATAAGATTTTCCTGACAATGTTGTCTCAAATGCAAAATCGATACGTCGCGCAGAGTAGTCGCTGATTTGCTGCAGAACAAGTTTTCCGGCTTTGATAGCGGCAGCGCGAGGTTCAAACGGTGCCAACCCTAGGGCAATGAGATCCGCATTAACAAAGTTGTTGCAATGAACATATTGCGGCAAAAACTCTCGAGCGAATGTTGTTTTGCCTGCTCCATTCGGGCCTGCAATAATATAAACATTCGGATTATTTTTACTCATATATTTTTCCTAAAAATTCTCTTAGAGTACTCAAATACTGCACCCTACGGGCAACCGTAGGTTTCGACGTAGATTCTTTTATTTTTGATTATCATAGTTCTTTATGCCGATTTGGAGGCAAGAGACTCTTAATGCATAAAATTAAGAGTAACAAAATTCCCAGAATAGTAAAACCTGTTGTTATGTATAAGAAAGATACTCTGTATTCTTTAATTAATAAAAAATAAAGGGCTGTCATCAATGTGCAGAATTTTATCAATAAAATAACAGTTGTATCTTTCTTAAAATTTGTAGTATATACCTCAAGATTCTTAATATTATTTTTTCTAGTATTGACCCGATTCTTGATTGATTCAAAATTCCGAAGATTGGTTTGATGAACTCTGAGTTCAGCTTCTAAACTAGCCATATCTTCTTGAGGGTCAGTTTTTCTTTTTTCTATTTTATGAATGATCGTCTTTATCTCGCTAGCCTTTATTTCGTGCGTATTTATAATTTTGTCCGCTTCTTGAGACAGCTCTTCGTTTGTATAAAACTCGTATCCCGAGAAATTGTTTACATGGCTTAGCAATCTTATGAAAACTCCCCATTTCTTTTCCATGTTATCGCCAATTACTTGGAGATGGTAAACGGCAAAAACTGCGGAAATGCCAATCATTGCTGCTAAAGATTGTACAATAGTGCTGTAGGTCCAATAATAATGTTCTGGTTCCATATTTTACTTAAAAGTTAAATTTTGGAATAATAGAGACGGTTTTAGTTAATATTTACGGCGGGTTTTCCGTCTAAATAGAGTGTGTCGGGGCAAAAATCTTGACCGTGAGGCCATTCGACACTACCTAAGAAAGGACGGACGGCATTAAAAAGTTTTAAATCCTTCAATTCTCTAAATATTCCTTTATCTAAATAAGGCTTCACATCAAACACTTTCCTCTCCCCATTATCAAAGACAAGGGTTAAGGTGTAATCGGGATTAGGTTTTACGTCTTTTATTCTGGGATTCATACTATTTTAATGGGTCAATTTTAAATACTTCTTGGCCGTTAGCCGCTAATTGCCAATCGGCCATTAATTCATCTTTATGAATTTCAACCCATGCTTGAGCAAGTTTTAATTTCGCTGGGTTTAATTTCCCTGCTAAAACAGCACCGTCAGGGATCGAAAGAACCGCTTCTTCATCTTGATAACGGACATGGATGTGGGGTGCTTTATGCTCTTTGTTATCAAAGAAATAAAGCGAAACGATAATTCCGTAAAACATTGAGATGACTGGCATATCTTTTCCTTTTTGGTCTAGTATAACATCTTGTTAAGTGATTTCAAAAAATAACCTTTCCCAATTATCCGGAACATTTCCGGCGGTGCCGGGTTCGCTTAAAATTTTTATTACTTTTTTACTCCGCATGCCAATTCCGAGCGGCATGAACTATACCGGTAATCCAAATTTCGTCTTTATTAATCCGATACATAAGCCGATAGGCGCCGTAAATGATTTCGCGACAGTTTTTCATTTTTTATTTCGGAGATAATGCGTCCAGATTCAGGAAATTTCTCGAGGCGGTCGGTCATTTCGATGATGCGAGTTACAAATAATGCGGCTTGATCTACAGAATCGCGCTCAATATATTCGGCAATGGATTCAATATCGTTTAGTGCGGAGGGTGCCCAAATTATTTTACCCATTTACGAAGTCTCTTTTTGGCGTCCTCGTGAGGGATGCCCTTTTTTTGTTTTATTTCTTGCTCGCCATGCTGAAATTTGGCATGAACATACAAAGCATGGATAATATCATCCATCGTCGCTTTTTGCGGTAGAGAATCAACAACATTTTTGGCAATTTCTTTTACGGTCATAGTTCCCTCCATAAATTTGGTATTAAAGAAAGTATACCATAGCATCGGTCAATTTTAAGCGTAGATTTTCCCCAAAAACTCCCCGAAAGTCCTCAAATAGTGACCCCAATGGCCAACCATAAGTTTCCACAAAAATCTTTTTTGGTAATATGTTATTTATCATAATGTTATGAAAAGTCAGATTCTTTCAACGGTTAAAACTTTTAGATGAACGAATATGACTTCTCTATTTTCTGCCAATCTCAGCAAGTTCCCTGGAAGCGATAGAATTACTCGGGTCAATGATTCTAACTTTCTCAAAATATTTTATTGCCTCGGCAAAATTACCAAGCGTCTTATTGCAAGCCCCCGCAGCAATGTTAGGAGCGATTTTATCAGGGCTCAACTGTGCCGCTGCTTCGAAATAGGCGACTGCATCCTGTGGTCTCTGGGTTTTAAAATAAAGTGTGCCGATAGCCATGTTAATAGCGTATTTATTATTGATGGTCTTAGGATCTGTGGCAACATCTTGTAAAATTAACGTGTGTGCTTGTAAATAATTTTTTAATGCCTGTTCAACGTTTTGTTCCTTCTCAAACTTTATGCCTAACTGATAATATGAAAGATAATCCGCAGAGTTAGCTGTTAATGTACTAAAAATCATAATAACCAAAATGGCAACGAGTCGCATGTCTTCTCCTTTTGTGTTAGCTTTTATCCTTAAAGCGATTCATGACTAGAATCAACGGGATAATTAAGGCCAATTTTAAAATCGGAAAAATTTGGAACATTTCCAAATGTGCCGCAAAATGTCGTTTAATTTCTACTCCGCATGCCAATTTCGAGCTGCATGAACAATGCCAGTAATCCAAATTTCGTCTTTATTTATGCGATACATAAGCCGATAGGCGCCGTAGATTATTTCGCGGCAATTCTTAATTTTTATTTCAGGGATAATGCGTCCGGATTCAGGAAATTTTTCTAGGCGGTCGGTCATTTCGATGATGCGCGTCACAAACAAGGCGGCTTGGTCTACAGAATCGCGTTTAATATATTCGGCAATGGATTCGATATCGTTTAGCGCGGAGGGTGCCCAAATTATTTTACCCATTTACGAAGTCTCTTTTTGGCGTCCTCGTGAGGGATGCCCTTTTTTTGTTTTATTTCTTGCTCGCCATGCTGAAATTTGGCATGAACATACAAAGCATGGATAATATCATCCATCGTCGCTTTTTGCGGTAGAGAATCAACAACATTTTTGGCAATTTCTTTTACGGTCATAGTTCCCTCCATAAATTTGGTATTAAAGAAAGTATACCATAGCATCGGTCAATTTTAAGCGTAGATTTTCCCCAAAAACTCCCCGAAAGTCCTCAAATAGTGACCCCCCGCCACAAAGCGTTGGCGGGCAGGTATCGGTCAATCGTTAATTCAATTTATTAATCAAGTTTACCACTAAAGCCGTAATCACATCTTTTTCTTTAGGTTGGCTCTCTGCGATCATTAATGTAATCGCGACCAAGGCATTATCGGCGATTCGTTTGCTGCCATCGACTTTATAAAGGATTTTATTCCTATCCAGAAACCAAACAAATAATGTGGCAGCAATACGTTTATTCCCATCTGAAAACGCATGATTTTTGACAACTAAATAAAGTAGATTTGCGGCTTTTTCTTCAATGCTCGGGTACAAATCTTTAGTGCCAAATGTCTGGTAAATTGCTCCCAGCGCACTTTTAAATGAAGCATCTTTTTCCTGTCCAAATAAATCACTACCACCAAATTTTTGACGCATTTGTTTGATAAGTCGAATGCCTTCATCATAACTCAATTGATACGATTCTTTCGCCGTCGCTGATTTGATTTCAATACGGCCATGGTCATAATCGTCCAAAACATCCAAACCATAGCTATAATCACGGAGAACCTCAAATAACCCAGTCGTTTCATCACTCGTCAAAGCTTTCCGTTGGCTTAAATCAACAAGCATTTTCACGGCATTTTGAAGAGTTTTTAAACTTGCCGTGTGTTCTTTAAGCCGTTTGTCGTTAAGGGTATAACCTTGAATCAAGTGTTGCTTTAGAATATTGGTTGCCCAGATACGGAACTGGGTGGCTTTAGAGGAATTGACACGATAACCAACTGATATGATGACATCAAGATTATAAAGTTGTATCGGCTTGTCTGAATTAGCAATGTGCATTTTTTGCACATTGCTTTCTCGCTCTAACTCTTTATTTTCAAATATATTGCGTAAATGTTTAGTGATAACACTGCGTTCGGTCAAAAACAAGTTCGCCATTTGAGCTTGTGTGAGCCACACAGACTCGTTTTTAAATTGAACTTCAACTGTAATTTGAGATCCTCTGGGACGAAAAATAACTAGATTTTGAATATTCTCTGAATTGATTTTTTTCATAAATGCACCCCTCCTTGTTTATTCACTAGGGGTGTCGTGAACATGTTTATATAATTACTCACAATGAATTTGTTTTAAAAATTCCGATAAAGTCCTCAAATACTGCACCCCTGCCACAAAGCGTTGGCGGGCAGGCATCGGTCAACCGTAGGTTTCGACGAAACACTCACACAGACGTTTTACGGTAACACTCACACAGACGTTTTACGGGAAATAAACAATTACATAAACTTACAAAACAATTCCGGCAATTGTTGGCGAAGTTATTTATTAGATATCTTATAAAATTTTGAACACTTCGACGGTGCCTGGTTCACCCGCTTTTGGCGGGCTTGTCCGCCGATGGCGAGTTCACGTTTGAAGGTGACACTTTTGGAAACGTTCTCTTCTGTCTTTCTTCTGTCTCCCAATTTTCCCGATATCGGAAGAATTGGGTGAAGCTCTCCCTTTCGCTTCAGGAAAAAATCCGAAACATTTCCCCATGCTTCGCTAAAATATTTTTGTTTTAGCTTCGCAGGGCAAGCGCCGGTGCCGGGTTCGCCAGCTTTTATTTAAGTGCAAACCGAGTGTTAACGACCAGCATTTTCTTCCATTTGGCGTAAGCTTTTTTATCAAAAGTCTCGCGCAAATTAAACTTAACGAATTCTAAATAATCATCCATCGAAAGAATCTTTGTACTCGATGCGGCTGTTTTTATAATTGGCAGGTTGAGTTTTTTCATTTTAGAGCCTCCAGTATTTTTTGATACAGATCGGCTGTCCCGTATTTTAAACAGAGTTCTTTGAACTTTTTGTCCTTGATATCGACTTGATTTATTCTTATCAAGTTGATAATGTCTGGTAAATCTTTAGTCAGGCGAATTTTGGTATTAAACTTTATCGAATGCAGTTTTAAAGCGATTAAATGTAATAGCGATGGAACGACAAGTTTCTGACCTGCGATGGTGATTTTTTTACCTTCGTTCTTGATCTTTGTCAGGGTTTCATCGTCGACAAACATAAAATCGACATCTAAAAGTGATAAACGACTGCTTTGGAGTTGGGCAAAGTTTTCCTGAATCAGGGCTTTCTTGTATCCAGCTTTTTCTAAGAGTCCGGCTATTTTATCAAAGTCTGCTTTGGTGATTAAGAAATCTACATCCGCTGTTTGTCGGGTTACGCGGTAATAATTTATCGCGAAGCCCCCGATTAAAACACATGACACTCCCTCTTCGTGTGTTAAATCAGAAATAAGATGAAAAACCGAACGCTGCGTCATGGCAATTCTTTTTCTTATAAAGTTCTCTAAAATTTCCCTATAGTCCTCAAATAGTAAACCCCTGCTACAAAGCGTTGGCGGGCAGGCATCAGCTAACCGTAAGTTTTCACAAAAATCGTTTTTTTGACTTGATTTGTCATAATTTTTCAGTCATTGCGAGCGCTTTTTGCGAAGCAATCGCCTTGTATCCTAGGCGGTCAACCGTCATTTACAGCCTTGATAACTCCATGGTTCACCAGTTTTTTCATCTATACCATCCAAAACAACATAGCGCTGACCTGGGGGGCATTGCATTCTCATTTCGTTTCTAGCTACGCAATAAAGAACAATCAATAACAAAATCAATAGGAATAATAACATTGCCTTTTTCTTCATAATGATTTTCCTCAATCCAGTGGACGGTTAGTCGAGAAAATGAAGACGTTTTGTACATTTCCAAATGTGCCTCAAAATGTCGTTTAATTT
This sequence comes from uncultured Planctomycetales bacterium, assembly GCA_964474085.1. Classification (GTDB taxonomy): domain Bacteria; phylum Omnitrophota; class Gorgyraeia; order Zapsychrales; family JANLHA01; genus JADLGJ01. Next base: position 36,447 of record CAYYRJ010000003.1, read on the forward strand.
TTACTCCGCATGCCAGTTCCGAGCGGCATGAACAATCCCCGTTAATCAGGGACGGAGCCCAATTGTTTTTGTTAGATTATGGGAAGGATTATAGCGTTTTTGCTCTAAAAAGTAAAACGTTAGGGACACGGATTAAAAATAGTGGCTATATGAATTGTTTATATGTTATCTTTGGTCTAGAAGCTATTTTTAGACACATGGTTTTTTAAATGTGCTTTAGATATTGTGAATTTGGAGTCATAAAGAGTTATATTTTCGGAGATAAAATTATGAGAAATTTATTTCGATTTCTTAAGAAAATCGTTTGGATCGAGATAGTTGTCATTGGTATTTTTATAGCACTTCCGAAGAGTGGATTAGCTCAAAACCCTTTGAATGGAACATTTCTCGAGATAGGTTATTTAACGACAACCAATATTTCTGCGATTTTAGATGAGCTTAAAAGCTTTGACGAATCTGTTGTTATTATCCAGGCCCTTCGTCAGCGAAACTGCTCAAGCGCTAGCTACACTTGGGCCAATGGTCTTCCACAGACAACAAGTGAGATTCAGAAAATCATAGACGCCTTACTGAGTAAGGCAAAGGAAAATGGAATTTCTGTATATTTGGGAACGAGTTTGTTTTTAGATTACTGGAGCTGCTCCTCGTTCTTTAATGAAAGTAACACGAAATTGGCAATCAGCGATCTCGCAGCGTTGGATCCTGTCTTGACTGTCGCGCAAAAGTATTCCTCTTTTGCTGGTTGGTATATTTCTGAAGAGCCAGCTATTGCAAGCTGGTCCGATATTGAGTTTAATAGTTCAATTCCCTATTATAGGGGCATCGCAAAAGCGCTTAAAGCCAAGGCTAACAAACCTATAATTGTTTCGCCCTATTTAAATGGTGCCGTAAAGGCGAATATAACTCCGGACACGCTTGCAGTGCGGGCGCTAGATTTTAAGAATAGAACGGATATTGATATTGAAGCTTGGCAAGATAGTGTCGGGACTGACGCGATCAAGCTTACTTCAAAAGCGCCGGAGAGGGCAACAGAGTACAGCCTAGATCAGTATTTTATGAAATTATCAGAGAAGATTGGACGAGGCTGCTTATGGGCAGTCCCGGAAATGTTCAATTTCGGGGTTAAGCAAGGCAAGAGTTTGAGTAATGACTTCTTTGGAGGGTATTATCATTCAGCCTCACTAATGCGTTTAAATCAACAGATGTCCTTGGAGTCCAGCGCTTGGGTCTCGGCACGGGTAGCCTGGACTAATCTAAGCCACATGACCAAACAAAACTTTACTTATGGCACGATGCCTGAAGCGGTTCGAATGTTTGAAACTTATAAGGCTGTTTATGGACTTGGCAACCGAATTTTACGACCTGCATCGTATAAGTGGATAACTCCGCCAAATTCTAATTATAATGACTTTGCTAATAATAAATTGTTCGATTCTATTACAGGAGATCCTAAATATTTAACAGACACGGCGTGGGTTGGAATTCCTGCCTGGACTTATACTTCTAATGATCTGCCTGGTGTTCTTCCTGATGTTCAATTCGGCGGGAAGGCGGAGGTTCAAATAAACTTTTCATTGCCTCAATATGTTGATTGGGTCGGGGTGCATTCAGGAAACTTCAATAAAGCGGGCGTCTATTTTCCTATGTTAATGGATATATTCTGCCAAGCGACTACTACAAGTCCGTGGAAAACTCTCGGAAGTTGGGGTAGCATGGTAAGTCAGGATGACAGTGAATATGTTCTTTCCAACATTCGTCCCCTGGATGCGCAGTGTTCTTCTATTCGAATCAGGTTAGAGCGTAAAAGCTGGATTTTCCTTAGCGAAGTGGAAATTGTTGGGCATTAAGGGGTAAATCCAGAATATTTCTGGGAGTGCCACCCGCCGGTGTCGGATTCGCCCGCTGATTATTTACAAATCTCTTTAAATATTTAATTCTAAAATTCAATAAGACGTTTTATGCAACCCACTCATATCTATTAACATACAAAAGTATTTCCAGGATTCCTGGAATATTTTTGTAAATTATAGCTATGCTTAATTTTGATAAAACGTCTTTTAGCTAAAAGCCCAGAACATAAAATTTTTAAATCATACATCACTTAAATCTTGGATCCCTGCTTTCGCAGGGATGACACTGCCTCTTTTGTCATTGCCGCGAAAGCGGGAATCCACTTTTCAAATTGCTCCTTCATCTGACTCAATTTGCACGAAAGGAGGCTTGCCTAAATAATTGGGACCACTTGTAGCAGAAGTCAAGAAATCCTAAAGGTTTATTTCAGAAGCGGTCTCTGTTGCTCCTTTTGTTTCTTCACCGTTAAAACCGATAGGCATTTTTAGTGCTTCAATTTCATATCGTTTTGAAGGACTGCGTCACGGAATATATAAAAGTTCTTTCTCGTCAATGTGTTATTGGAACGTTTCCGGCGGTGCCGGGTTCAGCTTGAATATGGCACGTTTGGAAATGTTCCGATTTATTCTCAGAAACATTGTTTAGGCGTAAGTTTTAAAGGGTGCTCGTCAGGAAATCTTTCATTACCCTTGTATGCGGGAGATCAAATTATTGACTCGTTGTGCGACTTCTTTGGCTAACTCGTCTTCTGGACGGACGACAATTTCTCTTTTGGCTCCGGTGATAAGGATTTCGTCAATTTCTAAAATCAATCGGCCAAACGGATTGACTAAATCATAGGCAATTTTGAAAGCTAACACCATAAAAATAAACAAGGAAATAAAAATAAAACAAACCGTCGCATAAAACCATTGGGCAATGCAAGGGCCAACCAGTAAATAAGATTTGTTTAAAATCAGAGAACTGACTTGAGTATTCATTAAATAAACAACAATCAGCAGAGCTGCGCTAATCGCAAACAGTGGTGCTGTGATTAAAAAAATGATCTGCATTTGGTACTTGTTATTGAGTGCGAAAATATTGCGTTTGATTTGTGAAGTCATTGACGCTCCTTTGGCAAGATTGAAAATTTTGTAACCTGATTATTGGCTACTCATAATTTTGAATTATAGTAGCTTTTGAGGTTAAAAGCAACGCCAAGGCTGCGAATTCCAGAAAGTTTAATTCTTATTTATGTGCATGTTTTTTAATAGCATTTCTAAGGCGGAACGAATCTCTTGAGATTGGGGGTCTAAACGTTGCGCTTCTTTAAGCAGATTGACGGCTTCTTGCAGTCGCCCTGTATTCGCAAAAGCGATCGCGAGGTTTTTTAAGACAGCAGGTTTTACAAATCCTAATAGGAGGGCTTTTTGGTAACAGTCAATAGCGCGCTGATATTGCCCCATCTGTGAGTAGACCACGCCCCAATTATGATAACCGACGGCAAATTCCGGAGATAGTTCGACAGCCTTTTGGGCATAAAAAAGCGCGTCATTAAATTTTTTTTGACCCGCTAAAGCCATGGCGAGATTTGAAGCAACTTCCGCTGAGTTTGGATTTAAAGTCAGCGATTTTAAAAAGCACTCGGCAGCTTCTTTGTCTCTGCCTTTTGCGAATAAATCACTGCCTAGATCATTCCAAATCCGAACATTGTCAGGCTGTTTTGAAAGGACATCTTTCCAAAGTTTTTCTTCGCTTTGATAAATTTTATTTCGCTGATACGTGACCCCGCCGAACATGAGTGCCAAAATCCCTACGAGGATTACAAAGAATACATTGCGACTTTTAGGATTCACATACCGGTTGATCATCGCTTTGATTGCGCCGCTAAAAATAATCGTCAGGCATGAAAGCGGGAGATACATCCGGTATTCATAAATCAAGTCTTTAAGCGGAATAAAGCTCGATGTGGGCGCTAAGATTACAAAAAAACTTAAACCCAAAAAACTTATCGCAGGATAGAGGCGATATAAACAGGCCAAAAGAATAAGCCAAGTGACGATGATAACCCACGAGGGGAAAAGAATAGATATTTCTTTAACGACAGGCCAGTGATAATCAAAGATCAGCGGGTTAGGCCAGAGGGCCAATTGTAAATAACGCAAAACGACCCGCGGCTGATTGATCAGATATTCCAGCGGGGTTATCCCTTTCATGCCAAACCCGGCGGTCAGCGTTTGCTCCGGTCGGGTCGTCGCGTAGAGAAAAATCATGATAGCCCAAGTGAAGCTCAAGCTTAGATACAGCCACCGATGATCTTTAAAAGCTTTGCCAAACGAAGCCGAAATAAAAGTGCGGTCGTAGAGCAAAACCACGACAGGCAAAGCCAGCGCAACTTCCTTGGTTAACCCGCAGAACAAAGCGCTAATCCCTGCGCTGACTAACCATCGGATTTTTCGGGTCGTAAAATATTGCGTCGAAAAATACAACGTGATTATAAAAAAAAGAGCCATGAGCGATTCGGCCCGCTGAATGATATAGGTTACCGCTTGCGTTTGCAGCGGATGACAGACCCAAAGCAAAGAAGTGCCAAAGGCTAAAAGGACTGCATCTCGACGGACACTCTCTCCTATTGATGGCAAACGGCAGGTTTTTACGGTCAAAAGAAACAAAGACAACGCCGTTAAAATATGGACACAAAGGTTAAAAACATGAAACCCAAACGTATTTAAGCCGCCTTGATGAACGTTAAACGCTAAACTTGCATAGAGAATAGGCCGGCGATTATTGAACAAAAATTGCCATGGCCAATGCAAGGATTGGATTTTGGGATTCAACACAATTTGTGTCATGTCATCAAATAGAAATGGAACGTGAAATGTATCTCGGTAGACGAGCAGTGCGGCCAAACAAACCACAATCACGCCCAAAATCAATGAAATATTTTTTTGCAGGTAAGCTTTAGCCCGGGGAGTCATGTTTTAGCTTTTTGTTTAAGGCCTGCAGATTTTTTTGAGCGCCCTCATGTTGGGGATTGATTGCAAGTGTTTTGCTAAAATCTTTAGCGGCCTGATCAAAAAGTCCCATCGTCGCATAAACATTCCCTCGGCCGTAATACGCATCGGCGTATTTGGGATTTAATTTGATGGCGGCATTATAATTTTGCAGCGCTTCTTTAAGCATTTTTTTTTGTTCAAAAACAATTCCTCGATGAGCATAAACCTCGCCGTTTCGCGGATCAATTGACAGCGAGCGATTAAAGTCTGCCAAAGCCAAATCATATTGTTGCTTTATTCCAAGAATCAAACCCCGCTTATTGTAACCCATCGCCGAATTGGGATTAAGCTTTAAGACTTTTTGAAAATGTTCAAACGCTTTGTTAAAGTTGCCTTGTGCATAATAAAAATCACCGAGATTAAAATGTGCTTCAATGTTGGAAGGATCGATATCCACGGCTTTTTGAAAATTTAAAAGCGCGTTGTTTTTATCCATTTTTATCGCATAAATAATCCCGAGATTATTGTAGGCTTCATCAAAGCGCGGACTAAGTTCTGTAACTTTTAAAAAGTCTGCCAGGGCAGCGTCGGTTTGTTCGCCGGCTCCGTACATTTGTCCGCGGCTATTGTAACCTTCCGGATAAACCGGATCGACGGCAACAGCCTTATTAAAATCGGCAAAAGCCAAAGCATATTTTCCCTCGTCCTTGTAAGCTTCGCCCCGATTAACAAGGGCCATCGAATTATCCGGATAATACTTTAGTTCATGGCTCCAGAAGGCAATACTTGATTTCCAGACAGATGTTTGGACAAAGGATTTTGCGCTTAAAAGTATCGCGATGAAAACAAGACACGTTGTGGCAAACCACCGAAGGTTCGGTGTCGGTATTCGTTTGAGAAGTCGATCCACACCATAGCCGATCAAAAAGCAAAACCCAAGGCTTGGCAGATACAAAAAGCGGTTTGAAACCGGTGGTAGATATTTGATGTCATCAAAACGCAAAAGAAAGAATATCGATAGAAAGTAGAACAGAATTGCAAAAATAAAAAGCCGCTGGCGTCTAAAACGCCATATCGCATAAATAAGAAGCCCTAAGCCTAAAAACGATAGGGCAAATTCCGGCGTGCTTAACGAAAATGGCTTGGGAAAACGGTAAAAAAGGACGAGGTCGACAGGAAAAAGGAATTTGTAAAAATAAAACATCAAGCACCAAACCCACAAAACAATTGCCTCCCCTGCCTGCTGGATCGGATTACGAGCGTTTAAAAGATAGGTCACAAGCGAAATCGGCACAATATAGAGAAAATGCGGGATTTTATCGAGCAGCATCCATTTGTCAAAACAACGTTTTTTGTACCAATCACAAAGTAAAAAAATCAACGGCAGGCTTAAGGCCATGGACTTGGCGAGAATACTAAGTATGCCCAAGATGATTGTGGCCACGTAATAGGTAAATTGGCGCTTCTCTAAATATTTCCAATAAAAGCACAGAGCCAGCATATAAAAAAATGAATAGAGAACGTCCTTGCGCTCGGTGACCCATGCGACCGACTCGACATGCATCGGGTGTATTCCAAATAATAGCCCGCCGACAAATGCCGCCAAAAGCGGTAACCCCAACTGCAGGGCAAAATAAAAAACTAAAGCAGTTACGGCAAGGTGCAAAAGTAAATTATCAAAATGGTAAATAAACGGCTGGTATTTAAAGAAGTGATACTCAACAGCAAAGGACAATGCCGTCAGCGGGACATAAGTCGGGTTAAAGGGTTTTGTAAAAATGGATTTGATGTGAGCACGATCGAGCGCCCGGACCGAGGCATTATCGTAAAGATGCAAATTGTCGTCGTTATTGACAAAACCGCTTTTGAGAGTTGGCAAATAACAGACAAAGGTGACAAGGAGAATGATTCCCAAATAAATCCTCCCTGCTTTTCCAAAAAAACTTTGTGTATTATTCAGCATTTTGCCCGGCTTGAAGTTTGTTTAATAGCTGTTGGCTTCGCTCTGCCCCTAAATGGTGGGGATTGATTTTAAGCGCTTTTTCAAAATCTTTTGCCGCTTGATCAAAAATTCCCATTGTTGCATAAACATTCCCGCGGCCATAATAAGCATCAGCGCTATGGGGATTTAATTGGATGGCTTTATTGTAATTTGCAAGAGCTTGTTTGGGCATTCTCTTTTGTTCAAAAATAATACCGAGATTATAATGCGCTTGACCATTAGCCGGATCGATTTCAATCGCTTTTTTAAAATAAATAAGCGCTTTTTCATTGTCTTTTTTCATCGTATAAATAATGCCAATATTATTATACGCTTCGTCAAAATGAGGATTAAGTTCAATAACTTTTAAGAAATCCTCTAAAGCCTCGTCGATGTTTCCCCGCATCGCTAATATTTGCCCGCGGCTGTTGTAGCCTTCGGCGTATTTGGGGTCAACGCGGATGGCGTTGTTAAAATCTTCGAGCGCCTTGTCGTATTGGCCAATATCTTTATAGGCTTCCCCTCGATTGCCATAAGCTGTGGCATTGTCAGGGTAATATTTTAGTTCGTGATTCCAAAACGGAATGCTGTCCTTCCAAATCTGCGTTTGGGCAAATGTTTTTGCGCCTAAAAGAATCGCTATAGGAATGGCGATCACAAATACAATTTTGCGAAGGTGCTCTTTTTTTAGAAGTTGATCAAACGAATAACCGATCAAAAAACAAATGCCAAGACACGGCAGGTACATAAACCGGTCGGCAACGATGTTTTTATCAACGGCATTGTCATATCGAAAAAGGAAAAACATGGAGAAAAAATAATACAGGCCTGCAAAGACAACCCAACGCTGACGCCGGAAAATAAATAATATAGTCGTCAAAATCCCTAGTAATCCCATGGCGCCTAAATAATGCGGATTGGTCCATGAAATCGGCTGCGGCAGCGCATACATCGGGACCAGAGTTAACGGAAAAAAGAATTTGTGGATGTAAAAAACGGCCGTCCAAATCCAGATGATAATCCCACTAGAAATATTTTCTCCGGGAATACGTGCATTTAAAGAGTAGGTTATCCACGCTATCGAGACGATATAAAGAAAATGCGGGACTTTATCGAGAATCATCCATTTGTCAAAAGAGCGTTTTTTAAGCCAATCACAAACAAAAAATATCAACGGCAGGCTTAAGGCCATTGGTTTGGAGAGAATGCTTAAAATACCAAAAACAATCGTTAGCACATAGGGTTTAATCTCTCGTCGGGAAAGATATTTCCAGTAAAAAAACAACGATAACATATAAAAAAACGCATAGAGCACATCTTTTCTTTCCGTCACCCACGCAACTGATTCAACATGCATCGGGTGAATGCCGAACAATAATCCCGCTGCAAAAGCCGCTCGAAGCGGCAAGCCAACCTGCAGAGCAAAATAAAACACCAAGGCTGTCACGCCAAGATGCAGGAGTAAATTGTCTAAATGGTAAATAAAAGGATTGTATTTAAAGAAATGATATTCAACGGCAAAGGAAAGAAATGTCAGCGGAGCATAGACTTTGTCGACGCTGGTCGTAAATATTTGCCGGATGTGGTCTGCATCCAAGGCCCGGATAGACGAATTTTCTAAAAGATGCGTGTCATCGTCTAAGTAGACAAAATGATTTCCAAGGGTTGGCGCGTAAGATACTACGGCAGCCAAAAGAACAATAAACAGAGCTCTTTTAATCATTAATTTTTATTTGCTTGTTGCCACGCCTTTTTCTGTTAAAAAACTTCCTTTTCTTGGTTAACATGCCACGTTGAAGAATTGGTCGTAATTTTCCAATAGGGACGATATGGCGTTAAGCTATAGGGATTATGCGGTTCCCAAATTAAAGTTGCTTTTGGATTCTTTAAATCATTCATTATCTGTGTGTACTCTCGCAAAAGATTGAGCCGTTTTTCGTTGTCGCTTTGCTTTAATGTGCGCATAAGTGTTGATAAATTCTTTAACATGTTCTTAATGACCTGAGTTTTGACTAATTCGACAGCTGTTGTTTTATTGACATCAAAGAAACGTTCAGGCGTTTTTGTCCAGCTAACTTCTTTAAATGATCCATCTAAGGCGCTAATGATAATTACCGCGCTGGTAAGATTGTTTTTGTTGTTTGTTATTTTTTTATACGAAACCAGATAATAGTCGCCTTTTTCGATATCTGGACGGGTGACACGGATGACTTGGCCCATTTCACAATTTTCAAAGGCCGAAATAGCTTGCGTGTCGGTTAAAAAATTTTTGTCCACGAGATCTTGCCAAGCCCGTTTTTTAATTTTTTTGGCTTTCAATTTTGCTGTTGTTGTAGTGTTTAGCAAAGGATTGTTTGCGTTAATAAAATCAAGATTTTCGTTATTTGTCAGGGGTTTCATTACTTTGATTGTCGCTGTGCTTATTTTATTCGGAGGTTCTGCGACTTGAACATATCGCCCATTATAGGCATCCCCGGGGGCGTCCAACGGCAAAAAATAAGTTGAACGACATTCTGCAGCTGTTTTATAAGTATCCTGCCCAATTCCTGTAATGAGTGGGTCGCTCATCCAAAAACCAAACAAAGCAAAATCCGGTGTATAAAACGGATTTGTTGTCGGTAGTGGACAGGGATTATTGCTGGCTGCAAAACCTTTGATTGCGACCCAATGCGAGTAATTACCATATAATGGTACGGCCGCCGGCGTATTAGGACGTGCTACGAAGGGACCATCTTTCCACCACTGCTCTTGCTTAACGGTAAACGCTATCCAATGGCTTATATTGCGCATATAGGCATTGATCGCATCCGGGGAAGCAACATGGCTGTCAACGCTGAAATTGTAACCTTGGTATGGATTGCCATTGGGACGTGCATCATAGACGTCATAGCTATTGCTAACTAATGTGTCGTAAGGGTCAAAATGTCCCAGCGCTTTTGCGATTTGATCGGCGTTTAATTCACCGCTTAGTGTTGCTGGGGACTTGGCGTATTCATAAATTTCATTTTGTGTCTTAGTCGGTAGGCCGGCTCCTTCACGCATATAATCTATGATCATTTGACTGGTTGCTGCACCTGTTGAGGAATAAGGCGCAATATTTTGTCGCCAAGGCATTTGACTTAAGTTTAAAATATAGTCGTGAATATCTCCCAGAGGACCACCATGAATGCCCATATCATTGCGTGTGGCATTTAAGTCATTAAACCGGCTGTCTGGGTCGCCTCCATTGACAGCGGGTGAAGAAAGATTTAATTGAAAATCCCTTGTATCAATAAACCTTGGATCTGTGTAAATGTTATTTGTCGCTAAACTGATGCCGGTTGCTAGTTGGCCGGTTGTGTTATTCCAAAAATCGTTATAGGAGTACTCTTGTATCCCGCTGCCCGCAGCGTAAATCGTTTGAGCGCCAAGTGTGTTTTGCATGAAAATATTATTTTTTGCTGTAATATTCGAATTGATCGCGTAGGTTACAACCCCCTGTGTTGTTGCGCCGGCGTTCCCGCGGGTATTATAAAAAACATTATTATAAAGGCTTACGGTACTGTTGTTCGCATTAAGAGCACCGCCCTTGCCCAAATTTGAAATTCTTCCGCTTATAAAAACATTATTTTGCAGTGTTGCTGTTGAGTTTGTGATTGTAACGCCAGCTCCCTGATCCCAAGAACCACAAGAGGAAAATCGGTTTCGGATGATTTCCAGATTTGAGCCGTCGCTGATTTTAAGGGCCCCTTCCCAGCGTTCCTTAAAAAGATTGTCTTGAATTAATCCTGTCGATGAAGTCAACGAGATACCCGGCGGAAGCGGCCCTAAAGTATTGCCAAAAGTATTTCCGATGATTTGAATGCTGTTGTGACCAAGTCCGCGGATTGGTTCAGAGTCGTTGATGGTGTTATTTCTTATAATCGCTGCGGCGTTATCGTCAAGAGATATTCCTTTTCGCGATAAAATGTTATTGTCAATTTGCAACGAACTGACCGTCGGTAAACATCGGATGGCTACCGAGCCGCCGGTTATTGTAAAACCGGTAATCCGTGCTTTGATATCGCCAAAAAGATTTGAGGCAGTAATGTTTGCTGTTGTTGTTAAGCCGTTTAGTATTGATTTTTGATTTTCACCCGTTAGCGTTACCCCGCTTTTATTAAAATTTAAATTTTCGGTATATGTCCCGGGAGCGACTAAGACTGTGTCGCCGCTTGTCGAAGCATCAATCGCTGCTTGGATCGTTGGATAATCTGCAGGTACACGGCGGATTTGGCCTGTCGACGAGTAAAGGTAACTTAAGGCATTTTGAACTTTTGTGAAATAACCGGTATTTTTAGCGGCATAGTGTAGAAATGTGGGTTTGCCGTCATGAATGTTAAGTCCCTGATCGATGGATAACACAGTATAGGCGGCACTTAAAGTTTCAAAAATAAAACGGGCGACAGGTGGTGTATAGGCGGCATTATTTTTAATGATGCTCGTGGTCACTTCAAAACCAAAAGGTTTATGTCCGTCGCTGCCATTGTGATAATAATGGGCCGTGTCATTTTTTAAGTCCCCGATTTTTGTGATCAACGTATTGATATCTAAAGGGTCTAAGTCCGGCCCAATATTAAAAGGAATAAAAAAAGCATGGGGCGTTGCGTTCGCTGAAACACTTGCCGGCACTTCATTGGGAAGATTAGGCGGGGTATAAAATCCGACTCCGCTTGGCTGGGTCATTGCATCTGAAAACGCTGGATAATCAACCCCGCGCAGGTTACCAAAAGCCAAATGGGCTTTGACGGCATTAGCAAAAGATGAGTTACTGTATTGATTTTCGATTCCTGTTTCCCATTTTGCGACGGGAAATCCGGATAATGAGCGCACTCCCCAAGTGAACATCGCATTAAACCATGCCGCTTCTTTAACAATAATGTTATTCCACTGGCGAGGTGATTTTTTCATGACATCGACGATATTTTTATATTCATCGAAGGTAATCGAGTCTGACGCATAAGCGATCCACGCCATCATGCCGCCTTCATCAGCGTAGACATCCCATTGGCTGCTTCCCTGCTTTCCATTAGACGCATCGACAACATGTTTTAAATATTCTTTATGTGCATCAAGAAAAATTCTGAAATTCATTTTTTTGCTAATCGATAAAGCTTTGGTTTCAATTGTGCCAAGGCCATTAACATTCGCCCAGCCTTGCGCGATTAAAAGCGATGTGTATAAAAAACCATTGTCAACCGAGGGAATAAAAACATTGGCATCATGATACGGTGTTGTTAGGTCAACCCCAGAAGGGGTCGTTACATAATAATAAGGGTAAAACAAAGAACGATAACTTTGCGAAGGGTCATTTTGGAGGCGGATCATTGTATCAAGAGATTTTTCAATTCGACTTGAAGCATTTGATACGGTGATGATTCCTCGGTCTGCGGCGACGATCCATGCGAGTATGGCATAACCCCATTCGGTTGGATTTGAATAATTGTATTGACCGCGATTGCCTTCCCGATAAGCGCCCAACGGAAATCCGGATGATGTAATAGCGTCGGATGACAAAAAATAATTGAGGTGTGTTTTTAACATTTCATCGAGCAGAGCATACTGCGTGCTCGTTAAAAATGGGCGTGGACTGGCCGCAGGAAGTTCATCTAAAGCGTAAGATTTCTGGGAATCAAAGGGTAGACTTAAGAGCAGGCATAAAAAAAATACAACAGTCACTCTTGTCTTGAAAAAAAAATTCATAATTCTCCCCTTTCGATAATGCAGTTAATCAGAAAATTTAGTCTAGAGCGATTTGTTTAACTAAAAGAGCAGCAGGTCTGATGCAAATTTCGGGTTAAAAATGAGGCCACATATTTTAAAACAAAACAGCAAACTAATTTTAGTTTTAACAAGTTGGATTATAACATCAACTTAAATAGAGTTTTGAATTTTATTTTATTTCAAATGTGTTGCCGAATTTCTCGGCGCTGGCTAATTGTTTTAAGAATAATTCGGGAACAGCATAACCTAAATTTTGCGCTTTTTGGGAGTATTCCTTGGCTTTTGCAAAATTTTGTTTATTAAAATAGGCGACGGCAAGGTTATAGTGGCTGTCAGCATCCTGAGGATTAAGTTCAACCGCTTTTGTATACGATATGATTGCTTGTGCAAGGTTTCCTGTTTGTCCATACGCAAACCCCAGGTCGCGATAAATTTCTGGTGTTTGTACGGCCAAATCAACAGCTTTTTGTAAATGCGATATCGCTTCGTTGAGTGAATTGCGATCAAGATAAATTTTTCCTAAGTAAGTTAACGCAGAAATATTAGACGGTTCGCGTTTTAAAACGTCCTGCCAGGCGCTTAAAGCTTCGGTATTCATGCGCATTGCACTGTAGGATTTTGCGATACCGACGAGAGCTTTTAAATAATTCTGGTCAAGGGCTAGCGCTTCTTTAAAATTTTTGAGGGCTTCACCGTATTTTCCCTCGAGCAATAGTCCTTCTGCGTGATAAGTCAATGCATTCGCTGGGCTGATTTGACGATTAAAATCAGCAACCGTTAGCGGTTGATTATAAGTGAAGTATTTTTTGGCTGCATTAACCGGTATGCCAAAATTATGTCCGCTTTGAGGACTGAAAGCTTTTGAGATTCCGACGAGATTGCCTTGGGCGTCTAAAATCGGTCCTCCGCTGTTTCCGTGCCCGGTGACTATTTTAGACTGTAAATTTTCATGTTCGTCGATGACAGTTTTGCTGACAAACGGCCCGCTGGAAGTTTGATAGAACGATCCTTCTCGATGACCGATTGTAAAAAGAATGTCTCCGGGGTTTAATTGATCCGAGTCGCCTAAGGGCAGCAGCGGCGCATTGGCGGTGTTGATTTTTAATAAACAAATATCAAGGTCATCATTATAATTTGCGATAAATTCAACCGGAAAAGTTTCTCCTGTTTTTGTGCGAACACTGATCGATGCGGCGTTAAAAACAACATGAAGATTTGTTGCAATAAGACCATCTGCCGAAACAAAAAATCCAGTTCCGTTGATGGTGCTGGTCGCCTTTTTTGCCTCGATGACCAACACAGACCGTGAAACACTGTCGATGAGATTGCTGATTTTTTCTGACGGGGATTGCTCTTGTGCCGGTTTAGGTTCGACAGATTCTAAGGAGTCGGCAGTTATGCTTTCGATTTCATTTCGATAGTAGGTGACCGTAACGCCGGATAAATCAACCTTAATATAATCCTTATCAGAGGCGATGATTCGCGCAGTCACCGTCGAACCGGATTTGAGTTTAATTTCTTCTGCCCGGGCAAAGCAACAGAAACTCGCGCTGAAGATAAAAACCAAAAGCAAAAAACGCTGCTGGTTTGTGTTTAGAATTTTCGATCTTTGCATTCGCTAATATTTAAATAATGGGCATCGGCCAATCGTTTTTTAGCCTGATAGAGTTCTTTGACTTGCCTTCTCCACTGATGAAGATCTGCACATGTGACACAGCCGTCTTTGTTGAGATCGAACGATAAAATTAAAATATTCTGTCGATCTGTTGTCAGACAGCGGTTGATTAAGGGTTTGAATTGTTCGATGTTTTCCTTGTCACAAAGATACTGCTCATTTCTTGGCGCTGGCGGTTCGATCCAAGTGCCAAAACCTTTGGTACAACCGCGAAATGATGTCGGTTCAGATTCAGACACGGTATTTTCAACGTAAGTTTTTTTTGATTTTAGGCGTGATTCTTTAGCCTTCATGATTTTATCAGCTTTTTCTTTCTCTTGGGCTTCTCGTTTTTCTTTAGCTGCTTGAAGTTTGGCTGCCTTATCGTTTCTAATTTTAACTGCTTTTGCGTCTCTTTCTTCTTTTGCTTTTTGAATTTTGCCAGTTTTCGTTTTTGCTTTCGCTTCGTTTTCTTCTTTAATCTTTTGAAGTCTTGCAGATTGTTCTTGGGCTTTTGCTGCTTTTTCTTTTCTTATTTTTTCAGCTTTTTCGTCGGCCTTTGAAGTCTTTGTATTTTTAACTGCAGGAATATCAGCAATTTCGGTAGGTGCAGGAGGTACTGCACTTTCAACAATTTCTAAAGGGACTTGTGAATACGTTTGAGCTGGGCTCATTGTCTGGGGATATTGATTATCATCATTTTCAAGCAAAGCATTTTTAATATCCGCAGGCTGTTCAACAAATTCAGCGTCTTGTGCCACCTTACGTTCAGCTTTTTCGCGAATTTTAGCGGCTTTGTCGTCGCGAGCTTGTTGAAGTTTAGCTTCTCTTTGTTCTTTAGCTTCTTGGAGCTTGGCCTGTTTAGCTTCGAGTTGGGCGGCTTTGTCGTCGCGGGATTGTTGAAACTTGGCTGCTTTTTGTTCTTTGGCTTCTTGGACCTTGGCCCGTTTAGCTTCGAGCTGGGCGGCTTTGTCGTCGCGGGCTTGTTGAAACTTGGCTTCTTTTTGTTCTTTAGCTTCTTGAAGCTTGGCCCGTTTAGCTTCGAGTTGGGCGGCTTTGTCGTCGCGAGCTTGTTGAAGTTTAGCTTCTTTTTGTTCTTTATCAGCTTGGAGTTTAGCTGCCTTTTCTTTGGCTTTAGCTTCTTTGTCTTGAATTAATTTTTTATGTTTTTCTTTTTTGATGCTCGATTTACTATTTTTCAGTTCTTCTATTTGCGCGATGGCAAATTGTTTGCAGAGTTTGAAATCTAAAAGATTTTGAGGTTGTTCGCATCCTGCGACTGTTGACTTCGCATTTAACCCGACAAGGCAGGATGTTTTAGCCGCGCTGGTATCAATTAACTCGCAAATGGTTTTGTCATTGAGCTGTTTTGCGCGAAATTCTAAACAAATGGAAAGATCCTTTGCATTTGAGGAGCAGCTGTAACATTCTTTTTTTATATCTAGGTCGGAAATCATTTTGCAAAAGGAAAGATCTCCTGTTGTTTGCTTAAGTTGGGAGAGACAAGCGTTGATATCTTTTGGGTTTTGATTAAGCTGACAATCAGCTAAGCTTTGGGGTGGATGAGAAACGAAACACATCGCCCGACGTTCTTTGTTGGTGATTTTTAAGCACAGGGAATAATTTTGTGCTGTGAGTCCAAGAGTTTCAAAACAATCGTCGCGCCATTCCGGATAACCAATCCTTTCACAGCTGAGGATCTGTTGTTGCAACAATGATTCTTTTGCATGAAGCATTGGCGTCCATGCTAGTAAAAGTCCCAGAAATAAAAGTAGTTTTTTCATAAAGATCCCTTTGTTGGAAGGTTAATTGTTTGTGCCAATTCTACCGAGACATTTCCTAGTGGGGTTTTGAGAATTGCATGCAGAGGTCTTTTGGAGCCTGATGCTGAGAAAAAAACCTCTGCGGAGACTTTCTTCAGTTGTTTGCCGTTGCTAAAAACATAGGGTTTAAGAAGATAAGATTCATGAACTGTATTATCCGCAAGAATAATTTGTTTGCTGGCTGAAAGCAAACCGATAAAGTTATAAATGGTATCGTCCGCGTAGAGATCAAATTCAGAAGTATCGCCCAAACTCCAAGGCATCATTCGCAAATAAAAACCGCCGCTTAACACATCGAGCAAGCGTTTTGGGATCGCAAGCTCTTTGACTTGTCCATTGAGATGATTTTTATAATGGGCTTTGCAGTTTGCATAGTCGAAATCAACGGTTGACTCAAGAATCACGCCCCCTTTAACGTACTCTTCATGGCGCAGGACAACAAATTTTTTGGCGTCCATATAGGAAACATAGCGGTCCTTGGCGCCAAAAAGCGCTGTAAAAAACGGCATCGTTTTTGAAATCATTTCAAAGCAATAGACATCTTGTCCGTTGAGAATGGTTTTCCCATTATTGATCGTAATAAACTCGCCGATCGTCAGGCCCAAATATTTGGCTTTAAAAATAAGTTTTTCTTGTTCTGGCATCTTTTCTGCAGCCAAAGCCAATGCCGATGATTCAATTGATGCGGCAGGCGGCTCTAATAACGCGGTAGCGTTGTGTTCGACTACAGGAATTTGCGGTTCTTGCTTGGGTAAGGTGGCTTTGATTTTTTGGGCTTCCAAGAGGATGTCCTCTTTTTTCAAAACAGACGCACATCCTATTATCAAAAGAAAAGACAAGAATCCGATCAAAAACTTTAATTTAGGCATGATCGTTTTTAGAAAGAAATGATTAAGCAACTTTATTGTCTTGTTTTAATTTTGGCCAATGTTCCTCGGCTAAAATATAGCCAACGCAACGGCTGGCGCGGCAATAGCAACGGTGTTCATCATACCCGTCATACCCGTAGCTGTAATTGTAGGTAATCTCTTCTCCCTTTTTGATGTCGCGCAGCGCAATCGTCCAAATTTTCCCGCGGATGATTTCTGTTTCGGCATTCGGGTCGCAGGAGTGATTGACATGTCGCGCTGTATTATAGGGAACATTGCCATCGATATCATAGCGTTTGTTAAGGTCAAAAAGATATACTGCCCCGAGAGTTTGATCTTCTTTATGGCGATGCAATGGAATAAGGGCCCGTTTTTCAGCTTCTGCTTTTGTGATTTTTTCGCCGACGTATTCAATGATCCGTGTTCCTTCAGGGATATCTTTTTTTGCGAAAACCCCGCGGCCGTGGATCGCTGAATTTCGGACCGTAATAAAAGGACTGGTTGTTTTTTGTGGTTTCATATTGGGTAGAATAGCACGCTCGTCAGAGAAATTCATTATTTACCTGGAATTTTTAACATCACTTTGCGGATCTATAAGTTTTTTTCCAATACGCCTCCAAAAAACGACGTTTCTTGACGAGCCACGCCTGATGATCATGGTACCAACGGATAGTTTCGTCAAGGCCTCTTTTAAATTCGACCTTCGGCGTCCACCCGAGTTTTTCAAGTTTGCTGCAGTCAACGCTATAGCGAAAATCATGGCCAAGCCGATCCTGGACAAATTCAATCAGCGAATGGGGTTTACCTAAATGATCCAAAATCATTTTGACGGTATTAATATTCTGTTGTTCAAAATAACTTCCGATATTATAAACTTCACCGATTTTTCCCTTGCGCAAGATCGTATCGATACCGTTGGCACAGTCACTGACGTGCAGCCATTCGCGGATTTGTGCGCCTTTCCCATAAACGGGGACTTTTGTATTATTCAAAGCTTTCAAAATAATGACCGGAATTAACTTTTCCGGATATTGCCAGGGCCCGTAATTATTGGCCGGCCGGACAATGATCGCTGGAAATTTATAAGTATGCAAGGCCGCCTGGACTAAAAGTTCTCCAGCAGCTTTTGTTGACGAATAAGGATTTTTGGCTTTGAGCGGATCGGTTTCTTTGAAATAACCGTTTTTGCTCTCGCCATAAATTTCGTCGGTTGAAATATGGATAAATTTTTTTATTTTAAATTCACGCGAAAGATCAATAAGATTTTGCGTCCCCTGCACATTGGTCTTAATAAATGCTGATGCATTTTGTATGCTGCGGTCGACGTGGGTTTCGGCGGCAAAATGAATGACGATTTGCGGCGCTTCTTTTTTAAAAATTGCGTGGAGTTTTTTGTGGTCGCAGATATCAACTTTATAAAACTTGATTTCTTTGCCGACATCTTTAAGCCGCTCTAAATCTCCGGCATATGTCAATTTGTCGACGCCTACCAGAGAATAATTCTTTTTAACGGACTGACGGACAAACTGGCTGCCGATAAAACCTGCAGCGCCTGTGACTAATATTTTATCGATGGATTTTTGCATTATTGAAATGTCCTTTTTCTATTCACGGGTAGCTATTTTTTTTAGATATGTGCCGTAACTCGTCGGGATTGCATCGGCTAAAACGAGTAATTGTTTTTTGGTAATCCAGCCTTGATTAAAAGCAACTTCCTCGATGCAGCCGATTTTAAGGCCTTGCCGGTCTTCGATCGTTTTAATAAAAATGGACGCATCCGTCAATGATGTATAGGTCCCGGTGTCAAGCCAGGCATACCCGCGGTTTAAAACTTTGACGTTGAGCTTTTTATTTTTTAAATAAAGACGGTTGATGTCGGTAATCTCAAGTTCTCCGCGAGCGGACGGTTTTATTTTTTTGGCGTAGGCGACGACATTGGCATCATAGAAATAAAGGCCTGTCACAGCAAAATTGGATTTTGGTTTTTGGGGTTTTTCTTCGATGGATGTCGCCTGAAGATTTTTATTAAACGCGACAACCCCGTATCGCTCTGGGTCCGAAACATTGTACGCAAAAACGCTGGCACCCGTTTTGGTTTTAGCTGCCTGTTTAAGCAGAACAGTCAACCGGTCACCATAAAAAATATTGTCGCCCAGAATTAAACAAACTGGATCTTGGCCGATAAATTTTTCGCCCACAAGAAAGGCTTGGGCGATCCCTTGGGGCTTGGGTTGTTCTTTATAGCTAATCTTAAGCCCCAGTTCTTTGCCATCGCCAAAAAGTTTTTCAAATAAAGGCAAATCAGTTGGCGTTGAAATGATTAGGATCTCCCGAATGCCGGCAAGCATAAGCACGGAAAGAGGATAATAAATCATCGGCTTATCGTAAATTGGTAACAGTTGTTTGCAAACGCTCTTGGTAATCGGATAAAGCCGTGTCGCTTTTCCACCGGCGAGGATAATGCCTTTCATAAGGAGTAAACCTTTCTAACTGTTGACTAAAACATCATTAAGAAAATTTTTGAATATTTCCCCGGGATCAAATTGAACAATCTGTTGCGACAAGTTTTGTGCGGATTGTCGGTACTTATTTTCTGCCAAAAGTTCATGAATAGCGGCACTAACAGTATTTTTTGTTGCCAAAGACGGACGGATCAATTTTCCGGCGCCCAATTCTACAATTTGTTCCATGACAAAAAACTGGTCCATGTTCGTCGGGAAACCTAAAACAGGAACACCATCTGATAACCCCTGGTAAACTGAGCCACTGCCGCCGTTTGTAATGAATAATTGGGCGACTTTAGCCACTTCTAATCCTGAAACATAATCGGTCACAAAAAAGTTTTCAGGCATATTCGCACTACTGGCTCGGCCGGAAGTCGTAAAAATGACCGTGACCTCCATTTTTTTTAAGACATCCTTAATAAGGGTTAGTATCGAGATGTTCCCGGAAGACCCTAAGGATAAATAAATAAGCGGTTTGTTCTCGGGCCATTTGCCCCACCACTCTGGATGTACCATATTTGGTAATTCACAAATTGGTCCCAAGTATTTGTGTGTGTTGGGTAAATTTTCGCTTGGAGCAATTTGCGGTACGTCGGGGTAAAGTGTCCATGTTCCCTGTGAATACATCTCTTGAATCGTTTTAACAGTTTCTAAGCCGTATTGGCGGCAAATTTTGTTGAAATCTCGATAATGAAGAGAAAATCCGATTGGTGAAAAAATGCGGAACAATATCTCGCCGAGTTGAGGTCCGAGTGCTTTTGCGATTGGTAACTCGGGAAACGGACTTTCATTGCGTTTTGAAAATGGGCTCCAATAGGCGTTAATCAGACACACATAAGGAATTTTCGCAAGACGGCTGGAAATACCCAATGAGATGCGAAAATCTCCAACAATCAGATTAGGCTTTGTTTTTTCAAAGAGTTCTCGTTCATCGAGAAGATACTGTTCAAGCCGATCATGCGTATAGACAGGTTCGCCGGTGGATAATCTTTTATTAAACTCTTCCGTTGACATCGACGGCAATTCCACCCAGGGAAATCCTGCATTTTCAATCAGTGCCCGATAACGTTTATCGCATGCAAAGACAATTTCATAATTCTCTTTATCAAGGCTTTGGGCCAAAAACACAGGCCTAATGATATGCGATAAAGTAACTCCCTCTCCAATAAAAAGAATACGTTTTTTGGGCGAAGTCATGTCGTCATTAATTCCGATAGTTCTTTTCTTACTGACCGAGGGACAGGTAATGTTGTTGGAGGAATCCCGACTCGTCCCATAAAGGCAATATTGTTAATGGGAACTATTTCCCCGAGCTTTAAAGCGAGTGTATCGGCACGTTTTTGCATATTCGAATTTGTCGTAAATGAAATTTTATTTTTGCCGTAATAGGCAAAAGCCACTGTGGCAACGGCCGGCTGCATCACAAGCCCCAGTTGAGTTAATTGCAGCCAAAATCTTTGCAAAGCTTCGCCCGTCGCTAATAATGTTTGTGTATTGGTAGCATCGTTAGGATTTTTCCATTCAATAATGTAATGCGCTGCACAAAAAACTCTGGGCAAGAAATCCATCTCGAGTTGTGGAACAATGGCTCCACCTAAAAATTTATTCATAACGTTGACCCGTTGCCAACTTTGAATGCTAAATTCCAGCAATTTCTGTGTCGGCAGCGAAATCCCGGCTGCCTTAATGGGAACTTTATCCGGACTAAAATCATTTTTAAAATCCATCATGTGCTTGTGGGTTTTGTAGGTTTCTTTGATGCTCAGACGAATCTGCGTTGATAAAGCATTTAAACGGCTTATGGCCAGCCGTTGGGAAAAATTTTCAAACCAATGAATTTTAAATTGATTGCCCAAAGAGTTTTCTAATATTGATTTTTGTTTTTGGGTCAAAGGCCGCATCTTGTAAGGAAAACGGTTGACGGAACGGATTTTTATAAATGGAGCCAACAGGCTTTCTTTGATTAAAGCATCTTTTGTGATTTTAAAATGAACTTTATGCGTTTTAGGGCCAACCGATTCATACGTGTACTCTGTTCGATAACCCAAAGTTGATGCGGCGATACGAAAAGTTTCGATAAAAAATCCAATGGTCATAATGGAGGGTTTTCCTGCAAAGTCATAGGTGCTGTCTTCATTGTGAAAATGAAGAATAAATTCAGAGTCGCTGGTGACTTGAAATTGCCACGGTTGCGAGTTGTCTCCTGACGGTGACCATTTGGCCAGATCGAGGATAATTTCAAGAGTATTTTTAAATATGTGTAAGGAAGTTTTTTCAAAAGAATTAGTTGATGCTAATTTTTGTAAAAGTCGAGTTGCAAAAGCGATACGAAGTCGCTGGGCTAGATTACGCTTGCCGCCACGAAGGTACCCTTTTTTTAAAATGTTGCGATAGGAGTCAAAATTTTGGAACCAGGGTGCAGCAAGAACTTGGCCACGGTTTAAAAGGATTTTTAGCGCTTCGGCTCCGACAACAGCTGCGCAGAGATTACAAGCAATGACTGTGGAAGGCCCCCGGTTTTCTTCCATATTAACAGCGGCAGGATAAGCCAGATAAAAGCGTTGTCCTGCCGACGGGTTAAGCCCCAAAAGAAATTTGATTTGATTTTTAAAAGGTGTTTTTGGGTCAAATCCGTAGTATTCGTCAAAACTCATTTTCCCTGGCATAAAAATTTGATAGGAAACACCCATGCCCAGCGGTGCAGCTGTAATGGCAGGAATATTTAACTGGTGGCAACGCTTAAAAACTTTTTGACGAATATCTAAAACAAAAAAATCAAGTCCATCGACGTAAAGATCGGTATCTTTAAGAAAATCGTCAATGTTGGCTTCTGTCACGCCGTTTGTAAATGGGGTGATTTTGATATTAGGGTTAATGTCACACGCTATTTTTGAAAGAGTTTCAACCTTGGATTTATTTAGTGTACTGACAAAAGCGCCAGCTTGACGGTTAATATTGGCTAATTCAAAATTATCCAGATCGGCAATATGAAAATTTTCAATTCCTAGCCGCGCCAAAGTCAAAAGATGGCTCCCCCCTACACCACCTAAGCCGGCAATCGCTATTTTTTTATTACGCAAAATTTGCTGTTCCCAAGCCGTGACCCAACCGATATTTCGGCTAAAAGCTTTATCAAAATCAAAAATTTCGTTAGTATTCATATTTTCTTATTCGCTGGTTTGTTGTGATCGGGTGGTTATAGCTGTATCGAGGATTTTTTTTGTGCTGTCCAAAGTGCTTTTGTAGCTCGACGAATCTAGGCTGGTTTGCTTGAAATAGTTATTTGTATTTGCAGTCTTCTTATCCTTTGAGATAAAAAAGTAAATTAGACCAATAATAGCCAATGCGAACAGAATTGAAAGTAAACCCATACCCTTGTTGTTTGATAATCGATGGATGTGCATTTTTATAAAAATTTTTAAAATTCCTCGAGCACGGCACCTGTTGAAATTGTATAGCTGTGTTTTCCAGTTGAACTGCTCATCGGCACGGCAGATATAAAATAGGAATACGGATCTAAAACGTCCGCCACATAAGTAAACCCGTTTCGCCCTGTTGTAAAATAATCTGAATTCAAATACGGTGGGGTTGCCCCAACGAGTGATGTTGTATCCTCAGGATATTCATTATTTAATGCGTAGTAATTTTCAAGTGAACTTGATATGGTCCGCAGTGTTGCTTGCGCGGACGATTCGTTGGCTTGAATTTTAGCTCGGATGAGATTTGGCATAGCAATTGTTGCCAAAAGCGCAATGATGACAACGATAATCAAAATCTCAATGAGGGTAAATCCGTTTTTATTTTTCATTTTTTATTTCCAAGCAAAGGTTTAATTTTGAAATATTCGCCGGGAGTATATCCGCCATAATTTTTTGTTGGTGTCGGTGGTGGTGTATTTTGTTCAATCGGGGTATTTGCCGTAGGCGTTGGTGTAACGACTGGGACAGTAACTTGTGGATTTAAAGCGTTTCGGATAGCGTTGATATCGTTGCCAAAAATAATTTTTCCTCCAACGCGGGTCATTGGAAGTTGTGCGTTTTGCAAAGTTTTGTAAAAGTCTATTGCGGCTGGTGAACTTTCAACATCATATACCGAAAACTTAATTTTATGGACGTCAAGAAGCGTTAGCAGACGCGTACAGTCTTGACAGTCAGATTTAACAAAAACTTCAACAGGAGTATTTAAGTTTTGCGGTGTCGGAATCGTACTTAAGTTTTGTGGTTGGGTAGTTTGTTCTGCGTTTTCCGGCACGACAGAGACTGGCTTGTTATTTTCAATTTTTTTGAGTTGTTCTTCAACTTGGCTTAAATATTGGTCCGGAACTTTATTATAATCGGTGTTTACGATGTGTTTTTTACCATGGATATCTGTGTAGTTGACAAAGGCCGCTTCGCCGGAGGTGATAAACGAAACGGACAAGAGAAGAAGTAGCAAAAGCTTATAGCAGGTTTTCATAGATGTTTAATTTATATCATAATCCGTGATAAAAAACTAAAAAAATCAAATTTTTAACCCTTTAGCGCGCCGGTTGCAATATTAAGGAAATAGGCTATAATTTACGGAATTTCTATCACATATATTAGAGTAAACACTTATGAAAATCGGCTCTATCACTATTGATCATCCTCTCTGTCTTGCTCCGATGGAAGACGTGACCGACTTGTCTTTTCGCCGAATTTCGAGAGAATTAGGCGCAGATATTGTCTTTACTGAATTTACAAGTAGCGAAGCGCTCATTCGCGATATTCCCAAGGCTTTGCGAAAAATCAAAATTTGTGATGAAGAGCGTCCCGTGGGGATTCAAATTTATGGCGGCGTTGAAGCGTCGATGGATGGCGCGGCCAAAGTTGCGGAAAGTTTTCATCCGGATTTTATTGATATCAATTGCGGCTGTTGGGTCAAAAATCATGTTCAGCGCTGTGAGTGTGCCGGGTTGCTGCGGGATTTGGCCAAATTTGAACGGATTGTCAAGGCTGTGGTTCGTGGGACAAAGTTGCCGGTTACAGTTAAAACACGCTTAGGTTGGGATGAGAATTCCATTGTTATTCTCGACGTCGCTCGTATGCTTGAGAACATCGGTGTCGCGGCGTTGACGATTCATTGTCGCACGCGCATGCAAGGTTATAAAGGTTTGGCTGATTGGCGTTGGCTCGAAAAAATCCGCAAGGTGATTTCTATCCCTCTTATTGGTAACGGTGATGTGATTACCCCATATGATGTTCGCGCGATGTTTCAAACCGGCTGTGATGGCGTTATGATCGGGCGCGGGGCTATCAGCAATCCTTTTCTGTTTCGTGAGGCGAAATATTATTTAAAATCCGGAACACTTATGCCGCCGGCGTCACTGGAAGAACGTGTCCAACTGTGTTTGCGCCATCTGCATTTAAGCATTGAGTATAAAGGCCTAAACCGCGGGATCATTGAGTTTCGCAAATATTATGTCGGGTATTTTCATGGCCAGCCGAATATTGCCAAATTGCGTGCGGATTTGATGCAAATGACCGATTTGGATGTTATTACCCGTCGGCTCTATGAGTATCTAGAAGAAACTTTCCCGTTAGTCCTTAGCGCTTAAGAAAGAGGTATTTATGAAGAAATTCGATGTGATTGTGATCGGGTCCGGCGGCGGCAGCAAAATCGCCTCCCCTGCCTCAAAACTCGGGTTAAAAGTTGCAATGATCGAAAAAGGCCCTTTAGGCGGAACATGTCTAAACCGCGGCTGTATCCCTTCAAAGATGCTCATTTATCCTGCCGAGGTTGCCGTGGCCGTCCGTGATGCCCATCAATTTAATATTAAAAATGACCCTGCGTTTTCGGTGGATTTTGCAAAACTTGTTGAGCGAATTTCCAAAACGGTTGATACTGATTCAGCGAGCATCTCGGCGGGGTATGCCCGCAATTCCAATATCACCTATTACCCTGGCGAAGGAAAATTTATCGCTGACAAAGTTTTGCAGGTTTTGGGTGAAGAAATTACGGCGGACAAGATTTTCATTACCGTTGGCGCCAGGCCGCAAATTCCGGATATCCCGGGCCTTGCGGGAACGCCGTTTATGACGTCGACGGAAGCTTTGCGTAACAAAATTTTACCGAAATCGATGATTGTTTTAGGCGGCGGGTATATTGCAACCGAACTGGGGTTTGCGTATGGGGCATTTGGCAGTGAGGTTCACTTTTTGGTGCGAACGACTCTCTTGCGGCATGAAGACCGCCAGACCGCCGATGAATTCCAAAAGGTTTTTTCGCAAAATCATCATGTGAACTTGCACACAACGATTAAGAGTGTCGACTACGCTAATGGAGAATTCACGGTTTTTTATTCGCAGGATGGCGTTGCTAAACACATTTCTGCCGAAAGTTTGCTTGTTGCCACCGGGGTTGTCCCCAATACAGATACTTTGAATTTGGAAAGGACAGGGATTCTACTTGATAAAAATGGTTTTGTGCAAGTTGATGATCGTTTGCAAACAACCGTTGATGGTGTGTATGCTTTTGGCGATTGCATTGGCCGGTATCTTTATCGGCACAGCGCTAACTTTGAAGGGGAATATCTTTTTGAAAATGTTTTTGTCCATCCTTCGAGCGTGCCGATTGATTATCCGCCCGTGCCGCATGCGGTTTTTTCACATCCGCAAATTGCCGGGGTTGGTTTGACCGAAGAAGAAACGAAAGCCGCCGGCATTGACTATGTCGTCGGGGTTAATCATTATCAAAACAGCGCTATGGGCATGGCGATGCTTTCGAATTACGGCTTTGTCAAAATTATCATTGAACGCAACACTCGCGAGATCTTAGGGGCGCATATCGTCGGAGCAGAGGCAGCCAATATGATCCACATGTTGATTGCTTTTATGAGCAAAAATTCAACACTTGATGATCTTTTGAACATGATTTATATTCATCCGGCCTTACCGGAAATTGTCCGCAACGCCGCCCGCAAAGCCAAAGCAGCGCTAGAAATGCAAATGGCTAAAAGATAAACACTCGACAATGTTTAGAATTTGAGCAATAATGTTCCAAAATTATGCCAAACGAAAATTTAAACAGTATCGCCATTGTCAATCCCTTGATCTTAGAGCGGATACGCGCCAAACAATCGGCGATTCACGCTTGGTTAAATAGCCTCGAAGGCAGCAATGAACTTCCTCTTTACTCGTCGGTAGATATCCGCGATGCCGGTTTTAAAATTGCCGTTGTTGATACCAATATTTTTCCTGCCGGTTTTAATAATCTTTGCGAACACGGGTTGGACGATGCCGTCGCGTTAATGAAAGCGGCGATTTTAAAACGTGTCCCTGCCTGCCAGGATATTTTGCTGATCACCGAAGAGCACACGCGCAATGTTTGGTATTTGGAAAATATCCGCATTTTGCAGGAAATTATTATCAAAGCCGGATTTAATGCCAAGATTGCAACATTTATGAGCGTTCAGCCGGACTTTTGCAATACAGCCAATTATGTCGAACTAGAAACGGCGACCGGT
This sequence comes from uncultured Planctomycetales bacterium, assembly GCA_964474085.1. GTDB lineage: Bacteria > Omnitrophota > Gorgyraeia > Zapsychrales > JANLHA01 > JADLGJ01. The sequence goes on from CAYYRJ010000003.1 coordinate 63,329, forward strand.
AAGCCGGTGAGGATATTTTGTTTGAAAAAATTGCTCGCCAAGTTTGAGGCCGGCGCCGGTAATTATGATTTGATCATTCTTAACAACGACCTGACAACTGGCATTCCAGAAATTTTGAAGAATTCTAAAATCCCGATTTACCCGTCGATACAAGCCGGATGGCATTCGCGTCTTAAGTCACAACATTTTCGCCTCACCCATGAGCTTATGGAAGAATTTGCGCGGATTGTGGATTTTGATCCGTGGCTTTTTTCAGCCTATTTTGATATTGTCGATAATGTCAATATTAATGATCAGGTCGACCGCATGCGTTTGTATGCGGCGGCTATGCAATTGTTTTCTAAGATTGCTGAAAAATACCGCAAGGAAAATATTTCCGAAAAGCCGTATATTGTCGTCAAGTCTGACTCTGGCACCTATGGGATGGGTGTTATGGCCATTGAAAACCCGCAGGAAATTCTTGATCTTAACCGGAAAGAAAAAAACAAATTACACGTCGGAAAAGGCGCTCAAGTGATCGATCGTTATCTTTTGCAGGAAGGTGTGCCGACGATACACAATATCGATAATCAGGTCAGTGAAGTTTGCCTTTATCAGATTGATAATCATTTTGTCGGCGGATTTTATCGCTCGCATGCCCAAAAAAGCGAACGGGATAATCTTAATTCGCAAGGCGCAGAATTTAAACGGATGTGCCCACATTTGAAGAAATATGGAGATAGTTGTGTGCATGATAATTTAACGTTGTTTGATATTTATCGTATTTTAGCTCGTATTGCCGGCATTGCGGCGCATCGGGAAATCATGGCTTTGGAGGCAAGAACGAAATGACCGGCGTTAATTTTCTATACGGAGGGAATACTTTTTAGTATGAAATTTGTATTTCTTATGGATCCGCTGGAAAGTGTCATTTTTGAAAAAGACACGACCTTTGTTCTTATGCTCGGCGCCAAAGAGCGAGGGCATCAGATTTATTTTTTGCCATCCGACGGGATAACGTTGAAAAACGGTCAAATTGTTTTTGATGTGACGCAGGTGGTCCCCCAGCGGATTAAATCGCAGCCGTTTATTATTAAGCAAAAACTTAAATTGTCCGCCAAAGATGTCGACGTTGTTTTTATTCGCACGGATCCTCCCTTTGGCGAAAAGTATCTGATGCATACGTGGCTTTTGGACCAGTTGCCGGACAACGTTGTGGTTATGAATCGTCCTTCCGGTATACGGACAGTGAATGAAAAGATATGGGCGATGCAGTTTACCGCTCTTCTGCCGCCAACGATGGTTAGTTGCCATCGTCAGGAGCTTTTAGATTTTATAGCTAAAGAAAAAGATGTTATCGCCAAACCGACCAATGGTCACGGCGGGAAATCAGTTTTTCGTATCAAAAAAGGCGACACCAATACGCATGTGATTTTAGAAACGTTAAGTGAACGCTTTCAGACAGAAATTATTTTACAAAAATATGTACCTGCTGCCGCCAAAGGCGACAAGCGGATTTTGCTTTTGAATGGCGAACCTTTAGGTGCTGTTTTGCGTGTCCATGCCAAAGATGATCATCGCAATAATTTTTTCTCCGGCGGCAAAGCATATCCGGCAAAGCTGACAGCTCGCGATAAAGAAGTGATGGGCGTTTTAAAACCGCATTTGCGGCGTTTGGGCTTGTATTTTGTAGGAATTGATATGTTAGGGGATTATTTGACGGAAGTCAATGTGACTTCCCCGACGTGCTTGCAGGAAATGAATCGTTTTTTGGGTCAAAAGTTAGAAAAAAATGTGATCGCCTTTGCTGAAGGCTTGGTCCGCGAAAGGACATCCGCATGACCGATTTAGTGCTGTACTATATGCCGACCTGTCCTTTTTGTCAGAAGGTCATCGGTTTTATGAAAAAAAACGACATCGAAGTAGCGATGAAAGATACTTTGATCAATCAGGAGTTTCGTCAGGAACTTTTAGGAATTGGCGGAAAAACACAGGTCCCTTGTCTTGTGATCGACGGCAAAGCCCTTTATGAATCGGATGATATCATAATGTGGTTTAAAGAAAATTGGAAAAAAGTAAAGCAGGAGTGGTAAATGTCCCTTTTAAAAGAACTTCAAGAAAAAATTGAAAAACTTGTTCCCCATTCAACCGTTTATGTTCTTGATCCTCGGCGAGATGGACAGCATTTGCAGGCGCTGGTCATCAGTCCGGTTTTTGAGGGCATGCCGCTTGTCAAACAGCATCAAATGGTGATGACGCCGCTAAAACAAGATTTTAGCTCGTCTTTGCACGCTTTGGGTTTAAAGACTTTTACGCCGGAAAAATGGCAAGAGGTTAAAGGTCAATATCACTTATAAGGAGGAAAAATGGACGCACAATTACAAAAGCGTATCGAGGATCAACTTAAAAGCAACAAGGTTATTTTGTTTATGAAAGGCACTCCGCAAATGCCGCAATGCGGATTTTCGGCCAAAGCGTTAGACATGCTACGAACCTATCAAGTTCCTTTTGTGACATTTAATATTCTCAACGACGAGGATATTCGGCAAGGCCTTAAAGAATACTCTGATTGGCCGACCTATCCGCAGCTTTATGTTAATGCACAACTTGTCGGCGGCTGTGACATCATAGCCCAACTGCATGAGAACGGCGAGCTTAAGGAGATTTTACAAAAATAACGTATTTATTTATCTGCTAGTTTGCGAATTGTCGGATAAGGGTAAATTCCAGACGAATGACCGTCATTCCAATTGATCCCGATAGCATAATTGCCCAAGGCCAGGCAGGCATTGGGTGCAATATTTTCCGCGACGTTCTCTTCTTTTAGAATCAACTCCCCTGTCATTTCATTGACGCATAAAGCACAACGACAGCTTAAACGCAGGTCACGGTTTTTGACTTTTATTTCTTCCCCGTCGGGCCATTTGAGAAAAGTATGTGTAGCATCAAAGCGGATGATGGGGACCTGTTTTTGCAAAATGCTCATTTTGCCCAGAGCGCGCATCGTGTTGTCAACGGCGGTCATAATAAACTCATTGGCTAGCGGCCCAAATATCTTTTTTGTAAATTGAGCTAAAAGTGGAACTTCTGCAAGTATTTCAAGCCCAAAACGATCTTTGAGCGATTGTTCGGCGCTGCCGCCGAAAATATAGTGTTTTTTAGAACAATTATCACAGACAAAATAAGACATGTTCTCGATAATACCCAAAATTGGCACATTGACTTTTTCAAACATGAGAATTCCGCGCGCCACATCAACGAGCGAAAGGGTTTGGCGGGTCGTGACAATGACCGCTCCACTTAAGGCAATGGTTTGTGTAATCGTCAGCTGAATATCTCCTGTTCCCGGCGGCATGTCGATAAAAAGATAATCCAGTTCTCCCCAGGCGGTGGCGTGCAAAATTTGCTGGACGTATTGGGTGACCATCGGCCCGCGCATGACAGCAGGTTGCTCGCCGAGTAAAAAACCAAAAGACATGATTTTTAAATTATGAAATTCTACTGGGATAAATTGACGTTTTTCATTTGTAAAAATTTCAACATGATGCAGATCAAACAAGGCCGGTAGGGATGGCCCGTGAATGTCCGTATCCACAAGGCCGACTTTGTATCCTCGTTGGGAAAGCTCCAGGGCCATGTAAGCGGCCATGGTGGACTTCCCAACGCCCCCTTTGCACGAAGAAACAGCAATAATAGATTTGACATCTTTGAGAGTAGATTCATTAGCTTGGACGCTGGAGGCAGTTTTTCGTGCGAGCGTCGTCATTTTGACGGTCACGGTTTTAACACCATCCAAATTTTTTATAAGTGTTTCTGCCTGCTTTTGAAACTCATCCTTGACCGGACATGCGGGTGTCGTCAGAGCAATATCAAAAGAAACATCGCCGCCACTTATTTTGATATTTTGAATAAATCCTAAACTGACAATGTCGCGATTAAAATCAGGGTCGATGATTTTGGATAAGGCTTTGAGTATTTCGCTTTCGGAAAGCATAAGAATTTTTGTCCTTTGGTAAAAGTTTGCCTAAGCTTAAATGATTTATAGGATATATTCAAGTACTTTGTATAGGCTTGTTTCTCGAAGAGAAAGTCGCGAAAAATCGCTTGCATTTTAAAGTCAGTTTAGTTAATATTAAGCTCATATTTTTACCGGACGCGCTTACATTTTATGAAAACAAAACCTAAACAATCCAAACCACTTACCGGCGGCGAAGCATTGATCAAATGCTTGGAGTCCTACGGTGTGGAGTATATTTTTGGCCTTTCGGGCGGCGCTGCCATCCCTATTTTTGACGCTTTGGTTGGATCAAAAATTAAGTTGATTTTGACCCGCCATGAACAAGGGGCGACGCATATGGCCGACGGTTATGCGCGGGCGACGGGCAAGCCGGGTGTTGTGCTTGTGACCAGCGGGCCGGGAGCAACCAATACTGTGACCGGAATTTTGACCGCGATGATGGACTCGGTGCCGATGATTGTTTTGACTGGGCAGACGATTCGCTCGATGCTTGGAAAAGATGCCTTTCAGGAAGCGGATATCGCCGGGATTACAATGCCTATTGTCAAACACAGCTATCTTGTGAAAGATACCAATGACATCCCCCGCGTGATCAAGGAAGCGTTTCATATTACCAATACCGGCCGGCCGGGACCTGTGCTCATTGATCTGCCCAAAGATGTCACTTCAGGACCTTTTACGGGTGACTCGTTGGATCCGGCAATGGATATTCCGGGATACAAAATTCCGTCTAGGCCAAACGCTGCGGATATTAAAAAATTTGCAAAGTTGTTTAAAGGTTCCAAAAAACCTTTACTTTTAATTGGTCATGGGGCCGTGATTTCACATGCCAGCAAAGCCGTGCGCGCTTTAGCCGAAAAATTAAACGCGCCGGTGACCAATACGCTTTTAGGCAAAGGCGCTTTTCCCGAGACCCATCCCTTATCTCTTGGCATGATCGGAATGCACGGGACGGCGTATTCGAACAAAGCTTTGGTCAGTTGCGATTTGATTTGTTCGATCGGTTCGCGCTGGGATGATCGGATTAACGGGAATAATGATGAATTTTGTATTGGCGCCAAGAAGTTGCACATTGACATTGATCCGGCAGAAATTGGAAAGATCGTTAAGCCGGATGCAAGTTTGATTGGCGATGCTCGCCAGATCGTCGAGGAATTATTAAAACATGTCGAAGCGCTTGATACCGCTGACTGGCTTAAGGAGCTTGACTACTACAAAAAAGAATTTCCCCTTAAATATAAGACCGACAATGGTCTGACTGCTCAGCATGTTTTGGATGAACTTTATAAAGTGACAAAAGGCAATGCGATTGTGACCACCGACGTCGGCCAGCATCAGATGTGGGCGGCACAGTTTTATTTGACGAATGACGGCGATAAATGGATCTCTTCCGGTGGAGCGGGAACGATGGGTTATGGTTTTCCGGCGGCTATTGGTGCGCAATTTGGCAAACCGAATGATGTGGTTGTTGCTGTTGTCGGCGACGGTGGTTTTCAGATGACGCTTTGTGAACTGGCAACCATTTTTATCCATAAGTTGCCGGTCAAAATTTTAGTTATCGATAATAAGTATCTTGGCATGGTGCGCCAATGGCAGGAACTTTTCTTTGATAACCGTTATTCGGGCGTGGATTTGGAAGGCAACCCAGATTTTGTGAAATTAGCAGAAGCTTATGGCGTTAAGGGTTTTCATATTGATAAAGCAGAGAATGTGACCGATGTTTTGATTCAAGCGTTTGCATATAATGGTCCTGCGCTTATTCATGCAGAAGTCATCAAAGAAGGCAATGTGTTTCCGATGGTTCCGGCGGGCAAAAGCGCCTATCACATGATCATCGAAGCTCCGACGACAAAATTGGAAAAACCAACCGGAAGCACTTAATGAAATTTCAACGCCCGGGTGGCGCGCAGGGGAGTCCTCTACTCGCCCGCAGCAGTAGCGAGGACGAGTAGAGTCCCGCAGCGACAGGACCCGGAAAGCCAGATAATTAAATATCACCGCTTTAAGGTAAAACATGACAAATATAATAAATCCTAAAAAAAATATTCACACCATCAGTTTGCTCGTGGCCAACAAGCCGGGCGTCTTGGTGCGCATTGCCCTGGTGTTTGCACGGCGCAATTATAATATTGATTCCTTGGTCGTCTCCCCTTCTTTTAACGCGAAGTTTTCGCGCATGACTATTACCGCTCAAGGCGATCCGCAGACACTCGAACAGATTATCAAGCAGGCCAATAAGCTCATTGATGTTATTCACGCCAGTGAACACAATGACACGGATGCTGTGCATAATGAATTGGCTCTGATGAAGATCAAAGTGACACCGGCCAATAAGCCCGTTATCTTAAAACTTCTCAAGAAATTTAACACTTCCGTTATAGATACGACGGGAAATATCCTTATTATTTCTCAGGCTGGCACAACCACAGAGCTTGATGAGCTCGAAGCTTCCCTCAAAAAATACCACCTTATCGAAATTGTTCGCACTGGCAAAGTTGCCATGGCTCGCGGCCATGATGAGACCTAAAGACTTCCTCGTTTGGCGATCTGCTTTGTTGCAGACTTCGGTGCTCGCTTAACATTAAAATTTGTTATGTCAGACGATTTAGGAAGTCCTTTTTAAGGCGAATAGCGTCATAGAGACGCCAAACAGTTGAGCCGAAAAAGGACTTCCTAAATTGTCTAAACTTCATACTGCGTTTTTTATTATTTTTTATCGCTTAAGATTGCAGGGCAGGATTTGTGGCATTTCCTTAGGGGGCAGGACAATTTCGGCGATTTCAATACCGGCTTCATTCTCAGTAATGGAAGTAATTTGACAGCGCTCAAAATCAATCCCTTCCCTTGCCTGTCCTAAATACTGGACAATCGCCGCGCGCAGCGCATCGAATTCCAAATACAGAATAAATTTTGACTCTTCATCGGTAAGTTTAAGATCCGCAAGCAGACTAAGGTAGGAAATTTCGAGGATTTGATCCAGGGTTTTGCCTTTTAAATATTTGCAAAATTCTGTTTCGGCTGCAATCTCACGCCCGCAGGTGATTTTTGCAAACTCAAAAGAGACAAACCTCTCCTGATGGTCAAGTTTTATAAAAATACTAGAAGAGGAATCATTGCAAGGCATGGGTATTCTAAAAAGTATTTTGGCTTTTGGATAAAAGCAGTTGCGAAACAGAATGACGTTTGGATCGGCATGAAAGTGGGTGGATCGGATAACCCAAACGCAAAAATATTCCTGGTTTATAGATGTCAGTTTGTAATTTTAGGAACTTTTGATAAACATCGTTAACAAGATTTTGATGCGGTAGGCTATACACATCAGGCGTTAAATGACAATCAAATGAAATCAACGAGTGCCCAAATGGTTGGCAGGATAAGCCTCTTTGTGTAATCTCAAGCCATATTTCTTGTAGGCATCTTCCAAGATCAAACCAAGACCAGTTATTGTATGTGCTCGTCGATATATAGATAAGTCCGCTTGAATTTTCAAGAAGCCGCTTACATCCTAAATATGTAAAAATACGTTCAACGCCAATCCAGAAAATAAATCGCAAAAACGGAAATATCGTCAGCGCCCGGAGTGTGACTTCTCCAACCCAGGGTATCTCAAGACTATTGGCAGCGACCCCGGCATTATTACCGTCTTTGTTAAAGTGTAAGGCGCGCATAAAATGTTGATAATGATATTCATTTTGGTAACGAATCACATCGAGTCTTGAAATAAGAGTGGCGATATCAGAAAAATCAGATGTGAATAAATTTAGATTTAAGTCTTTATATTTTTGCACAATTTTCTTTATGGGGTCTAAATCACTTTCCGTTAACGATTTTTTTTGAAAAATTCCCCGTCGGGTCTGTCGCTTGCATATCAATGATGCCCAAGGTGTTTTGTCGACGAACGACGACTTTGTCAGTACTACTGAAAAGCCGTTGTCTTCTATGGGGAGAATCGTGTCAAGATCGTATCCATCGCTGCGAGCAATAGAAGTAAGGTTTTGGCAAAAGCAGCCCAAGGCGAAGGTGTTTAGAGCAATGTCCAGTTTTCGTGCGCTATGGAATTTGGGATTGATTGCTAAACGGAACGTGATTTTTGAATGGGTCTGGATTTCCCAGTCGATGGTCCAAGGCTGAAGATTATCAGCAGACGGTGCCCAGCGTGCGATTTCTAACCAGTTTATAATGAGCTTGCTAGACGGCAACGAACACCTTATTTCGTTTTATTGTACGCAGTTAAAGCCAGTTGACGTTTTAGCTGTTGAAGTGGATTGCGATTGCCCCAAAGGAGAAATTTTCGCGCTATTCTTCTTTGTGCAGCGTCAAATTGAAAATACCGAGGGGCGAGGAATGGTTTTCCTCTCTTTGTCAGAATTTGCATTGCTTCAATGCACGCTACTCCCGCGCAAAGCTCAATGGCAGGCGCTAATGAGGGCCCTTGTTTTTTTTCAAAATCAACATACTTCATATCAATTTGTCCGATGTGCAAAAGCGCCGGACAGGTTCCAATTATAAAAGCAACAATTTCCTCTTGGGAAGTTTTGCAATTTTTAAAATCAAAATAGTCTTCATAGCTCATAGAACCTGGTCCAAAAACATGAAGTGTGGTTGTTAAACCAATTGGGCCTGATGCAACAGCATAAATTCTTTTAGCGTGGCAGGCGTTGTGCAATGCTCTGCGTGGCGAAATTGCAAAAGCGTCGATCCCATCCATTGCCAGATCGACAGAATCAAGAAATTCATCTAAGTTTTTTTCATTGATTCCTTCATCAAATGTTTTTATTTGAGCAAAAGGATTAATGTCGCGGATCATTTCAGCAATAACATCCGTCTTGGGTCGATTCAAATTTGAAATGCTGGCTCCTCTTTGCCGATTAAAGTTTACGGGTTCAAAACGATCAAGATCTGCCAAGTGAAAGTGGCCTACACCCATTCGTGCTAAAGTTAACGCATGGGCTCCTCCGACTCCGCCGAGACCAGCGATAGCCACACGTGATCGGCCAAGAATTTCCTGTTCGTGCTCAGAAAGAATCCCTAAATTTCTGGAGAATAGGTTCTGATAAGTTGCTTGAACCTTGGAATTAGAAAAGTTATCGGTCATTACTTGATTCCAACAATGATGCCGTGATCAAAGCCAAGTTCATATTTTTTAACACTGCTAAAGCCAGCTTCAAGGATCCACTCTTGGTATTCGTTCCATGTATAGAGCATACCAAGTCCTGTTGCAATGCTTAAGAAATACGGGGAGCCTATGGCTGCGCTCAAAGGTCCTGTTTCATCGTTATTTTGCATCATATTGAAAATAATCACTTGTCCGCCGCGCGGAAGGGCTGAAAAACATTTTTTGAGCAGCTCACTATCTTTTTCTTTGCCCCAAATCGTAAAAAAGTGGCAAAACATGATTGCGGAAGCATCTTGCGGAAATGGATCATTAAAACAATTTCCCGCTACGGCAAAGACCCGGTCGGACATGCCATTTTGCCGAATGTTTTCTTTTGCGATTTCACAGACAGACGGAGAATCAAAAACTGTTGCATGCAAGTGCGGCCATTTCTTTGCAATTGCCATGGCATTTGTCCCATTGCCTCCTCCAACATCAACCAAATGCTTTACTTTGGATAGATCTAGCCGATCTTTTAATTGGGAATTTGCATAAACGGAAATTTCTTCCATCGCCTCTTGAAAAATCTTTTCGGTTTCAGGATCGTAAGCCAGTCTTTGATAAAGCGTTGGCTCAGTGCCTTTAAACTCACGAAGACCGACATTCGTATTTTGTTGAACAGACTCGAGTAACCAATAAACTCCCTTGTACATCACCCGATGCTGAAGCTCAACATAGGCAGTGATTTTATAAGGACTCGATTTAAGCAAGAATAAACTGGCAAAATAAGTAATCGAATAGCGATTAGCAGATTTTTTAAGAAAACCACAAGAACAAAGGCCTAATAAAATTATCCGAATAGGCTGTTCCTGAAGTTTTAACTTTTCAGCAATCTCTTTTAGAGTTAAGGGGCCTTCTGTGTGCAGGAGATTAAAAATATTTAACTGGATTGCCGTGCGAAGAGTTTGAAACAAAATATGGCCGCCAAAAACAAGAGCTCCGCGTTCAAAATCTTTTCGTAAAACAATTTTTGTGATCACATATTTCAATAATTTTTTTAACATAATCTTCTTCCTTTATTTGGTTGTAGAATTTAAATATTAAGCCACTTTATATTGATTATTTAAGAATCAATATACAAAGCAAGCATAACATTAAATTTAAAGAAGACCTTTAGAATTATTAAAAATATTTAAAACTTGGAAGTTTTACCATTCCAGCGCGCCGCCGGTTTGATACTCGGTTACGCGGGTTTCAAAAAAGTTCTTCTCTTTTTTAAGGTCAATGACTTCGCTCATCCACGGAAATGGATTTTCGCTGCCATATTGTTCCGGCAGACCAAGGCGGCTAAAACGCCGGTCGGCGATATATTGAACATATTCCTTAAGAAGAGCAGGATTTAAACCTAAAATGCCGTCTTTAACGCAGTCTTCACAGTAGCGGTGTTCGAGTTCGACGGCATTTTTAATAAACGTAATGATCTCACCTTCAAATGCCTTGTCCCAGACATTGGGATTTTCTTCGCGGATGGTGTTGATCAGGTCAATTCCAAAATTCATGTGAATGCTTTCGTCTCGCAAAATATACTGGATTTGTTCGCAGGTCCCCGGAATGCGGTTCTGCCGTCCAAAGGAAAGCATCGTCACAAACCCGCCATAAAAGAAAATGCCTTCGGTGATAACGTAAAGGCCCACCATGTTTTTAAGCAGGGTTTGTAAACCTTCTTTTGTGTGCGTGTCAAGGTTGGGATCAAGAACACTGTTTGTGCAACTCATCGCATATTGGTCCTTATCAAAGATTGTTTCGACTTCGCGGTACATATTAAACATTTCACCCTCGTCGAGAGAAAGCGACTGCACGATATACTGAAAAGCGTGAATGTGAATGGCCTCTTCAAAGGCTTGCCGCAGCAAATATTGGCGGCATTCGGGATTATCGACACAGCGATAAACCGCCAAAACCAGATTGTTTCCGACGAGTGACTCGGCAGTTGCAAAAAATCCAAGCACGCGCTTAATGACTCGCCGTTCGCTGTCAGTAAACCCTTTGGGGTCTTTCCATTGTTCAATATCGCGCTGCATCGAGACTTCGGTTGGCATCCAGTGATTGGCACAGCCGTCGAGATAATAGTTCCAGGCAAAACGGTATTTTATTGGGACAAGTTGGTTGCAATCGACGGTGCGGTCATTGTTAATAACTCTTTTTCTTTCAACAGTCATTCTTTCTTTGCTCATTGAAATGCTTAAATCGGACATAATCTTTTTCCTCAAAAAATTTTAAAGTTTGGATTTGTTTTTAGCCTTGGGTGCGGTGACGCCAAAAAGATTATCTTGACAGCGACGGTTGATTTCCCGTTCGATGCCGCGGACAGAATAACGAAAAACACCTAACATCGCCCGCAACTGTTCGATATCAAGTTTTTGGAGTTCTTCGTCTTTGATATTTAATAATTTTTTTAAAGATTTTAGTTCAATCATAGATGTTCTCCGAGATTTTCGTCCCTGCTGATTCCCTTAGCTAAACGATTTATGTTGACCGCCTCGTCTGACGATAGCTTCCTCCCTGCTAATTCTCTCGCAGGATGCTCGAGAATTAATGCGCAGGGACTTCGGCTTGCCTTCTATTGGCAAGCCTCGCAATCTTCTTTGGGTTCAACGCTCAACGAAGGCGTTGCGGCTTTGAGTGTTTGGGTTGCTTCTACCGCGGGGGTATTTGCAACAGGGATTTCACCGATTTTTCCTTGTTCATCGCGCTGCCGTTTTCCGACGATGTTTCCGCTGTATTTAGCGTTAGTGATATCAAGCGTGCTTTTTTCAATTCGCGTTGCGCCCATGGACCGCAGATAATAGGTTGTTTTTAATCCCTTTTCCCAAGCAAACATATACATATCGCTGACCTTTTGTCCATTAGGTTTGGCTTGATAGAGATTAAGTGATTGACCCATGTCGATCCATTTTTGCCGGCGGCTGGCGGCTTCAATGACCCATTCATATTCGACTTCAAAAGCGGTTGCATATTTTTGTTTTAATTCGACCGGGATGCGTTCAATCTCTTGAATGCTGCCGTCAAAGTATTTAAGGTCGTCGATCATTTCTTTGTCCCAAAGTTTGAGTTTTTTAAGATCGTTGACTAAAAACTCGTTAACGACCGTAAACTCGCCGGAGAGATTGCTTTTAACAAAGATGTTTTTGTAGAGCGGTTCAACCGAGGATGTTACGCCAATGATATTGGCAATCGTTGCCGTCGGCGCAATGGCCATGGTATTGCTGTTTCGCATGCCAAATTTTTTGACAGACTCGCGAAGGGTTTTCCAATCCATGCGGCTCGTGCGGTCCACTTTTAAGAAACCACCACGTTCTTTTTCTAAAAGATCGAGTGTGTCTAACGGCAACAAACCGCGATCCCACTTAGAACCTTTATACGTAGAATATTGTCCACGTTCTTTTGCTAACTCCATGGAACCGAGAATGGCATAGTAAGAAATCGCTTCCATACTATAATCGCTAAACTCAACAGCCGCTGTGGAAGCGTAGCTTAAGTTTTGTATCCAAAGCGCATCTTGAAAACCCATAATCCCCATCCCGATTGGACGATGGCGCTGATTGGCGGCTTTTGCCTCGACGGTTGGATAATAATTAATGTCAATCACATTGTCGAGCATGCGAACAGCGGTTGCAATGGTCTCTTTGAGCTTAGGTAAATCTAACCCTTGCGCTGTGGTGTGTGCCGCAAGATTAATCGATCCTAAGTTGCAGACGGCCGTTTCTTCTTTAGAAGTATTCAAAAGAATTTCTGTGCAAAGGTTTGAGCTGTGCACAACACCGACGTGATCCTGCGGAGAACGGATATTTGACGGATCTTTCCATGTCATCCAGGGATGGCCGGTTTCAAAAAGCATGTTAAGCATTTTGCGCCATAGCGCGATCGCGGGCATTTCTTTATAAAGTTTTAACTGGCCGCTTCGCCCTAACCGTTCATATTCCTGATAACGTTTTTCGAATGCACTGCCGCAAAGATGATGCAAATCCGGCGTTTCACTTGGGCTAAACAAAGACCAATTGGCATTGGCTTTGACTCGTTTCATAAAAAGATCTGGAATCCAGTTGGCGGTATGCATATCGTGCGTCCGACGACGATCATCGCCGGTGTTTTTGCGCAATTCGAGAAATTCTTCGATATCATGGTGCCAAACTTCTAGATAGGCGCACATAGCCCCTTGTCGTTTTCCACCCTGATTGACGGCAATCGCTGTATCGTTGGCAACTTTTAAGAAAGGAATAACCCCCTGACTTTTGCCATTGGTCCCTTTAATGCGGGCGCCCATGGAACGGACATTTGTCCAGTCATTGCCCAGTCCCCCGCTCCATTTGGAAAGCATCGCATCGTCCTGAATGCATTTAAAGATATGGTGAAGATCATCCTCTACGGTCGTCAAAAAGCAGGATGATAATTGCGCATGCAAAGTCCCGGAGTTAAACAAAGTCGGCGTTGAAGAAACAAACCGGAAAGAAGAAAGGATGTTATAAAATTCAATGGCGCGTTCATTTTTTTGGCTGCCTTCTAATTGAGCCAGTCCCATGGCAACACGCATCCAAAAGATTTGCGGTAATTCTAAACGTTGTCCGTCGCTGTGAATAAAGTAACGGTCATAAAGCGTTTGCAATCCCATATAGCGAAACAGAAAATCCCGCTTAGGTTGAATGGCATTTCCCAAAACGGTCAGGTCAAATTCTAAAAGCGCAGGACTTAACAGCTCCAGCTCAACGGCTTTTTGAATAAATTTCTTAAAATAAACCGGATATTCGGTCTTGATTTTTTCGAAGCTCAAATCTTTTTCTAAAGTTTCGCGGTAAATTTTAAGCAGCAGAAGCCGTGCTGCCGCATAGGCATAATTCGGTTCGACTTCCAAAAAAGACTTTGCCGCCATAATATTGGCGATTGTCATTTTTTCGTCGGTGATCCCGTTATAATAATTTTTGACAGCTTCAAAAAGGATTTTGTTTGTCGAAACGTTTTCCAATCCCTGGCAGCAGGTATCGATGGTAAAATGGCATTCATCGATATTAAAGGGGCGTTCTTTACCGTCGGCGCTTTTGACATTGATTTTTTTGACCCATTCGAAAGTTACGCCCAAGTCGCCTAATTTATCCTGTCGGGCTTTAGCGCGTTCTTCACGATAGAGAATATAGCGTTTGGCCACGTCGTGAAGGTTAAATTTCATCAGTGATTTTTCAACCAAGTCTTGGATTTCTTCAATATGCAAGGCTTTGCCGTTGGGCCATTGGCGGTGAATTTCACTGAGGACTTCGGCGGCAATTTCACGGGATTGTTTTAAAAGCGCACCGGTCAAATGGGTATTGTGATGCGCCGCCAAAGCTTTTGAAACTGCGGCAGCGATTTTTTCGGGTTTAAAGGAAACGCTGCGGCCGTCGCGCTTGATCGTCGAGTAAATATCTAAACTGGCGCGTTTGGCAGCGCGTTCTTTGCGGTAATTGGTGTAGATTTCGGCGACTTCTTTGTAGCCGTTTTCGTAAAGCTGGCGAATCGCATCATCCTGAATTTCTTCAACGTTGACCGATTCCTGGGTATTAAATTTTTCGTGCAAAACCGAAAAAACGCTTGCGCTCACCTTTTCGACATCTTCTAAAACAAGCTCAGGAAGCTGGGCTTCGCGTGGAAGATGATGATACTGCTTAAATGCGTTGGCGATGGCATTCGTAATCCGGTCCGGATTGAAAGCAACGAGTTGGCCGGTACGTTTTTGAACTTTTCGGTCTAAGTTGATGAGTTTGTCTTTGGACATTTTGCGCGTCCTCCTTAATTAAAGCTACAGAGCGATGATTATAAAATATTTTACCGTTTTAGAGACAAAGAATCCTTATAGATTTAAAGCAAAAACATTAGTTTTAGGGTTGATCGAGACCAGATGTGTTGCAAACGTTTTCATGAGGAGAACAGCACTATATATGGAAATATTATCAATGACAACCGCTAGATATAGTATATTAAGCAAGCGCTTTGTCAACGTAATTTTTAAAAAATACGTCTAAATTTTTGATCAATCACTTTACGGCGATGTAATTTTTGTTAACGGCATCCCAGTCGATGATGTTCCAGAATGCGGCAATGTAATCCGGCCGGCGATTTTGATAATTAAGATAATAGGCATGTTCCCAGACATCGAGTCCAAAAACCGGTTTGCCTTTTAATTCAGAAACATCCATAAGCGGATTATCCTGATTTGGTGTTGAGCCGATGACAAGTTTGCCGCCGCTGACAACTAACCACGCCCAGCCGCTGCCAAAACGGGTCGTTGCGGCTTGGCCGAATTTTTCTTTAAAGGCGTCAAAGCTCCCAAAGTCACGGTCAATGGCTAAAGCTAATTCGCCGGTCGGTTTTCCGCCGCCTTTGGCGCTTAAAATTTTCCAAAACATCGCATGGTTCCAATGCCCGCCGCCATTATTGCGGACTGCACTGCGAATCGCCTCGGGAATGTCAGCGATTTTGCTAATCAACTGTTCGACCGTTTTGCTTTCAAGCTCGCTCTTGCCTTCTAAAGCTTTGTTGAGATTATTGACATATGCCGCGTGGTGTTTGCCGTGATGAATTTCCATTGTTTTGGCGTCTATGTGCGGTTCGAGCGCATTGGTTGCATACGCTAAAGCGGGTAATGAAAAAGACATGGGGGACTCCTTAAGTTAGAAAAAATTAAATATTTTTTAAAGCATTTAATGCAGCGTTGTAGTCCGGTTCTTGGGCTACTTCGCTCACAATTTGCTTGTATTGTACTTTTCCACTTTGGTCAATCACAAAAATGGCGCGAGCCAAAAGACGCAAATTTTTAATTAAAACGCCATAGGCTTCCCCAAAAGCGGCAAAACGATAATCCGAAAGCGTTTGGACTTTGTCGCTGGCAGTAGCCCCGCACCAGCGCTTTTGCGCAAAAGGTAAATCCATGCTGATCGTCAAAATCTTGACGCTTTCGCCTAACTTTGCGGCTTCGGCATTAAAACGTTTGGTTTGTAAATCGCAAATCGGTGTGTCTAAGGATGGGACGACGGAAATAATCAGTTTTTTACCGAAGAATGAGGAAATTTTTACTTCGGAAAGGTCGTTAGCAACTACGGTTGCATCCGGTGCTTTTTGTCCGACACTAATATCAGGGCCCAGCAATGTCAGCGGATTGCCTTTCATCGTGATGACATTATTGCGTTCAAGAACGTTCATTTTTCACTCCTTTTTCGGTTCAAGCCGAAATCTAAAATTGATGTTTAGAGTGCTTCTTTTTTAAGAAGCTTACGTATATTACAATTTTTGAAAGTTTTGTCAACACAAGAAATCAGATGATTTATAGCGACGAGAAAATATGAATTAAAAACGAAAAAAAGCATCGATTGTGCTATAATCCGTCAATATGTTTATTTACCAAACAACAATTAAACTTCACGAAACCGATGCCGCCGGGCGTTTGTTTTTTAGTGAGCAGTTTAAAATCGTTCATGACGCTTATCAAGAACTGTTAGACAGCCTCGGTCTTGGGTTGCCTGTTGTGCTTAAGAAAAAAAATTATTTCCTCCCCATTGTCCACGCACAAAGCGATTACAAAAAGCCGCTTTTTGTCGGGGATCATTTAAAAGTTGAACTGCAGGTCAAACATTTGGGAAAGACTTCGCTTTCTTTATCCTATCGACTTTTTAATCAAAAAAATGTTTTAGTCGGCAGTGCTCAAACTGTCCATGTGGCGGTTGCGAAAAAAACAGGCAAAAAAATTTCTTTGCCCGCAGAAATACGCAAAGCTTTAGCGAAGGTTTAAGGCAGATTTCAAGGCTTGTCGATTGGGTTTGATGCCTTTCTGACAATATTCGTCAGGAAAATCGTAAAACGAATCAGGGATTTTAAAGGCGGGTAAGGTTTTAGTCAGGTGATCTTTCAGTTGCCGAAGCGAACCATTGATTTTGACAAAAGCGACAGGCCGATACCCAAACAGAGCATTTTTAACCGGCACAACCACAGCTTGTTCAACAACTCCCGAACCCAACAAAGCTTTTTCAATTTCTTCAGGATAAATATTCTCTCCGCCGGAAATAAACATATTGTCCTTGCGCCCAAGAACTTGTAACCCTTGCGTTCGATCGATTCGCCCTAAGTCGCCGGTATGAAAACAGCCGTTGGCATCAAGGGGTCGGACAATTTTTCCGTTTTTTAAATACCCTTTAAATAATGTCGCGCCACCGACGAGAATTTCGCCATCGGAGGCGGTTTTTAATTGCCGGTATTTTAATGTTCGGATTTTTCCGTTGATGGATTGACTGGTTGCTACCTGCGATGCCATTTCGGTCAATCCATAGGTTAAAAAAACAGGCAGTTTTAATCGGTGTGCGGATTCGATCAGTTCCTGCGCAATCGGACCTCCACCCAGGAGAATGGCTTTGAGTTTTTGAAGTGTCTTGATGTGCGCAGTATTATTTAAAGCGCGGATCAACTGGGTTGGCACCATCGAAACATGCGTCACGTTAAATTTCTTTATCGACTCAATAATATTCTCCGTCGGATCATGGATAACAATTGAGGCGCCGGCTAAGGCGCATCGCCAGAGAATACTTAAACCGCTGACGTGATAAAGCGCTAAAGACAAAAGCCAGCGGTCGGTCGTTGCGACCGGGATATTTTGATTTGAGCCCAAGGCGCTGAAATAATGATTCCCGATGGTGTGGACGACCGCTTTGGGGTCCCCGCAACTGCCGGATGTGAGCATAATTGTCGCGGGAGAATTAAGCTGAAATATCATTTGTGCCTTATTATTTTTGAACTTCCCCAGCCCCCTCTTTAACAAAAGAGGGGGTAAAGATTTTAATTCTATAATTTGTTTTTTTATCTGCGCTTGCGGAGTGCGTGGACTTAAAAGGCAGGCGACAGCGCCAATGCGCCAAAGCGCAAAAAGGCAAACAATATCGTCTAGCGAGTTGTTAGTTTGCAAGGCGATTTTTGTTGTGCGACGAATGCCGCGCTTGTGATAATCGAGTTGTTTTTTTTCAATCTGTTCGTGGAGCTGGCGATATGTGAGCGTTGTCTGATTATTTATAATAGCCAGAGATTGTGGACGACGTGAATTTAAAATTTCGATGGGACAACGGATTGTCGTGATCATTTTACTTCTTGGAGCTGTTGTCCATTTAAATGCAGATTTTGTAACTGACATTCTTCGATCAACAAACGTCCTTTGGGCAGAGCCAAAGGTGGTGAAACAGTATCTGTTTTTAGCCATTTCCCAGTATCTAGCCCGACGGCGGTGTGTTTGGAAAAACAGGCTGCCATGTGGGCCAAAGCACGCAAGCCGATTCCTGATTCAAAGGTCGACGAAATAACGCTGCGAAGTCCATAGCTGTGCGCTTCTTCTGTCATGCGCGTGATTTTTTCAAATCCGCCGAGGATTGTCGGTTTTAAAATAACGACCTCAACCCCATCTAAAGATTTGATTTCCCGCAAGCTGTGTTCTTTAAGCGATTCATCGATGGCCACCGGGATCAAAGTTTCTTCATAAAATTCAGCGACCCGGGAAAAATCTTTCAGAGGCTCTTCAATATATTCGATGGCGGCAAAATCAATGGCTCTGCAAAATTCAAAAGCGCTTTTGATATCCCATGCTTTATTTGCATCCAATCGCACGATGGCTCGCCCGTTGATCAGTTTGGTCAGCGCATTACAGGTTGCAATATCGTCGGCGAGGCTGGCGCTTCCGACTTTTAACTTTAAAGTCGTAAATCCAAGGTCAAGCAAATTTTCGGCTTCTTTAAGGATTGCTTCGCGCGTTCCCTGCAACAGGCCGTTAACAGCCAGTGTGGTTTGGGGATTTTCGGTCAGAAGATCCGTTAAAGATTTTTTAAGATGCGCAGCTTTAAGCGATAAAACAGCTGTTTCAATTCCAAAATGCACCGATGGAGCAAGAGGCATATTTTCAAGCCAAGACGAAAAGTTTTTCCCCTTTTGGCCGATATTTTGCGCAATCACCTGCCCGTTTATGCGCTGGCGTAAAGTTTTCAATTGATCAACAACGACATTTGGCATTTCAAGGCTTGCCCCCGGCAGCGGCGATGTCTCGCCAAATCCGCTGTTGCCAGCTTCGTCGGAAAGTTGAATAATAAAGCCTTCGCGTTGTTTTAAAGTTTTGCCAAAAACGGCAAGTTCGCGCGATAAAGGCAGTTGATAGTGAAAAATTTTAAAATCGCAAATCTGCATAAAGCCATCCAAATGAAAAGATTAAACCATAGAGAAGTAAAAGCATTCCTGTATCTGCCAACACGCGATTTAAAGCCGGTCCGTCAGTCGTTGTAAACACCGTGCGTATTGAAGGAGTGGCAAACAAAACAATGGCAGCGCTTAAAAATATCGGTATTCTTTCCTGAATGAGCGCATAAATGATCATCGGCATAAGTGAAGCGACAGCAATCAACACAAAATATTGATTTTGTGCAAACCCCCGGCCAAAACGCACAGCCAGAGTTTTTTTGTTTGCTTTTGCGTCGGTTTGGATATCCCGCAAATTATTGACGACCAAAATTGCCGCGGACAAAAGCCCCGGCGCAATGCCACAGAGAATGATCGCAGGATTCATTTCTTTGGCTTGAATATAATAGGTTCCTGCAACGGCAACCGGTCCAAAAAAAATAAACGCAAAAATTTCTCCCAATCCGTTGTAGCCCAGCGGCCGTGGTCCGGCCGTGTACAGCAGTCCTGACAGGACGGCTGCAACTCCGATGGCTAAGAGTGGCCAGCCGCCGCGCAAAGCCAGTTGAAATGCAATGGCAAGGGCGACACCAAAAAAAAGTTTATACGCTAACTTCACTTTTTGCGGGGCAATCAATCCTGCTTGTGTCACACGGATTGGCCCTAAGCGTTCTTTCGTGTCGGTTCCTTTTTTAAAATCATAATAATCGTTGGCCAAGTTTGTCCCGATTTGAATGACCAGAGCCCCTATAAAGCAAAGGATAGCGCTTGGGAAATGAAATCCTCCGTCGCCAATGGCCAGCGCTGTTCCAATAATAACAGGGGCCACCGCCGCGGGTAACGTTTTGGGGCGGCAGGCTAAGAGCCAATTTTTATAAGAATTACTGGACATTTCTTATGGTCTTTTGGGAAATTTTGAAAAGTCGGGCTTGCGCTTTTCCAAAAACGCATTGCGGCCTTCCTGGCCTTCTTCGCTCATATAAAAAAGCATCGTCGCGTTCCCAGCCAATTCCTGCAAGCCGGCCTGACCGTCGCAATCGGCGTTGAGACTCGCTTTTAGACAGCGAATGGCCATCGGTGAGTTGGCTAAAATTTCGCGGCACCATTTAACAGTCTCGGTTTCCAATTTTTTATACGGTACGACGGTGTTGACCAGTCCCATCGTGAGGGCTTGTTGGGCGCTGTATTGGCGGCAAAGAAACCAGATTTCACGCGCTTTCTTTTGACCGACGATGCGGGCCATGTAGCTTGCGCCATAGCCGCCGTCGAAAGATCCGACCTTTGGTCCCGTTTGGCCAAAGACCGCATTGTCTGCGGCAATAGTCAAGTCGCAGATCATTTGCAAAATTTGTCCGCCGCCTATTGCGTAACCGGCGACCATGGCGATGACAGGTTTGGGGCACGTGCGAATTTGCCGCTGCAGGTCAAGGACGTTGAGCCGATGCACACCTTTCGTATCTTTATACCCGGCATCCCCGCGGATTTTTTGGTCGCCGCCCGAACAAAACGCGTCTTTTCCCTCTCCAGTCAAAATGATAACACCGATTTTTTCATCGTCGCGTGCTTCGTTTAAAGCGGTAGAAATTTCGATGATCGTCAGAGGCCGAAACGCATTGCGCACCTGCGGGCGATTGATCGTGATTTTTGCGATTCCATCGAATTTATGATATTTGATGTCGGTAAATTTATCTGATTCTTGCCATTTGAAAGCTGTGACCATAAACAATCCTTTTGTAAAATTGTTTCTCAATATATCAACAATTACCAAGATTGCCAAGGCTGTTTTTTTAGATTTCCTGCCAATAGATGGTATTGACAATAAACGGGGTAAACGGAATCGTGCGGTTAAGACTTAAGTCCGGGTTAAAACTATAGTCGCGTTTCTTGTAGACATTCAGGTCAACTGCGGTTGATCCGATGACGCCTTTGGCGGAAATAGACCCTTTAAATTTCAATTCTCCCTTAGAGTACTTAGGTCCTTGCGCGATAAA
Source organism: uncultured Planctomycetales bacterium (assembly GCA_964474085.1). GTDB lineage: Bacteria > Omnitrophota > Gorgyraeia > Zapsychrales > JANLHA01 > JADLGJ01. The sequence goes on from CAYYRJ010000003.1 coordinate 84,636, forward strand.
TTGCCCTTCGGTCAAAACAAAAGCTTCGATCTTAAGATCCTTTGGGGCTGAGCTTGGAATACGAACATTGCCTTTGGCAAATAACCCAATTTGCGGTGCGGGTGACGTATCTTTAGCCACAATATTACCATCAATATAAAGATTGCCTGCGGCAACAATTAAAATGGAATTATCAAATTCTCCACTGATGTGAATGTCTTTTTCTGAATAAATTATTTGTGGTAAAAATACTCGACCCGGCTCTGGATTCAAGGTTTCTAAATTGCCTAAATCAATATGCAAATCTTCAGTACTATATTTCCCTTCATTGCGATCTTCAAGATTTATTGCAAGTGTCTCATAGCGAGACTGATCAACGCCGGCAAACGTGATAGCGGTTGCGCTCTCGGTTTTTCCATCGGGCCCGTAAACGACAGCAGGGTTTTTCTCTCCTGTTATCGTGCCCATATAAAGAACTTTGTTGTTAATGTGGATTTGATTTTCCGGCGGCGGTAGAGATGCATTGACATCAAAAAAAACATTTTTTGCTAACGTCAAATCATTAAGTTGTGAACCGCTATTGATGTGTAAATCTTCCATCGTTGAAATGAGGAATTTGGCAGGGCTTTCGACAATGACACGGGCCTTGATCTTGCGTGTTATAATTTTACCCGAGTCTTTGCCGGAAGCGGTAATCCATTGTGTTTTCCAGTTATCGTAATCTGGAGCATCTTCGACTGTAATCGAATAAAAGCCAATTGTTTGAGAGACACCCGCCACGGTGATATTAAATGGTGCGTCAATGATTGGTTCAATAGGGCCGATGCCGGGTTTCCATGCTGCGTTTTGACGCAAGTTAAAAATCGCCGTGTCAAGACCTGTCTCGGCGGCATAAAACGCTTCCTGCATTTGCCGACGTTGCATCATTTCTTTGACCGAAACCTCTGAGCGCAACATCGCCGCACCCAGCAGAACCGAGAGAAAGACAGTGACAAGAAGGCTCAGCAAAAGTACTGCGCCGCTTTCTTTGGTGATCATTTTGGAGTGTCGTGGGTGCATAAGTTTAGTTTCTCAACAAGACTTCAGTCGATGCATTTATATGTATGGGGCGACCTAACACGGTATCCGAAAGCTGCAGGTCGACATTAAGATTTTTTGTGCCTTTTGTAAAAGCCGATTTTGAAAAGACAGCCTGCGTGCTAAAAACTTTTGTTGTTTCGTTTTTTAAACGGCTCAAAGTTCCCGTATCGGTTAATGTAAATGTTGTAACAACCGAATCGTCTCCAGCATTTGTTAAAATTATCGATTTATTTGATGCCGTTGCTGTAACTTCGATAGTTTTAGAGTTGCGTGCTTCGAGTGATAATTCTTCCAAAAATTGATTTGCCTGATTCCAGAGATTTGCCCGGGCAATCCGATCTTCATAAGCGGACCAGTTGTTAATAAAAATTGTATTAAAAAGCCCGACCCCGATGCCAAAGATCAGGACGACCACGACGATTTCGGTCAGTGTAAAGCCTTTGTTGGCCCGGCACAATTTAAGTCCCTCCGGTTCCGTCAAGTTCAATGGTTTTTGTAAGCGTTTGATCTCTCTCAAGAGAATCGATGACAATGGAAACATCTGTATAAAAATCAGATGGGTGCGTAACCTTTAGGGTGTGTGTGCGTTTTGTGTGGTTATAGTAGAGATCCGTTGGCAAATCTGGCGGCGGCCATGTTTCCAAGGCAGTATTAAATGTCGCAATACCGTCACTTGATGTGGTTATGTTTTTTTCTTCTCCTTGATAGTTAATGAATTTTACGAGTGCCCCGCTAATCGGCAATTTCGTCCCCGAATCAAGAACATTGACAATAATTTTTCCACGGCCGACCGGCCAAAGTTTGGCAGGATAGTCAACCATTTCCCTGGATTTAATATTAAGTTTTATTGCTGCTGGGTTATACCATTTGTTTCCGCGGCTGTCATAATCATAAAAAGTGTCTTTCCAAGAAAAGAAATTTGCTGCCCCAACAGGCAGACGATATCCACTGCTTGGACACTGATAAATATAATCTCCCGAAATTGCGGTTGTTGTTGTGACGCTTTGAACTGAAATGTTAGCGCTATCTATCACTGCGCCACTTAAACCATTTTTGATGTTTCCTTTTACATTTCCACAATCAAACGGATCAGCGCTTTTAATCTTTAAGTCAGCAACATCGACGATACTTCCCTCTCTTAAACCACCTACCGCTAGCCAATTACTAGACCTGTCAATTGCTGTTGTCGTCTCGCAACATCCTATACTTGTCATAGCTTTTCTGGCTTGGACACTAAGCGATAAAGCTGTAATTTCTTGAACAGCCGGAACGACAAAAGAATATTTACCTTCGGCATCAGAAAATGTAAATTGTTCGACGCCATCTTTAATCCATTTATCTCCCCAAGGCCATTGAGCATAAACTTTTGCGTCAGCGAGTGGCTCACCTGTGCGTTGATCAATAACTTTTCCCTTTATTGTGGCCGTGGGAACCGGAAAGAGTGGAACGTCGACAGTGATTTTATCACCGGGATTAACCGTGATCCGATCACTGACTTTAGAACCATTATAAGGATTACTACACGTTAATGTTGTATTGTCAGAAAGAACTCTCGCTGATGACCAACCATTTTGATTATAAGGATAACTTCCACAGGTAGGCTTTCCAGCATAAGCTGATCTGTATGCTGCCATTGTGTTAATTGTGAAATTTTGAGGAGTTGTATCCCTAAATTTAACGATATAGACCTGACTCGTAATATTTGAGGCTGTGAAAATTTTGCCACCATCATCATAAATATAAAAATAACCGTTCGAAAAGTTTATTAGAGGGTCTTTGGTTAAACCGTTGATGAGTTGTATTTTGATTGTGGCATCCAGAGGCTTGGGCTCCATCATAAAATCAATTTGCGGGAGTTCTGAATTGGACGAAACGATAATATTCACAGGATGCGTATAGTCGTAATAGCTCGGATGCGTTGCAGTTAATTTCCAACTGCCAACCGGAAGATTAAAAGCCTTTGTCGACGTATCACTAAAGTTATAGTTGACTTCCATCCCGCTTTTTGATTTTTCTAGTGTCCCTTTTGAGACAGCAGAAGGTGTTAATGTATCTTTTGCTAACAAGATTGTTACCCCAGGAATAAGTGGATTACCAGAGCCGCTCGAGCGTACGGTTCCTATAACATTTCCAGGCAACGCGTCAGGGGGCCGTGCTAAAAGCACAGCTGAGCTCATGGATAAAATTCTTCCCTGGTCAGTCCAGTTGACGGTGATGATTGCCTGTTTAATTTCTGTACTTCCATCGACGAGCGACGTGGCAACGCTTCGAGTATAATTGGCAAAATCAGACCCAAGGGTTTGTAATCCGCAACTGCCTACAGCGGACGGTCCTGGGAATTGGCAGGTTTCTAATGTGTCGTAAAAAGTCAGCGAGGCTCTTCGCAGTTCCTCTTGGCTTTTTTGTAAAAGGTTAATCGCGATCGTGCGATTACTCGTCAATTGTTCGCCGCGAAACAACGTGCTTACGGCAAACCAGCTGCACGTGCTGATCAAGGCAAAGATAATAATGCCGGTCAAGACTTCTACGAGCGTAAAAGCCGCTGTGTTGCGTTTCATTTTAAATTTCCGTAAACAATTGTCGGTGTGATCGTAATAATCAATTCGACGTCAGAAGACGTTGTTTTTTCATGTGTAAATAAATTTCCGATCCACGGGATATTGCCCAAAAGCGGGACCTTATAAAGGTTCTTTTTGTCTTCCTGACCTAAGAGTCCGCCTAAAATAAACGGTTCATTGTTTTTGATGCGCACATACGCCGTTGCTTCTCGAGTTTTAATATGCGGAAATTCATCGTTAGGCCCACGGAAGGCAAAAATAAAACTGACTTCCGGCTGGACTTTGATGACAACAAAATCATCGCCAATGATGCTCGGCGTAATTGTCAGACGAATACCTGGCTCAACCCAGCGCACGTCAGTTGTGGCAACGCCTCCGGTGACATTGGTGATCGTATAAGGAATGCGATCGCCGACAAAGATTTGTGATTCCTTCCCGTTTAACGTTGAGACACTTGGGCTGGAGAGAATCTTGGCCTTGTTTTGCTGTTCGAGCATTTTGATCGCCGCGCTAAATTGGACCGGATTGCGGGCCAGCGAATAAAGTTTGATCGCATCCGCTCCACTGCTTTCGGTCGTGCCAAATGTTGTTGGACGACTACTTTCCTGAAAATTCATTGTGATTTGGTCTGACCAGTCGACGCCAAGTTCTTTTAGGCCGTCGCGGGTAATTTCAATGATTTTCGCTTCGAGTACAACCTGCGGTTGTGGCACATCCAGACGGTTGATCGCTTTTTCCATTTTTTCAATTTCTTCGGGCTGGCCGACGGCGATCAGACTATTTAAGTCAGGACTGCTCTGGATTTTTTTAGCCATATCGCCTAGGAGTTCTTTGGCTTGGGAGACGTTTATATTTTTGAGCTTAAAAACGCGCGATGTTTGGCTTTGGACTAAAAGATCTTCACGCAATGTTGCATAAAGTGAATCCCCGACACGCTTGTAACCAAGTTTAAAAGAATCGGCAATCAAAAGCAGGGCTTCTTGAACGCTAACCGACGTTAAATGCAAGTCGAACTTATTGGACTTGAGCGTCGGGTCCAGCACGATATTGACTTCGGAAATCTTGCTGATCGTTTGAATGATATCGCCTAAGGCGGTTTCGTCAAAGTCAAGGTCAATTTTTTTACGCAAAATCTCGTCTGAAATAACATTTTTGATAATTTCACCTTGTGTTTGATAAGCAATCGGCGCTTCGTAGGCGAACATCGCCGGAGTTCCGGGATTTGTGACGATTTGTTTCGCCTTTTTATATTCCGCGGCAATATTTTGTGTGGCTGTAATACTTTCTAATGTTTGTTTGCGGATATCGTCCTCATAATCGGCCTGTGTGACTTGTTTGGCAAGCTCAATGTCCTTGGCGCTTGCTCTGTTCGCTCTGATTTGCGCATCGGTTTCTGGATCGGCGCCGGCTTCCAAAAGTGCGATTTTACGCGACGTGGCTTTAAGGATGGAATTGATTTCATCTAGCTCACTGGACGTTGAGTCTATCGTTTGAATATTATTCGCAAACGGCCGGCTGACCGCAGCGTATTGTGCCGCGTTGGTCGTCGATAAAGCGTCCTCCTTTTCTGTCATGGCAAACGTGAACGTTTGCGTGGCAACTAGACTTGTCGCAATCAAAAGTGCGAAAGCAAGCCCGCGAAAGATTTTTGATAAATAGTTTTTCACTTTTTTGCACCTCGTTTGAGTGTTATTTGGTTTTCTTCGTTTGAAAAAATGATATGGGTATTATTGATTTCTTTGACAATAAAGCCGCGGTATTGTTCATTGAGCTTGAGCATGACTTTCTTTTCGCTTACCTTTAAAAGGGCGATGGCTTGATTATCCATTTTGACCATCCCAACAAAATAGACATCACTGAAAGTTGTACGGATGGGTTCAATTTTCTTTGTATCAATGTGATTTCCGGCGGTCGTGTAAAGCGGTTTGAACGGATCGCGCGGGATCTCAATGGCTTTAAGATTTGGTTTTAAAATCATTTTGGCCAATTGCGGGTCCTCAACGGGCGTTACCGTGATCGTGTCATCAGTGGTTTTTTTGCCGTCGCTGATAAAGGCAATGCGATCACATCCGATGGTCGCAAGTGTTAATAAAGTAAAAAGAAATGGTGTGAAGATTAATTTTTTCATGTCAATTCTCTCTGAGTTCCTCTAGGGTTTTTAAACTGTATATTTTTAACGTAAAATCACATTGCAATGACGGATAGGCATTGTTTGCCGTTGCAATTTCAATATTGCCAATGCTGATAAGTTGTTTGAAGTTTTCCAAGTGCCGGTAAAAATTGACGATGGATTCATAAGACCCATTAATTTTAATGTTGATTGGCATAGCCGCCAAGGTCAGCATGCGGCTCATTTCTTCCTTGGTCAACTCCTGGCTGTTTGTATTGAGTTTGCGTTTAGCAATTTCCGACTGTCCATCTAACATGCTGTCAGGGATTTTGACTTCCTGAAACTTGTTCGTTTTAACGTCGACAATGTTTATCCCTGCATTTTGGGCAAATCCTGAGAGTCCATCCAGAAAGCCGGGAATATCTTTTTCTTGAAAGAGATATTGCTGAAATTCGCTTTTTTCTTTTTTGTAAAAACCCATGAGCCGTTCGATTTCAGCAACTTCGCTTTTTATTTTGCTAAGTTCATGAGTTTTGTTGATCCATTGATTGCGTGTGATCAATAAGGCGTTAACGTTGGTATAAGTCAAATAGCCGATCACCAAAGCGCAAACCGTACAAATCAGGATAGCAATTTTTTTGACTTTACTTTGTTCCATTTTTTTCGCCCCTTTTGCCTTTGAGATTTGCCTGAATCCCAAAATTAAAAAGCTTGGCTTCTTGCTGTTTTTTCTCTCTTAAAAATTCGAACTTGCCGCCTTCTAAGATTGACGATTGATCAACTTTGCGGATAAGTTCCGCGATATTGGTTATATCAAACGTTTCGCCATTGATTTTGACGTCGCCGGATTCCGAAAATTTAAATGCCGTTAAACTCAACTCGGGCGGAAGTTCGGTGGCAATTGCCGCTAAAACATGGGTCCAGGATGTGCGGTTGATCTCTTGGACGTAACCGGCTTGCGCCAAAAGTTTTTTGCGAACATCCAAATATTCTTTCTTTTGGGCAAAAAGGCTTTCGTTCTGATGATTAAGAAGTTGGATTTCCTGGCTTAAGTGCTTGGTCTCGTCACGTAAAAACACGAGATCTTTTTTGACAAAATAATTGACGCCGCCTAAGCCTAAACTGAGCGTCATCAAAAAGACAATCGTTTTGAGCATAACGATCATCACATATTTTTGGGTCTGAAACTTCGCAAAGAAATGGTCAAAGGGAAAAAGCGGTTTTTTAGTGCCAAAAATAAACATGAGCGGTGTCAAGGCGCAAAGATATGCGGGATTCCACTCAACTGATTCGGAAATTTTTAAGTTTGGTATTTTTTCGGCACTTGCAATTTCGGTGTTGATGTCCAAATTCTTGTTGAGTTCTGCCGCAATGGTAGAAGCGTGTGTTTTATCAGCGATCAGCCAGACGTTTTCAATCGGTGTCTGCGGATGATCGACAAGATGCGATTTGACAACCCGTTCAAATTCACCGATCCAGTTTGAAAGCAGGACTTCTTGGTGTGCGGCATTGACCGGCGAACTGATTTGTTGTGCGCCAATCGGCGAACGATAAATGCCAAGATAGGTATTGCCCTTGTAAATTAAAAAATAGGAACACAACTCTTGAACAACGAGCAGAGCTTCACACGTATCCGACGATTTAGGTTTGGGTAGAAGTTCTTTTAAGTTCAAAGGTGAAATTTCAATATCACGAAATGCCAACTTGGTCGCGTCAATTTCATCGATAACCGACTTTAAAAATTCTTGGGCGACCGCGACTAAAAGGACACGGTCCTTTTCGCGGTTGTGCATAAAAGCGGTATAGGAATACTCGAAAGCTTGGTTATAAAAAAATGGGATTTTTTCAATTTCGCCGGGGACAACTTCCGCAAGCTCAGCGGCATTCATCTTAGGCATCAACTGCTGATGAATCAGGACATCTTTGCGCGAGATAGAGACAAAAACGCGTTTGGGCAAAAGTTCTTCTTTCTCAACGACTAGGCGAATCGCTTGAGCCAAAGCCCCGGGCGTACTGAAGTTTAAATTCGCTTCCAGTTCTCCGGCGCGCGTTAGAGTAGGAATCCCTTTGTGCTTGTTGACATACACAAAGCGCAGAAGTTTTTCGCCGATCTCAAGACTTAAATATCCTTTTTCCATAGTATCCTTTTATTTCCCGCAGAGAGGCGGATTTAACCCGCGCTCTCTGCGAAAAATATTTAAAATTAGTTACAGGTAATATCTTCTGAATCTGTTGTTGTTGTATCAAGCCCAACTGTGACACCAGCGGGAACTTCACGTAAAAATTGACCGGCAACTAACTCATCCATCGTATCGCATGAGGCCCAATTGCGCGCGTTTTCGGCATAGCAAACCATAACCGCTGTGCGGCAAGATTGGATGTTAGAGTCGCCCGCGACAACATTACCGCGTTGGATTGCTTTCAAGCTATTCGGCAAAATCAAAGCCAATAAAATACCGGCGATGACCAAGACGATAAGAATTTCGGTTAACGTGAAACCTGATTTGTTTGTTTTGATGTTCATTTTTTGTTTCTCCTGTTGTTAATGTTTATGTATGGTTTTTAGGACATTGTTTTTTAAGTTTACAGAGCGAGATTTTTTATGCGTTTTCCCTCCTATCGTTAAGTTAACTGGCCAATTTATTCCAAATTGAAAAGATCGGTAAATAAATCGCCAACATGGTAAAAATAATGATCGTTCCCACGATCACAATCAGCATTGGATCAATAATCGTTAAAAATTTATTGAGCTTATAATCTACTTCCTCATCAAAGTGAAGCGCCAAACTTTCCAGGATTTTTGTTAAGGTCCCCACCTTTTCGCCGATTCCGACCATTTCGACCAAAAGTACCGGAAAAATTTTTGTTTCATTAAATGTTTCATAAAGCGAGCGGCCTTGTTTGACACCTTCTTTAACATCGCTGATGTGTTTGGTTAAAAATTGATTTGTGACTGTTGTTTTTGCGACCTCTAAACTTTCGACAATCGGCAGACCTGCGCCCATCAGAACCCGCAGCGAATTGATAAAGCGACTGATCGACATGGTCATAAAAAGGTTTCCAAAAAAAGGGATGGTCAGCATATTTCTATCGAGTTTGTAGCCAACTTCAGGAACTTTTCGCATTTCCTGATAAAGCACAATGGCGCTTATTGTGCCGATAATTACGGCCGCAATAAAAATCGGATTTCGCATGACCTGGGAGATCCCCAGAACCAAACAAGTCAAAAACGGTAATGGCACGTTTAATCCAAGAAGGACCTTTTGAAACGTCGGGACGACAAACGTAAACATGCCGATCAAAACAAGTATGGTCAATCCCATCACGATACACGGATACAACATCGCTTTTTTGACACGTGTCAGAAATTGTCTTTGATACTCCAAGTATTCGACGATTTTGCGTAAGATAAACACCATGGAACCGGTTTTTTCGGCCACGTGCATCATCGCACGGTAAAGGTGCGGAAAAATTTTTGGAAATTCATCTAAAGCCACCGAAATCGTTTGGCCGTCTTCAACATGACGATACATACGGCTTATGACTAATTGCATGGTTTTGTCTTCACTTTGTTTCCAAAGAATGCTTAAGGCCTGCAAAATAGGAATCCCAGACTCAATTAGCGAGGTCAAACGATGGCTAAACATTAAAAGTGTATCAAAGCTAACCGTCTCATTTTTAAAGCCTTTGACATCAAAGATTTTGGCGGAAACAAAATACGCACCAAACTGGCGAAGGCGTGTTTTTAATTCACGTACATCATGGGCTTCACCAAAACCATAGATGTTTTTTCCGTTTTCGTCTTTAAGTCTATATAAATAATTTGGCATTTTTTAGTTTCACTATTCGTGTGCTGTGATCCGAATAATTTCTTCCAAACTTGTTATTTTTTTAATTGTATTTTTGATGCCCGAAGCTCTCAGGCTTCGCATTCCGTTTTTGTTAGCCGCGGCGATCATTTCCTTTTCGCTGGCACTTTTTAAAATCAAGGCGCGAAAATCATCGTCGACGTCGAGAATTTCATAAATTCCGGTGCGGCCGCAGAAGCCTGTTCCTAAACATTTTTCGCATCCAACGGGTTTAGCTAAAGTCAAAGTGCTGCCGCTGGGATAAAATTCTTTTAAACTTTCCTGCACTTGGGCCGATGGAGTGTAGTCCTGTTTACAATGCGGACATAAAACTCGAGCAAGCCGTTGGGCAAAAACAGTACTAACCGCGGTACTAATGAGGAAAGGTTCGATGTTCATTTCCAAAAGCCGTGTGATCGCTCCGGCTGCGGTGTTTGTATGCATGGTGGATAAAACCAAATGTCCGGTCAAAGCGGCACGGATTGCGATTTCGGCTGTTTCAACGTCGCGGATTTCTCCGATCATGATGATGTCCGGGTCATGGCGTAAAATGTGGCGTATCGCCGTCGCAAAACGGTAACCGATAAAGTCATTAATCGCGGTTTGCGTAATGCCGGGCATTTCATATTCGACCGGATCTTCAACAGTGATAATATTGCGGCCAGGCTGATTTAAACGATCCATCATCGAGTAAAGTGTCGTTGTTTTTCCGGCCCCCGTCGGTCCGGTTGTCAAAATAAGGCCATAGGGGCGTTCACAAATTTTATTGATTAAAGCCACTTCATCTTTATCAAAACCCAACGCGGACATATCTTTGTTAAAGTAATCTTTTGTCAAAATGCGCATAACCAGGTTTTCGCCTAAGATATCTGGAATCGTTGACAAACGAATATCATAATTTTGATTACTAAAATTGATCATCGCCCGTCCATCTTGCGGCCGGCGATTATCCGCGACATCCATTGCGGCCATGACCTTAAAACGTGAAATAACCTGGCGTTCAAGTTCCTTTTCAATCGGCTTTTTGTCATAGAGAATGCCGTCAATACGAAAGCGGACACGTAAATGTTTTTTTTGTGGTTGAAGATGGATGTCTGATGCCTTCTCTTTAATAGCCTGTTCAAGAAGCTCATTAACCAAACGGATCATCGGTGAGGCTTGGACTTTGACGCGTTCTTCTTGTTCGCGTTTTTTAAGCTCATCCTGGCGGGCGACAATCTTGGGAATAAATTCAACAATTTCTTTAAAGCTGGCCATAACCGGATTGATCGGGCAACCGCATTTGACTTGCAAGTCTTGCAAAAGGCCGACATCCAGCGGGTTTCGCATCGCAATGGTTAAAATTCCATCTCGTAGAGCTATTGGCAATACCTTAAATTGCTCAATAAAGTCCGTGGAAATCATCATCACGGCCTGATCGCTTATCACAACATCGTCCAAACGGACAAAAGGCAGCCGGAATATTTCTGCTAAAACTTCCACCAGTTTGGTTTCTTCGATAAAGCCAAGTTCGACTAAAAGTTCACCTAACTTGCGAGGATTTTTCTTTTGACTTTCCAAAGCGCGAATAAGCTGCGGATGTTGAATCAGTCCGCTGGCGACTAAAATTTCACCAATTTTTTGTTTTTGTTCCTTCATTTTTTTATCTGTATTCATAGTAAAAAATATGCACTGATATTATCGAGTAAGACTTCTTGAAACCTTACCATGTGAATGAACGTGAGTATGCTCTAAACGTTTTTAAAAGAGTAAGGACGATTTATAGCTGAAGTATGCACTACAAAATGGTAAAAAGCAAATTAGGATCACGAGTAATCTAAAAAATCAATAAATATTTTATTTTGAAAATAAAAATTAAATTTTAGCGCTATTGTTTGTAAATATAATTATTGGAATATATTACAAATAAATACGAGGGATAATCTTTTAAATATAAAATCGAAAAAGGATATGAAGATGGAATTACATTTTTTTGAGACAATTTTTGATGTTCTGGGTAAGATTTTGATGGCATTGCTGATTGCTGCGAGGATCAGAAAGAACTTCAATAATTGTCGTTTTGCAGGTTTCAATGGCAGATCTGTAGGACTTTTTGAAATCTGTCACAGTTTTTGTCGCAGTATAGGAAAGACCGAATAAATCAGCGGCATGTTCAAAGGTCAAATTGTGCGGTGCTGTAAAGAATTTATTAAACCCCTTTTGTATTTTTGATACCGGCAAAAAGGAAAATATTGCCCCGCCATTGTTGTTGAGCACAACTAAGACAAACGGCTGTTGTGGATGTTGGAGTAAGCTCAAAGAATTTAGATCGTACAAAAATGTTAGGTCTCCTAAAATTGCTGTACAAGGCGCTTTAAGCTCCCGGGCAAAACCAGCAGCTGTGGCGATGTTTCCATCGATGCCGCTGGCGCCACGATTTGCTGTGATTTTGACGGGTGCGCCCTTTGAAGAAGCAAAAATATTGAAGTCACGAATCGGCATGCTGTTACCGATAAAAAGTCCGGAATCTTTTGGAATTAATTGAGAAACAAGACGTGCAACGGCTGGTTCACTTAAAGAATCGTCGGGACAAAAAATTTGATCGTCGATCACCTTTCCGCAAACACTATCGGCTTTTTGGAGTATTTTTAATGAATGTGTTGGGGGACGTTTTGCAATTTTAGCCAGCAGATCTGTGCAAAAATCGTGTATCCCCCCTTGTACGCGCATGCTGACAATATGGTTAGGGTCATTTCGAAGAGGATGTTTAAGCACCATCACATAGTGCTTAAGGTTTAGTTTTTTAATCACTTGATAAAATCGCGATGAGGTCAATCGGCCGCCTAAATGCAAAATGCCGTCGATCTTGCAATCCTTCGTAAAAATATTTTCATCGAGTATTTGTTCAAAATGATGAATTATTTGCTTCTGATTTTGTCCAAGTCGCAGGCCAGAGGTAATGTCCGCAAAAACCGGCCAATTAAGTTTGCCAGCCAAATCCAGAACAGCGTCCGCGTCTTTTTTGCCTGCGATTTTACCGACGACAATAAGGCCGTTTTTGATTGTTTTGAGAACTTCGGCAGTTTTTTTAATTGTGTCAGCCGAAATTTTTAAATCAGGTTTTTGATATTCGCAGTAAGCACGAGTGTCATTTTGCCAGTGCGTGATCGACTTAAGATACATTGAAAAGTCTTCGAGCATACTCCCGGGCGCAAGCGGTTCGCGATACATGCAATTAAGATGCACCGGCCCTGGAAGTTCGCCTTTTGCACGAAAAAGTGCTTGATCAATTGTTGTCAAAAGACTTTCAGGTGAAATATCTGTAGTCGGACACGGCATATCAAAGAAAAAGCGGACATAGTCTCCAAAGATTTTGATTTGGTCGATTGTTTGATTGGCTCCCGTTGCTCGTAATTCCGGCGGACGATCAGCGGTAAGGATAATCAGAGGCAATTTCTTTTTGCTCGCTTCAATAATGCTGGGAAAAAGATTAGCCGCAGCACTCCCGGAAGTTGTGATAACGACAACCGGTTTTTGTGTCGCGACACAAACGCCTAAAGCAAAAAACCCTAAACCGCGTTCATCAAAATGCACAATCGTTTTCGCAGCCGGATTTTCTGCGACGGCAATTGCCAGTGGCGCACTGCGAGACCCGGGAGCGACACAAAAATATTCAACTTTGTTTCGCAAAAGCTCTTCAATAGTCAGTTGCGCCCAAAGCGCGTTGATATCAGAAAATTTATTTTGTATTTTCATAAAAGCTATTTAAAAAAGCCGTCAGTTTGTTCTGGGTTTCATCCCATTCACTTGCTGGCAGGGATTCTTTGATAATGCCAGCTCCAGCATAAAGATAGACGCTCTTATTATGCAAAAGTCCACAGCGGATGGCCACCGCAAACTCGCTTGTGTTTAAGCCAATATATCCGACGGGGCCGCAGTACCAGCCACGGTCAAAAGGCTCATTTTTACGTATTGCGGCAAGAGCTAAATCGGTTGGTGTCCCGGCAACGGCTGGTGTTGGACTAAGTTTTTCAATCAACTGTTGGTCACCGATGAGATGCTTTAACTGCCCCTTAAAACGGGTGATCAGATGATGTCCTGCGCTCCAGTTAAGCAGCGAAGGGTTTTGGTCGGACACATAATCCAGGCAAAGTATTTTAAGATTATCATGGATCATCCGTGATACAAAATCTTGTTCTTTTCGGTCTTTTTCTGACGATAAAAGATCGTTACTTAATTTTTCATTGCGCGGACGGGTACCCGCGAGCGCTTCGGTCGCGATTTGATTTTTGTCCCTTCGGTACAAACGCTCAGGGGAAGTTCCCAAAAAACTTTCCCCATCTTGGAATTGAAAAATGAAACAAAAACAGTTCGAGGCTGTTTGCCGCAATCGGGACATAAGGACAAAAGGGTTAACTGGATTTTTAAAATTTAATCGCACAGACCGAGTCAAAACGACTTTTTCAAGACGGTTTTGATTGATGGCATTTATAATTTTTGCGGCAGACGATTTCCACGTTTTTTCATCGGGAAAATTGCGGCGATTAACTGGAGCCTCAAGGTCTGTTTCAAGAGGGCCCTGCGGCTCTTTTAAATTTTTAAGTAAATCGGTAAGTTGCGAAACGTTGTTAGCAAAATCATTATTAAGCAAAATATTACATGCCAGAAGTGTTGCGTTTTTTGTTTTTTGAATTTCGATTAGCGGTAGAACGAAGCGTGAGCGACCAAAGCTTTTCCATTCGTTTTGTCCTCGAGTTTTGGGATTAAAACAAAATCCCCCCAAATATCTCAAATTGGGAAAATCAGACGAAAGATATTTTTCGATATTTTCGATTATTTCTTTGGGCTTTTGTGTCTGTTTGGCACACAACAAATGCGCCGCCCCAATGCCTGCAATCATAAAGTCATTGGTTCTATCTTCCCAAAATATTTTGACGGCATTATTCTGAATATGCAGCCATGACAAAAGATCAATGTCCGTGACAGGAATTTCCCGACGATAAATTTGCGTTTTAGTGGTGTTCAGAAGAAGTTTAATATCAATTAAAGAAAGCTCTCGCGCAAGTTTGCCCCCGGCGTCGCGCAGTGAAAGTGTTTTCCCAGCTGTCAGCGTTGAAATCAAAGTTTTTCTCCGCAATAGATGGTTGCGACCCCAAACAGGAGTCTTTGGGCGGTAACATTTTTAAATCCGCACTGGCGCATCATGCGGACAAAAACTTCGCCATAGGGAAAACTTTCAATCGTGCGATTTAGGTAAAGATAAGCTTTGAAATTTCCAGAAATTATTCCACCGACAATGGGGACAAAAACCTTTAAATAGATTAAATAAAAGCATCTGACTAGAATATTTTTGGGTAATGAAAATTCGAGAATAACCCCTCGCCCGTTTGGGGCAAGAACACGATAAATTTCCTTGAGAACAAAAATTGGGTTTTCGACATTGCGTATGCCAAAAGCCATTGTGGTCATATCAAATTCATCATTGGGAAATGAAAGTTTTGCAGCATCACCAGTCTGTAAATGGATTTTTTCGCCAAGACCGCAAGCGGCGATTTTTTCCCGCCCTAAGGCCAACATATTCTCAGAAAGATCAATACCGATGGCACGTTGAATATTTGGATTATTTTTGACTAGTGTTAGCGCAACATCCGCTGTTCCTGTGGCAAGGTCAAGAATTTTTAAGTTGGAACCTGCGGGGAAAAGATCGAGGAATTTGCGGCGCCAGACTCGGTCTAAGCCGCAAGAAAGAACGGCATTTAACAGGTCATATCGCCGGTAAATGGCGTCAAAAATTTTCCAGGATTGGGCTTTGGAATAAATCGTTTTTTGTTGTGTCGTCGTCATAATAAGTGGCCTATCCTAACACAATTGCCAAAGGTTGGCAAACTTCCAGACGGAGGGTTTAAGGGGTGTATTGATGCAGATATTTCTCGGCTTCAAGCGCAGCCATACATCCACTTGCCGCGGCCGTAATAGCCTGACGGTAAACTTTGTCCTGCACATCCCCGCAGGCAAAAACGCCTTGGACATTCGTCAGGGTTGTTCCGGGAATTGTTTTTATGTATTTGGCCTCATCAAGTTGAATTTGGCCGTTTAAAAAATCAGTATTTGGCAAATGTCCTATCGCATAAAAAAGACCACCACAAGGCAAAACAGACTCTTGTTTTGTGATGACATTTTGCAGTTTAACGCCTTCAAATTTCTTTTCTCCAACGACAGAAACAAGCACAGAGTTCCAAATCATTTCAATTTTGGGATTTGCAAAAAGCCGCTCTTGCATCGCTTTGGAGGCGCGCAGTGTATCCCGACGATGCACGAGATAAACTTTGCTCGCGTA
This sequence comes from uncultured Planctomycetales bacterium, assembly GCA_964474085.1. Taxonomy (GTDB): domain Bacteria; phylum Omnitrophota; class Gorgyraeia; order Zapsychrales; family JANLHA01; genus JADLGJ01. The sequence goes on from CAYYRJ010000003.1 coordinate 100,527, forward strand.
TTTTGTTAAAAAACTCGCCTCTTCAGCCGCTGTATCGCCGCCGCCAACGACAACCAGTTCTTTAGTGCGAAAAAACGGTAAAGCGCCATCGCAAACCGCACACGCCGAAATCCCCTTTTGCCAGAATAACTCTTCGCCGGGAACATGCATCCGTTTGGCTGTTGCGCCCGTCGCAATAATAAGGGCCAGCGATTCAAAGGTTTGCCCATCTGAAAAGATTTTAAACGGTCGCACCGAAAGGTCGACTTTTTCAACAGTTTGGGTTTTGATCAGTGTTCCGTATTTGGTAGATTGCTGGCGCATACGATCCATCAGCTCTGGGCCGCTTACGCCGTCGGGAAATCCGGGAAAGTTTTCGACTTCGGTCGTCGTTGTCAATTGGCCTCCGGCGGCTACCCCACCTGCCATCAGTCCTTCAAACAAAACAGGATTGAGGTTAGCGCGGCTGGCGTAAATCGCAGCGGTATGAGCGGCAGGACCAGAACCGATAATAATAAGTTTATGCGTCATTGATCCCGAATTTATCTAAAATGTTGGCTCGTGGTTTAGGCTTCGCATTTTTGACCACATCGCGTAAAATCTGGTCATAAACCGGCTTTGTCGAATCGCGGTAGAAAAGCCCAAAATATCGCTTCTCGCTGACCGCAAAATTAAACGCCGCTGCCAAATCCGACGGATCGTGAGCAGTCAACTCGGTTTTGTCAGCAATCCGCTTGTCTGGCGCAATTCCCTTTTCATGGGTTAAAAATGAGAACCAATTGGTCTCTTTATGCGCAAAATTGTGGGGATCAAAATGTGGACACCGCTGAGAGATATGGACAAACGAAAATCCTTTGTGTTCATAAGCGGCCTCAAGCGTTTTGGCCAAATGATCGGGCATCCAGTCTGCCGTTGAAGCGACAAAAGAAGCTCCAACTCCTAGAACAAAACGCACAGCATTTAAAGGATCCAGATATGTTCCGGAGGGTTGCGTATTGGTCGCATGGGTTCTTCGTGTCGTCGGCGATGTCTGATTTTTGGTCAAAGCATAAAGTTCGTTATCATAGAGAAGAAAAACGCAATTAAGATTCTTGTTAATCCCGTGCATCAAATGGTTTCCGCCGATACTTAAAGAGTCGCCATCCCCGGCGTGGATAAAAACCTGCAAATCCGGTCGGGTCAAAATAAGGCCCGTAGCAAAAGTGACCGGTCGGCCGTGAATTGTGTGCGCGCCGTAAGTGTTAATGTAATTAGGTGACCGGCCCGAACAACCGATTCCGGAAACGTTGACCGTCGTCACTGGCGAAAGCTGTTTATCGACCATAAAACGTTTCATTCCCATCAAAATACCAAAGTCCCCGCAGGCTGTGCACCAGCGAGGATTGTCGGTTTGCAGGTCTTTGACCGTAAGTGCCGCAGGAATGTTTTGTGCATCAGGGCTCATGATTTTCTCCTAAAAACTATACCTGATTAATAAATTTTTCAATTTTTTCTTTTAAGGCGCGAGGACGAAATGGCCGTCCGGTTGCGCCGCACCATAAGGCTCTGACATCAACGAGCGTTTCTGCACGCAAAAGAGCGGCTAATGGCGGTTGCTTGAAATCATCCCCGTAGGACAATTCGACCGTCACAACTTTTTTATACTTTTTAAAAACTTCAGTCAGCATAAGCGGCAGAGGATAGACAATGCGTAAATGCATCCCAGAGGCGCTTAAGCCCTGTTTTTTGCACATATTGATCGCTTCTTCGATAACACCCCGCGTGCTTCCCCAGCCGACGACAAGAACGTCGGCTTGGGTCTCCCCAAACATTTCCGGTAAACGCAAAGCGCGGCGGACGTGGTTGATTTTTTCATTACGGATTCTGTGCGCCCTTTGGTTGACATCTGCGGCATAGCTAATTTTCCCGTCGTGGTCTGTATTAAGACCAGTAATCCGGCGCATCTTGCCCTCTTCGCCGGGATTCGATTGCACATCGCGCACCATTTCAATATGCTCAGGAAGGCGGCTGATATGAAAACGCTCAAAAACAAAATCCGGGATGTTGTTAATATCGGAAATTTGGTTGACGACGGGCTTTTCGATGATCTTGTAACTATTGGCCGTTAAAAAGTCGGACAAAATAAATACCGGCAAACGCAGTTTTTCCGTCAAGTAACGCGCCATTTGCGGGGCATAAAAACAATCGATAACATTTGAAACGCTGATAACAACTTTTGTATTATCCCCGTGATTTCCAAAAATGGCGGCCGGCAAATCGCTTTGTTCTGTTTTCGTGGGCATACCCGTCGAAGGACCGGATCGTTGTACGTCAATAATGATAATCGGAATTTCGGCAGAGCTTGCATAGCCGATAAATTCTTGTTTAAGCGAAAGCCCTGGACCAGACGTGCAAGTTACTGACGGAACACCGCCAAAATAAGCGCCGATCGCACTACCGATGGCGGCAATTTCATCCTCAGCCTGATGAACCATGCCACCGTAGGAGGGAAATTCTTTGGCCAGCGTATGCATAATTGAGGAAGCCGGCGTAATTGGATACCCGCTGTAGAGTTTGATCCCAGCGTCGATAATCCCCATGCTCATCGACGTATTGCCGTCGATTAAAATAGGATCTTTACGGGCTTTTTCAATGCCTTGCACTTCAAGGGAAATATCAATATTTTTTTGCGCAAAATCATAGCCATGTTCAAAAAGCAGCAGATTGTCGTCCATGATTTTTCCAACGAGCTTTTTGCCGAATGTGATCTTGATTTCGGTGATAAGGATATCTTTGGGCACGTTATAAATAGCGCTAAGCATTCCCAGATAATAAAGGTTCTCGCCTTTGCCACCTAAGCCTTTGATGACTGCCTTGGCTGCTTCGTCGATTTCAAAAGGAAAAAGACTCAGGCCTAATTGTGTAACGCGCTTACAGACTTTTTCATACGATTCTTCATTGCCAACCTTGTTGCCCATGTCGAGCAAAATGCGGCATTTGGGATTGTTTTCATCATCGTCTAAGCGACGGTCAAGACAGATTTCATGCGATGAAACAATAAGGTCGGTATAGTTGCCGATATTGGTAATGTCAAAATCCCCGACGCGGATAATAACGCCGGACAAAGCGGCACGCGTTCGCGGCGGCGGACTGATTTCGGCGGGAATCATTGGCTCGATATAAACATAGCGGCCGGTTTTGGCAAAAGCGCGGATCAGGATATCCCCTGCTTTTTGGGCGCCGAATCCAGCGTCCATGAGCAGTTCGAAACGTGACAAGCTTAGTTTTTCTTTCATCTTATCTCCCAAAAAAGTTTTTAGTCTGATTCTTATGAACATTCCTCTCCCCATTTTTGGGGAGAGGACTAAGGTGAGGGGGAATCTTCATTTGCTGACGATTTATAACCCCTCATCCTAACCTTCTCCCCGACGGGGAGAAGGGAAAAATTTATATTCTTACCCGATCCTTATGGTTCATCGTAACCGTTAGCCGCATTTACGGCCGGAAACTAAAACATTCTTTTCAAGAAACGGACGCAGATCGCGTAAGTTTTTTAGAAAAAGTTCTTTGTCATCGAGCGTTTGACCTAGGTCCAACTCGGATTCATTGTGCAAAAGTTGCGCTAAATCTTGGTCAGAGTTGATCGTAAAGCCGGCGTCAGAGATCATTTGCAAAGTTTTTAAACGCGACGAGCCTTTTGTATTTAAATAACCGTCCATAAAAAGCGAATTAGCCACATATAAACTTAAAATTTCCATTTGGCGCAAATGGATTTCTCGTCCTGCCGCAATGCGGATTTCAGCGTCGGGATTCAAAAAACGAAACAGGCACAAGACGCGCAGACAATATTCGGGTGTCAGCACAGGTCGTTCTTTGAGCGCGGTGCCTTCAATTGAAACTAAAAGATTGATCGGAATTGATCTGGCATTGATGTGGCGCAATTGCAGGGCAACTTGCACGATGTCGTTTTCGTTTTCGCCTAAACCGACGATCATTCCGGAACACACTTCAAGGCCAACGTCTTTCGCGGATTTGAGTGTATTTAAGCGATCGGCATACGTGTGCGTTTGGCAAATATTCGGATAATTGCTTTCGGAGGTGTTGAGATTATGATTAAGTCGGTCAAGCCCGGCATTTTTTAAAATTTGGGCCTTTGACTTATCGAGAAGACCGGCGGAAACACAGACTTCGATCGGATACTGGCTTTTGATTTTGCGGATGAGATTTGCCAGATGTTCCGTGCGTTTCTCCGACGGCCCGCGGCCTGCAAAAACCATGCAATAGCGAAAAGCACCGCTTTCATACGCTTGTTTGGCCTCTTCTAAAATTTCATCATCAGGCTTTATTGGGTATTCTTCAATCGACGCCTCCGAAGATTTGGCTTGCGCGCAATAATGGCAATCTTCCGGACAAAATCCGTTTTGGGCATTGTTGATGATGTGAATGCTAACAACTTTGCCATGGAACTTTTTTCGGATTTGGTAAGCAGAATTAATCAACGGAAAAATATCTATTTCCGGGGAAGTCAAAATTTGATGGCAGGTGGAGGTATCTAAAATTTCACCGGCTAAACTTTGCTTTGTTAAGCCGTCATAAAAATCATTCGTCATATTTTCTTTCCTTTAAGTTGGTGCATTCTATTATAAAAATTTTCAAAACGCAAAACTTTTTCCGTCTCTTCTACCTGACTTATTAGGCATCTTGCAGTTGAGCCGCATTTTTAATTTTGCTGGACAGTCGGATTAATAACGCTTGCTAATCAGAACGTAAAGCGTATAATCACATCTACCTAGAAAGGTGTTTTATGAACAAACTGCATACTTTTCATATCCCGGTTATGGGAACTGGTTTCTCAATTGACTCGCCTGTTAAGGTCGCGCGTTACGGGATTTCGTCTGTCATTTCACTGGTTGATGATACCTTGATCGAAGAAATGCGCAAGTTTTATTGTGAGCAAACCGGCGAACCCTATACTCCGATCACAAAATATGACGAAGACTTTCGTGCCAAACGCATTACCGCTTACCTTAATTTGTTGGATCGTATTGTCAAAAAACAATTTGCAGAGTTAAAAGCCTCTGCCTTTGTGCCGGAGAGTGAAATTACAAAATATTTTGAACTTTTGCCAGAAACCTCCCCTGTTAAAAAGCTTTATGCCCAAATGCTTGCGACTGGCGATGAAGCCGCCAAAAAGAATTTGCAGGAAATCCTTCGCAATATGATCGCGCCCGGTGACATTAATGTCAATATCATGACGAAGCTCGACCGAATCAATTATGCCAAAGATGGAACGCCGCTTCCTTCGATTTATAGCGATGCTTTGGCGGCATTGCGCGGCTATGGAGAAAGCACCTTGCAATCGGCAATTGTTTTTTCTGCTGGAATTAACCAGCGGCTTTATAGTTACGTCGAAGAATTCAAGGATTTTTATGCAGACGCTTCAGGGTTTATTAAAAAGCGGGTTATTTTAAAAGTCAGTGATTTTCGCTCCTCGATTATTCAAGGAAAGTTTTTTGCTAAAAAAGGAATTTGGGTTTCTGAATATCGTGTTGAGTCGGGCCTAAATTGCGGCGGCCATGTTTTTCCGGCGGCTGGAATGCTCATGGGCCCGATTTTAGAAGAGTTTAAAACAAAACGCGAAGAATTAATTTCGACGCTGCACACAGTTTATGCAGAGGCATTGCGCGTTAAAAATCGTGTCATCCCCAGTGTTATTCCACAGCTTTTATTGACCGCCCAGGGTGGCATCGGTACGGTTAATGAAGATAAATTTTTGCGTGAATATTATCATGTCGACAGCACCGGCTGGGGAACACCGTTTTTGCTTTGTCCCGAGGCGACCAACGTCGATGAACCGACTTTAAAGAAATTGGCCGCGGCCACCGAAGCAGACCTTTACACGAGTGATGTTTCGCCGTTGGGTGTGCCGTTTAATAATTTGCGCCATAATCCCAGCGATGACGAAAAAGACCGCAAGATCCAAGCTGGAAAGCCCGGCAGTGCCTGTCCTCGGGGCCATTTGGTCACAAATATTGAATTTACCAAAGAACCGATTTGCACCGCCTCCAGGCTTTATCAAAAACTTAAATTAGATCAGCTTTCAAAATTGCAGTTGGCTTTTGCCGAGTATAAAAGGGAATTTGATATTATTGTCAGAAAAGCTTGTATTTGTAACGACCTTGGCGAAGGGGCATTGATTAAACACAGTATTGTCAAAAATGGGACGCGTTTTACAGCGGTGTGCCCGGGACCGAATTTGGCGTATTTTTCTAAAATTGTCACGTTAAAAGAGATGGTCGACCATATTTATGGTCGTATTAATCTGCTTAATCCCGGTTATCGCCCGAATATGTTTAACAAGGAATTAAAGATCAATATCGATTTTTTGGTTCGGGAAATTAAAAAAATGCTCCCCTGCCCTACGCCTAAACAAATCCAATATTTGAACGAATTTCGCAGCAACTTGTTGGACGGAATTGAATATTATCAAAAACTTTTTCCGCAAATGGCCCTTGAAACGCAAGAATACCGTCAGAGAGCTTTAGAAGACCTTAATCTTCTCAAAGTGAGATTGGAAGAATTTGTCACAACTTACAGCAGTATTTTTAAACTTTCCCCGCAACTTGTCTGAACGCAAATAACTTAAGTATAAATTTCTTTGCCGATGCGTTTAAATTCGTCGGCTTTTTGGTTTAAGCCTTTTTCTTTTTCGATTTCGGCTTGGGCATAATCGCGGACGTCTTGTGTGATTTTCATTGAACAAAACTGCGGGCCGCACATCGAGCAAAAATGCGCAAGCTTCGCCCCTTCGGCGGGCAGTGTTTGGTCGTGAAAACTTTCGGAGGTTTGAGGGTCGAGCGAAAGGTTAAATTGATCTTTCCATCGGAATTCAAAACGGGCCTTAGATAATTTATCGTCCCACTCACGAGCGCCCGGATGGCCTTTGGCTAAATCTGCGGCGTGCGCGGCAATTTTATAGGCAATGATGCCATCTTTCACGTCTTTTTTGTTGGGTAACCCTAAATGTTCTTTAGGGGTTACGTAACAGAGTAAGGCTGTGCCAAACCAGCCAATCATGGCCGCCCCAATCGCGGAGGTAATATGGTCATACCCGGGTGCCACGTCGGTTGTCAGGGGCCCTAGGGTATAAAACGGGGCTTCTTTGCAAAGGGTAAGCTGTTTATCCATATTTTCTTTGATCAAATGCATCGGCACATGACCGGGTCCTTCGATCATAACCTGAACATCGTGTTTCCAGGCGATATCGGTCAGTTCCCCTAAGGTTTCTAATTCCGCAAACTGCGCCTTGTCATTGGCATCAGCAATCGAGCCAGGCCGCAAACCATCACCCAGCGAAAACGAAACATCGTAGGCTTTCATAATTTCGCAGATTTCTTCAAAGTGCGTATAGAGAAAATTTTCCTTGTGATGCGTCAGGCACCATTTGGCCAAAATCGAGCCTCCGCGAGAAACAATGCCTGTGACGCGCTTGGCTGTCAAAGGAATGTAGCGCAGCAAAACGCCGGCGTGAACGGTAAAATAATCAACGCCTTGCTGGGCCTGTTCGATTAATGTGTCGCGATAAATTTCCCATGTCAAATCTTCCGCCTTGCCGCCAACTTTTTCGAGCGCTTGATAAATGGGAACAGTCCCAATCGGAACGCACGAGTTGCGGATAATCCATTCGCGGGTTTCATGAATGTTATTGCCCGTTGAAAGGTCCATGACCGTGTCCGCCCCCCAGCGTGTGGCCCACGTCATTTTTTCGACTTCTTCGGCAATGCTCGACGAAACCGCCGAATTGCCAAGATTCGCATTGATTTTGACTAAAAAGTTGCGGCCGATAATCATCGGTTCAAGCTCAGGATGGTTGATGTTGGCGGGAATAATTGCGCGCCCTAAGGCGATCTCGTTTCGGACAAACTCAACCGACATATTTTCCCGAACCGCGACAAACTCCATCTCCGGGGTAACAATCCCTTGACGGGCATAGTGCATTTGAGTGACATTCTTCCCATTTTTTGCGGCCAGGGGTTTTATCGAAATCGGGAAACGAATGGCATCAAGCGACGGATCGTCTTGACGTTGTTGACGGTACTTAGAAGTTGCAGACGAAAGTTCCTCAACATCGTCGCGTTTTAAAATCCATTCGCGTCTTAAAGCCGGTAAACCTTTTGTAATATCAATCTTGGAATCCAAATCAGTGTAAGGCCCGCTGGTGTCATAGGCGATGAAGGGTTCATTTTCTATCGTTTCATTTTTTGCAGTTATCGTCGGGGAAAGTGAAATCTGACGAAAAGGGACACGAATATTTTTGTGGATGGAACCTTCGCGATAGATCTTTTTTGAACCGGCTAAAGGCTTATAACTTAAATCCAAAGCATGCAGATCGCTTGCATTTATTTCATTTTGAGAACGAGTGATCATATTATCTCCGGGAAAAAATCGAATGTTTAGCTAAAGGACGTTCCGCATCCGCAGCTGGATTTGGCGTTGGGGTTTTTGTACTTAAAGCCGCTTTCTTTTAACGTATCGACATAGTCGATTTCAATACCTTTTAAGAAATCCACACTTTCATTGTTAACAAAAATTTTAATGCCGTCTTGATCAATGACAAGGTCGTTGTCGTAAGCTCCCTTTTGCAGGCGCATTTCATATGATAGTCCGGCACAGCCGCCGGTCACAACGCCGACACGAAGGCCGTGATCAGGCTTGTTTTCTTTGAGCATCATCGCGCGCACTTTTTCAACAGCCGCGGCCGTTAAAAGCACAATAGGCGCTGAAGGTGAATTTTGGAGTGTTGTATTTGTTGTTGTATTCATGGCCTATAAATTAACACAAATACAAAAATTACTCAATTAGGAATTATGAGCGGATAAAACAGGGCTATGCTCGAGGTAAAGCCGTGTGCAAAGTTACAGCCGGCGACTGGGCCGATTTCACCGGCGCAAAAAAATCCGGCAACAGGAATTTGGCCGATGCTGTTTTTGATGATATTTAAATCATGATTAGCGTCACCAAAAAGATTTATTCCCCGCCCGTTACAAGAAAAAATGAGCGCACCTTGCGGGTTTTCTTGGGGATGACGTTTGACTTGCGTATTCATCAGGTCAATGAGTTCCTGTGTGGCTGAAACATTGTCACGCACATGAAATTGGATTGTTTGCCCGGTTTTGACATAATCGGCAATCGCGCCGGCACCGGTTTGCTGATCAAGCCCGATAACAGCGCGGATCAAAAAATCCCCGGTTTTAAAGGGGTGTTTGTATTCGTCCATCGCAATGCCGATAAAAATCGCTTCTTGCGACAAAATTCGTTCGCGCTCGGAAGCTTTCTTGCTTAAAACCTCCTCGAGGACCGTATAAAAAGTCCGTCCGCCAAGTTCATGGATAATGTTGCCTTCTGCGTGCGTGACGATGTAACTCTCCCCTATCGGGCGACAGCCTTGGGAAACAACTGTTTCAACGCGGATGTCGCCTTGCAGGCTTAAGCCGACACAGCCGTCTGTATACGAGTTTTGATTAAGGAATAAAACATTTTCGCCGGGTTCTGTTGCGCCGCTGGCTAAACCACCAATGACGGGACACAAATCATAGGCTTTGTTGAACGCCGCTAAAAGTTGATTGATATCGATGGAGAACGGATCCGGCAAAATAAAAAATTTTGGCTTTTCATTGGGGTAGACATCAAATTTTTTATACCAATCTTCACTCGACGACATATTTGCAATTTCACTTTGCGTCAAATAAAATGTTTGAACTGTGACATGGTCGAATTTCATTAAAATAAGTGAAACCGCAGGCTGATTTTCAATTTCAGAAACATCCGTGATGACCCCGCTACACGAACAGCCCAAAAAGTTAGCGCAGTCGACCCGCTTTTGAAATTCATTGGCAATTTGCATGGAGGACTCGCGACTAAAATACGAAATAAATATAAACCCGGCGTCCCACGTTGTCAGTGAAAGATCAACAGTCAAATCTTCGAGGATCGAATCTATATCGAGGTTGGTGGATTTTCGGGAAAGAATTTTCATGATTTATATGAATATCGTTTTAAAACTGCTGATGCGATTTGACCATTAAAATCGGAATGTCGGTGCGATGGCGAATATTTTCGGCAACGCTACCAAAAATAATGTCTTTTAGGAACCGATGTCCATGTGTGGCCATGGCAATCAAATCGCATTTTTCGTGAGAGGCGACTTTAAGAATTTCATCCGAAGGTTCTCCCCTTCTTAAAAAGTCATCGACCTCAAACCCTTCAGCTGTAAGCATGTTCTTCTGTGCTTCCAGATAACTGCGGTCTTTTTTGATTTCTTCGCTGTCGGCAAGATTCAACTGCTTTTGCATCCGCGCGCCATAACCGTCGGCAACGTGCACGAGAATAAGTTTAGAGGACGCTTCTTTGGCCAGCGGCTTGATATGCTTTAAGATCACGTCGTCATACTTCGAATTTTCGAGAGGAATAAGAATTTTTTTGTACATGTTCTCTCCTATTTAAGTAAACCAGCCAGCCGCTGTTTGAAAAAGCAAATACACGTTAAGCATGATAATAATTGCTGTTATCGCCCATGCCAAAATCGTTAATGGACGCGGGTTAACAAAACGTCCCATTTTGACTTTGTCGCTGGTAAACATAACCAGCGGAACTACGGCAAAACTCAATTGCAACGATAAAATAACCTGACTAAAAATAAGTAATTGGCCAACGCCTTTTTCTCCATAAAGGATTGTGACAATAATTGCCGGAACGATGGCAATCATTCGCGTTAAAATCCGGCGAACCCACGGACGAAGACGAATATCTAAAAATCCTTCCATGACAATTTGGCCGGCTAAAGTTCCGGTTAATGTAGAGTTTTGTCCCGACGCTAAAAGCGCAATGGCAAAAATTGTGCTGGCCAGCGGAACACCCAAAACAGGGCTTAGGAGTTTATACGCATCATTGATATCAGCGACGTTTTGATGTTCGGTGCCGTGAAAAGCTGCAGCGCTGAGAATAAGTATTGCGGCATTGATAAAAAATGCGAATAAAAGCGCCCCCGTCGAGTCAATTGTCGCGTATTTGATCGCCATCTTTTTGCCTTTATCATTGCGTTCAAAAGCCCGTGTTTGCACAATGCTCGAATGCAGATAAAGGTTGTGCGGCATTACGGTCGCCCCTAAAATTCCAATGGCGATATAAAGCATTTCGGGATTGAAAACAATTTCGCTACGAGGAATAAGGCCATTTAGGATTGACGCAAAGACCGGATGCGAAATCGCCATTTCATAGGCAAAGCAACCGCCGATCATAAAGATCAATCCGCCTACGATCGCTTCCAAAATACGAAACCCGCGGTTTTGCAAAAGCAAAACAATCATCACATCCGCGGCCGTTAAAATAACCCCGACGAGAATAGGAATTCCAAAGAGTAAATGTAAAGCAATTGCTGAACCGATGACTTCGGCTAAATCACAGGCGGCAATTGCCAATTCGCAGAGAATCCATAAAAAGTAAACGGCAGGTTTTGAATAATGATCACGACACGCTTGGGCCAAGTCGCGGCTGGTAACTATCCCTAATTTCAGAGATAAATGCTGAAGCAAAATCGCCATCAAGTTCGAAATCAAAATGACCGATAATAACGTGTAGCCGAACTTTGCGCCGCCTGCCAAATCCGTTGCCCAGTTACCCGGATCCATGTATCCAACGGCAACCATAAGCCCGGGGCCAGAAAACGCCAACAGTTTTCGCCACCACACCGCATTAGGTGACACATGGATCGACGAAAAAACTTCACGCAACGATGGAGCCCCCCGCGGGCGTCGCCAGCCGGGATGTTCTTCGTTTTGAGGTTTGATTTGAGAAGACATAATAATCAGTGGCTCAATGATTGAATGCTTTTACGGCTCAATTATTTGGTCCCTAATTAAGGGACTATTCGCTTTTAAAAGCATTCAACCATTGAGCGACAACTATTCATCAAAATAATAATTTAGATTACTGCACATCATTCCACTTGATTGAACAACCCATCGTCGGGCGTTGGACAGGATCGATCGGCTGACCGGTCACCATATTATTCATCGCTTCTTTTAATTCTTCGCGCGTGATTTTGCTTTCATCCTGCCAATTATCATCGATACGGCCGTGATAGGCAAGCTTTTTTTCTTTGTTGAAAAGATAAATGTCCGGCGTGCATTGAGCTTTGAAAGCTTTTGCAATTGTTTGTTTTTCATCGACTAAATACGGAAATTCGATGCCTAATTCTTTGATCTTTTCGATCATTTTGTCCGGCGCATCATCGGGAAAAGCAGGATTAATGTTGGGATTAATCGCAATGGTATTAATTCTCATGCCTTTGGCATATTTGGCCAAACGAATGACGCGCGGCCAAACGGCAATTGCATAGGGGCAATGATTGCAGGTAAAAACAACCAGCAGCCCCCTTTCGCCAAAAAGTTCGCTGCTTTTATAGGATTTTCCGTTGGGATCGTTTAACTGAAATTCTGGAATAGATGTGCCGAGTTTAACTAAAATAGACTCTAATAAAGCCATATTTTTCTCCTGTGTTTAAAAATGGTTCCGAGTGTTGTCCCCGATCAATTTTTACGACCAAATATTAAGGATTCTCCCCAAGTCGTCAAGTATTGTTGCAAACGGCCAGCCCAATTATTTAATGCGGCTCAATGTTTTGGGGTAAACATCTTTGCGGTGACCGATTTTTAATACAATAATCGTTTGGCTATGTATACGGTATATAATTCTGTAATCCCCGACTCGTAATTTTCGATGACCTAGCAGACTCCTGCGCAATGGCAAGCCGTAATTGATAGGATCTACTAAAAGTCGAGATTCGATAGCCTTTTGAATACGTTTTTTAATATTAATGGGAATGTTTGCTAAATCATCAGGAATTTCGTGGTGATAAACGATCTCGTATTTCATTACCTCCAAACCTCTTTATGAGAAAGAGATTTTTTCTGAGCAAAAGTAGTTTCTCGGTTTTGTGCGATTTTATGCCACTGACCATCTTCATAAGTATCCAGCGCTTCTTTGATCAAGTCGCGAGCAGCGGTCGATAAAGAGACCCCTTGAGCTTTTGCTAACTGATGGATCCCTTTCATGATGGCTGGATCTAAAACAACATTTAATCTCGGATTTTGAGTAACCATAATTTTTATTCTCCTCTTATCTTGAATAAAGTGTATCATAAGTGATGAACTGCGACAAATAAAATTTATTAGAAATTAGAATCGGATCGCTAAATGTAATCCTTGAAAAAAGACATTATAATTCTATAATGCAACCACTCAAATGAAAAGGAGAAAGATATGAAATACTCGGAACTTATCCTCGAGCAAATGGAAATTGGGCCGATGAATAATTTTATTTATTTTCTCGGCGATGCACAGAGTGGTCAAATCGCTGTCGTTGACCCGGCGTGGGATGTCAATTTTTTACGAAAGCATGCTAAAGAAAAAGGGTATACGATTGTCGCGATTTTTTTAACGCACGGCCATCCGGACCATGTTCAAGGGTTGGATGCGCTTCTCTTAACGCACGATGTTCCCGTTTATCTTTCAAAACATGAAGCGCAATTTTATACACCGGATTGTAAAAATTTAATAAAAGTTGATGACCACGAAAAATTAAAAATCGGCAATATTGAGTTTGAATGTTTGCATACCCCCGGGCATACGCCCGGATGCCAGTGCTTCAAATATAAGGATGTTCTTATCGCCGGAGATACACTCTTTATCGACGGATGCGGCCGCTGTGACCTTCCCGGTGGCAATGCCCGTACGATGTATGCGAGTTTGGCGAATGTGATTTTGAAATTACCGGATACGACGGTTATTTATCCGGGACATAATTACGGCGAGGTTGCATTTGCAACTTTGGCTGACCAAAAAAAGACCAATCCCTACCTGCAGGCTAAAAATCTAGAAAGTTTTTTAAGCGAACGGATGGGGTAAACCATTACGTTTATTTTAATCTTGGGACGGGTGACCCGTAGGCGGGTCCCCTGCCGCCCGCAAGTCATCAGGACGGCAGGGTGCCTTAAGGGGCAGCGTAAGTCCCGCAAAGCGGGGGACCCGTAACTGTTCTTGGTGAGAAACTGGGAGTGAATTTTAGACTTTACTTTTAGGAAGAGGGCAGCCCCAAAAAAGTGTTTTGAAGATAAGATTACTGTAGAGATTAAACGGTAACATACGACGCAATCGATAAAGGATTTTTGTTTCGAGGTCGGGAATGTTTCTAAAGGGGGGATTTTTAGAGTTGATCAGTTTTTCGACGAGCTTTGGAACATCTTCGAGGTTCTTGTCGCAACCGTCCACGTAGTTTTTGACCTTCTTTTCCAAAAATTGGGAGATCGGATAGTACGGGCTATCAGGATTTGTAAAGTTTTTTGCGTAGCGCGCGTTTTCATAAAAGATTTTTGTTTTGTATGTTCCCGGTTCAATGAGCGCAACGGCGATTCCCCAGATTTTCATCTCGTGGTAGAGACTTTCGGAAAAACCTTCTAGCGCCCATTTGCTCGCATTATACGCACCAAAGCTCGGCGAAGCTGACAGACCGGCGATGCTGGAAATATTAATAATTTTTCCACTTCTGCGTTGGCGCATGCACGGGATGACCTCGCGCGTCACATTTTGGACACCAAAAAAGTTTGTTTCCATTTGAGCGCGGATTTCCTCGTCGGTCAAATCTTCAAAGAATCCGCCAATCCCATAACCGGCATTATTGATTAAAACATCAATATACCCGTGTTTGGAAGCGACCAGACGCACGACTTCCTTAATGGACTTTTTGTTCGTCACATCCATCTGGAAAAGGTCGATCTCTTTGTTGGCGTTTTTGATTTCGTCGAGGAGTGTTCCGCTGCGGGAAAGATCGCGCATCGTCGCAACGACACAATGGCCGCTTTTGGCAAGTCTTAGGGCTGTCCTAAGACCAAAACCGCTGGAACAACCGGTGATAAGAATTACTTTGGGAGAGAACATTTTCGTACTTATATGCTTTTTTGTATCAACAAACAATCGGCCAAAGTGACCGCGATCATAGCTTCAACAACCGGTACCACGCGCGGGCAAATGCAAGGGTCGTGTCGTCCTTTGACTTGTATTTTGACTGCTTTTAAATCGGTGTTTATCGTATCCTGCTCTTGCGCAATTGATGAGGGAGGCTTAACGGCAACGCGTAAAACGATATCCTCACCGGTCGAAATCCCGCCTAAAATGCCACCGGCGTGATTGGTTTTTGTGTGGACCTGTTTTCCTTTGACGATAAACGGGTCATTATGTTCTGAAGCTTTCATCGTCGTTGCGCCAAAGCCTTCGCCAAATTCGATTCCGCGGATTGTCCCAATAGACATAAGAGCGTGCGAAAGCTTGGCCGTTAATTTATCAAACACCGGATCGCCAAGTCCCGCCGGAGCCCCTTGCACAACCGCCTCCACAATACCACCGACGGAATCAAGGTTTTTACGTGCTTTTTCGATCTCTTCAATCATAAGTTCGGCGGCTTGACAGTCTGGGGCGCGGACAATATTTTTTTCGATGTCTTCAAAATGAATTTTCTTGGCCATGATGTGCCCGACGGAAAGTGTGTAGGCAATAACTTTAATACCGGCTTGGGCTAAAATCTTTTTGGCCACAGCTCCGGCAGCCACACGGCTGGCTGTTTCACGACCCGAGGAGCGTCCCCCGCCGCGATAATCGCGAATTCCAAATTTTGTAAGAAAGGTATAGTCGGCATGACCTGGTCGAAACACATCTTTGATGTCAGCATAATCTTGCGGCCGCTGATTGCTGTTACGGATAAGAATAGCCAATGGCGCACCGGTTGTCTTTCCTTCAAAAACACCCGAGAGAATTTCGGCGGTGTCGCTCTCTTGTCTTTGGGTTGTGATTTTGCTTTGGCCAGGCCGGCGACGGTCGAGGTCAACTTGGATGTCTTTTTCATTCAAAACAATGTTCGGCGGCACACCGTCAATCACAACGCCTAAACCAACACCATGGCTTTCGCCGAAAGTAGTGATCCGAAATAGTTTTCCGAAAGAATTTCCAGACATGTGTTTAGTTTAAGTGAAATATTTAAAAATACAAAAGGTATTAAACGTTTTTACTAATTCAGTTTTAGACTTACCGATTGAGAAAGTCCTTTTAAGGCGAATTGCTCCATAGAGGCGCCAAACAATTGAGCCTAAAAAGGACTTTTTCAATCGGTTAAGTTTTAAATGTCACCCGACATACTAATCCGTCACAGCTCCCAAAGAAGCACTGCTGACAACTTTTTGATATTTGCTCAAAACACCGCGCGTATAGCGGGGTTTTGGTTGTTTCCAAAGTTTTAAACGTTTCTTGATTTCCGCCGCTGAAATTTCAAGATTCAGTTCTTGCTTAAGCGCATCAATGGTGATTTTGTCCCCGTTTTTGACAACGGCTAAAAGTCCACCGACATAAGCTTCGGGCGTAATATGTCCGACGACAAACCCGTGGCTTCCTCCAGAAAAACGTCCGTCGGTAATAAGGGCGACGTCTTTCCCTAAGCCTTTGCCCATAACCGCCGAGGTTGGAGATAACATCTCGCGCATACCAGGGCCCCCGCGAGGGCCTTCGTAGCGGATGACAATAACATCGCCTTTTTTGATTGTTCCATCAAGAATTTTTTTGAGCGCAGCTTCTTCGCTTTCAAAAACGCGTGCCGTTCCTGTAAAACTTAAACCTTCCTTACCACTGATCTTAGCCACCGCGCCTTGTTGCGCTAAATTTCCATAAAGAATGACCAAATGGCTGTTTTTCTTAATCGGATTGTCTAAAGGATAAATAATTTTCTGCCCGTCGGGATAAGGCTTGACGTCTTTAAGATTCTCGGCCAAAGTTTTGCCGGTAACGGTCAGACAATCCCCATGCAAAAGTCCGGCGTCCAAAAGCATCTTCATTAAAGGGGTAATCCCACCGATGTTCACTAATTCAGCTGTCACAAATTTTCCGCTGGGTTTAAGATCCGCTAAGACAGGAACCCGTTTTCCAATGCGCGTAAAATCATCAAGCGTTAATTTGACATTTGCTGCATGGGCGATTGCCAAAAGATGCAAGACGGCATTGGTTGACCCGCCCAAAGCTACAGCGACGGTAATTGCGTTTTCAAAAGCTTTGCGCGTCAAAATATCTTTGGGTTTAATTCCTAACTGGATTAAATTTAAGACTGCTTTTCCGGCATTGATGCAATCCTCTTCTTTTTCTTTCGAAATCGCCGCTTGCATCGAACTGTTAGGCAGGCTCATGCCGAGCGCCTCGATAGCAGAAGCCATGGTGTTGGCCGTATACATCCCACCGCAGGAACCAGCGCCGGGGATGGCACAAGACTCGACGTCCTTAAGGTCCTGATCGCTGATTTTTTTATTCGCAAATTGTCCGACGGCCTCAAAGACAGAGACGATATCAACATTTTTATCCTTGTAACAACCGGGCAAAATGGTGCCGCCATAAACAAAAATACTCGGGCGATTAAGCCGCGCCATGGCGATCAAACATCCGGGCATATTTTTGTCACAGCCGCCTATGGCTACCAGTCCGTCAAAGCCTTCGCAGCCGATGACCGTTTCAACCGAATCCGCAATCACTTCCCGGGAAACGAGCGAATATTTCATTCCTTCGGTTCCCATCGATATTCCGTCGGAAACAGTGATCGTTCCAAAGATAACACCTTTGCCGCCGTTGGCGTCAACGCCTTCTTGAGTTTTAAGCGCTAGCTTGTCAATATGCATATTGCACGGAGTTAACATGCTCCACGTGGACGCGATGCCAATTTGGCTTTTGCCAAAATCTGCGTCTTTAAAACCGACCGCACGCAACATCGCACGGCTGGGAGCGCGCTCATAACCGTCGATAACGATTGCTGAATGCTTACGAATTAAATTTTCGTTCTTTGCCATTTTCTTTTTCCTTTATTAGACTCCCCCTTCCCCCTTTTTATCATACTTGGTCAGATGGGGAGAAATTTAATGATATTTGTCAACGATGAATTATATTTTTTGGTTGATAACATAAGCTTTTTAATCATGTGCTACCTAGACCTTGGATCCCTGCTTTCGCAGGGATGACACTACCTCTTTGTCATTCCAGCAAAAATTTTGTCATTCCCGCGAAAGCGGGAATCCACTTTTCAAATTGCCCCTTGATCTGACCCAGCCTGTTCAAGAGGTGTATTGAGGGGAAGTTTAGCTCAACCATGGCATTTGATCTTTGATACGATTTTCATATTTCGCGATATCTTTTTCAAACTGCAAAGTCCAACCGATTTGGTCAAGGCCGTTTAACATGCAATATTTGTCAAACTCGCTGATTGCAAAAGAAAACTTTTTTCCCGACGGGCTTGTCAAAGTTTGAGAAGCCAAATCGGCCGTCATCGTTGCGCCTACATGGCTTAAGGTTTCTTTAAAAAGTTCCTCAATTTCTTGGGACTTTAATTGAATCAAGAGAATCCCGTTTTTGATACAGTTATTATAAAAAATATCCGCAAAGCTTGGCGCGACAATGACACGAAAACCATAATCTTCCAGCGCCCACGGCGCATGTTCACGAGATGAACCACAGCCAAAATTATCTCTCGTCAAAAGAATCGTGGATTTGCGATACTTCGGCTTATTCAAAATAAAATCCGGGTTTTCTTTGGTACCTTCATAGTCAAGAAAACGCCATTCGTGAAAAAGGTGTTGTCCAAAACCTGTGCGTTCGATCTTGCGCAAGAACTGTTTGGGAATAATTGCGTCGGTGTCAATGTTGACACGGTCTAAAGGAGCAACGATACCTGTGTGTGATTTAAATGGTTCCATTTAAGTGTTTTTGCCCTTCTTTTTTTATCCTTTTGCTTCCTTGCAAAAATAACAATCCTAAGCAAGTGCAACGAGCGAAGGAATTATTTTTCTAAAAATTTACGTACATCGGTTAATTTTCCCGTCAATGCGGCGACCGCGGCCATTTCCGGCGAAAGCAAATGTGTGCGTCCACCGGGGCCCTGACGGCCTTCAAAATTGCGATTGCTCGATGAGGCACAGCGCTCGCCTTTCTTAAGCTGATCGTCGTTCATTCCTAAACACATCGAACAGCCGGCAAAGCGCCATTCAAAACCGGCGTCTGAAAAAATTTTATCCAACCCTTCTGCTTCGGCTTGCCGACGGATACGCCCTGAGGCAGGGACAACAATCGCCTGCACGCCGGCATGGACTTTTTTGCCAGCCACAATTTTGGCTGCGGCACGCAAATCTTCGATACGGCCATTGGTGCAAGAGCCGATAAAAACTTTATCGATAAGTATATCGCTTATCTTGGTGCCGGGCGTAAGGTCCATGTATTTTAAAGCGTTTCTCGCCGCCGTGCGGTCGACGGGATTGGTAAAACTCTCAGGATCTGGAACAACGCCCTCAATCGAGGTCACTTGCCCCGGGCTTGTCCCCCATGTCACCTGAGGCGTAATATTTTCGGCTTTGATGTTGACAACCAAATCATATGTTGCGCCAGGGTCGCTTGGCAAAGTTTTCCAATAGTTAACGGCTTTGTCCCAATCGCTGGCTTTGGGCGCAAAATCTTTTCCCTTAATATATGCAAACGTCGTCTCATCGGGCGCAATCATCCCTGCCCGTCCGCCGGCTTCAATACTCATGTTGCAAATCGTCATGCGACCTTCCATCGAAAGGCTACGAATCGCAGAACCGGCGTATTCCATCACATAACCGGTTGCGCCGGCGGTGCCGATTTTTCCGATAATATAAAGGATAATATCTTTCGGCGTAATCCCAAAACCCAATTTTCCCTCAATATTAATCAAAAGCGATTTGGCCTTGGTTTGTTGCAAAGTTTGAGTTGCCAAAACATGCTCGACTTCAGAGGTTCCGATTCCAAAGGCCAAAGCGCCAAAAGCGCCGTGCGTTGCGGTATGCGAATCACCGCAAACGATGATCATCCCCGGCTGAGTCAAACCTAACTCAGGGCCAATGGCATGCACAATGCCTTGATCTTTATGCGAAAAGTCATAGAGCGTCACCCCAAATTCTTTGCAATTGTCAGCCAACTTTTGCATTTGAATACGGGAGGTCTCTTCGACGAGCGACCAATTCTTTGTGCGGGTTGAAACATTGTGGTCCATTGTCGCAAATGTTTTGCCCGGCGCACGTACGGCACGTTTGGTTAAACGCAAACCGTCAAAAGCCTGCGGGCTTGTCACTTCATGGATCAAATGCCGGTCGACATAAATGACCGAGGTCTCAGTTTTACTTTCATGGACCAGATGTGATTCCCAAATTTTGTCATACATGGTTTTTGGCATAATCTTAAACTTTCGCTAATTTTCGTAATACCGTTTGTAAAATTCCGCCGTTGCGGAAATATTCGATTTCAACCGGTGTATCTAACCGGCAGATTGTTTTAAACTCTTTATCTCCGGCCTTAACGGTGATTTCTTGGCCGGGCTTTAAATTCTCGTCGACACCAATAAAGTCAAAAATTTCATCGCCTTTAAGACCTAGACTTTCAACACTTTCCCCATTTTTAAACTCGAGCGGCAAAATTCCCATTCCCGCCAAATTGCTACGATGAATGCGTTCATAACTTTGGGCAATAGCGACTTTAACGCCTAAAAGTGCCGGTCCTTTGGCCGCCCAGTCGCGGCTGGAACCGGTTCCGTATTCTTTTCCGGCGAGAATAACCAGCGGTGTCGCTGATTTTTTGTATAACTGCGCGGCATCAAAAATACTCATTTTTTTATTTTCCGGCAAATACATTGTCCATGAGCCTTCGCTGCCCTGCGCCAGCAAATTGCGCAAACGAATATTGGCAAATGTTCCCCGCGTCATGACTCTGTCATTTCCTCGACGGGAACCGTAACTGTTAAAGTCGTCTTTAGCAACACCTAAGCTTTTAAGATAATCGCCGGCCGGGCTGTCAGCGGCAATGTCGCCTGCTGGTGAAATGTGATCCGTAGTTATGGAATCACCGACCATAATCAGCACACGAGCAGACTTGATCGTCGGAATTTTGCCGGAAGCATTTTCCATCCCGATAAAATATGGCGGCTCTTGGATGTAAGTGCTTTTGTCATTCCACGCAAAAAGCTCACTGGCGATTGTCTTGATTCGGTTCCAATTTGTATTTCCAAGACTCACATTTTTGTAACGGCTGCGAAATCCCGTCGCTGTAACAGACTTGGACACAACGGCATTGATCTGAGCCTGTGTCGGCCAAATGTCTTTTAAATAAACTGGATTTCCTTTTTTGTCCTTGCCGATAACACTCGTTGCCAAATCAATGTCGACGGTGCCGGCCAAAGCAAAAGCAACGACCAAAGGCGGACTGGCCAAAAAATTGGCTTTCGTAAACGGATTGATGCGGCCTTCAAAGTTGCGATTCCCGCTTAAAACGCTTGCCGCAACCAAGTCGCTCTCTTTAATGGCGCTGGCGACTTTTTGGGGTAACGGCCCACTATTGCCGATACAAGTTGTACAGCCGTAACCAATAATGTTAAACCCAAGCTTTTCTAAATACGGCAAAAGTTTGGCCTTTTTCAAATATTCTTCGACAACCTGCGAGCCGGGCGCAAAACTTGTTTTAACAAATGACGGAACTTTTAATCCACGCTCGACAGCATTCTTTGCCAAAAGTCCGGCGGCGACTAAAACTGACGGATTGGAGGTATTCGTACAACTGGTGATCGCCGCGATCACTACAGCCCCGTGGCTAATTTCCGTGGTGGTGCCGTTGACAATTGTGGCCTTGTGGGAAAGCGCGGCTGCGTCTAAACCAAAGCCCCTTTCCTTCGTCGGCGCAGTCAGGCTGTTTTGAAAAACAGTTTTGATGTCGCTTAAGGAAACCCGATCTTGCGGACGTTTAGGCCCAGCCAAACTGGGGACAACCGTCGAGAGATCAAATTCGATTTTGTCGGTAAACTCTGGCTCAAGGGTTTTGGACGAATAAAACATCCCCTGCTCTTTGCTGTAGCGTTCGACTAAATCAACTTCCGCCGCACTGCGTCCGGTCACGCGATAATAGCGCAACGTTTCTTCATCCACGGGAAAAAGTCCAATCGTCGCCCCATATTCGGGCGCCATGTTCGCGATGGTGGCGCGGTCCGGTAAACTTAAGTGTTTAAGTCCGTCACCAAAAAATTCGACAAACTTCCCCACCACCCCTTTTTTGCGTAAAATTTGTGTGACGGTCAAAACCAAATCTGTAGCGGTGACGCCTTCCTTAAGAGCGCCGGTTAATTTAACCCCGATAACCTCTGGAATAAGCATATAAATCGGCTCGCCCAACATGACTGCTTCGGCTTCGATGCCGCCGACTCCCCAGCCGACAATGCCAAGGCCGTTAATCATCGTCGTGTGGCTGTCGGTTCCGACTAAGCTATCTGGAAAAACAAACGTTTCTTTCCCCAGTTTATTTTTTAAAATACCTTTGGCTAAATATTCTAGATTGACCTGATGGACAATTCCTGTTCCCGGCGGAACAACGCGAAAATTTTTAAAAGCACTCTGTCCCCATTTTAAAAATTCATAGCGTTCCTGATTGCGCTCAAATTCTTTTTTGATGTTGATGCCAAAAGCACTTTTGTTGCCAAACGCATCGACCTGTACCGAGTGGTCAATGACAAGATCGCAGGGCACTTGCGGATTGATTTTGCGAAAATCCCCGCCTAAGCGTTTCATTGCATCGCGCATTGCGGCAAGATCCACGACGCAAGGAACACCGGTAAAGTCCTGCAAAACAACACGGCCGGGCTTAAAAGCAATCTCGGTAACGGGCAAATTTTTAGGCGACCACTGTGAAAGTTTGCGGATGTCTTCGTGTGTGACTTGAAACTGATCGCAACTGCGCACAGCGCTTTCGAGCAATATTTTGATGGAAAACGGCAAGCGCGATGGATCGGTAAACCCGGCTTTTTGAATTTCGGAAATTTTAAAATAATTAAACGTAGTCGATTTTGTCTTGAGCTTACGTTTCGCTTCTAGGATGCCAGTGTTTGGGGACATAAAAATTTCTCCTTCAAGAGAAAACAATCCATTTGTACTTAAGAAGCGGGTATTATAGAGAAAAGCCTCTTTGTCGTCAATGATGCTTTTTATTTTACGGATATTTTTTTTTACAAATGGAAAGAAATTGGCTTGCAATATTTTCATTTCAAGTTAATATAATCATCGTCGGTTAACAGAAGATAAAAATATATGCGCGTTGCTATTCTAAATCCTTCTTTTGGCGATGACTTTGTCCGTGTCGCCCGTTGGTCTGCCAAATCCCGCGGCCGTGTTCAGCGGCATCCCGAATATCTTTTGATTGCGGCACAGATTTTGATCGACCAAGGTCATGACGTCACCTTCGTCGAAGCGGCCGCCCAAAATTTTACTCCTGAACAATCCTATGAAATTGTTACGGCCTTTAAGCCGGATCTTTTGGTCATCCATGCGACAACGCCGTCGATTTATAACGATATTGAACAAGCAAAAATCATCAAAGAGCGCACGAAATGCCGAGTCGCTTTCGTCGGACAGCATGTCACCGCGGAACCTGACAATACTTTTGAAATTAGCTTCGGCGTTGTGGATTATGTTTTAAAAGGCGAATACGATTATCAACTGCGCGATTTGGCCAAAGGGATTGAACCGTCCAAAATTGGCGGCATGGTTTGGCACGACGGTCAAAGAGTTGTCCATAACCCCGCCGGACCGACGGTCAATGTGGCTGAGCTTCCCTTTCCGGCGTGGCAGTTGATCAAACCCGAATGGTACCCGGACGGCGGGAAAAAATTTCCGTTTCTCACACTGATTACCGGACGCGGCTGCAATAATGCCTGTACCTTTTGCCGCGACCCGCAGCTGATGTATGGCTTTAAACTACGCAATCGAAGTGCCATGCAAGTGGTTGACGAAATGGAGTACGACCTTAAAATCCATCCGCAAATCCGCGAAATCATGTTTGAAACCGATACTTTTGCGGCGGACAATGAACACGTCAAAACCGTTTGCGAAGAAATTATTCGTCGAGGCATCAACAAAAAAATCACCTGGTCGTGCAATATGCGCGTTAACACCGATTTAGAAATGCTCCCTTTGATGCGAGAATCCGGTTGTCGCATGCTTATGACCGGTTTTGAATTTGGTTATGACGATGGTTTGGCCGCTGTTCGCAAAGGCGGGGTCAATGTCGAGATGGCGCGCGAATATGCCATTCGCGCCGACCAGCTGGGCTTTACGATACACGGCTGTTTTATGATCGGCGCCCCCGGCGAGACACGCACAACCGCGCAAAAGACACTTGATTTTGCCAAATCTCTACCGCTGGACACAATTCAAATTACCGGGGTGGCCGCCTATCCGGGCACAGCGATTTACAAATGGGCCAAGCAAAACAATTATCTTTTAGCGAATGACTGGCGTGATTGGTTGACTTTGCAAAAAGAACAGCGCACACTCTTAAATTATCCGCAGCTTTCCAGCAAAGAAATTGATTATTTTATCGACAAAGGTTTAAAAGAATTTTATCTGCGGCCCAAACAAATCTGGCAAATGCTTATTTCGATTCGTTCGATCGGCGATCTATTGAGAAAGCTTCACGGGTTTGGCGCTTTTGTGCAATATTTTTTTGAAAAACTCAAAGCTAAATTTGTCCGTCCCAAAATTTCGACGGCTGATCCGCAGGTTAAGCCTTCTGGCGCTCTTTCAAATTAATTTTTGAGTTTGACACCCATAAGGGATTTTGTTATATTTTGTTATTCTTTATTAATTTTTATTGAGGAGGATTTTAAATGGCGCATGTCGTTACGGAACCTTGTGTAAAATGCAAATACACAGATTGTGTTACAGTTTGCCCGGTGGATTGTTTTCATGAAGATGCTCAAATGCTGGTGATTGACCCTGAAGTATGTATCGATTGTGGCGCGTGCATTCCTGAATGCCCTGTTCAAGCGATTTATGCCGGTGATGATGTTCCGGAAAAGTGGAAAAGCTATGCACAGATTAATGCTGACAAGTCCAAAACCTTACCTGTTTTGACTGAAAAGAAAACGCCTCTGGCACCGCCTAAGTAAAATGAATTTTAAAACCCCGTACTTTACGGTACGGGGTTTTTTTATGAGCTTTAAAATGATTGGAGTAAACCGATGGCCGTCAAATGGGTCGAACGATTAAAATCGAAGTGGGGCATCACAAGCAACCGTGATTTTGTTCTGATTATGCTCACCTTTACTTTGGCTGGATCGATGATTTCGGTTTGCCGTCCGCCGATTTTTCATCTTTTGGGAATTACCAAAGAAACACATTTGTGGATAAAAATTCTCGTTTACATTCCTCTGATCCCGCCGATTTATCAAGTTTTTCTTTTGTTCTGGGGAACACTCTTAGGACAATTTGATTTCTTTTGGGAAAAAGAAAAGCACTTGGGAAGATTTTTGAAGCGGTCCTTTGCTAAAGCCTTTGCAACTGTCCGTCGATCGTAATTTTATAATTTATGCGTGATGATTAAGTGGAGTCCTTTTTCGGCTCAATTGTTTGGCGCCTCTATGGCGCTATTCGCCTAAAAAGAACTCCACTTAATCATCAAAATCATCAAGGTTTTTACTGCCCTTTTTGGTTATACCCACCCTGCTCATCCATTGGAACCGGATAATTTTGATATTGCGGTTGATAAACCGGCACCGGCGTTGGACGCGTGTCAAGTGCTGCAGCTTTTTGCACTAAAGTAATGAATTCATTTTTATACCCAGCCGGATCATTATAGGAACAGTTTTGCGCTCTTTGCAAAACGTTCTGATAAGAAGAAGCGGCTTTAAAATTCGAGTCGCGCAAAAGCATGCCGAATTCCGCAACAGCAGAGGCAAATTGCAGATTATCGCTATTGCCAAACCAGCGCTGGCTAAACGTATTGGTCGGTTGATTCAAAACTTTTGTAATCAACTGGCTGGTTTCGGATTTTGGTTCCTTGTAGCGCAGCTTGACCGTCATCATTTCCTTATCACTACCCCACAAGGATTTTTGTGTGGTTTGCTTTTGATATTTGAGCGGATCGACATTGCCGCCGGTCGATTCCCAGGAGCCCGCAGGAACAATTTCATAAAGTGCGGTCACGGTGTGTCCTGCCCCTAATTCGCCGGCATCTTTGGTGTCGTCGTTAAAATCCTCTTTAGCGAGTTTGCGATTTTCATAACCGATTAAGCGATACGATTTGACGGCTTTGGGATTAAACTCGATTTGGATTTTAACATCTTTGGCAATCGCAATCAGCGTTGAGCCTAATTCGTCGACGAGGACTTTTTTGCCTTCAGCTAGAGTATCGATATAAAAATAATTACCGTTGCCTTTGTCGGCAAGCTTTTCCATCTTGGCATCTTGAAGGTTTCCGCTGCCAAAGCCTAAGACTGTCAAAAAGATTCCGGCTTTGCGTTTTTCTTCAATGATTTGCACAAGCTCTGAATCGCTCGAAACCCCGACATTAAAATCCCCGTCGGTGGCAAGAATAACCCGATTATTACCATTATGGATAAAATTCTTTTGGGCGACATCGTACGCTAATTGTATTCCCTGCCCACCGGCGGTTGAACCACCGGCCTGCAAATTATCGATCGCACTCATAATGAGTCCCTTGTTATACCCGGGGGCTGAATCAAGGACCAAGCCCGCATTTCCGGCGTAGACGACCATGGAAACGCGTTCTTGCGGACGCAATTGGGCGACCATTATTTTGAGCGATTCTTTAAGTAACGGCAGCTTGTCCGGCGAGCTCATCGACCCGGAAACGTCAATGAGAAAAACCAAGTTGCTCGGCGGTGTTTGACGCTCAGTCAGTTCTTTGCCTTGCAAACCGACTAAAACAAGCTGATGAGCTTGATTCCACGGGCAAACGCCGTGCTCAAGGGTAATGGAAAACGGTTGATTCCAACCCGGCTGCGGATAATTGTATTGGAAATAATTAATCATTTCCTCAATGCGGACAGCGTCGCGCGGCGGCATTTGATTGTTATTTAAGAATCGGCGAACGTTTGAATAGGATGCGGTATCCACGTCGATCGAAAACGTCGAAAGCGGATTATCCGTGACGAGGGAAAATTCGTTTTCATTGATCAAATCAT
>CAYYRJ010000004.1:0-97746 GCA_964474085.1 uncultured Planctomycetales bacterium
GTTTCCTTTATTTCGTCGATAAAGACGGCGATATCGCTTGTGCCGCTATGGTTCGCGGTGGTGCAAAGAAAAAGAAGGCTGCAAAAAAGGTTGCTAAAAAACGCAAGTAAGGCTGTTTTTAAGCACAAAATAGCCCTCACGCTTATTTCTGTCGCAAGACAAAAATGCTTGAGGGTTATTTTTTTGCCTGCATTTTTTGTCTTTATGGCTTTTGCCTTGACGGAAATATCAAATTGACGTAGAGTTATCGGGATATTTAACCCTATTTTCCCCTGATGAATACTGACTACATTACGATACACAATGCCCGGGAACACAACCTCAAAAGCATCGATGTTAAAATCCCGCGCAATAAATTTACGGTCATAACCGGATTAAGCGGCTCAGGAAAATCATCTCTAGCTTTTGATACGATTTACGCCGAAGGACAACGCCGCTATGTCGAAAGTCTCTCCGCGTACGCCCGCCAATTTTTGGAGCAATTACAAAAGCCCGACGTTGAATACATCGAAGGTCTCTCGCCGACAATTTCAATTGAACAAAAAACAACGAGCCGCAATCCCCGTTCAACGGTTGCCACACAAACCGAAATCTATGATTACCTTCGGCTTTTATACGCGCGTGCCGGGACACCGCATTGCTATAGTTGCGGCAAACTTATCGAACGACAAACAACAGAGGAAATCACCCGGCAAATCCTCTGCGTCCCAGAAGAGACAAAAGTCAATATTCTCGCACCACTTATCCGTGGACGTAAAGGTGAGTACCGTGATATCGGAAAACAAGTTTCAAAAGCCGGCTTTGTCCGCTACCGTGCCGACGGGGTCATCCATGAAGCGACCGATAAAGTCAAATTCGACAAATTCAAAATCCATCACATTGAAATCGTTGTCGACCGTTTAATCATTAAAAGCACCATCAAAAAACGTTTAACCGATTCACTGGAAACGGCGCTGAAAATCGGCGAGGGAATCGTTATCATTGACTTTAACGGACAGCAGCCCGAAAAAACCTTTAGCGAACGCTACGCCTGCAGCGACTGCGGCATCAATTTGTTGGAAATCGAACCGCGGATTTTTTCGTTTAATTCACCTTACGGCGCCTGTCCTGACTGCAATGGGCTTGGGACTAAAATGGAAATTGACTCCAATCTGCTTATTCCCGACACAACCAAGCCTTGGGTGCAAGCCATCGCTCCATGGAAACGCGGAAACAAAAATTATTTAATGTATTATCGCGCCGTCATGCGTCAGATTGGGGCAGAGTACCGAATCGACCAAACGACGAGTTTTAAAGATTTGCCCGCAAAATTTAAAAATATCATTTTCAACGGCTCTGACGATGAAGTCTGGGGAAAACCTTTTGAAGGAATTCTCAATTACATGCAGCGGCTTTTTAAGGAAACCGACAGCGAATGGCTGCAGGGTGAAATCAATCAATATATGTCCGAATCGCCATGCCATACATGCCAAGGGAAACGCCTAAAAAAAGAATCGCTTGCCGTTAAAATAAACGATAAAAATATCGCGCAGGTCACAGAGTTTTCAATTAAAGATGCAAAAAGATTTTTTAATTCTCTTAAACTGACTACCGAGCAAAAAAAGATCAGCGAACAAATCCTCAAAGAAATTGCACGGCGCCTGGACTTTTGTATCAATGTCGGCCTTGAATATCTGACTTTAGACCGCAAAAGCGCAACGCTCTCAGGTGGAGAAGCCGAACGCATTCGCCTGGCGACACAAGTCGGGTCAGGATTAGTCGGCGTTATTTACATCCTCGATGAACCATCTATCGGCCTGCATCAAAAAGATAATGAACGGCTGCTTTCGACTCTGCATTCTTTGCGCGATATCGGTAATACTCTGATCGTTGTCGAACATGATGAAGACACGATCCGAAACGCCGACTATATTATTGATATGGGCCCCGGTGCCGGCGAATTTGGCGGCCAAATTATTTATGCAGGGGACATTCCCGGACTTTTAAAATCTCCTCAATCTTTAACCGGCCAATATTTACGCGGGCAGCTAAACATCAAAATGCCAGAACATCGTCGAGAAACAAAAAAAACAAAATTTTTGCAACTCCACAGTGTTAACGAACATAACCTCAAAAACATCGATGTTTCTTTTCCGCTGGGAACCTTTATCTGTATTACCGGCGTCTCCGGCTCTGGGAAATCGACTTTGATCAACGATGTGCTTTACAAAGCCCTCGCCCAAAAAATCAACCACGCCAATGAAAAACCCGGCAGCCATAAAAAACTTACCGGCATCGAGAACATTGATAAAGTCATCGTCGTGGATCAATCTCCCATCGGACGCACGCCCCGTTCAAACCCAGCGACCTACACTGGAGTCTTTAGCAATATCAGGGATCTTTTTAGCCAAATGCCGGAGGCAAAAATCCGTGGCTACAAACCCGGACGATTTAGTTTCAATGTTCCCGGCGGACGCTGTGAAGCTTGTCACGGGGATGGAATCAAAAAAATTGAAATGCATTTTTTACCTGACGTTTATATTGAATGCGAAGTCTGCCATGGCAAGCGTTTTACAGAACAAACATTGGACGTTCTATATAAAGAGAAGAGTATCAGCGATGTTCTTAATCTGTCCGTAGACGAAAGCCTCAAAATTTTTGAAAATATCCCGCGTATTCGCACTGTTGTCCAAACCTTAAACGATGTTGGCCTTGGCTACATAAAGTTAGGGCAGCCAGCGACAACACTTTCCGGCGGAGAAGCTCAGCGCGTTAAACTTGCTTCTGAATTATGCAAACCTGCCACCGGCAAAACACTTTATATTCTCGATGAACCGACAACAGGCTTGCATTTTGCCGATGTCGATAAACTGATGAGCGTGCTCCAAAGACTAGTTGACCGCGGTAACACCATTATCGTCATTGAACACAACCTGGAAGTTATCAAAAACGCCGACTATATTATTGACCTTGGACCCGACGGGGGAGATAAGGGCGGCGAAATTGTTTTTTGCGGGACACCGGAAGAATTATGCAAACACAAAACTTCGCATACTGCAGAATACTTAAAAAAAATCCTAAAAACCCCTGAACAATCTTGATATACTGGCGTTTATGAATTTTAAAAATAAGTTGAAAATATTTTTCTTAACTTTGATGATTGCCTTTGCTAGCGTAATTTTTCCAGCTTGCGTTGGCGCTGACCAAACCGAGGACGAGCTTTTTCTAGTTGCTCAAAAAGCCTATGAAGACGGGTTTTATGATGTGGCGACCCGCTACATCGAACAATTCCAACAAAAGTATCCCGCCTCGCAAAAAAGTGTCCAGGCCAAACTTTTGCTTGGACAATGTTATTTTTTTAAAAACCAATATCTCAAAGCTTTTGAAATCTTTCAGTCGCTTTCGCAATATACCGAATTTCGGGACGCCACACTTTTCTGGCTTAGCGAAACGTATTTCAAAGGCGGCGACTACAAGCAAGCTGAAAAAAATTACCTGCAGCTGATCAACACCTATCCTAATTCGTCGTACGTGCCACAAGCTTTATATTCTTTAGGGTGGACGTATTTTGAGCAGAGCAATTACAGGCAAGCAAAGGATGCCTTTACAAAACTTATTTCGCGTTTTCCGGCACACACATTAAGCGAAGAAGCGGCATTTAAAATCGGCGAATGCAACCACAATGCCGGCGAGAGCGATGCCGCAATAAAAATCCTTAAAGATTTTTTGGGGATTTACCCTGATTCAATCCGATTGGGCCACGCCCTTTTCTTAATTGGGGAATCTTACTACACCGAAGAAAACTATCTTTCTGCCATCAGCTATTATGCGCAAGCCGCCGATAAATCCAGCGATGCTAAAATCGCTTTGCTTTCAAAACTTGGGGCTGGCTGGAGCTATTTAAAACTTCAAAAATTTGATCTTGCTAAAAAAAACTTTGAAGAAGCCGAGAAAATCGCCAAAGAAAAGAAGCTGCCGTCCGAGGATATTTTGATCGGTTTAGCCACGCTGTATACAGATGCCGGAGATAATCAGAGCGCGGCTGGTGTTTACCAAAAACTGATCAGCGAGTTTCCGCAAAGCTTTCGTCTTGCTCAAGCCTATCTTGGGAAAGCCAATAGCGATTATGCGCAGGCCGATTACGCCAGCGCTATCACAAATTACGAAAGTTTAATTGCGAAATTTTCAAAAGACGCAGCTTACGCAGAAATTGTTGAAAAAGCGTATTACGGCTTAGCTTGGACATACCTTAAAAGCGGCAAAACCGATCAAGCGATACAAAGCTTTCAGGATATTGTCGACAAATCGACGAGTAAAGTCGCACGGGCCAGTGCATTAACCCAAATTGGCGACGCATACCAGGAAATCAATCAATTTGATAAAGCCGTCCAAATTTATGATCAACTATTACGTGACTATCCTGACAGCGTTTTTGCAGATTACGCGCAATACCGGCAAGGCATCGCACTTCTTAAGGTAAATAAAATCGATGCCGCCACACTTTCATTCCAAAGCCTGCAGGCAAATTTTCCTAAAAGCAGATACCTTGGCGAAGTGAAATATTATTTAGCCTTAGCCTATTTTAAAAAAGAGCAGTGGGAGCAAGCGGTCCGTCTGGCAAAAACATACTTAGATGAGCCCAACGAGCCCAAAAATTTTGTTGCCGAAACGAATTATCTTTTAGGGCTGGCAAATTTTAACCTTAAAAAATATGACCAGGCACTCAATGTTTTTCAAAAACTCGCCAAAAATTCTGCGGACCAAAAAGATATGCGGCAGGCCGCCGAGCTTTACGTTGCAAAATCCCTGTTTGCTTTAGAAAAACAGAAAGAGGCGATTGAAAAATTTAGCGCAATCCCCAAACTCTATCCGGCAAGCGAATCTGCCGCCGAAGCTCTTCTCTGGCTAGGGGATTATTATCTGGACAACGAAGAGTATCCGCAGGCGATTTCTTATTACAACCAATTTATTGCTAATTTCCCCTCGAGTGAAAAAATCAGCTTAGTTTATTATGAACTGGGCCAAAGTTACCAGGGGGCTGGCAAACTCAATGATGCTCTGAACACTTACAAACAAATCATGAAAAGCCCTGATGCGGAAATTTTTGCGAGAGCCCAACTGGCAATTGCTGATATTTTTTCAAAAGATTTAGACCCGCAAACGGCAATCACGACCTATCAAAATATTGCTCAAACAATCCCTGAGTTTAAAAAAGAAGCTCTTCTTCGAGTTGCCGACATCTATAAAAATACCGACGCCTATGCGAAAGCCATCACAACTTATCAGGAAGCTCTTTTATCGCCATCTCTTTCAAAAGAAGATGCCGCGACATTGCAATTTGAAATTGGGGATACATATGAATTAATGCACGACTCCTCTAAAGCAATTGAAGCGTACTTAAAAATTCCTTACCTCTATCCCGACGAGAAAACTTGGGTCATTAAATCAAACCTGCGTCTGGCGCGAATTTTTGAGGACACCTCCCAATGGGAACAAGCCATAACGATTTATAACAAAATCCTTAATTTCAACACCGAAGAATCCAAATACGCAAAAGAGCGCTTAGACTGGATCGCCGCAAATGCCAAAACTTCTTCAGTGTCGCCATAAAAACTTAACCAAGGTCTTAAAATGAGTGAAATAAACGCAAAACAACTCTTATTCGCCGGCGGGCCGGTCATGATCCCAATTATTTTTTGTTGGGTTTGCGCGCTTGCGATCATCATAAAAAAATGGCGTTATTTTCAAAATTTGAAATCCAGCATTGCCCCGTTTAAATCTGAAATTTTTGCGTCAATTCGTGAAAACAAAATTAAAGCTGCCATTCTCGCTTGCGAAAAAAATAGCCAACCAACTGGCCACATTCTTAAGGCTGGCCTTCTCAAATTTGGTTGCCGACGAGAGGAAATCAGAGAAGCCCTTGAAGATGCCATTTTTCTTGAAATCCCCAAACTTGAGCAAGGCCTCACGGCTTTAATTACAATTGCCAATACAACTCCTTTGTTTGGCGTGCTTGGGACTGTGCTCGGGTTAACAATTATTTTTCAAACGATTCAATCTCAGAGTGCAGGGATGTATGCCATAACACCTGCTGATCTTTCCAACGGAATTTGGCAAGCCCTTCTAACGACTTTAGCTGGACTTATCGTCGCTATCCCAACATTTGTTGCGTATAATTATTTCATTGAATCTCTCAACACAATTCTTCGCGAACTTCAAGCGATGAGCAACCAACTGACTAACCTGCTGACACATACGCATGAATCCACAAGCCAACAAATTACTGACATGCTTGAATAACATGAAATTACAAAGTTCCCTTAAACCTGCCGGTAGCCTTTTTCCAATAACATTTACACCACTTTTAAATTTATTTTGTCTCTTATTTATGTCCATGGTTGTCGCGCCATATTTCACTTTTCCAAACACTGTAAATATCAACTTGCCCAAAACCATCACCAGCGACGTTATTCCTGAGAACAGTACGATTATTACAATCAACAGCGAAGACATTATTTTCCTCAAAGGCAAAGTCCTGTCAGAAATAGAATTAAAAAAATTACTCCAAACGTCAAAAATTAACAATAAATCCATTTTAATAAAGGCTGATGGCCGTTCATCGCTAGCTAGAGTCATCGATATTTGGAATATTTGCCGTGATCTAGGCTTAGAAAAAATCAACATCGCCACAACAATAAAAAACAAATAAAGAAATCCATTTAAACCAATGTCTTCTGAAATCCGGCAAAAAGCAATTTTCCCCTCTGCGACAAACTTGTTTCTTATAATAATCACATTCCATTTCTGGGCTTTTAGTATGACAAGATTTCACTTTAATTTTCCGGCGCCCCAAAAACGCATCACACTGACTTTCCTCGGGTCAATCATAGATCCTTCAGACATGAGCAAAATCAAGTCGCAAAATTACCCAACTCTCGACGAATCAAACGCATTTCCTTTAAATAAAAAACAAGCCTCTAGGCAGAATATCACAGAACTTTCCAAGCCAGATTTAAACGTTTTTCTCAAAACACAGCGCAAAGCTAATTTTAAATTTCAGCCACCTGCAATATCCGCGCCCCGGACAGAAATTCAATTAAAGAAACCAGTTGAACCCAAAAAAGAACTCCCAACATCTCAACCTTATCAACGCCTCCAGCTTAAATGATGATTAACCTCGATTTTGCATGGACAATCACTGTTTTAACTTCTGTCATTCCAGTTCTTGTAATGTGTTCATGGTTATTCTATACTTCTTATCGAAATAAGCCCTTTGAAGAAGAATCGAAAAATTTAGAACAATGTCCTTTTTGCACATATTTGTTTTTAAAATTTAATAAAAAACCATTTATAAATTGTCCGCGCTGCCACAGTTTAATCAGCGCTGAATAAAAATCGAAAACCTTCAAAATCGGGAGACATCAATCTATGCGCTTTCCCAAACGGAATAATGAATCTGGCGTGATCCTTGTCACTGTTATCGTGTTGACGATTGTTCTCTCGATTGTTGCCATAGGAATCATGAGCCTAAACGTCAGCCAAGTCAAAACCGCCTCAAGCGTTGTCGACACCGTGCGAGCCGAACAATTAGCTACCGGATTATTTTATCAAGACTATCAACGACGGGTGGATGGGGGTGGCAGCACACTGCCCTCAAGCATAGATATCGGAGGAAAAACTTATACCATCACTCGGGCCACTGATACAACGACAGGCCCCAATGGAACCAATCAGGTGCAGTTTAATATCACTTACGAATGATGATCCCCTCGTAAAATCCGCGTAATATTTCTAACAATTAACTTTATTTAAAAAGACATCTCCCTTATAATGAAGACCAATAAAATTCTTCTGATCACTTTTTGCCATTTAAAAATTACTATTAAACTAAATTTTAATCAATATGCTGTTTTCAAAAATATCTAACGAAAAAAACCAATTAGGAATTTACTGGGGAAAAGACGCTTTTTCTCTTGTCGAAAGCACCAAAGGACAGCTGGATAAGGTTGCCCAGCTTCGCTTTGATGCTCCACTTGCCGGCGATCAAGGCCAAAAGATCCCCGACAGCATTCGATTTACAGCCCTTTTGCAACAAGCAATTCGTGAAAAAAAATTAATTAGCAAAAAAGCAAATCTTACACTTTCCTCGAAGGATGTAATCTATCGTTCCTTTGTTATTCCATTCATGCAACCGGCTGAAGTTAAAAATGTTGTCGATTTTGAAGCTACAAAATATATTCCAATCAAACTTGAAGATTTGGCTTATACCTATCATGCAATCCCCTTTACTGAAGGCGAACAAAAGAACTTGCGAATTCTGTTTGTCGCAGCTCGGAAAAATATCGTTGAACGATACACTGGCATCCTGCAACAAGCGGGATTAGAAACCGATTTTGTGGAACCAGCCTCAGTAAGTCTCGTTCGGCTCTTGCAAAAGCAAGGCCACATTCCACGCCAACAAGCTACAGGAATAATCGAAATCGAAAACGATGGCGGACGAATAACTGTTACAGACAAAGATGTTATTCAGTTTGTCCGTGAATTCCAATCGCCAATAGAGGGCAATGCTACTCCTGCTGAAAATGCAAAATTCTTTAATGATTTGCGGGTTTCCTTAAACTTTTATCAACGTCAAAACCCACAAGGCAAACTGGATCGACTTACAATTATTTCTGAGAATGATTTGTCAGCACTTGCGACCGGATTAGCAAACGAATTTAAAATCCCTGCGACCTCTTTAACTATTCAAAAAATTCTAAAAAATCCACCGCCCAACGATATAGGAGTTTTAAGCGCCAGCGGCGCTTCTTTGAGAGATACGGCGTTTTCAAGTAAAAACTTTGACCTAAAACTTAAAACTCGAACAGGAAAAGGCACTTTTGAAGCTGGCGGAATATTTGCAGATTGGAATCTTAAAATACTAGCGATATCCGTCTGTGCTTCAATTGCGTCTATATTTGGAATGTTCACCTTAACAACAAACCTTGCCCTTCAAAATAAAAATAAATCTATCGACCTAATAAAAAAACTCGCTATCTACGAATCTTCAACTATAGACAAGTTAACTGAACTTAAAAATAATTCTGCAACAAAATTAAAGCAATATAAAGATGTCCGCACGACCAGCGAGATAATAAGCTACCTTAAAAAAATACCAACTTTATTGCCCAAAGGGGCTTGGTTGAATGATTTGTCAATCGAATACTTTGAAACGCCGGAAAATACCACTGATGGAATGCGTAGAGTTACAAAAATTTCTGTTGGAATTGACGGCTATGTTTATCTGCCAAACCCTGATGAACAAATCCGGCAGATTAACACGATGGTTGCACAGATGAAAATTGATAAAGATTTCATGAAATCATTTGCTAATGTGACATTATCAAATGTAAAAAAAGAGCTTGTTAACAATTACCCTGTAACCCGTTTTCGGATCAATTGTAAATAACATATTATGCCTCCCAAACCACCTACCAAACCAATCACCAGTTTACGCCAAATTGATATCTCTAAAATGGATATCAAGGATCTGCAAAATATCAACTATCAAAAAGTTTTAACAGATATTCGTAAAAAACCAGATCTGGCGATTAGTATAGCCTTCCCGCTAATTGCAGTTTTTATATGCTTTCATCTTTTTACAAAATCTCAAACTGATTCGAAGGCACTTTCAAACAAAAATGCAGAGATGGAAGAGAAACTTAAAATTGTTACCGAATATCGTCAAACTGAAGATGAACTAAAAGAGTTTATAAAAAATCAGCCAGCTGAACTTAGCGAAAACCAGTTTTACAATATGATTACCGATTTTGCCGCTCAAAACAATGTCAAAGTCGAATCTTTTACTCCGTCCCAAAATAAAGCTGATCCGACATATGACTTGACTAGCATAAATCTTAAAGCCAATGCGAAGAATTTTAACGATGTTGGACATTTTATTAAAAACATTGAAAATGCTCCTGCAAACATCCGAATTGACAACTGGACTGCCACCATGGGGCCTCTTCAAGGAGGGGGCTACAGAGACCGCAATCAATCGAATAACGAAGATCTATGGATAAATTTTCAACTGGATATTACATTAGTTACATTTAAGCAATGAAAAAAACATTTTTATCACTCATCTGTTTAACTATCGCACTGGCAAACAGCACTCAATTACTTTTTGCCCAAGAAGTCCCTCTAATACCTACGCCTATTAAAGATTTCATTGCAAGGCCTCCACGGGATATTTTAAAAGAAAATCTTTCAGAAGCCAACGAGCAAATACCACAATCAAATAATGCTATTTCGCAGTCCGAGAAAAAGACAACAGCGGCCAATTCTAAAAAAGAAGATGATATTTTTATTAACCCTTTTGTCCCACAAATTCCGCAAGAAACAAAAACGACTCCTTTTGTAAATACTCAACAACCAGGGACAACACCCAATGTTGTTGCAGAAACAGTACCTGCGCCCCAATTTAATGTTTCAGGTGTGGTATGGCACAGTAAAAAACTCCAAGCTATTGTAAATGGCGAAATTGTAACCATCGGGGATCGCGTGAGCAATTGGGTCGTTTCAGAAATTACAAAAGATGGCGTCCATATGACTTTTGAACAACAAAGCTTGTGGGTAAAACCAATTATAAACCCTGAAGGTGAAACTCAAGCACAACCAACAAATCCATACCGACGATAATAAACTAAACTCACAAAGGAGTTTTTATGTTACAGAATTTTTATAATGCCTTATTTGTTACTCTTGCAATTTTATTCATAACAACCTCTGGATACACTTCGGAAATCACCATTGACAGTTCCAGCTCATTTTTGTATCCAGGATATTCAAAAAAAATATCAATGGACTTTCAAAACGCTTCGCTCGTTGATGTTTTGAAAATTTTTTCGCAACAAACGAATATCAACCTTGTCTCCTCCGAAGAACTTGTCAATAAACATCTGACCGTTTATCTCGACAATGTCCCGGTTGAGCAGGCCCTTGAACAAGTCTTGCGTGCTAATAATTTAACGTATGAACTGCAGCCAGACAGTAATATCTATATCGTTAAACCCATTACAAAAACTGATTCGGAACTTTTGACCCGTGTTTACCTTCTTAAACACGCCAGTGTCAGCACGGCTCGGATAAACAAAACCCTCAAAATTTCATACACATCCGGGAATACAGAAGCTGAAGTTACAGAAGATACCAAATCAGGCGGTGGATCAGGCGGGGGTGGATCCAGCGGCTCGGGTGAAGATTCACCGGGGATTAAAAGTGCCATCAAAGGAATTCTTACGCCAAAAGGGAAAATTATCGAAGATCCGCGCACAAACAGCCTGACTGTTAGCGATGTCGCTAGTAATTTTGCCAATATCGAGACTGCGATCTCGAAGTTAGATATTGCTGTCCCGCAAGTTTTGATCGAAGTCGAAATGCTCGAGGTTTCAAAAGAAACAGGTGATCAAATCGGCATCAAATATGGATCAACACCTTTAACTTTTACAGGCGCAGAGCGTGACGTTGTCTACCCCTGGGATCAAAATAAATTACTCGGCAAAGGTTATGTATTCGAAGAGGCAGAATATCGGGTCGGAACAATCAGCGCGGCAGGAATGACAGCGATATTGCAATTTTTGCAATCTCAAACCGACACAAAAAATTTGGCTCGCCCGCGTATTCTCACAATTAGCAATCAACCAGCTCAAATCAAAATTTCAACGAAAGAATCGGTAGGGGTTAAACAGTCGACACAGTCCGCTCAAAACTTGGCAACCCAAACTCAAGAAGCTGAGCGGGTTGAAACCGGCGTTTTTTTAACCGTAACACCTCAAGTTGATATTCTCAATAAAGAAATCACCATGGCTGTTGTTCCCAAAGTTATTACAACGCGTCTGAGCACCGTATTTAATAATAATACTTTCTTTAAAGATCCCGAAGAGAGAGGTTCTTTATCACTTTTAAGAGTTGCCAACGGAGACACAGTTGTATTAGGCGGGCTTCTTCGCGAAGATCGAACAACAGCGATAACAAAGCTTCCGATATTAGGAGATATTCCATTTATCGGAGCCGCATTCCGCCATCGTAGCGATAGTATTGCAAATCGGGAACTCATCATTTTTTTAACTCCCCATATTCTTGACGAAGGATTAGAAAAAACTGTTTCAAGTTCTAAAAGACCGATTTTGCGTGAAAAACGTGAACAAACAACAAGTCGCATGGAAACAGTTGAACGTGAACTTTCAAAATCAAAAAGAAAAAAATTATAATATGGCTCACTTTAAACTCGGCGAAATTCTCCTACAGCAAGGCTTGATTAACGAAGCGCAGCTGCGCGAAGCTATACAAGTCCAAAAAAAAGAACCCGGCCGCATCGGTGAAATCTTAATTAAGTTAGGTTTCTTGACGGAAGAAGACATTGTCGCAGCTTTAGGAAGCCAATTAAATATTCCACACGCAAGCACTCAGAACAATCTTCTTAAACCACGCGTCGAACAAAATCTTGACAAAATTGTTCCCTATGACTTTGCAAAAACAAATCTCGTCCTACCTTTAAATAAAGAAGAAAACAAATTAACCTGTGCGATCGAAGACCCGCTTGATCTTTTGATGCTCGATAACTTACGAATGGTCTGCGGCTGCGAACTTTCACTAGTGCTTGCAACACGCTCGGACCTTATGGCAGCGATTCAAAATTTTTATACCCTTGCGCGATCAAGTTCGACAAATCCGGCAGCGATACCATCAGATAACGTCGATACAGAAACTCCAGTTCCATCTGACCCCAAAATGGGTGGAAAAGATGGCAACAACCTCGATGATCTTATTGAAAAAGCCGAAGAGCCGCCGGTTATCAAGCTCGTCGACCTGATCATTCGTCAGGCGATTGAACAACGGGGAAGCGATATTCATATTGAATCCTACAAAGACAAAATTAATCTGCGTTATCGTATTGACGGCGTGCTTTATCAGATTCCGCCACCGGCTAGGCATCTTCTGTTGCCAATCGTTTCCCGTATCAAAATTTTGGCTAAATTAGACATTGCCGAAAAAAGATTACCGCAGGACGGTTCAATTGCTTTTAAAATGGGCGACCGAACAGTTGACTTGCGTATTTCAACCGTACCGACGGTATGGGGCGAAAAAGTCGTTATGCGTATTCTTGATAAATCTGCTGTCCCTCTGCGACTTGAAAATTTAGGATTTACTGAAGCGCAACTTGAACGAATCCGAAAATCGTTAAAACGTCCTTACGGTTTATTTTTCGTTACCGGCCCGACAGGAAGCGGTAAATCCACAACACTATATGCTTCTTTACATGAGGTTATGGATCCCCGAAAAAACATTGTCACAGCTGAAGATCCTGTCGAATTTAAAATCGACGGCATCAATCAAGTTGCCGTGCGGCCAGACATCGGTTTAACATTTGCTTCTGTTTTACGCGCTTTCTTACGACAAGATCCGGATATCATCATGGTCGGTGAGGTTCGTGATCTTGAAACTGCCCAAATTTGCGTCCGTGCGGCTTTAACCGGGCACTTTGTTCTCAGTACGTTGCACACCAATGACGCCGCCTCGGCGATTACGCGTCTGATGGATATTGGGATTGAATCCTATCTTTTAACACCGTCTCTTTCAATGATTATCGCACAACGTTTAGCACGCCGGCTGTGTTCAAAGTGCAAAGAACCTATGGAGCCAAATCCTGACCTTTTAGGCGGACTTAAATTTAATAGCGATCTTATTTATAAAGCTGCTGGCTGTGATGAATGCAATCACACCGGGTACCGCGGACGGCTTGTTGTGACGGAAGCCATGGTCATCGACGACACACTCCGAGAACTCATGACCAAAAAGGCCGGATATTCAGAAATTCTTGATGCTGCACGAAAAGGGGGGATGGATACCCTTTTTGAAGATGGCCTGAAGAAAGTTGATGCAGGATTAACCAGTTTGGATGAAATATTAAGTG
Organism: uncultured Planctomycetales bacterium; assembly: GCA_964474085.1. Taxonomy (GTDB): domain Bacteria; phylum Omnitrophota; class Gorgyraeia; order Zapsychrales; family JANLHA01; genus JADLGJ01. Next base: position 13,934 of record CAYYRJ010000004.1, read on the forward strand.
TCACCGCACTATAAAATTTTGGAGAACCCCAAGTGCCACGATTTCACTATATCGCCAAAGATTCTACGGGTAAAAGCATAACCGAAGATATCGAAGCTTTTGATAAAGCCAGCCTCATCGCTCAATTACAACAAAAAGGTTATTTTATCCTTTCCGTTGAAGAACACGCAAGTTTTGCAACCCAAGTTGAAACAACAAAAGAGATCTCCAGAAAATTCACGCACAATGGCATTAAGCTGATGGATATGCTCAACTTTGCGAATCAGTTGGCGACCATGCTTGATTCTGGCATCACGATTTTGCGTGCCCTTGAAGTTATCACCGACCAGGTTGAAAGCAAAAACTTCTATGGTATTCTTCAAAAAGTCAACGCTGACGTAGAGCAAGGGAGCTCCTTAAGCGAAGCGCTGGCCCGTTTTCCAAAAGTCTTCGATCAGCTTTGGGTCAGTTTAATTGAAGTCGGAGAAGCGTCAGGAACAATGCCAAAAGTTTTAAAAAAGCTCGCGTTTTATCTTGAACAAAAAGCGGCCTTTAACTCAACCGTTACATCCGCCGTTATGTATCCTATGGTGCTTTTTTGTGTCTGTTTAGGGGCAATCACATTTTTTGCCCTGTTTGTCGGCCCACGATTTGAAAGTATTTTTAATACGATGCACGTTGAACTTCCTCTGATCACACGCGTACTTTTGTCGACATTCCGTTTTATTAAACAAAACTTTTTAATGTTAGTCTTTAGTGTTGTCGCCGCTATTTTTCTTTTTAAAAAATATGCTAAAACTTCCGTTGGACGTGCGCATGTTGAACAATTTCTCTTTAGTATGCCAGTTTTTGGCAATATCACAAAATTAATCGTTATTGAGCGTTTCTCTTCACAAATGTCTATTTTAGTCGACAGCGGAGTGCCAATTCTTTATGCTTTAGACATTACACAGCGGCTTGTCGATAACTCAATTTGCGCCAACGTGATCAATGACATTAAAGAAAGTGTCCGCCAAGGCGAACTGCTTGTGGCACCCATGGAACGCAGCAAATTCTTTCCGTCGATGTGCATTCAGATGATTTCCGTCGGCGAAGAAACCGGCGAGCTTAGTAAAATGCTTACGCATGTCGCAAATTATTATCAACAAACCGTTGAAACATTTATGAAACGTTTAGGGACACTCATTGAACCGTTTATGCTTGTTTTTATGGGTGGGGTTATCGGGGTCATCGTCCTAGCCATGTTTTTGCCGATGTTTAATATCGCGCAATTAGGCGGAGCGGGAGGAGCTAAACATTAAAAACTTGATGCCATGAATCTTGCACAAAAAAACCATCGTTTTACTGCTATTTTTTCCCTCATTTTATTAACACTTATTTTTATCTGTCATGGGCTGTCGTTAAAAGCACAGTTTATGATTGATGACTCCTCGCATTTAGCACCTAATCAAACACAAGCTTTTTATGTAAATTTCTTTGATTTTTTTATCCGAATTTATGGACACCACTATAATCCGCTTGATATTCTGCTTAATTTTTTTGTTTTTAAACTATTCCCAATCCCAGCTTATTTATATGCATTTAATCTGCTATTATTTTACACAAACTGCATTTTGCTTTTTTTAAACGTTAAAATCTGGACACAAAACCAAGTTCTCGCCGCGACAACTGCAATCTTATTTTGTATTCATCCGATTAATGCCGAAAACTTAAGCCACATAACACTTAATACAATATTTTTCTGTGCAATATTTCTTCAATTAAGCATGCTTGGATTTTGGAAATATATTTGTTCTCCAAGAGAGCATAAAGTCTGGTTTTATCTAAGTCTCACGTTTTTTCTACTTGGACTTTTGTTCTTGGAAACAGCATTGCTTTTTCCAGCATATCTATGCTTATTATGTTTAATCAAACCAGCAAGAGAACGACTGAGGATATTCTTTTTAAGTTTACCTTTTTGGACTCTTTCGATCTCGTATTTTATTTTGTGGTTTTACATGACACAAGATGGGAGCCAATTAGATCAAAAAGTTTTCCACTTAAAAATTTCACCCATTAGCTACTTAGCGACTTTAGGCTTATTATCGAAATGGTATTTAGGAAATATGTTTTTCCCTAACGACCCCGTTTTTATAAAAAGTTCAGCTGTTATAACAGAAAATTTAATACCTTGGATTTCTGGACTAACGATATCTATTGTCATAATTATCGTTCTTATCTATCGCTGGAGAAAAACACTAAAAAGTTTTGCAATTTTATGGTTTCTCGTTGGGTTCATTTTCATGTTTCCTGCAAGCTTGATGCATGCCTATCAAATGGGCATGGTCATCGAACCAAACTGGTTTTTCTTTTCATCAATGGGCTTTTTTATATTTTTTGCTTCAATACTAGCCGATTTAAGCAAAAAAATACAACCCGTCCTTGCTCATACGTTGCTTGGAACCATTGTTTTTTTCTGGATCGTATCATCTTACCATCATCATCTTATCGCAAAGTCTGAAATAAGTTATTTAGAGTATTGGTTATCAATAAGTCGGGGCAACTGTATGCCATCTTTTAGACTCGCCTACTTATATGGACTCCCGGACTCTAGAAAAATCCCGAAAAAAATGATCTTTGATATGGATAGACAAGTAGATTTATCGATAAAAAGAAGAGAATACCAGGAAGCTGCTAATTTAATCGATAAATTAATATTATCAGCCCCTGAAGATCCTAATCAGAAAATTTGGGAATCTAAACAAAAAGCGCTATCGATCCGTTTAGCAAAAACACCTGATAATGAAATTCTGATGGATCAACTAAAATCCAACAAACTATCCCTTCAAGAGTATCTACTAATTGCCGTAGAACTAGACAAAATTGACCTTCATGAACAAGCGATATCAATTCTTGATCATAGCCTTAGTCTTTATCCGAATGACGTTAATACAACCTATCTAAAAGCAATAATTCTTTCTAATCAAAACCACTTTAAAGAAGCTCTGGCAATTTTAAGCACAAATCCTTCCAATGACGCTCGTTTTGTTGCCTTGACGAAACAAATCCATGAATTGGAATCTAAATTCCCAGAATAATGTAAAACCTAGCAATACAAGAAATCACATATTTTTAACCCCCCACCTTGTAATCAACAATTTTCTATGTTATACATGACCTAGAAACGTACCCATTGAAAAAGGTAAACTATCCGTAAGGATAGGGCACAAAACTAGAGGGTCCCTAAAATACAGATAACGATTTAAAACTATGCTAGGGATAGCCAGTTGCCAACAAACACAAAATATTTTGGTAAATGTGCCTATTCTAAGGTAGAATGCAACATACGAATAGGCTTTTTTATTTAACCTGACAACCCTTGAAAGGAGTGATGACGCGACAAAAATGTTCGGTTTTAAATCCAATAAAATAAAAAAAACGTAAAATCTGAAAGTCAACATAAAGGAGAAATTCAATGAAACTTATGAAAAATAAAAGCGGTTTTACTTTGCTCGAAATTATCATTGTTGTTATCATCGTCGGTGTTCTAGCCAGCTTGGCTTTACCAAGATTCTTTAGCACGGTCGAATTTTCACGCGCTCAAGAAGCTTTATCCGGCATTGCAACAATTCGCGGTGGTCTGGAACGTTATTATGTTTCTAAGGGAAATACCTATTCTGGTGCTTCAACAGCAAATATTGATACCGGCGATCCCTTAGCTGGTCAACCCAATGCACACTTTGCCTTAGCGGTTAGCGCTACAACCGCAAGTTCATACACAATTACAGCTACACGTAATACTGTTGACGGTGGGACTGCCACACACACCGTTGTTCTCCAGCAAGCAGGAACTATTTCGCGCTCTGGTACGACTGCATTTGCTGGTATTAATTAGTTTATAGTAGTATACGCTATAGTCGAAGCAGCATCGGAGGAAGATTTATAGACGTATCCTCTGATGTTGCTTCGATATATATAATTGAAGGGAGTACCTCCTTATGTCAGCCAAGAATGGTTTTACTTTGCTTGAAATTATTATTGTTGTTATCATCGTTGGTGTTTTAGCCAGTTTAGCTTTGCCAAGATTCTTTAGCACCGTCGAATTTTCACGCGCTCAAGAAGCTTTATCCGCCATTGCAACAATTCGCGGTGGTCTGGAACGTTATTATGTTTCTAAGGGAAATACTTATTCTGGGGCATCCACATCTAATATCGATACAGGGAACCCTTTAGCTGGTCAACCCAATGCACACTTTGGCCTAGCGGTTACCGCTACAACTGCAAGTTCATACACAATTACAGCTACACGTAATACTGTTGACGGTGGGACTGCCACACACACCGTTGTTCTCCAGCAAGCAGGAACTATTTCGCGCTCTGGTACGACTGCATTTGCTGGTATTAACTAGTACTTAAGTTTTAGTGTTTAATCAATATCGAAGCAGCATCAGGGAAAGGTTTACAGTTGATCCTCTGATATTGCTTCGATGCTTACTTAAAGATTGTTCTTCTATAAACCTTATGAAAAACTCTCCTGACAAAAAAGCATTTACGATCATGGAAATTCTCATCGTCGTAATTATCGTCGGCATCATTGCTGCTTTTGCCATTCCTAACTATGGTAATTCCGTTGCCAGAACTCATTTACAAGACGCCATCATGCAACTTTCGGCAATCCGTACAGCTAATCAACTTTACTTTGCACGAACATCTTCATACTGGCCGACAGCAACTTATACCGGTACCCGTAATGTTAATGACATTAATTCCAACCTTAGTCTTAATATTATTGAAAACTCAATGATATACACCTGCAATGCGTATGTAAGTCCAACAACATTTACGTGTACCGCGACTTCTACGCCAGCTGCCAGAAGTTTTACGGTTACAGTGACCGAAGCTCCATTAGTTACTAGTACCCCACCTGCGGTGACTGATAACCCAAGATGTACGGCAGGGACAGCGCCTTGCCCTCAATAATTTATTTAAGGTAATTTATGAAAATCCTTCGATTGCTCAGAAAAAACAATAAGCTCAAGGCCTTCACGATGACAGAAGTGGTCATTGCAACGCTTATTTTTTCATTGGCAATGGCTGGAGTTTTTGCAAGCATTTCCAATCTACGCCAACCTGCCATCGAATCAACCCAAGAGGTAACCGCCGCATTTATTGGGAAAAGAATTCTCGAAAATTTACGCAAAGATGTCAGCGCGGCAACCTGGAACAGTGAGAATCTAGCTATAGGGACCTACGGCCCAATTGAAGCAGCTACTGTCGGGAATCAAACTTATTACTACAACTACATCGTTGCAGCTGATCCAGCAACAAATGCGCGACAAGTGACGCTCGATGTCTATTGGTAATGACGAAATGAACATCAAATCTCTTTCCAATCATGCGATGACCTTAACCGAGCTTATTGTGGCTTCGGTTTTAGTCGGGATTGTCACTTTGGGGCTCGTGGCCGCCGAACAGGCCGTGCGCATGTCTCGCCAATCTTCAAACCGTGATGCCCAAATCTCCGCACAAATGCAAGCTGCAATGATGCGCATAAGCAAAGACTCAAATTCAACGGTCGGCGATTTTTCAAATACAGGAATATACCAATATGCCGTTGTAAACGACATAACAATATGTTTTCGACATGCAAACGGAGATGCTAATAGTTATACGGATGACCTCTGGAATTGTTGGTGGGCCAACAGATCCTCAAGGGCATTAGCAAGTTGTGAAAACTTAGTAAATCCTGTGACTACATGTGCCGGACAAGCTAGCCTCTTAACTTGGACGACACTGACTTTTGAAGGAACTTACCAAACATTTTATTCAGTTTTTGATGTCACTGATGGAATCGTTGCTCCCGCAGGTGCCAATATCACTAACACAAAAATTTCATATATCCAAATTGACCTAAGATCCCGCCCTAATCCAACACTCCCTGAACACCCAATCGAAAATCCTAATTATAGGCTCACGTCAAGAATTAGTCCGGTAGGATTGAGTCGATAACTTAACAGGAATATTTCAATTATTAAAAACGGGTTGGCTTGGGACAACAGAAAAGCTTTGTTTTTTCAAAATCTTTTCCAAAAGAAGGTTAAGTTCTTTATGTTTAGGATACATCCGGATTCCTTGCTTTAAAAGAATTGATGCTGGCTCATAAAAACCAAAAGTTTCAAAATTTCGAGCCACTGCTAAGTAGGTCTGCGCAGATTGATCCTCCAATAACAACGCAAAGACAGTATCAAAAGAGTGCTCAAATCCTTCATGAATAAATTGCAAAACTGCAAGCCGCGAATAAACATTTCTGCGGTCGTCAGAACTTAAATCTTGTCGAGTTAAAAATTTTAGAATATCCATCGCCTTTTGATCCTGTTGCGTTAAATAATAAATGTCTACAAGGTTCAAACGGCTTATTGTACTATTAGGATCACAGTCAATTGCTTCTAAAAAGTTGGCTTCTGCCTGTCGATAATCTTTTTCTTTTAGCGAAATAAGGCCTGCGGTGATTCTGCCATCGATATGATTTTTGTTTATCTTGAAAACTTTAGCAAGCATCGCCTTTGCATCATCGATATCGCCATTTTCAGAATAAATAAGCGCCAATTTTGTATAAATGTCCTCGAGACTATATCGCGCATAAGGTGAAATTGCAAAGCGCTTTAAATAAATCTCATAGTAATTTAGCGCTTTACTATATTCTTTGACTTGAAATGCATGATTTGCAACAGCGTTTAATGGAATCGGACTTAGAACGATGCTCAACCAATATTCACTATAACTTTTCTCACTTTTTACTATCACGTTAAATCTTTGCGTAACGCAGAACAATATTAACGAAATACCAGAAACTAATAAAATAAAAAGAGATTGAGAAATAAACGCTTTAAGATTTCCCAAAAATATTGCCACCAAAATAAAAAAGCCCATTGAACTAATAAAAAACCAATACGGTTCAATCACCAAGCCGACTTCTGGATGAGCTAAACTTCCTGGCAATAGAAATAAAAAACCTGCCATAAACCAAAACCCTGCAAAAAAAATCAGACGAAAACCAATAAAGCGCATCAGTACCCCAAAAAATATTCCAAAAATAAAAAATAATGTTAAAAAATGTGATACTGCTTCGTTCTGGGAAAGGGGGGAAATAGAATAAATCCAAATGTGGTTGATTGGGATAAACAATTTTGTCAAATACCACAAAACCAGATTTGCAAGCGATCCCCCAAAAGTAACAAAGGAGAGCCCTAAATATTCAAATTTATTTGATATCCCAAGCGAAAGGGCACTGGCAGCACACAGTGAGCGCCAGATAAAAAATAAAACTAATACAGTCACTGCAAAAGGAAGCATCGTAAAGATCGCAAATTTAAAACTTTTCCGTCGATAAAAATACGCCCAACAAAAGAGATATCCTGCAAGAAGCCAAGATGTTTCTAACAACAGAAATGATATTAACCCAAAGAAAAACGCCGATAAAATATCTTGGAATTTTTTATGATAAATATATCTATCGTAAAAAATAAAGCTCAGTTGAAAACAAAGCGCCGAAAGTAATACAGAATTAAAAACAACTTGATTTACAATCTCCGCGTTCATCGGATGGAAACAAAAAAGAACAGCTGCAAACAATGAAACCATACGCGCTTGAGTCAATATCAACGCGATCCTAAACAAACAAAGTAAATTAAGATAAAACAACAGTATGTTCAAAATATGGAACGGAACAACATTCTTGCCCCATAAAGAAAAAAGAAAATCATTTAATAAAGGATCAAGCGGATTGTAATGTTGTGTTGAGGTTTTTGAAAATTGGGCAAATAAAGACGCCCACGAAGGAGCCTTAACATCCATATGCGTAAAATCGTCATATTTAAAACCATTATGTAGGGTTGGTAAATACGTCGCTAAACAAACGGCTAGTAAAAAAAAAGCAGGGAAAAGCGGCAGAGCAAAAATCCGATTAATAAATTGTATAAAATTTGACTGTTTTTCAAAAATATTCTTCATTAGAATTTTATTTTAATCGTTTAAACCATACGACACTGTTCCATCGTCGAGACTTTTCAGGAGAATACCGAAGAAAGGGAAACCATTTCTTAAACGTTCTAAAAACTCCGTTTTTATTGATCCAAAGCGCGTACTCGACATATTCAGGATAATTGGAAAGATGATTTTCTTCCGTACGCGCCCGTAAATAATACACAAAGCTAATCGCAACTAACGCTAAAGTTTGTTTTAACGCAACCGCGGTTCCGGCGATTGAAAAAAATGGCAACGAAATCAGCCACCAGCTTGTTACTTTTGCTAAATACGCCGGATGTTTCGTAAAACGATACGGCCCATCGGTAATAATCCCACGATAGGTAAGATTAGACATCCGATACCCAAAGGCAACCGTCGCCAAACCATACACAGCAGACAATGCAATAATACTTGCGCCGCATAAATAATAAAAATGCGGCGTAAACATGAGCCACTGGTCCCATGTAAAACCGCTTTCGTAATGCAATCGACCAATCCCTATCCAACGATAAAATGGCTCATAACAAGCCAAACACACCCACCAACCTAAAATTGTCGGTTCCGTTGACTGAATATGCGTATCAATGATCCGCAAAGTCAAAAGATATCCCAGCACGCCATAAAAGACGTCAAATGTATAAAAAATATTTAACAAATGGCTATAAAGAGCAATAAACGTTCCGCCACTTTTCCAATCAAAGGAAAAAACCAAATGCAAGTATTCGACCAGAAGGCTAAACATAAAGGGAAGGAAGAACGCTTTTATAAACCAAACCCGAGCATGCTCTAGAAGAATGATCCATTTGATCTGTTTCCAGCGACCAGATAGAAGACATCCAAAATGCCAATAACTATCATAAGGATCTTTTTGACGTCGATCAATAAAAGGGAAGTAGAGCAAACTTAAAAAAATAATCCACGGGCCTACATATTTTAAAAAATTAAAAAAATATCCATAAAACACAATCACCCGTGGAGATTGACGATAAAAAGGATTGACCCCATACAATCCTAAAATAATTAAAAACGTACCAAATAATCCAATCAACTTGATGACAAGACGCTCCCGATTAAATGCTGCCGGCTGCGTTAACCCACATGACACACGACGATAAAATTTTAAAAAATAAAGGTCCCTAATTCCCAAGATACCGGCGCTAAGCAATAGACCAAGCGCAATCCAAAGAACTTGCGAATCAGCAGGAAAAATACAAAAAGTCATCCAGGAAAACGAAAGAAATACGAGCAGAACAAGCGCATTAAATCTAAAATTGGACGAAGAAGGAGGGCGTATTAGTGGAGTCGTCATAGGGTTTTTAATTTATTTTTGGCAATTATAACACGATAATTGATTTACCCCAAAAAGAGTGTTATTTTAATTTGTGCTATGAAATTGATCTAAAGAACGGCCTGCAGATTTTATTTTTGTTTTCCTCTTTTTTCGCACCCATTTGAAAACTAGACTTCCAGCATCTTAAAGAAAGCAAAAAAAGCTTATGCTTCCTAAGATTAATTTCAAATATTCATTAAATACTTTCGGCCGTATTTTCTTTATTGGCGTTTTGGTCTTTATCCTCGGCTATATTCTGTCGCGCTGGACATTTTTTATAACAAGCGACCAGGCGTTTATCAATACCAAGCTCATAACTTTACGCGCCCCAATCGATGGGATTCTTCATCCGTATCATATTTCTGTCGGGGATCCCCTTAACAGTGGAGCATTATTAGGCGAAATATCCAACCCCCATTTTGGGAACACTGATACGTTCACAAATTATGAAAATCTCCGAAATAATATCGATGTCTTAAAAAACGAAATTGACCAAAATATCATCACAATTTCAAAATATGAGATAGATCAAAAGAAACTCGCAAGATTAAGCGAAACCGGTGCGATTGCCAAGGATGACCTTGAAGATACCCAGAAAAGATTAAATATTTCAAAAACGGATCTGCACAACAAAAATATTCAATTAGCCCGCCTGCAATCCAATTTGGAAGATATTGAAAAACAATTAGACCTTCAGAAAAAAAGCACCCTCTGTGCGCCTTGTTCCGGAGTCTTTTGGGCCGTCCTTGCCAAAGACGGAGAACAACTTAAGTACGGGGATGAAATCGCCCAAATCATTAATCCCGATGATTTGTGGGTCGATGCCTTTTTTAATGAACGGTATGCCTCGCATCTTACACCTGGGATGTCGGTCAAGATTCAGGCGCTTGGCACAAAGCGTTTTTGGGAAGGCGAAATCATTTTTGTCCGCGGCGGTTCCGGCCGGATTATTTATAACACCGCTGTTGAAACACCTCCCAAAGGGATTCCAAACCGTTTGGTTGCCGTACGAATTAAAGTTGATTGGCGCGATGCCGGATATTTACCGTCGGAATTTTATGGCGTAGGCCGCAGCGTAGTTGTTGTGGTCAATCGTATTGCAAAAAATCCACCTGCAAAAACAAAACGCTATGGTCCATAACCAGGCTCGGCCAAAAGAATTCGAACTCGGAATTTGGGTGGCTGGGATACTTCTGCTTTTAGTTTTTTATTTCTTTGGGTTCAATAACTTTAATGATATCGCAAGTTTAGGGATTGAATTTCTCCGAAACGTAAAAGCCCAGTTTCGTTCAATCGGGAATTACGAAGAAGATGCAATCGTTTACGTTCCCTTTGGGCTTGTTGTCACCCTGACAGCACTGGGAATTGTATTTTTCCCAAAACCACCTCGGCCGTTGGTCATAGCTGTCGTATTCTCTTTGATGGGTTCGCATACCCTTTATGTTTTGTTCCGGATTTTCTGTACGATTGAATTAGAAAATTCAGTCAGCGCCTGGAGTACTTTGATACTTGCTCTCTTTGATGTCATTATCTATATTTCATCTCTGACGATATATTGTCAAATTCTATTTACCACAAATCGCTCAAACTCTGCTGATCAATATGAAAACCACGTTTTGGAAGGTCGTTTTCAACCGCAGGTGGATGTTTTTATCCCAACTTACTCTGAACCAGTCGATATGCTGCGCCGAACGATCATCGGCTGCCAGTTGATGAATTATTCTAATAAAATAATTCATCTGCTTGATGATGGCCGACGGCTTGAAGTCCAAACATTGGCCAAAGAACTTGGCTGCAATTACATTGCCCGCAACGACAATCGGCACGCTAAAGCTGGAAACATTAATCATGCTTTGAGCAAAACCCATGGCGAATTTATCGCAATGTTTGATGCCGACTGTGTCCCAACACAAAATTTTTTGTCCAGAATGGTTGGATTCTTTCTTGAAAAAGACTTAGGGCTGATCATCAGCGCGCAAACTTTTTACAATGCCCAAATGTTTTCGCATAATATTATGTCGCTTATGGAACAATCGGTCTTTTTTAGAATGACTCAAAAAGGCCGCGACCGTTTTAATGCCTTGTTGTGTTTTGGAACATGTTTTATTGTCCGACGCAAAGCAATGGAAGAAATTAACGGTATGCCGACAGAAACTTTGTCCGAAGATTGGGCCACATCGATCAAGCTCCAAGCCCATGGATTTAAAACTTATATGCTCGATGAAGTTTTAGGATCCAGCGCAGTTGCCGAATCGATGGGCGAATTTGTTAGGCAACGCATCCGTTGGACACAAGGAACTTTGCAGGCTTTATTTGCACCGACAAATCCGCTGACAATCAAAGGTTTAACGCCTATGCAACGGTTTATCCACGGACATGGAATTTTGCATTATCTGACCACACCGTTTTATATTTTTATCATTGTTATTCCGTTGCTGTATTTTCTTTTTGGTTTTGCCCCGTTTGAGGTGACACGGGGTCAATTCTGGTTTTTCTTTATGCCTTTTGTCTTTTTAAATATCGTCACCTTGTCCTGGCTAACCCAAGAGTATACGTCCAAACTTAGCAGCTTGGTTTGCGAATCTTTCATGTGTATTCCGATCACAATTACGATTGTTAAAACTTTGCTGCGCCCCTTTGGCTGGCGTTTTCGAGTCACACAAAAAGGGGTGTACCGCAACAAAACTTCGCTCAATTGGCTGCTGGGAGGTCCACTGTTGATGTTTCTGGGACTGCTTCTTCTGGCGACACTTTACGGATATTTTAATCGGTACTGGTTTGGGTCAGTGGATTTGTTTTATTTTCTTTTTATTTTTTCCGTTATTCGCATTCTCTTGTTGATCATTGGAATTTATGCCGCGCATGATTTCCCTCAACAGCGTAGAAATGCGCGTTTTACCCATCAATATGTCTGCAAGCTTGATACTGGCTTGGCTGTTCTAGACAGTACAACCGTCAATATTTCGGAAACCGGCATCTTGCTGAAGTCTGACGCAAACCTTTTTCCCGAGATTTCATCAAAAAATATCCACGAAACAAAAATCGATGCAACTATTGATATTCCCCAAATCAAACTAAAAAATGTTCCTGTCCGTTTTATTCGCAGCTCAAAAAAACAGGCCGCGCTGGCTTTTAAAAATTTGACATTAGATCATTATCGTCAATTAATCAAACACTTGTATTGTCAACCCGGGCAGTTGGATTTCAAAGAAAACCTGGATAAGCAAGTCCTAGCGTCCATTGGAAAGGCTTTGCGTCTTGAAAATTTGTTTGCCGTCCGTCCAAAATCATCCGCGATTGCCTAAACTTTCGACAAACAGATTATATTAACCTGGATTTTGCTTGACCAAATTTCGGTTTAACGAAAGCAAAACCTCAGGATCCAAGTGCCGCAAAAATGTCCAAAGCTATCGCTTGTCATCACAAATATCTTCTGCTATGATAGCCCAAATTTTATGGGCCGATAGCTCAGTTGGGAGAGCGCCTGCTCCGCAAGCAGGAGGCCGGGGGTTCAACTCCCCCTCGGTCCACTTTATTTTCTTACACAACGTTTAAGAAAATGAAGTGAATGCCTCAACTTCCCCTAATTTAGATGAGTTGCGGCGCCAAGTAATAGTAATAAAAATACTACCAAATCTCATGCACCGTTTTATTTCCCCTAATGCTGATTTACAATCCAAATATCTGACAATTACCGACACAAAAGAGATCCATCATCTGACAAACGTTTTGCGTTTGCAGAAAGAAAATGAAATCACGATTTTTAACGGCCAAGGCGATGAAGCCCTGGCTAAAATTGAATCGATAACCCCCAAAAGCATTGCGCTTACCATCGTCTCAACCGTTAAAAAATCTTCCGAAAACCGCATCAGTTTGACGCTCGCTTGCGCAATTCCCAAAAAAGCCAAGTTTGAAACAATCATTGAAAAATGCACCGAATTAGGCGTCGATCGTATTATCCCCGTGATTACCGAACGCACCGAAGTCCGGTTAAATGAAGAACGACAAGAAAAAAAACTCGCCCGTTACAAAACTGTCGCCGTTAATGCAGCCAAACAATGCCAGAGAAATTTTCTTCCTGACGTTGTTGCCCCGACAAATTTTAAAGATATCCTCAAAAACTTAAAGCCGTCTGACGCCGCTTTTATTCCGTGCTTGACCGGCGAGCGCAAAAATTTACTCGAAATTTTTTCGCTTAGGCCAACACATAATAACGTTATTTTTTTTATCGGGCCAGAAGGAGACTTTACGCCAAAAGAATTAAAAGAGGCTTTGTCGGCCGGTTGCCTGCCCGTTTCTCTGGGGCCTCATGTCCTTAAAGTCGACACCGCGGCAGTTGCAACAATTGCCTGCGCCAAACTTTTGCTTGAGAAAATCCGTGCATAATACTCGAAAAGAAAGAATTTTTCTCTGCGCTCTGTTCTTTTTTGCTTTGGCCCTACGTATCGGCTATCTGATTTTCCTCAAGCACAACTACCTGTTTTTCGAGCATCCCAGCGACGATGTTGCCTATTACCAAAGCTGGGCCAAAACCATTGCCGCAGGCGACTGGCTAGGGACAAATGCTTTTTCTGGAATGCCGCTTTTTCCATATTATTTGGCACTGGTTTTTAGGATTTGTTTAGGCAGTTGGTTTGCCGCCAATATTTTTAATCTCATTTTAGGGTCGTTGAATTGCCTTTTGATCTATTTTTTAGCCAAGAAGTTGCTTTCAACACGCGCCGCCGTCCTGGCAAGTCTTTTGGCCGCAACAAATTTTGTCCTGATTTATTATGACTGGCTGATGATGCCAGTGACTTTATTAATCACACTCTCGCTAGCAATCCTTTTGGCCTTTAGCGACGAGCGTCCCAAATCAGTCCGCGAATGGTTTTGGCTTGGTCTTTTTATCGGGCTGGCCGCACTTGGCGACGGGAAATTCTTGATTTTTGCGGTCTTGTTGATCGGGTATATGTTTTGGTCTAACCGAACAATTTCCTGCAAACAAATTCTTCGCATCATTTTTCCTTTAATTCTGGGGCTTTCTTTTATATTAGGCGCAATCACAGTTCGCAACAAACTTGTCAGCGGGGAATGGATTTTTATCACTTCGCAATCGGGTTTAAGCCTTTATGTCGGTAACAATCCCCAGGCAACGGGCGCCTTTGAAAATCCCGAATTTATCCGCCCCAGCCATAAAGGACAAGATGAAGACCAAAAAATCTTCGTCGAAAAAACGTTAGGAAAAAAGGTGAGCTTAAGCGAAGTCAGTGATTTTTACCGCAATCAAGCGCTCAGTTTTATAACCGCGCATCCCTTAGAATATTTAAGGTTGCTTGCGAAAAAATTTATTCTGCTTGTAAGTGATACTGAAAAAAGCCATGACATCGACTTAATTCTCCAGCGAAACCTTAAGCTTAAACTCGATATAAATCCCTACAGTCTCATTTTTCCACTGGCTTTACTTGGGATGGTAATCGTATGGCGGACAAATCAAAATAGCCGTTTTGTGGTACTTCTGGTCGCAAGTTACATCCTCTATGGATTAATCTATTTTGTGACAACACGCCAGCGCGCACCGATCTTGCCGCTTCTGATTATTTTTGAAGCCTTCAGCTTTGTTTGGATCGCGCAAAAAATCCACACCCGTCAATACAAAACACTTTTGAAGGCCATCGCGGCGCTTGTGATCTTTGTTATTCTATTGCCGACACAATATCTAAATGCGCGTGACTTTGCATTTTTAAACACGACAAAAGCAGGTTTTGTATACGACAGCAAAAAAGACTATCCAACCGCCATTGCAGCATATCGCCAAGCATTGATTTTATCGCCGACAGATTCCAATACTTTGTTTAACCTTGGCACCGTTTACTTAAACCAAAATGACTATGAAAACGCCAGGCAATGTTTTCTTGCCGCTATCAAATTTGGCAAATTTAATGTTGATGCGACCTTTAACCTGGGTTATATTTACGAACAAACAGGGGAGACACAAAACGCTTTAAACGCCTATAAAGAAGTTCTAAACTTAGTCCCCGAAAGTCCCGACGCTCTTTTTCGAATCGCTAGCATTTACCAAAAGCAGGGTAGCTGTCAAGAAGTGACATTGTATTACGAAAAGCTCATTGCCCTTAAACCTATTTTGGCTCAAGAGATTCACAAAACCTTTAGCAATTGTAAAAACGACAAATAAACCACCATTCCTAAAAATACGCGAGTAAAAAAGTGACTGCTCTGCAACGATCCACAAAAAAATATATTTTGGTTACCGGCGCCGCAGGGTATATTGGTTCGCATATGGCAGGGATGCTTCTGCAAGCCGGATATCCGGTAATTGTTTTTGATAATCTGTCAAGCGGGGTAAAGTCGTGGGTTCCGCACGAAGCGATTTTTATCAAAGGGGATTTATGCAACACACCTGACCTTGATCATTTATTTAAAAAGTACTCTATTGAAACAGTCATTCACTTTGCCGCTAAAATTAATATTCCTGAGTCTCTGCTTAAACCCCAAATATATTACCGAAACAATGTCAGCGCGACAGCAAATCTTTTGTCGGTCATGGCCGAAAATAAAGTACGGCGTATTGTTTTTTCATCGACGGCAGCAGTTTACGGGACTCCTGAAAAAAATCCTGTCACTGAAAAATTTCTCACAGAAGCACTTAACCCCTATGGCACATCCAAGCTAATGTGTGAAAAAATTTTGCAGGATATGGCCAAGACAAAATCCATCGATTTTATTGTCTTTAGATATTTTAATGTCGCCGGGTGGAACACACGCCGATCATGGCCGACCGAAGATCGTCCACAAACAACTCATTTGATTTCTAATGTGATGCGAGCTCTTAAGGAAAATCGGCCCATGACGATTTATGGCACGGACTATAAAACACACGACGGAACCGGTGTGCGGGACTTTATTCATGTCGTTGATCTTTGCAAAGCACACTTGCTGGCCATTAAAGCCCTTAAAAAAGGAATTATAAATGAAGTCTTTAATCTCGGCAGCGGGCATGGCTTTTCTGTCCTCGATATTATCAATATGGCCGCTTTAGTCGTTGGCAAACCAGTCCCTCACAAGGCAGGGCCACGCCGAAGAGCTGACGTAGCGAGTGTTGTGGCCTCTTTCACAAAGGCAAAAAAAATATTAGGATGGGAACCGCAATTTAATTTGGAAACGATCATTAAAAGTGAATGGGAAAAATTAAACCCGACGCAGCAAGATAAAAAAATTTAAAAAATTCTTAAAAGAACCTGTCACAAATCTTTTACGTGATGTATATTGATGCATCTTTTTCTGTGCTGTTTATCGTTTGGGCTTGACCAACTTAACCAATCCGTACCCGTTTAATGTGAAGGCAAATATGGAAAATCAGAGATATATTGATGAGCTTGATTTAAAAAGTTGTATCAAGATTATTGTTAAGAAAAAAACGCTTATTTTAACAACATCCCTTTTATCCGTCCTTATTTTAGCGACACCCGCTTTATTCGAACCTAAAATTTATTCGGCAACAGCTTCAATCACAATAACTCCTCATAACATCACACACAAAATCCGGCTCAAATCAAATTTAATTTTAACCAGAATCATCCAAAATCTTAATTTAAAGAATTCTTCCGGAAAAGAACTAAGCGCAGATGAATTATCTGAAAAATTAACGACACGAAACGCCGGAGAAGATAATTTAACATATCTAGACGCAACTGCTGACAATCCAGAAAAAGCAAAAGAAATAGCCGATACCTGGGTACAAGAATATTTAAAACACATCCAAGAATTAAATGCTCAACAAGTTGCTATAACAGAAGGGTCCATCGCTAAACAACTTGAATTAGCTCAAGCAAAGCTAAACCAAGCCCATGAAGATGTTCTCAACTTTAAAAAAACACATCGCGTTGATCTTTTGCGTACTGAATTACTTGCGAGAGAAACTGCTTTGGATGGAATAAAAAAACAACTTGCTCAAATGCAATTTGATGTGACTCTTAAGGAAATTATGCTTGCCGAGCTTAAAAATCAAATGGCTTCAAAAGATAAACGAAACGCTACTTATCCTGACTTAGAAAAGCTCATCGTCGAAAATACGATAGAAATTAACACTTTCCCCTCCAAAGCTGAGTATTTAAAAAAAACGATTGAAACGATGACAAAAGAAAACACACAATTAAATAATGAACTTATCGATAAGGAATTAGAGATCACAAAATTAACGCATGACGTTGATGTCCGGCAGAATGAATATCACACAGTTTCCGATAAAATGAATACAACGCGTAATGATCTGGCGCTTGTTCTAGGGGAGATAAAAATAATATCGACGGCTATCTCTCCAACGCAGCCTGTCAATCACGGAAAAATAAACAAGACAATCGCCCTGACAAGCGTTTTAGGCTTAATGCTTGGCATATTTATCGCTTTCTGCATCGAATTTTGGCAAAAAGGAAAAAAGGAATAGATGTAATGGAAACTGTCATCCATGACGCCAAATACGATCTGATCATCGAAGCAGGACGTAGCGAACACCATTATTGGCAAGACATCTGGCGCTACAGGGAATTATTCTATTTTCTTGCGTGGCGGGATGTCGTCGTCAAATTTAAACAGACCGTCATCGGTGTGCTGTGGGCTTTAATACGACCACTGTTAACGATGGTCATTTTTGTTTTTATTTTTGGCAAATTGGCCAAATTTCCATCAGGAAATATCCCATACCCGCTTTTGGTCTTTGCTGCAATGCTTCCATGGCAATTTTTTGCCAGTTCTTTAAGCGAAAGCAGCAATAGCTTGATTTCCAATTCCAGTTTAATTTCAAAAGTTTATTTTCCCCGAATCATCATTCCAGCCTCATCGGTAATTGTCAGCTTGATTGATTTTTTAATATCCTTTTCAATCCTTTTGGTCTTGATGATCTGGTATAAGTTTATCCCCGGCTGGCAAATCTTAACATTGCCTTTATTTATCACTATGGCTTTCGCCGCTTCTTTTGGCGCCGGTCTGTGGCTGACTTCCTTAAACGTTAAATTCCGCGATTTTCGCTACATTGTGCCATTTATGGTCCAGTTTGGGTTGTATATCTCTCCGGTAGGCTTCTCCAGCAGCATCATCCCCGAACAATGGCGATTGCTTTATTCCCTTAATCCCATGGTCGGTGTCATTGATGGTTTTCGCTGGGCAATTTTAGGTCAGAAGGATCAAATATATTTACCGGGTTTTATTCTATCTTTGGTGTTGATACTTTTAGTTTTGGTTAACGGAATTTTATATTTTCGTAAAACCGAAAAAAAATTTGCGGATATCATCTAAATGTCCACCGTTATCAGAGTTGAAAATTTAGCCAAAAGTTACATGATCAGCCACGAGAGACGTGATCCATACGCGACTCTGCGCGATGTCATTGCGACTAAAGTGAAAAATTTATTTTCTGGTCGGGGCTCTGATTTAACACAAGAAGAATTCTGGGCCCTCAAGGATATCAATTTTGAAATTAAACAAAATGACCGTATCGGCATTATCGGCAGAAACGGCGCCGGCAAGTCAACTTTGCTTAAAATCTTAAGCCGCATCACTGAGCCGACTCGTGGGCGGGTTTCCATTAAAGGACGCGTCGCCAGTCTTCTGGAGGTGGGAACAGGTTTTCATCCTGAATTGACTGGCCGGGAAAATATATTCTTAAACGGCGCTATTCTAGGGATGCGCAAGACCGAAATTGACCGAAAGTTTGACGAGATCGTAAGTTTTGCCGAGATCGAAAAATTTGTCGATACACCCGTCAAGCGCTATTCAAGCGGAATGTATGTTCGCCTTGCCTTTGCGGTTGCCGCGCAGCTGGAGCCCGAAATTTTGATCGTTGACGAAGTCTTGGCCGTTGGGGACATCGTTTTTCAAAATAAATGTTTGGGCAAAATGGAAAATATTTCCAAAGAAGGCCGAACGGTCATTTTTGTAAGTCACAATATTGAGGCGATTCAAAAGCTATGCAACCGCGGAATTATTTTACATGAAGGGAAAGTTGCAATGCAGGGTGATGTTGACCAAGTCGTTAATAAATATCTTGGCGAAGGGTTAGGCTTAATCGGAGAGCAAGTCTGGCAGGACATTCAAAAAGCACCGGGAGATCAAGTTGTAAAGATGGTAGCCGTAAGGGTTTTAGATAAAAATGATAATGTCTGCACAAAATTTGATGTGCGTGATCCTGTAACTATCGAATTAGAGTACCACATTTTAGAAGCAGGGCATCGGTTGTGCACACAAATTTATTTTGTCAATGAGCTGGGCCACGTCCTTTTTATATCAAAAGATAATTTAGATTCTCCATGGAAAAATACAGGCTGCAGCGTTGGACATTTTAAAAGCCACTGCCATGTGCCCGGCGATTTTCTTAATGAAGGCGAGGTTTCGATTGTTTATGGCATTGATACCGTCGGATCTTCTCTCGTAAATCATGCAACGGATCGGGATGTTGTCCGATTTAGAGTAACTGACCATATGGATCCGCGCGGTGTTCGTGGCAATTATCCGTTGACATGGCGTCATGATGGCGTGCGGCCAAGGCTGCAATGGACTGTCGAAAAATCGATTCAATTTTAAAGGAAACAATTACCATGACGAACAATAAAACTTGTTATTTATGCTTTGGTGAATTGTTCACGAGAAGAAAGGGGATCGTCCGGGATAACCCAAACCTCAAAGTTTTAGAGTGTCAAAAATGCGGGCTGACGTCTTTGTCTTCTTTTTCCCATATTGATGATAAATTTTATCGTGACTCAAAGATGCACAATTCCGGCAAAGAAATCGAAGTGTGGTTAAAAGAAACTTCTGCTGATGACGAAAGACGGTTTAAAACGTTCAAAAATTTTATTAAAAATAAATCCGTTCTTGACTTCGGTTGCGGTGCCGGAGGTTTTTTGAAACATGCAAAAACTACCGCTTCTCGCATTCAAGGGGTTGAGTTAGAAAGTCGACTAAAGGCTCATTTTAAAAAAGAAAGAATCCCTCTAGCCACAAAACTTGAAACTCTCAAACAAACTTTTGATGTGATCACACTTTTTCATGTCCTAGAGCATGTCCCTGACCCAATTTCATTATTAACAAATCTCAGCAAAAAATTAACCAAAACAGGAAGCATCATCGTCGAGGTCCCAAACGCTAATGATGCGCTGCTTTCTTTATACAACTCTAAAGAATTTTCAAGATTTACTTACTGGAGTTGTCACTTGTTTTACTTTTCTTCTTTAACATTAGAAAAAATAGCAAAAAAATCAGGCTTAAAAGTAAATTACATAAAACAAGTCCAGCGATATCCTTTATCGAATCATTTGCATTGGCTTTCAAAAGGAAAGCCGGGTGGGCATAAAATTTGGAATTTTTTCAATGACAGCAAACTAAATGAAATTTATGAATCGAAACTGAGAAATATTGATGGCTGTGATACACTTTTAGCGAGTTTTTCAAAAACAGGCTGACCAGTTTGTATATTTACAAATAAATCCGGGTTCTTAACATGAAAAAGATCAATGCCAGCGATATCAAAGTTGTTGTGTTAGATTTTGATGGAGTTTTAACAGACAATAAAGTTTATGTCGATCAATTGGGACGAGAGATGGTTTGTTGTTCGCGGGCTGATGGTTTGGCCTGTGAGATTTTAAAGAAATCTAATATTAAAGTCTTTATTTTATCTACGGAGAGAAATCCTGTTGTTGCTCGTCGTGCTGAAAAAATAAATGTCGATTTACTTTTCGGGCTAACAGACAAATTGGGAGCATTAAACAAACTTGCTAAACAGCATCGATTTTCTTTGCAACACGTTTTGTACGTTGGTAATGACGTCAACGATTTTACTGTTATGAAAGCTTGTGGCTTTCGAGCATCTCCTGCAGACGCTACGAAACAAATTAAAAAAATATCAAATATTCACTTAAAAACAAAAGGGGGAGATGGAGTTGTTCGTGAAATTGTAAACGAAATTTTTAAGATTGATGTAACAAAAGACAACATTTAAAAGTACTCTAATCGAAAGGTGAGTCATGCTGGAATTCAATAAAATCAAGGCCCCGTACCTTATTGGTGAAGTTGGTATCAATCACAATGGCGACATTCAGATTGCAAAGCGCCTTATCGATGCTGTTTTTGCCTGTGACTGGAGCTGTGTTAAGTTCCAGAAAAGAGATCCTGATATTTGCGTCCCTGATGACCAAAAAAATATTATGCGCGATACCCCTTGGGGTCGAATAACCTATCTCGAATATCGCAAAAAGGTCGAATTTGAAAAAAAAGAATTTGATTATATCGATAATTATTGCCGGCAAAAGCCTCTTTCTTGGGCCGCTTCGGTTTGGGATCTTAATAGTCTTAATTTCATTAAGAATTATGAGGTGGCGTTTATAAAAATCCCTTCTGCAAAATTGACAGACTTTGAACTTTTAGAGGCAGCAGGAAAAACTAAATTTCCCCTGATCCTGTCCACAGGAATGTCAACCATCGAAGAAGTCGATCAAGCTGTCGATATCATAAGAAAATCGTCTAATAATTTTATTCTTCTGCATACCAACTCAAGTTATCCTGCCAAAGATAGCGAATGCAATTTAAATTGTATTAAAACATTACGAGATCGTTATAAATGTCCCGTCGGATATAGCGGGCATGAACAAGGGCTTGAACCGACTGTTATGGCCGCTGTTTTAGGTGCTAATGTTATCGAAAGACACATAACAACCGACCATGCGTTATGGGGAACAGATCAAGCCGCCAGCGTTGCCCCGATGGGTATGGATATGCTGTATAAACGCGTTCGCAGTGTCAATGAGATTTTAGGAGATGGCGTAAAACGCATTTTTGATAGCGAAATTTCAGTCCGTAAAAAATTACGCGGGTAATATTTAATAGCTAAACAGATCTATGTTAAATAAAAAAGAAGTTATTGCAATTATCCCTGCAAGGGGAGGATCCAAAGGGATTGCGCGAAAAAATTTGTGTCTGTTAGACAGAAAGCCTTTGATCGCGCATACAATTCTTGATGCAAAGGAATCAAAAATTGTTGACCGGGTATATGTTTCTACCGAGGATCCAGAAATTGCATCCGTTTCTTCTTACTATGGCGCGGAAGTTATCGTAAGACCCCGAAAGCTAGCTGGTGACCGCACAACATCAGAAGCAGTTTTATTGCATGCGCTTGAAAAAATCAAAAAATCCGGGATTTCCCCTAATCTTATCGTTTTTTTACAATGTACCTCTCCGATTAGGACTGCCGAGGATATCGACAAAGCTATTCTCACCCTGAATCGTAAAGCCGTGGACTCTCTTTTATCGGTATCCCCATCACATCGCTTTATTTGGGAAAAAGGCAAAAACCGTGTCCGGTCGCTTAATTATGATTATCGCGACCGATCTCGTCGGCAAGATATGCCGCCGCAATATTTAGAAAATGGTTCTATTTACATTTTTAAGCCTTGGATATTAGAAAAATTTAATAATCGACTAGGTGGCAAAATAACGCTTTTTGAAATGAGCCACTGGAGCTCATTTGAAATTGATACGATTGAAGACTTCAAAATATGTGATTGGATAATGAAACAAAAGTTAATTTAGAAAACAGCGTATGGACTTTTCATCAAGTGTTTATTTACCAAATTCCGAAGAAAGAATCGACGCGTTACGTAAAATCATTGCCGGAAGACCCGTCGCAATTCTTGCCGCCGGCCCGTCTATTGAAAATCTTGAACGGCGAATTCATGAACTGCGCCACAAGGATATCTGCTATTTTGGACTAAATCAATTTTTTGTTCAAGAAACACACATTTTACAAAAGATTGAAAAGAAATTGTCTGTCGTTATGTGCAGCAGCCGTGACGGTATGCCGATGTTAATTAAATCGATCACTGATTTCCTAAAAAGAGATGCGCATAACATGCTAATCTCATCTTTTTGGAGCAACACATTTGAACTCTTAGACAAGAATTTTAACCTTGAGAATTTTCTTAAAGAATATGACAAAAAGCTTCTTTTTTTTAGTTTAAACTCTGAGAAAAATTGTCCCAATGTCGACAACCCCTTACACTTTATACAGAGCAATTCTTTACTAATATTAATCCAATTAGCATTGATCGGAAAAGCAGAGAGCATTATTCTTTTTGGCGCAGATGGACATGTTAAGCAAGGAACCGAAAAATATTACTATCGTCAGAACGAATATTCTAAACAAGGATGGGCTGGCATCAATGATGCGCTTATTAACGATACCCAGCATTATTTTAATGCCATCGCCGCTGCCGCGATAAAGAATACTTGTCAAACTTATAATCTTGCACTAGTCAATATTTTGAATTGCTCTTTACAAAGTTTTTATACTCCGTTTCAAAAAATATCCTATGATGACGCAATTGAATACCTGTCAAACGGGAAAAGATTATTTAAAAGCCTGGATTTGCGAATTCCAGTGCAACCCAAAAAACAAAATCATTATTCATTGACTGTTCAAAGGGCTTTAAGTTTTTGTAAAAAGCACGGAAAGAAATTCTTTAAGGAGTGTTATGCAACAAAATCGACCTAAAATATCGATAATCAGCCCGTCAAAAAATACCGGAAGATTTGCAAAAGAGACTATTGAATCGATTTTAGCCCAAACTTTTAAAAATTGGGAACATATTGTCGTCGATGGAGTCTCCACCGACGAAACGTTAGATATCCTCAAACAGTATCCTCACATACGTTGGATTTCAGAAAAGGACAGTGGCCCAGACGAAGCTTTTAAAAAAGGTCTGGCCATGGCTCAGGGTGAATATATTATGATGTGCTGTATTTCTGATGGCTATCTTGACAAAAATTGGTTTAAAAAATGCGTCGAAACGTTAGATTCACGGCGAGAAATCTCTTTAGTTTGGGGCATCGATCAAAATATGCTAGAGGATGGGACTCTCGATACCATTGTTTATAACTCCTGGCTTGAAAACCCACCACCAAGCGGCAAAGACTACCTCTATTATTGGCTAAAGAATGGGACGCTTTTTCATGAGCGTGATCTGTGCGTAAGAAAAAAAGTCATGGATATATGTTTTCCTCCACTAGATCTACAAAGCATTGGACAGGAATGCGGCCACTTAAAATTTGGTTTTAATTTTAATCGGTTGGGTTTCTTGCCCCAGTTTATTAGTGCAGTTGCTGCTTATGGGAGATTGCATTCAAATAATGCAGGCCAAAAACAGGCGATTACTGGCGAAGCAGAAAAGCGCCTCAAGGAATATTTTCATGACATTGAGGAATACAAAAAGAAACTCATAAAAGGCGACCTGACGCATTGCTATCGCGACGGGGATGACAAATTATTGCCGGGGACATTTGATTTAAGAAAATACCTTCAACTGGACAAAAGAAACAAATTCAAAGAAATCGTCGAATTGTTTATACCACCTATTTTTTTTCGTTTAACAAACAAGATATCAGCAAAGTATCGGTCTTATCAAAATTTAAAAAAACTTAAAATGTCGGTTTCTGCTGATCTCTAACTCGCAATAAAATTCAAACATGCTTAAATCTTTATTTAAAAAAATTTATAATAGGCTTAATTTATTTTTATATCGTCGCTACATTCCCGGGACTTTAAGTTACAAGTCAGAAAATATTATCCTCGGAAAGAATGTGGGTTTTGGCGGCAATGTCACACTTCATGGAAGCGCTCAAATTACTATCGGCGACAATACAATGATTGCCTATGGCGTCATCGTTAACACTTCTACCCATGATTATAATTTTCACCCAATCTTTTCTAAACGTATAGACTTGCCAATAAAAATAGGCCGGGACGTTTGGATAGGGATTGGAGCTATTATTTTACCCGGTGTCATCATTGAAGATTATGCTGTTATAGGCGCAGGCAGTGTGGTGACAGCAAATGTTCCTAAAGGCGCTATTGCAGCTGGGAATCCTTGCAGAATTTTGTATTTTAGAAACCCAAATGTTTACAATGTTGAAAATTTATTAATTACAGACCCAAGTCAAGGTGAAATAATTTACGGCACCTACAAAAACAAATATTGTAAAACTATCAAAAAATCAGGAGAGTAATCATTACCATGGAAAACATATTTTTTGACTTAAATAAATTAAAATATCGCGGAAAAAACGTTATTATCGGAAAAACCGTCCGTATCCGTTATCCGGAATTAGTTTCAATCGGGGATGATTGCGTTATTGACGATTTTACCTACATCTCAACTTCGCTTGAATTAAAAAATAATATTCACATCAGTGCGGGCTGTAAATTTGTTGGGGGAAGAGAATCATTAGTAACAATCGATGAATATTCAGCGATTGCACCGGGCGTTGTACTTGCCGCTGGCAGCAATGATTTTACAGGAGGGATTGCAACGCCTTTTGTTTTAAGGGAAGCGATGGCCGATGCAAAAATTGGATATATCCATATCGCCAGGCACTGTATTTTAGGATCAAATACTGTCGTATTGCCTAATATTACATTTGGTGAAGGAGCATCCGTCGGCGCTCTGTCTTTAGTCAAACACGATCTTATGCCCTGGACACTCTATGCCGGCGTTCCTGTTAAAAAAATAAAAGCCAGAAAAAAAGAACAAATCTTAGATTTCGAAAAAATTTTGAAAGCAAAAAGCACTGTCTGATGATTACAATAAGAATCTTTGGCGGATTAGGCAATCAGCTGTTTCAATATGCTTTTGGGAGATCTCTTGCATTAAAAGAGAAGGCTGATCTTTGCCTTGATTATTATGACCAGATTATTCGTACAGACTTTGATGGTGAAAATTTAACAAAAATTACAGATGTCTTTGATTTACCAGTAAAACTTTCGATTGGCAAAACAAGAAAAGATTTTGTCAATCGCTTTCACCTTGGGCATGCCGATCAATTATTTACAAAAATCTACTTAAAAACACGTTACATCATCGATGAAAATTCCAATGATTATTACGACAAGCAAGTTAAGATCAACAAAGCCGCTTACGTAATGGGGTATTGGCAAAGTGAAGAATATTTTGCAGACATCAAGGAAGTGATCAAAAAGGAATACAAATTTAAAATTGAAGATCAAATTAGCTCGCTTGATATCTATAAAAAATTAGTCACGACCAATTCCGTCGGTGTCCACATTCGAGGAAAAGATTATTTAGTCAATCCGATTTATGGCAGATGTGATTTTAGTTATTACTTAAACGCCATCGAGTTAATCCGAAAAACAAATCCTGACTTGAAGGTTTTTATTTTTACGGATGACCTTAATTATGTTAATCAAAATTTCCAGCCACTGCTTAAATTCTCTGAAATTGTCAATGTTCAAACAAAATTCAAACAGGACATTTTAGAACTACTTCTAATGAGCAAGTGCCGTCATAATATTATTTGCAATAGCAGCTTTAGCTGGTGGGGTGCCTGGTTAAATAATAATCCCAACAAAATCATTGTTGCTCCACAAAAATGGTTTATCCACCCGGATTATTCGAGCGAAAAATTAATTCCCGCTCAGTGGGTTAAGCTCTAATTTTATTTTTTTAACTCAGTGTCATAAAAGAGGAGTAACTATTTATGATGAAAGCAATAAAGCAGTGGCTAAAAAAAGTGCCTCTCCTAAAAAAAGTTTTTGGAACTTTTGATAATCAAGAAGCAAGAAACGAATTTGTGATCGAGGCACTAAAAAACATCCAGCCAGGAAAAGTTCTGCTCGACGCTGGGTGTGGGAGTCAAGTCTACAAAAAATACTGCGACCATCTTGTCTATAAAGCACAGGATTTCGGCCAATTTGAAGTGGACCACACGCCATCGATGTCCGGTTGGAATGAAAAATATCAATACGGTAAAATCGATTATCTAGGAGATATTTGGAATATTAATGAAAAAAATGGAACTTTCGACGTGATATTATGCACCGAAGTTTTTGAACATATCCCGTACCCGATTGAAACTATCAAGGAATTTTCTCGTTTATTAAAATCCGGCGGGCAACTTATTTTAACAGCGCCAGCAAACTGCTTGCGGCATATGGACCCATATTTCTTTTATGCAGGTTTTAGCAATCGTTGGTATGAAAAAATCCTCACTGAAAATAAACTCAAAATTGATACGATTATCCCACAAGGGGATTACTTTAGCTGGATGAGAGCCGAGGTAGGAAGAACCATGTTGACTTCAAATTTTTTAGCCGCGCTTATACTCTATCCGGCATTCTTATTTTTTTCCTTAAAAAACAAGACCGCCGTATCGACGGCAACCTTGTGTGAAGGCTACTATATTATCGCGACCAAACAGGAGTAATGACAGTGCCATCCAAGAATCATTGTTGCGTTATCGGCGGATGCGGGTTCATTGGCCATCATGTTGTTGAGCTTCTTGCCAGACAAAAAAAAGCGATAACCGTAATCGGCAGAAACCCGCACCCGACAAGAAAACTCCCACCCAAAGTTCGTTATATCGCCGGAGATTATGGTAATCCCAAACTCTTGTCCGAGACTTTTAAAAATGTCGACCAGATCATTGATCTTGCCTACACATCGGTTCCCAAAACAAGTTTCGATAATCCAGTCAAGGACATTTTGGGCAACTTGCCAGCGTCGGTCAATCTGTTGGAAGTCGCCAGTTTATTTCCCATTAAAAAAATTATTATCGTGTCTTCCGGCGGTACCATTTACGGAAATGCCGATAACTTGCCTATCAGGGAAGATCATCCGACTAATCCGATTTCGCCTTATGGCATAACCAAACTCGCTGTTGAAAAATATGCCATGATGTACCATAAAATCAAAGGTTTACCGATTGTCTGTGTCAGGCCCGGCAATGCTTTCGGTGAAGGCCAAAAGCCTTTTGTCGGACAAGGATTTGTGGCTACGGCGATCGGATCGATATTAGAAAAACGGGAAATCAATATTTTTGGCGGGCATGGCACAATCAGAGATTTTATTTATGTAAAAGACTTAGCCAGCGCTATCGTCGCAGCTTTAAACTGCCCGTCGGGAGAATGTTATAATATCGGCACTGGTATTGGCCAAAGCAATCAAGCGATTATCGAAATGCTCGCGTCGATTACGAAATCAAAAGATATTCTTTCACAAATTAAAATCCTGCCGGCAAGAAAGTTCGATGTGGCTGTCAATATCCTCGACAGCTCTAAACTTCATAAAGAGACCGGCTGGACCCCTAAGGTTTCGCTCGAAAAAGGGCTTAAGCTGACTTGGGAACATTTTAAGAAACACCATAAAGCATGACACAACGCACACCAACTGTTACTGTTTTAATGCCCGTTTATAACGGGGCCCGTTTTTTGCGCGAATCGATCGAGTCTATTCTTAACCAGACCTTTAATGATTTTGAATGTTTAATTATTGACGACGCATCGACAGACACCTCACGCGAGATTATCCGCTCCTTTACCGATCCGCGCATCAAACTTATTGAAAATGCCAACAATTGCGGACTGGTCAAAACTCTTAATCGCGGCCTTGCTTTGGCCAAAGGCGAATATATCGCCCGTCAGGATCAAGATGATATATCTTATCCGGCAAGGCTTGAAAAACAGGTGACTTTTCTAAACAGTCATCCGCAAATCGTTCTTCTGGGAACAAATATCCACAACATCGACGAAAATGGCAAAAAAAGTATTTCCTATGGATACTCTATCGTAAGCACTCCTGCGGCGATCCACTGGCAGATCATCTTTGACAACCCATTTGTTCATTCATCTGTTATGTTTCGAACAGAAATTATCCGTAATTTGGGTGGTTACAATGACCATTTCAATGCGTGTGAAGATTTTGATTTATTCTCACGCGTTTGTTCAAGCTATGGAACTACAAATTTAAACGAAAAAATTATCGAGTATCGTTATCACTCGGCTTCTATGATCGCGACCTCCACAAAAGCAAACAATTTACTGATCGGAGAAATATTAAGTAGAAATTATCGCCACACGCTAAACCTCGACGCCCCGCCAGAGTGGATCGAGCTTTGGCTTACCATTAACAATCCATACAACTTCCAGCAAAGCGTTGATGCAAAAAAATTAGTGCACCACATTCAAACAAATTATCGCCAGTTTATTTCCCGTTATCCTGATGCCAAAGATAATGCCGAAATTAAAAGAAACATAACCCACATGCTGATCCGAAGCGCATTTAATCTCGCCTTAAAAGACCGCGGCGCATCGCTCTATTGTTTTTATCAAGTTATGAAAAAAGATCTATTATTGTCCTGCTCGATCTTACCAAAATATTTTTTCGCACTTGTTTGTGGCTGCCACCGAGCATTGATCTCCCAAAGAATTAAAACTTTTTTTACACGCTTTAGGATCAAATGGACATGAAAACTGTAATTGTCGACACAATCCGACAAACCGACTATTTATTAAACAGCGCCTATTTAGGATCGATAGGGGAGAAAAAATCGCTGATTATTTTTCTGTTTCACGCTATTTTTAGAAATACCGACGAGGCCAAGGCGAATGTCATCGAGCCGCCGCAGGGGATGCTTTTAGAGCATTTTTGTCAATTTATTGAATATTATCAAGCCCATCAGTACACTTTTGTTTCGCCAGAGGATATCCTCAAAGGATTAGACAAGCACAAGAATTATTGTTTAATCGCCTTTGATGATGGGTATTACAACAATGCTTATGTTTTGCCTGTTCTAAAAAAATACAAAACGCCCGCTGCCTTTTTTATTTCAACGGATTATGTGAAAAACAATCAGTCGTTTTGGTGGGATGCCTTTTACAGACAAAAAAGAAAAACCGGGATAACCGACCAAGCTTTATCCGCAGAAGTCAATTTACTCATGTCATCTAAGAGCAATGAGGCTATCGAACAAAGCATTGTTGATCAATTCGGCAAAGAAGCGCTTAAGCCCATCGGTGACATTGATCGGCCATTTACACCCCAAGAATTAAAAAATTTTGCAAAAGAAGATTTCGTCTTTTTGGGCAATCATACCAGCACTCATCCTTATTTACCCAATTGTTCGTCGGATGAAATCCACTCGACAATTCTTGCAGCTCAAAATGATCTTTATGCTATCGCAGGGATAACGCCCGCGTATATTTCCTATCCGCACGGAGCTTACAATGAAAACGTTATTCAAATAAGCAAAGAAGCCGGTTTAAAACTCGGGATCACGGTCGATGACCACAAAAATTATCTGCCAATCAATTTTGGGAGTGATGATCCGCTGCGTTTGGGGCGTTTTGCTTTACAGGATAATGACCAATTGATCCGTCAATGCCAGTTTTGCCGAACCGACATCCGATTAACGAAAGTCATCAAAAAGTTAATAGGTGTGAAATGATAAAGATTGTCTGTTTAATTCAAAATAATCCATCGCAAGTTTATTTCCTAAACGCTATTAATAAAAAATATAAGATCGCACTGGCTGTCATCGAGTCGCCAGTTACCCGAATGAATTTATTAAAGAAAATCCGCAGCAAAGGAATACTCGGCAGCCTCGAAGACATCAAGAATCGTCTGTTATACTCGGCAGAAAAACAAAAGCGTAATACCGACGATTTCAATAAACATTTTGGCAATCAGTGGCAGTCGATTGATAAAAGTATCCCGTTATTAACAACTACTGACGTCAATTCAAAGGAAGTTTATGATCGTTTAACCAATGAAAAACCGGATTTGATTCTTGACCATGGAACTTCAATGGTCAAAGATCACATCTTATCTACCGCTTCTTTGGCTTTAAATCTTCATTGGGGATTGTCCCCGTATTATCGGGGCGCTTACTGTACCGAATGGGCTTTGGTCAATTGGGACCCTTATAATATCGGCGTAACGATACATAAATTAGCCAAAGAAATCGACGGGGGAGATGTTTTGGCCCAAAAAAGGGTGATCCCAACCCTTGCGGACAATATTTATTCGATCAATATGCAATTAACAAAAGCCGGCGTTGAATTGATTCTTCAGGCCATTGACCATATTCAGGCAAGGAAGAACTTGCATTTTAAAAAACAAGATTTTTCCCAAGGCTTTATGACGAGCATCAAACAATGGGACAGAAATATCCTCAAGCAAGCCCAAAAAATTGAGTCAACCGGGTTACTCAAAGCCATGTTAGAAAAACCAGCCCGCAGCCAACATTTGCCAATAGTTAATTTTAATTCCTAAATAAAATGGAAGGATTACTCAATAAAATGACACAGTATATTTTAAAAATCTTTAAAACGAAAACTTTCGTTTTATTGCTCTTATTTTTTGTGGCACTAACGTTAAGATTCAGTCTTAATATCGCAAGACAAGAGCTACTCTTCCATAAACCTTTTTTTTCCCCAATAGATCACAGCGATGATAGAACTGCTTCAGATGCAGTATGGTACATTACCGCCGCAAAAGCTTTTTTAAATGGAAAAGGGATACTTAGTATGGATCGGCGGGTTGTAAGTTGGGACCCACAAAATTATTTTTATAACTCAGGAGCATGGAAACAAATTGATGATAATTATTTCGCTCACAAATTTGTTCCTCCATTATATCCACTATTTCTTGCTTTCTGTTTTTACATAGGGGGATTTCATCTTTTTGCTTATTTTATTCCACAAATTATTCTTAGTTCTTTAACTTGTGTTTTCATTTACCTTATTTCTGAAGAAATTTTTAATAAAACGGCTGCGTTCTTCGCAGGTTTGTCTATGGCTTTTTATCCTGATTTAATTTTTTGGGCCAGTTTCGCGCGCACAGAAACCTTATTTATGTTTTTTCTTGCATTTGGTTTTTTGCTTTTATTAAAAGGCAATTCCCAAAAGAATTTATTTTTAATTTATTCAAGTGCCATAATTTTTGGACTTGCTTTTTTAACACGGGTTACACTAACTATTTTTCTACCCATACTTATACTGTGGCAAGCATTTTCTTTTTCGAATGACAGAAAAGAAAGTTTAAAAGTTGCTATATTAATGGCTTTGATCATTTCTATAATTATATTACCGTGGGGTATACGTAATTATACTGTTTTCGGTAAATTTACTGTTTTGAGTGATGAATCTGGACTATTAACAGATTCCATTGAAAATGGAGAACGTTTTAAGGATGTCCTGATAAATAAAGGATATACCGCTTATGATGGGACAGTCTTAAAAACATTTGTATTTATTAAAGATAATCCAAAGTTATTTTTGACAAGCTGTGGCCCCCGATTTTTAACTTTTTGGAGCCCATTTACTGATGCTATGAAACCTCTTGCCAAATTATATAAAGGAATTACTTGGCTTATCATTATTCCCGCAGCTTTTTGGGGAATGATTATTACGCAAAAAAAATGGAAAAAAGGGACTGAGATTATCGTGATCTTTATTTTTTGTCATGCCTCACTTCATATTTTAAGTTTTGTTGATTTCGGTTTAGTATACCGATACCCTATCCAACCTTTCCTTTGCATTTTTGCTGGATATACTTTCTATCAAATTTTTAAACACCTAAAAATAAGTTGCCTCTACAACTGGACGAAAACTAGCTAGTATGAAAGATACAACAACCAAATTTTATGATGACTGGTATTCTAAAGGATATATGGACCAGTGGCCGCAAGAGAAGAAAGAGAGAATTTTTGAACTGATTGTCAGTTTAAATCTCCCAGAGACAGGGGAAATTCTGGATTTTGGTTGCGGCAACGGCGAGTTTACCGGCGTTCTCAAAAAAGCCCTGCCCAAATGGACAGTCACGGGTGGCGATATCAGCGCAGTTGCTGTTTCCAATGCCAAAAAACGACATCCCGACTGTCATTTTCTATTATTGTCAGATTTACACTCGATAGACAAAAAATTTGATTTTCTGTTTTCTCATCATGTCTTGGAGCACGTCGACGACATGAAAAAAATTTGGCATGATATTGACCAATACTTAAAGGCGCAAGCTCGTTGCCTGCACATTTTGCCTTGCGGCAATATAGGAAGTTTTGAGTACAATTTGTGCCTATTAAGAAAAGATGGCATCAATAAAGATAGGGGTAACAGTTTTATTTTTGAAGACACGAGTCATTTGCGAAGATTAACTACAGAAGAAATGAACAAATTCGCTATGACGCATGGCTTAAAGCTGGTTTGGGGGTATTATAGCCACCAGTTCTATGGCGCCCTCGAGTACGTTACTTCTTTAAGTCCTACCTTGATTTTGGGAATGATAAATCCAACCAGAGGCAAAAATATTTTTTCGGGGTTGAAGTTATTGCTTTTGTGTGGGATATTGCAGGTTATTAAATTTTTTCGATTACCAGCTAACATAATCGAATACCGAAAAGGAAAAATAGCCAACTACAAATACTATTGCCTTTTTGTAGTGCTGTTTATATTTTATCCTCTTTCAAAATTGACGAACATTAGCCTGCAAATGATGGCACGGCGGGAATGGAAGCATCATCGAAACAACGAGAATGGCAGTGAAATGTATTTATATTATAAAAGGAATCTTGCCGCATGAGCTTTGCCGATAAAATCTCTTCTTTGGCCATTAGATACGAGCAGGCTATTGTGCTGACCGTTGTGCTTTTGGGGCTAATGCTCCGATTGTATGGCCTTACCTTGCCACTCATTGAAAGCCATCAAGTTCGCCAAGCCCAGACAGCGATGATGACACGAAACCTCTATGAAGATCATCTGGACATATTGCATACCCGTCTTGATTTCTTTGGAAATGTTCCAGGCTATATCATTATGGAATTTCCACTGATGCACACGATAACAGCTTTGCTCTACACGTGTTTTGGTGTGCATGAAGTCTTCGGCCGTTTAGTGAGCATTGCATTCTCTGTTGGCGCAATGTTTCTCTTTTATAAACTAGCCCGTCAATTTTTATCAACTCTTGGCGCTTTGTCTGCACTCATTTTGTATACTTTCTCGCCGATGAATATATTCTTTAGCCGGGCTTTTATGCCAGAATCGTCAATGATGTTTTTCATGGTCGGCTCTGTTTATTTTATTTTAAAATGGCTGGATAAAAAGACACTGACGCTGTATCTGACGGCCATCCTGTTTGCGGCTTTGGCCTGTTTGACAAAACCAACGGCCGGATTAATTTTCATTCCGATCTTTACCGCCTGGTTTCTTAAATACCAATGGAAATTATGGAGTCGCTTTGATTTTTGGTTTTATATGTTTTTATCCGGCATGCCGACACTGACTTGGGCTCTCTATGCGCATTTCTTTAATGCGACGATTCCGTATCTCTCTGGAGGGTTTGGCAATTGGCTAGAAATAATAACAAATCGTGGGGGTATTATCGCGCATTGGGTTGACCCCAAATTTTATAAATTTGTCGGAGGGTCTGTGAGCGTTTTACTTTTGACTCCGCTTGGGTTTATTGGAGCGATAACCGGCGTTTTTTGCGCCAAAAACGCCAATGGGATAAAAATTTTGTACTCCTGGCTTGGCGCAGTGATTTTATATTTTTATGTGCTTGCTGGAGCTAATAGCGGACATATTTATTATCACTTGCCGCTTCTTCCCGTTACCGCGATATTTTTTGGGTTTACCGTACAATGGGTTTTAAACCAACCAGAATTTTTTAAAAAAATGTTTAAAAATCAATTGTCCCTTTTACTTACCAGAGTACTTATTTTTATAATCTTGTTTAGTTATGCAGTTGGTTACTATAAATATTTCCAATATATGTACAGCGCAAGACTGCCCTATGTTCTCGAGGTTTCTGAAATAATTAAAAAACATACCCCTAATAACCGCTTTATTATTGATAACGGATCCGGGTTATTGACAGCCGTCATTTCCTACTATTCTAAAAGTCGCGCTAATTTTTTTACAGTGTCCCCCAGTGCCATCGCCGATTTGGAAAATTGGCGCGCACAGGGCGCAACAACATTTGTGACGATGGAAACAAACTACGATCCTAAACTCGTCCCGGCACAAATAAAGAACAAAGAATTCTGGAAATATTTGAATGAAACCGCCACACCCATTGCCCTAACAGAGCATTACCAAATTTTTGATCTTCAAAGACCATTACCAACAGGAGAAAAAAAGTGACAACACCAAAATTATTTGAAGGCGGTTTAGGCATCGATGACCGAGGAGAGGTTGGCTTTGTCAACGATTTTAGTTTTGACAAAGTTAAACGTTTCTATACCGTCTGCAATCATCGATCCGGTTTTATCCGCGCCTGGCATGGCCACAAAAAAGAAGCCAAATACGTTACCGTAACCCAAGGCGCGGCTTTGATCGGCGCTGTTGAAATCGATGATTGGAATAATCCCTCAAAAGAGAACAAAGTATTTCGATTTACACTCGCGGCACACAAGCCCTCGGTGCTTTATATTCCTGCCGGATACGCCAACGGGTTTATGTCGCTGACGGCAGAAACAAAACTGATGTTCTTTTCAACGTCAACTTTGGAAGAAACCAAGGGCGACGATATTCGTTTTGATGCTTATTATTGGAATCCGTGGCAAGTGATCGAACGTTAAAAAACAGGAGGCCATTATCAAAGTCTTAATTGTAGGGGGATCAGGGTATTTGGGAGGGGCCCTGACCGACATTCTCTTAAATTCAAAACATGATGTTCGCGTATACGATTTTTTGCTATACGAAGAATCTTATCGAAAACCGATTCCCTTTGTCTACGGGGATATCCGCGATCACGCCAAACTAAAACCGCATTTAGATTGGGCAGATGTTGTTGTTTGGTTAGCGGCCTTAGTCGGCGATCCAGCCTGCGGGCTTAACGAAGCAACGACACGGGAAATCAATGTCGATTCCGTTGTGTTTCTAAAAAATAATTTTAAAGGGCGAATCATTTTTATGTCGACCTGTTCGGTCTATGGCGCAGCTGAGGGAGAGCTGCATGAAGGCTCATCACTCAATCCACTTTCTTTGTATGCGCGCTCCAAACTTGAGTGCGAAAAAATTTTGGCCGATTCCAATGCCCTGATCTTTCGTTTGGGAACACTTTATGGCATTGGCGATCATTTTTCCCGGATTAGGTTTGATCTCGTCGTAAACACGTTTGTTATGCGGGCTATTTTTCACGGCAAAATAGATGTTTTTGGCGGGGCGCAGTATCGTCCGCTTTTGCATGTTCGCGATGCAGCGTATGCGATCTTTTCGTGTTTAGAAAAAAATCCTCGCGGTCTTTTTAATTTACACTCCGAAAATGTGACTATTGTCGAAATCGTTGAGCGGATCAAGGTATTTTTTCCGTCGCTCATCATTGAAACAAGCGATACGATGTTTCAGGATAATCGCAATTATTCTGTCACAAGCAAAAAAGCGCAAAGCGAATTTGGGTTTGTCCCGAAACTTAAAATCGAAGATGGCGTCAGGGAATTTAAAGAAATGCTCGAAGCCGGCCGGGTCAAGAATTCATTTATCAGCCGTTTTTCAAATTATTTATATTTAAAACCTTTGCTTTCCGAGTATAATTCCCCTCTGGGCAAAGTCGTAAAATTAAACATCTAAAGTCTATGAATGAACTCTCAATTATTATTCCGTGTCTCTATTCGACTGAAATTCTTCCCGCTTTAATTGATCAGCTAAGCAATTATCTGCGCGGCAATCCCGGGGACGTTGATATCATTGTGGTCACCAATGATAAATCGCCTCATGCAGATAGTTTGATAAGCTATGTTAAGAAAAAATATCCTTGGCTTAAGTTTGAAATGCTGCAAATTGCAGGCGGGATGCGCAGTTTTGGCGCTTTGGTGCGTTTTGGCTGTGCTTATTCGACAAGTTCCTATGCCGTCATCGTTTCAGCCTATGGCGAAGATGATATCAGCATGATCCCGCAGATGCTGGCCAAAATTCGAAAAGGGGCCCAGGTTGTTCAAGCCACCCGAACCAGTGACTTAAATTCAGCGAGTGAAGTTTCTTTGAAATTTCGTATCTATCAGGCCGTTTATCGTTTTTTGATCAAAATTCTTTTAAGTCTTAAAATCACCGATTCAACCTACGGGTTTAAAATGTTTGACAGAGTATTTACGCAGTCCTTTGGCCTGTCCCAAAACGGTTTTAGCATTTCGCCAGAAATAACCTTAAAGGCTTTGCTCGCCGGCGGAAAAGTCGAATACATTGCATCCAAAGTTAAGTCAAAGCCATTAAACAAAGATTTCAAACTGTATCGCGAAGGGATTTCGTATCTATGGCTGCTTTTGCGCGGGGCTTTCCATCGAATCGGAATTCTTTGGTTTTAAGGGATTTACCATCATGAAAATATGCGTTATTGTTCCAATGTATAATGAAGAAAATATCGTTAATCTAAGCGTCACGACGATCCTGTCTTACATCAAACAGATTCCCGACAATGTGACCTTGGTCGTCGTCAATGACGGCTCAAAAGATAAAACAGAACATATCCTGCAGTCTTTGCTGCCGCAATACTCTTCGCAGGAGTTTAAGCTTATTTCCTATCCAGTAAATCGCGGCTATGGCGGGGCGCTAAAGGCCGGAATCAAATTTGCTGTCGACGAGAATTATGATTACGCGGTTTTTATGGATAGTGATTTGACCAATCATCCCAGGTATCTCAAAGACTTTTACGAAAAAATGCTGCAAGGCTACGATTACATCAAAGCCTCCCGCTACATCAAAGGCGGAGGGACTAAAAATGTTCCTTTTAAAAGAGTCATTATTTCGCGGTTAGGAAATATTTTTGCAAAATGCGTCTTGCACTTGCCGCTGACCGACTTTACAAATGGTTTTCGGGCAGTGAAGGTCGGCATTCTAAAACAGATCGACCTGCAGGAAAACAGTTATCCTTTGATGGTCGAAGAATTAAAAAAAGCCAGCCGGCTAACAAAAAGCTTTTGTGAGGTCCCTAATATTCTCGAGACCCGAACGACCGTTGCCGGAGAATCCAAATTCAGATACAATTTTTCTACCTTTTGGAAATATATAAAATACCTGTTTATTTGAAAGGAGCTGTTTTGTGAAAATCATTGTTTTAGGGGCCACAGGGATGTTAGGCAGCATGGTGTATTCTGTCCTTAAAGAAGATCCCAGCCTAAATGTCGTCGGAACAGCACGCAAGGAAATGGATCCTTTTATCCTTTGCGATGTCTATGACACACCCGAACAATTAAAAAACAAACTTAAAGACTGTGATTATGTGATTAATTGCATCGGCATCACAAAACCCTATTGTCACGATGATAATATGGCCGAAGTCAAAAACGCGATTATGGTCAATTCGCTTTTCCCACACCGATTAAATGAAATCGCCCAGAGCAATAATTTTAAAGTGATTCAAATTGCCACCGATTGTGTTTACTCCGGGAAAGCAGGCCAATACAACGAAGATGCTTTGCCTGATGCACTTGACGCTTATGGCAAGACAAAAAGTTTAGGGGAGGTCAAGTCAAATTCCTATTTGAATATCCGCTCATCGATCATCGGCCCTGAGAAGTACACAAAAGTTTTTTTGCTTGAATGGTTTTTAAAGCAAGCGCCGAAGGCAAGTTTAAATGGTTTTTCGAATCATGTATGGAATGGTGTGACAACCCTACAATTTGCGCAGCTGTGTTTGGCGATCATTAAACAGAATAAATTTGAGGCCCTACGAAGTGTTTGCGGCCTTCACCATTTTGTCCCCAATGAAATTGTCAGTAAATACCAGTTGCTTTGTCTGTTAAATGACGTGTTTCAAAAAGGTTATACGATCAATGAGCAAAAAGCCGGCGACAGTGTTGTCGACCGGACGCTTTCGTCAAAATATAATTCTATTGCCAGCTTTTTTCCTAATTCCAGTATGCTCGCAGAAATAAAACGATTAAAGTCGTATATGGACAAAGGGTCTATTTAAAAAATGGCTAAAAAAATCGCATTTATTCTCGGGATACGGCCAGATGTTATCCGCAGCTCAATTATCTTAGAAAAACTGCGGCAACAAAAAGATTTTGAATGCGTGTTCATCTGGTCCGGCCAGCATTATTCGGACAACCTTAAGGACATTTTCTTTAGGGATTTAAACGTCGCGCCACCTGAGATTGAACTTAACGCGCAGGGAAACAACGATGGGGAAGTCGTCGGTTCTGTCATTTCAAAGCTGTATCCAGTTTTAGAAAAATTAAAGCCTCAAGCCGCTGTCTTTCTGGGGGACACCAACACCGTCTTAGGCTGTATCGCGGCGGCCCAACAAAATATTCCCATCGTTCATATTGAAGGCTGTATGCGTTCTTATGATTGGAGAATGCCCGAAGAAAAATACCGCGGGGTTATCGACCATCTTGCCGACGTTATCTATGCCTATTTTCCTGAATATAAAACGCAAGGGATCGCCGAAGGCCTTAGTCCCAAAAGAATTGTTGTAACAACCAATATTATTGTCGATGTCATCAACAAATATTATTTTGATGTTAAAGACAAATTTGATCAGTTGGCGAGCGTCGCATTTTTTAAGAAACGTCTGATTGAAAAAGGTGAATATTACCTGATGACTTGCCATCGACGGGAAAACGTCCACGTCAAAACGTCATTGAAAAACATTTTAAAGCTTGCTGCTGCGACAAAGCGCAAAATTTATTTTCCCGCAAGCTATCGGACTCAAAAACAATTAAAAGAATATGGTTTTAAACTTCCGCGCAATGTCATTCTTGTCGATCCGATCGGGTATACCGAAATGCTTGT
Source organism: uncultured Planctomycetales bacterium (assembly GCA_964474085.1). Classification (GTDB taxonomy): domain Bacteria; phylum Omnitrophota; class Gorgyraeia; order Zapsychrales; family JANLHA01; genus JADLGJ01. The sequence continues at coordinate 53,803 of CAYYRJ010000004.1, forward strand.
CCTTATGGTCAACTCACGCGGGGTCATTACAGACTCCGGAACTGTCGTCGAGGAAACCTGTGTTTTGCAAGTGCCATCCGTGCAAATACGCAGATCTACCGAGCGTCCGCAGGTCTATGATGCCGGATCGAGTGTTAAATTTGATCCAAGCCAGTCAGAAAATTATCCTTTGGACGGCATTTACCAAAAATTTGAAAATCTTTACGGCAAAAAATGGCACCACAATTTAGGTGACGGCAAAGCTTCACAGCGAATTGTCGATGATTTACGCCGCCGCTTTAAAACCGACGGATTTCGTACACACAAGCCAGAAGATTATCATCTTAAAATCGCGCGATCTTACAGGGAAGATGGCCTTGCAAAAACTTAATGGACGTTTGATCGATGGAATTATTTCTTTCATCGACTTTTTTTTGATTCCCTTAACCTTTCTTAGCGCTGGTGTTTGCTTAGGAATAAAAAGGTTAGGTGTGCAAAGGATGCCTTGGAGTAAAAAAATATTTATGAAGCTTGGGGTTTTTCCTATCCGTGACCATTATTATGAACCGCTTTTTAATCCGCGGCATTTGAGCAAATCGCTAAGAGATGACAGGACGCTACCGGCCATCGATTTTAATGTTGCCGAGCAATTAAGCCTTTTGCGTAAGTTTGACTTTAATCAGGAGTTAAAAAAATTTCCCTTAGATAAAACACAAAATCTGGAATTTTATTATCATAATCCAAGCATCGGGACTGGGGATGCCGAGTATCTCTATAATATGATCCGGCTCTATAAGCCTAAAAGAATCATTGAAATCGGCAGCGGGCATTCAACATTAATGGCAGTCAACGCGGTCAAGCAAAATGTCTACGACGACCCAAAATATTCTTGTCAACACACATGCATCGAACCGTACGAAATGAACTGGTTGGAAAATTTAGGAATAACGATCGTGCGTGAAAAAGTCGAAAATGTTGATAAAAAACTATTCTCAAGTTTAGAAGCCGGTGATATTTTATTTATCGACTCCTCGCACATGATTAGGCCTCAAGGGGATGTACTTTTTGAATACTTAGAAATTTTGCCTATTTTAAAATCCAAAGTTCTCGTGCACGTCCATGATATTTTTACTCCAAAAGATTATCTAGACGAATGGGTGATACGGGACATGAAGTTGTGGAATGAACAATACTTGCTCGAAGCTTTTTTATCGTTTAACAAAGAATACCGGATTATCGGCGCGTTAAATTTTTTAAAACACCATTATTTTAGTGAACTTGCTCTGCGGTGCCCCATTTTGGCCAACGAAACCCATGAGGAGCCGTGTTCATTTTGGCTAATCAAAGCTTGACGGTAAAAAAATATGGCTCATAAAATTTCATTTATCATCGCCTCTGTCGACCGGGACCAGGATTTACAATACTGCGTCACTTCCATCGAAAAAGCGCATGAATACAAACCGAATATTCCCGTTGAAATTTTTGTCGTGATTCAGCAAGCCAAGCAAAAGAAAGATATTCATCTTAAGTATCCCGACTTAACGCAGATCCACTATATCGACCAATTAGGACTTTCGGTTGCCAGAAACCATGCAATAAAAATAAGCACCGGCGATTATCTGGTTTTTATCGATGATGATGCTTCCATCGGCGAAAATTTTATTGATGTGTTAACGCAAATAATCGACACGCATAGCTCTGTTGGCGCATTTTGCGGCCGCCTGATTGATAAGATTGAAAAAACTCCCTTTTCCTGTCTTTTTAGCAACATGCAGACTAAGAAGCTAAGCCGTTTTGACTTTCAGTATTTTATGGGCAGCGCCCATGTCATCCGTCTGGATGTGCTCAAACAAATCGGCGGTTACGACGAACGTTTTGGGGTAGGTTCAAAATTCTTCGGCTCCGAAGAAAGCGATATGTTTTTTCGATTAAAAGCCTGTGGCCAGCAAGTCCTTTATGTGCCGGATTTGGTCTTTTTCCATCCGATTCTGACCGTGCCCCCAAGCTATGTTTATAAATATTCCTATGCCATCGCCGCGGCGCTGACCAAAAGTTGCCTTTGTGACAAAGCGTATTTTTTTGTGTATGTTCTGATCGTTTTAAAAGCAATAGCCAAGGCCTCGATACGAACTTTGCAAAAAAATATTTTTAAAGGGATCTATGAAAATTTAGACAAAAAGTATCATTATCAATCCGTTATCAAGGGGACATTCGACGGCATCAGAGGTTTTATTAATGCAGAAGTTCTCACTAAAGGGAGTTTATCCTAAATGATCGAAAAAGTAACCCATAAAGACAAGCTTTTAGCGATTATCGTCCGCAAAAAATATAAAAAAAACGGGATATCCTTTATCACGCCTAACGATTATTCTCTGCAGTTAGGATATATGGACCATCCCAAGGATCACAAAATCAAGCCGCATATGCATCACCCGGTCCGTCGAGAAACATTCGGCACACAGGAAGTGCTCATTATCCAAAAAGGCGAGCTTCGCATTGATTTCTATTCTTTCGAAAAAGAGTATCTAGAGAGCCGAACGCTTTTTGCGGGGGACGTGATCCTGCTCATTGAAGCCGGGCATGGGATGACGGTTTTAAAACCGCTGCGCATGATTGAAGTCAAAAATGGCCCCTATCGTGCCGAAGAAGACAAAGTCAAGTTTGAAGGAATTAATGATGATCCCTGTTAATGAACCGCTGTTAAACGGCCGCGAAAAAGAGTTGCTCATCGAATGCATCAATACCGGATGGATTTCTTCCGACGGGCCTTTTATCGCCCAATTTGAAAAACAATTTGCCAGTTACATCGGCGCTGATTTTGGCATCGCGCTTTGCAATGGGACCGCAGCTCTTGAAACCGCATTTTTTGCAGCAGATATCAAAGCGGGCGATGAAATCATTATGCCCAGCTTTACTATTATCTCGTGCGCTTTGACGGCTCTTAGACTGGGAGCTTTTCCTGTTCTTGTCGATTGCGAAGCGCAAACATGGAATATGGATGTCTCCCAAATCGAAGCGCGAATTACTCCTAAAACACGCGCCATTCTTGCGGTGCATATTTACGGTCATCCAGTCGATATGGATCCGCTGTTAGCGCTAGCAAAAAAATATAATCTTATTGTGATCGAAGATGCCGCCGAAGTTCATGGCGCCGAATATAAAGGGCGCAAATGCGGCGGGCTTGGTCATATTAGCGCCTGGTCGTTTTATGCCAATAAAATCATTACCACCGGCGAAGGGGGCATGGTTTTAACGTCCGATCCGCAAATGGCCAAACGCGCCGCATCGTATCGCAATCTTTGTTTTCGTCCCGAAAAGAGATTCTATCATACCGAGTTAGGCTACAATTTCAGGATGACAAATCTGCAGGCTGCTATCGGGGTCGCACAAATGGAACGCATTGAAGAGTTTGTTGCAACAAAGCGGCGTTTAGGCGAAGTTTATCGTCAAGAACTTGCGAATATTAAAGGCATCAAAACACAGGTTCAGATGCCCTGGGCTAAAATGGTTTACTGGATGTACTGTATTGAATTAGACAAGTCGTTAAAAATCGATGCCGCAACGCTGATGCAAGAGCTTGGAAAAAGAGGCATTGGGTCACGCCCGTTTTTTTTAGGTCTACACGAACAACCGGCTTTGCTTAAGCTAGGATTGTTCAAAGACGAACATTATCCAGTCACAGAACGCATCGCGCAGCAAGGATTGTATTTGCCGTCAGGGATGACTCTGACGGAGCAACAAATTCAAGAAGTTACAGCAGCCGTAAAAGATATTATTTCGAAAAAATCATAAAGGAGATTTAGAATGCAAACCATGGAAACCATCACACGCACAACTTGCCGCCTGTGTGACTGCGATAAACTGCATGAGGTCTTTTCCGTCGGGGAACAGTACATCAATGATTTTGTCCCACCTGAAAGAGTCGGAAAAGGATTAAAAGCCCCGCTGGATTTGGTCATGTGCGACCGCTGTTCACTTTTGCAACTTCGCCATACCGCTCCGCAAGAGCTCTTATATGCGCGTTATTATTGGTATCGCTCCGGGGTAACAGATACGATGCGCCGCGCCCTGCGCGACATTACCGCAGAAATCGAGTCGATGGTGACTTTAAAACCCGGCGATGTTGTTTTGGATATCGGAGCCAACGATGGAACCATGCTGGCAACGTATACGGCAGAGGGGATTTGTCGCGTCGGCTGTGAGCCAGCCAATAATTTGATCGATCTTTTGCGCAAAAACACCCCTTACGTGATGCACGATTTTTGGAGTTACGAAAGTTATATGGAATTAGCCAAAGGCTGGGGATTTGGCAAAGCGAAAGTGATTACCGCTATCGGCATGTTTTATGACCTTGAGGATCCCAACAAATTCATTAAAGATGCCCAGCGAGCTTTGGCCGACGACGGGATTTTTGTCGCACAGCTGATGTGCTTAGCCCCCATGATCGAAAAAAATGATTTGGGTAACATTTGCCATGAACATCTTGAATATTATTCTCTGGCGTCTCTGAAATATCTGTTTGAAACCAACGGCCTTGAAATGTTTAAGATCGAAGAGAATAATGTCAACGGCGGAAGCTATCGGATTTTTGCGCGTCATTACAAAGGAACCGGGATTTCGTTTGATGAAAAATATGACCGCACCGATATTTTAAACTTTGCGAAACGTTTAGAGGACAATCGCAAACGTTGCGTTGATTTTATCAAAGCTGAAGTCGCAAAGGGGAAAAAAGTTTATGTTTACGGCGCATCGACGAAGGGAAACGTGATTCTCCAATATTATGGTTTGGATCACACCTTGATTACCGCCGCCGCTGAACGCAGTCCAGAAAAATGGGGCAAATACACCATCGGCTCATGGATACCAATTATTTCTGAAGAAGAGGCGAGAAAGGCAAAACCGGATTATTTTTTGGTCTTGCCGTGGGCATTTTTTGACGAATTTTATAAACGAGAAGCCGATTGGCGTGCTGGCGGTGGAAAATTTATTGTTCCCTTACCAGATTTTAGGGTGGTGCCATGAACTTAATTCCCGTCGAAGAATATCGCAAAATTCTCGAAGTCTTGCCAATCCTGTGTGTGGATATCATCGCCCAAAACAGCGCCGGCGAATATTTGTTAATTAAAAGGGCCAATGAACCCAAAAAGGATGTTTGGTGGGTCATCGGCGGCCGTGTCCTCAAAGGCGAGACGCTTAATGAAGCCGTCAAGCGCAAAGTCAAAGAAGAAACAGGCCTTGACGTTACCGACTTAAAGCCCGTTGGATATTTCGAATTAGTGCAAGGCGCGAATCCTTTTGGACTGCCGTTTGAATATCACACGGTCAGTGTTGTTTTTTCGGCGGTGATTGACGAGACTCAGCCGATACGTCTAGATAAGCAAAGTTTGGGATACAAATTTTCGAAAGAGTTGCCAGCTGATTTTGATGTTAAAGATTTTAAATCCTGTTAAAAGAAAGTGCAGAAAGATTTATGAGTAAAAAAGCATTGGTTTTTGGCGTCACCGGACAAGATGGCAGTTATTTAGCCGAGGTCCTTTTGGAAAAAGGCTATGAAGTCCATGGAATGGTCCGCCGTTCAGCAACCGGCAATACGCGCAATGTGGACCATTTAATTGCCGACCCGAAGATCTTTCAAAAAAACTTTTTTATCCATCGCGGCGATTTAGCAGATCCGACATCCATCTATCGGATCATCAATGCCGTCAAGCCTCAGGAAATTTATAATGAAGCCGACCAGGATCATGTCGGCTGGAGTTATGATATGGTCGGGTTTTCAGCTGATATTACCGGCGCTGCCGTCGGGCGCATTCTGGAGATCATCAAACAAGTGAATCCTACGATCCGCTATTTTCAGCCATGCACCTCCAACATGTTTGGAAAAACAGAAACAATCTCTCAAAGTGAAACAACCCCCTTTAATCCGCAAAGCCCCTATGCGTGTTCCAAACTTTTTGCCTATCATTTGACGCGCTATTACCGGGAGGCGTTTGGGATTTTTGCGTCAAACGCGATTCTTTACAATCACGAATCTCCTCGACGCACGCCCGAGTATGTCACACGCAAAATCACACAATCCGTGGCAAGGATCGCTTGTGGGAAACAAGATAAGCTTATCTTAGGCGATCTGACGGCGTGTATCGATTGGGGCTATGCTAAAGAATATATGCAAGCGGCTTGGCAAATCCTTCAACTCGATAAACCGGACGACTTTATCATCGCAACAGGCGAAACGCATAGTGTTGAAGAATGGGTCAAAGAAGCATTTGCGGTTGTTAATCTCAAATCCGATGACTATGTCTTGACCGATCCTAAACTTTTACGACCGACCAAAACGTCGACCTTAACCGGGGATATCAGCAAAGCCAAAAAGGCTTTTGGGTTTGACCCCAAAATCAAATTTAAAGAGTTGGTCAAGCTGATGGTAGAAGCGGATTTAGAAAGGGAGCGTGGTCATGGCCACAGAGAATAAAATCAAGATTTCAATTTGTATCCCGACGCATAACCGCGCCAAATTTTTGGCTGAAACGCTCGAGAATGTGTTGCAGCAAGCTACCGATGAGATTGAAGTCGTCATCGTTGACGGAGCTTCAAGCGATAATACAAAAGAAGTTGCCGAAGAATACCGGCAAAAATTCCGCAACTTTATCTATTATCGTGGCGAAAAAAATATGGGTGTCAATCGCGACATGGGCCGGACGATTGAACTGGCGCACGGCGATTATTGCTGGATGCTCTCGGACGATGATTGTTTGCGTCCCGGCGCTTTAAATCAAATGTTAAATGAAATCCAGTCGCAGTGCGAGATTTACCTCTGCAATGTTACCGTCTGCGACTTGTTTCTCAACCCGCTGCGAGACCGCCAGTGGCTTTCTGCCAAAGTTCCTGAAAGAATCTTTAATCTTCACGAAAAAAATGACTTTATCGAATACTGCCAAAACGCCAATTCGATTGGCGCACTTTTTAGTTATATGAGTTCCATCGTAGTGTCTCGTAAAGCCTGGAACCAAACCGGTTATCATCAAGATTTTGACAAAACCGCTTACGCGCTGGCCTCATCGCTGATGTCTTTTATCAAAGAAAAATGCCGGTTAAAGTATCTTCGAACTCCTTTAGTGTTTTGGCGCAATGATAATGCAAGCTTCCAATTCGACGGAGGCTTGGTCAAAAGGTTTCTTCTGGATTTTGACGGGTATTTGCAGTTGGCCGATAAATATTTGCCCGAAGACACCCCGATGCGTGATGCCTTTTTGCATGTGATGTTGCGCGAGCATCCCTGGTACACCATTGTTAACGTCACCTCTTATATTCATGACGACCAAGAATGGCAGGATTTCAAAAACAAAATGCTCAAATTCGGGTATCATCCGCAGATGGCACAGATTTGCTTTTCACTGGGGAGATACAAGAACCTTGTGTCCTTTGCTGTTATGATCAAGCGCAAAATACTTAAAAGCCATCGGCTAAATCAGTTTGCAAGGTTATTGTGGAAGCATTAATCAGAATATCGTCAAAATGATAACCTTTTTGAATTATTTGCTCGTTCTGAATATTTTTTCGGGAGGTCTGACCTTATTTACATCACCTTTCGAATTTTATTTCGGATATACCTTCTTACTGGCTTTCCTCATCTTGTATATTTTGCTTTTCCGCAATATCACTTGCCATAAAACTTTTCTCGCTATTTTATCAATTCTGACGATTTTTTCTCTGGTGAATGTTTATCTGGGAAAAGACACGATGTCTCTTCTGATCAAACAAATTGCCGGCATCCTGTTAAATGCCATCGCATATTATTTATTGCTTAATATTAACCAATATAAAGTTGAAAGATTATTCAAAGCGTATTTGCAAATCGCCCTTTGCGTCGCTGCCCTTGGAATTTTTCAGGAATTAAGTTTTTTGATCCACTTCGAAAAGGGTTACGAGTACGGATGGATTTTTAATAAATGGTATTCTTCTCCGGCGACAGGGGGGATGTTGAGGGTCAACTCGGTTTTTATGGAACCGTCTCATTTTGCAATCGCAATGGCTCCCGCGATGTTTATCGCCGTATCAAGGCTTTTTAAAAAAAATTCCCCTTACTTAAAATCCGTATGGAGCAGCCTGATTCTCATTACAAGTTATCTGTTAACATTTTCTGCAATTGCCTATTTTGCGATCGCCTTAAGTATCGTGCTGTTGCTGAATATTAAAAAATGGAAATACTCGCTTTTATTAATCGTCCTTGTCCCTTTTTTAAGTTTTGCCGCGTATCGTTTTATCCCCGAAATCCGCATGCGGGTTGACTCGACTCTTGGTGTGGCACTCGGTTCAAAAAACCTCGCCACATCACACCTAAGCGTCTATGTTGTAGCGAGCAATGCATTTGTGGCTTACAAAAGTCTTACCGATAATATCTTGTTCGGACATGGTTTAGGCAGTCATCCGGTTTCTTATGATCAATATATCGTCTTTGATATCGATGGCGGGTTTTGGTCCAATAAATATCCGCGCGCTAACAAAGCGGATGCTGGGTCTCTTTTGCTGCGTTTGCTCTCGGAAACAGGACTGTTTGGCACAATCGCCGTTCTTTATTTTGTGTTTAAATTCCGCCTTAAAATGCGAGATGAAACAGACATGACCCTGATCAGCAATGCGATTTTTGTTTTACTCATTCTGCAGTTGTTAAAACAAGGGCATTATTTTTATAATGGACTGTTTTTCTTCGTCTGGGTGTATTATTTTGCATATCAAATACATCGTCAGAAAAACCGTCAAATGTTGCAGGTAAAAAATCCTTGAAAAAAGTCATTATTGTCTCTGCGGTCAACCTCACGCAAGCAGGCCCTTTAACCGTCCTTCAAGAATGCCTTAAATATTTATCTGACAATTTGGCCGATAAATATCGGGTCATTGCGCTCGTCAACAAAAAGAAATTGTTTGACTTGGCTAATATCGAATATTTAGAGTTTCCTAAGTCAAAAAAGTCGTGGTTTAACCGTTTATTTTACGAATACTATTATTTTCGAAAGATATCAGAACAGTACCGTCCAGATCTATGGTTGTCTCTGCATGATATGACGCCAAACGTCTGCGCAAAGCGGTTAGCTGTCTATTGCCATAATGCCTCGGCGTTTTACAAGCTGTCTTTGAAAGAAGCGTCTTTGGACGTGCGATTTACTCTGTTTAATCTGTTCTACAAATATTTATATTTGATCAACATCAAAAAAAATGATTTTATCGTCGTGCAACAAAGTTATTTAAGAAGTATCTTCCAAGAGTTTGCCCCGCAAGCTAAGATTATTGTGGCGCACCCGAATATAAGCGAAGGCGAAGAAAGCAATTGTTCTGTTTTAAAAGAAAATATTTTCTTTTATCCGTCATTCCCAAGAGTTTTTAAAAATTTTGAAATTATCGGCAAAGCCTGCGAGATATTAACACAACAGGGCGTTGTCGATTTTCAAGTTATCTTTACCATTTCGGGGAGCGAAAACCATTATGCCCGATTGATCTACAATTCTTTTAAACATATTAAACAAATCAAATTTATAGGAATTCAGCAAAAAGAAAATGTTTATGAGCTTTATCGTCGGGCTTGTTGTGTCATTTTTCCCTCAAAATTAGAAACGTGGGGCATGCCGATCACCGAAGCTAAACATCTGGGCAAACCACTTCTTTTAGCCGATTTGGAATATGCCCATGAAACGCTGGGAAGCTATGATAAAGCCAAATTCTTTGATGCCAAAAGCCCCGAACAACTAGCGATAGCTATGAAAAGCGTTATCGACAAAACCATCCTTTTTGAGAAACATCACGCCAAGCCGATCATCCCACCTTTCACACAAAGCTGGAAAGAACTGTTTAATATTTTATTGCACGACGTTTGAAAAAATAAATAAAATTTGGTAAGGTTAACCCATGTATGACATTATCGCTTCGATTGTCACTTATAAAAATGACACAACCACTTTGTCAAAAGCCATCGCAAGCTTTTTAAATTCGGGCTTAAAGACGTATCTTTATGTCATCGACAATTCTCCGACAAACGAACTGAAGGATGTTTGCGCCTTTAAAAACGTCGAATACATCTTCAATAATAAGAATGTGGGTTTTGGATCTGGGCATAATATAGCCCTGCGTAAAATGTCCAGCCAAACAAAATATTCGCTCATTTTAAACCCGGACGTTTACTTTGAGCCAAGGACACTCGAGAAATTATTTGATTTTATGGAAAAAAACAACGATGTCGGACTTGTTCTGCCTAAAGTTTTATATCCCGACGGTTCTTTGCAATATCTTTGCCGATTATTGCCGGATCCCTGCGATATGCTCCTTCGAAAAATCGAAATAAAATTTTTAAGTCCTCTGCTGGATGCACAAAAAGCCCGCTACGAGCTTAGGTTTGCCGATTACAATACCCAAATGGAAGCTCCGTATTTGTCAGGATGTTTTATGTTTTTAAGAACAAATATCCTCGAAAAGACCGGTATTTTTGATGAGCGTTTTTTTATCTATTTTGAAGATGTTGATTTGTCCAGACGAATTCACAAGCACTATCGCACCGTCTATTACCCAGAAGCGCTCATCACGCATGGATATCAGCGCGGTTCCAATAAAGACAGCCATCTGCTCAAACATCTTGTTTCTTCGGGCATAAAATATTTTAATAAATGGGGCTGGTTTTTTGACCGCGAACGAAAATTGGCGAACACGAAAGCAATAAAAAATTGCTACAAAAATCGTCTTTAAAGGAACAAAGAAAAAATGCCAACCGTTTTAATTACAGGCGCGACAGGGTTTATCGGGCGTGCTCTTTGCGTAAAAATGTTAAGTGAAGGGTGGAAGGTTAAAGGAACTTTTCGAAAAGAGTCCGAACCAAACACCCTGCCGCAAAGGGTTATCGGCGTTGCTCTGGACTTAACCAGTCCGTCTGTTTGCCCTCAAAGTGATTTTGCGGATGTCGATGTCGTCGTCCACTTGGCCGCACGTGTGCACATTCTCAAAGACCCGTCGAAAAATCCGCTTGAAGATTTTCGCAAAGCCAATGTCCAGGGAACAGAACATTTGGCGCGCATGGCAAAGGAAGCGGGGGTCAAAAGATTTATTTTTATCAGTTCCGTCAAAGTCAATGGGCAAGGGGCAAACCGCCCTTACAAAGAAACTGATATCCCGGCACCCGAAGATGCTTATGGAATAACCAAGCGGGAAGCTGAAGACGTATTGAAAAATATTTCGCTTCAGACGGGTTTACCGACCGTCATTTTACGGCTACCCTTAGTTTATGGCCCGGGGGTGAAAGCGAATTTTAAAAATTTGATTAAGCTCGCTTCGTTGGGGCTGCCGTTGCCGTTTAAAAATATCCGCAATCAACGCAGTTTTCTTTATCTGGGTAATCTTATCGATGCGATAACGCTGTGCATCACGCATCCTAAGGCGATAAGCGAAACTTTTTTAGTCAGCGATGGGGAAGATATTTCAACACCAGATCTTCTGCGGCTGATCGCTGCGGCAAAAAACAAGCGACTCATTTTATTTTCTTTACCAACAGATTTTTTAAACAGGCTTGGAGCTCTGTTTAGACAAAATAAAACAATAGAAAAATTAACCGGTTCTCTGTGTGTTGACAACCGTAAAATCCAAAATTTACTCGGCTGGAAACCGCCCTTTACGCTAGAAGAGGGGATTGCAGAAACCGTTAAATTTCTCGAACATGATAAACCCAGATTTTGCATTAGCCAAACTCCTGTTTGGCCAAAGCAAAATCTGCCCGAAGGGCCGCATGTCTCGACAAAGTCGAGACGTGCGGGGTTAATCCTTGCGGTAAACCGCAACCGAAGGCAAATTTTGCATTTCCCTTTTTTGTGCGTGACGGATCGTCACGCACTATGTTGTAATGCAAAATTTGGGATAAAACGCACCTTTGACCTGACTTTAGCAATTATTTTAATCCTTCTCTTGGCTTTGCCGATTCTTTTGATTGGCGCTTTTATCAAATTAAAATCCAAAGGCCCGGCTTTTTTTTGGACGGATCGCGTCGGTGTCAATAACAACATTTTCAAAATGGTTAAATTCCGGACCATGCGCACCGACACGCCGCAGCTGGCCACGCATCTGATGAAAAATCCGCAAGACTATTTAATTGCAGGGGGAGAATTTTTGCGCAAGTACAGCCTTGATGAATTGCCGCAATTATTCAATGTGATTAAAGGGGATATGAGTTTTGTGGGACCTCGGCCGGCTCTGTTTAATCAGGATGATTTAGTGGCCCTGAGAACAGCCAAAGGGGTTCACAGGTTGATCCCCGGGATTACCGGCTGGGCTCAAGTTAACGGACGAGATGATTTGCCAATCCCCCAAAAAGTTTCGTTTGATGAAGAGTACTTACATCGACGGTCTTTGGCGTTTGATCTGTATATTATTTTTTTAACCGCATATAAAGTTCTTAAAAAAGAAGGCGTACGCCATTAATTTCTGCTAAGATTGATTTCAAATTTTTTAAATTCCTATACTCGACCTATGAATATAAAATCATTTCTCCTCAAATTCCGTCGTCCAATTGTTGTTATTGTGCATCTTGTTTTGGTGACCATCGCTTATGTGATGGCTTTTTATCTGCGTTTGGATTTTAATATCAGCAGCACTTACTGGGGCGTCATCGAACGGACCCTGCCGCTGTTAATTTGTATTAAAACAATCATTTTTGGGTCCTTTGGCCTGTTCTCGGGGCTGTGGCGATATATCGGCATTTCTGACATTTGGCGGATCATCAAAGTCCATGTGTTGGCGATGTTGTGTTTTGTTTTTATTATTTATGTCGCCTATCCTTTAAATGGATTTCCCCGGTCAATCTTTATTTTAGATTGCGTCTTGAGTTTTTGCCTTGTGACAGGCATCCGTTTTGTGACACGATTATTTAGAGAAAAATACCGGCCTGTTCCCGGTAGCACAAGAAAAAGGGCAATTATTGTCGGCGCGGGGGATGCGGGCGTGTTGGTGTTGCGCGATGTCAAATCGAATGTAAAAGCCAATCTCCAAATTGTCGGTTTTATCGACGATGATCCGGCCAAGAAGAATTTACATATTCAAGGAATTCCTATCTTAGGCAACCAGAATGATATCCCGGAAATTGTCAATAAGTTTGGGGTCGATGAAGTGATTATTTCGATCCCTTCGGCCAAGGGAGAGACGATTCGAAGCATCGTCGCCAAGTGCGAAATATTATCCGTAAGAATCCGTATCGTCCCGGGATTACAAAAAATATTAAACGGCGAAATTGAAGTCAAACCCCGCGACATAAGGCCGGAAGACCTTTTAGGCAGAGAAACCGTCACAATCAATGCGAAGGAAATCAGCAGTTACCTGACCCAAAAAGTCGTTTTGGTAACCGGCGCCGGCGGGTCAATCGGGTCGTGTCTTTGCCGGCAAATCGTAACGTTTAACCCTAAAGAACTCGTGCTGTTTGATCATAATGAAAATGATGTCTATTATCTAGTCATTGATTTCTTGCGAAAATATCCGCACATCAAATTCAGAAGCATTATCGGGGATGTAAAAGATATCGGGCTTTTAAAAAATATGTTTTCACTTTACAAGCCGCAGGTGATCTTTCACGCCGCCGCCCATAAACATGTGCCTTTGATGGAAGAAAACCCGGTAGCTGCGGTAAAAAATAATGTTATCGGGACCCGCAATCTTATTTATGCAGCTGACCATTATGGCGTCGAACGCTTTATTCTGATTTCATCCGATAAAGCAGTCAATCCAACCAATGTCATGGGAGCGACCAAACGTGTTGCCGAGATGATCCTGCAATCAAAGGCGAAACAAAGCAAAACCAAATTTATGGCCGTTCGGTTTGGAAATGTTTTAGGCTCCAACGGAAGCGTTGTCCCGTTATTTAAAAAACAGATCGAACAAGGCGGGCCGGTCACCGTGACTGACCCAGACGTGACGAGATATTTTATGAGTGTCGATGAGGCTTGCCAGCTGGTTTTGCAGGCCGGAAGTATGGGTAAGGCAGGCGAAATTTTTATTTTGGATATGGGGGAACAAATCAAAATTTTGGATCTGGCCAAGGAACTTATCACGCTCTACGGTCTTAAACCCGACGAGGACATTAAAATCGAAATGATCGGTTTGCGCCCGGGCGAAAAACTTTACGAAGAAACATTGTTAGACACCGAAAGAGACCAAGCCACAAAGGAAGAAAAAATATATATCGCCCAATCTCTGCATTTTGACCCGCGGGCACTGCGGCGTGACATCAAAGAACTCGAAAAACTTATCAATGTCATGGACGGTCCGAAGGTTGCCAAGAAATTAAAAGAAATTATTACCGCATGAAATTAAAAATTTCTAATTACCTGGATATCGGCATCCTCTATTGCCTTTATGCTCTTATTTTTTTTATTCCTATTTCTATCGCCGGGATTAGCATATTTGCCGGTCTGGCTATTCTTTTATTTGTGATCCGGCAAATTATCACACCGGATTTTCAAAACATCCGAACAAACAAAACGTTCTTTCTGCTGCTTCTGGTTTTTTTCTTTTTTATGGCCTTATCATTATTCAACAGCGGTCCACTTCTAGGAAAAAGCCTCAAAGCCCTGTTTCTCAAATGGGGAAGATTTCCTCTGCTTTTGTGGGTCATGATCGACACCTTGCGCGATAGCCGGCGCATTATCAATGCCGTATGGATTTTTGCCCTTAGCTCGATGATATTAGCGCTGACATCTTTTTCACAAAAATTTTTAGGACACGAATTTATCTTTGGGCATCCTTTAAATCCCGGTGGCATCATCACCGGATCGTTTAAAAATCAAAATGACTTGGCGGCGTATCTAACTGCTGTCATCCCGATGATTTTGGGCTTTGCCTTATGGAAAACCGGAAGAAAATTTACGCAAATCGGTCTTTTTATACTTAGTGCGCTATTGCTTTGCGTTTGTGCGATGACTCTCTGCCGGGGAGGCTGGCTAGGTCTTGCGGTAGGGCTCATCTCAATTGTTTTACTTATCTGCTCCCACCATTTATCCCAAAAAACATTTTGGCCGCTGGCCGTGTCAGGCTACCTTTTCTTTGTGCCGCTAACAGCACTGGCCTTATTTTTCTTTCAGAGCCGCGGGGATAGTGCACGCTTAATGCTTTATGAAGGGGCCTGGAAAATGATCGTCGAAAATCCATTTCTGGGCAAGGGATTAGGGACTTATATGGACCATTGTGCAAACTACATCCATCAAATTGGCGTTTATTATGTCCATAATTGTTTTTTACAAATATGGGCGGAATCGGGAATTTTTTCTTTATTGAGTTTTCTTGTGCTAAATGGGTACGTCATTTATAAAAACTTTAACCTAACTCTACGGATCCCGGCGTCATTGGAATCTTTTTTATTTATCGGCTTAAATGCCGGATTATTAGGTTTTTTGGTCCACTGTTTTTTTGATACACAGCTTTATTCTTTGCAGTTAAGTTTTCTTTTTTGGATTACGATGGGATTAACACTTGCGCTTTATACAAACCTAAAGCAAGGTTAAAGCGTTTGACAACGCTAAGGCTCACAGCTATAATTTTTCGTCAGTTAAAAAACAAAAAGAATTCCCCACCCCGATAACCCTTGTAAAGCGAAAAAGTTTCACTTTTATCTACGCCCAAGGCCCCTTAAAGGTGTGGTTGTTATATTTTCGTAATTTAAATTACATCGGAGGTTGCAATGACTGAAGTCAAAACAGAAACAAAAGCAATGGAAGCAAAAAAAGCGGCTGATCTCGAAAACAAACACAAAGCGCTCGAACTGGCCTTAACGCAAATCGAAAAACAATTTGGCAAAGGCTCGATCATGAAAATGGACGAAGCCACGTGCCTGGACATTCCAGCGATTCCAACGGGTTCGTTGGCTATTGACGTTGCTTTAGGCATTGGCGGCATTCCCCGCGGACGGGTCGTTGAGATTTACGGACCCGAATCGTCCGGAAAAACAACGCTGACGTTAAGCATTATCAATCAAGTCCAAAAATTAGGCGGGGTGGCCGCATTTATCGACGCCGAACACGCGTTTGACGCCAGTTATGCCAAAACCGTCGGCGTCAAGTTGGAAGACCTGCTGATTTCCCAACCTGACACCGGCGAACAAGCTTTGGAAATTGCCGAAACCCTCGTGCGTTCCAACGCGATTGATTTGGTTGTCATCGACTCGGTCGCGGCTTTAACGCCTCGCGCCGAAATCGAAGGGGAGATGGGCGATTCGCACATGGGTTTGCAAGCGCGTCTTATGTCGCAAGCGCTTCGTAAACTCACCGCCGCAATTAATAAGAGTAAGACCTGTGTTATTTTTATCAATCAAATCCGTATGAAAATTGGCGTTATGTTCGGCAATCCGGAAACCACAACCGGCGGCAACGCGCTCAAATTTTATGCCTCCGTTCGTATTGACTTGCGACGCATCGAGTCGCTCAAACGCGGAGATGAAGTCATCGGCAACCGCATTCGTGCGAAGATCGTCAAAAACAAAGTCGCCGCACCGTTTCGCGACGGAGAATTTGAAATCCTTTTTACCGAAGGGATATCAAGGCTCAGCGATATTATCGACATGGGCGTTAAGTCCGAGATCATTCAAAAAGCCGGCGCTTGGTTTTCTTTTGAAAACGAAAAAATCGGGCAAGGCCGCGACAGCGCGCGCAAGTTTCTCGAAGAAAACCCCAAGATCACGAACAAAATCGAAAAAGCGATTATCGAAAAACTGCTTATCAAACGTTAAAAAACTATGAAACGATTGTTTCTGTTTCTTTTTATTCTGTCTCATGCTTGGGCAACAAATCTTTACGCTGACGAACCTAACCTGGTTACGGCCGTCAGCGACGTTGCCCAAAAAACCGGACCAGCCGTGGTCGCCATCAAAACAGAAAAGATCAAGCACTATAGGATAAAATCCAACTATTTCGGCAATCCTTATGATGACGCTATCATGAACCATTTTTTTGAAGACTTTTTTGGAACAACACCGAATTACGAAGAAAAGTCGTTAGGGATTGGTTCGGGCGTCATTGTCGACGGACGCGGCTATATTTTGACTAATGACCATGTGGTCGACGGGGCCGACAAAATCACAGTGACTCTGCCAGATGGCCGAAAGTTTGACGGAGAGTTGACGGGCATCGATGTGCGCAGCGACCTGGCCGTCATCAAAATCACCGCAGATAATCTTCCTGTGGCAAGTTTAGGAAATTCA
This sequence comes from uncultured Planctomycetales bacterium, assembly GCA_964474085.1. Classification (GTDB taxonomy): domain Bacteria; phylum Omnitrophota; class Gorgyraeia; order Zapsychrales; family JANLHA01; genus JADLGJ01. Next base: position 70,988 of record CAYYRJ010000004.1, read on the forward strand.
GAAAACCTTAAAATCGGCCAATGGGTCGTGGCCATCGGTAACCCGTTTGGCAATATTTTAGACGATCCGCAACCGACAGTGACTTCCGGCGTTATCAGCGCTTTGCACCGGAGTCTGCCGCAAACGTCCCGTCGGGATTCGGACTATTCGGATCTGATCCAAACGGATGCCGCCATCAACCCCGGCAATTCAGGCGGGCCGCTGGTTAATTTAAACGGGGAAGTGATCGGCATTAATGTCGCGATCTTTTCGACCTCCGGCGGCTATCAGGGAGTTGGCTTTGCGATTCCGGTCAATTACGCGAAAGCGATTGTTGACCAGCTGACACAAGGCAAAAAAATCGAATACGGCTGGATCGGCATCGGGATTCAGGATATCGATGAGCGTTTGGCGCAATACTTTGCCTTGTCCAGCGATGAAGGTGTTCTGGTTACAAAAGTTCTCTTAGACGCGCCGGCCGACAAAGCCGGAATTAAGGAAGGCGATATTATCCTTTCGGCTAACCGGATTAAAATCCGTAATTCGTCAGCACTTGTCAAACAGATCAGCAATGCAACAATTGGCAAGCCGATCGTTTTACAAATCTCGCGCGATCAAAAAAGTTTGGAAATCCCTGTCACCGTCGGGAAAAACGAGTCAGCAAACACGCCTACACCTTTAGCCGCTGAGCCTGCAGCTAAAAGACACAGCGTTAAATCCTGGCGCGGCTTAAACGTTGACGAAATAACGTCGACGACTGCCGAAAAACTGCGCTTGGCCAATACCAATGGGGTTGTCATTACCGAAGTTGCGCCAGCGAGTCCTGCCCAATTAAGCGGTTTGGAAAAAAATGACGTGATTATCAGCATCAACAAACAGGTGATTCGCAATTTAGAGGATTATTATCAGGCAGTTGCCGCAGCCCAAGGCAGTTGTTTGGTGCGAACTGTCCGAGGATTTTTTGTCCTCGAACCCTGACATGGCTAAGAGAGAAGAACAGGACGTTTTATTTTCAAAAGCTAAAGCGATTGTTTACCGATTTTTTAAGTTTCGTATCCGCAGTGAACAAGAAATAATCACTAAACTTAAAGACAAAGCTTTTGATAATGCTATTATTGAGCCAGTTATTGCGTTTTTTAAAAAAGCTGGGCTGATCGACGATGCAGTTTTTGCCAAGGCTTGGATTGTTTCGCGCCTGGCTAAACCAATCGGCGTCAGACGTATCCGGCAGGAATTAAAAGAAAAAGGGGTTGCCGACGAAATTGTCAGCGAACAAGTCGCAAAACTTACAAATGATTACGACGAGTTTGAAGCCGCGCAAAAAATTTCACAAAAGCGGATGAAAATTTATCAAAAACTCGATGAGACAACACAACAAAGACGACTAGAAGGCTATTTACTGCGTCGGGGATTTTCGACGGGAACAGTTTATAGAGTATCGAAATCTATCACTTGATTTTCTGTAAATTTGGCAGGGATGATTTGATGTCCTCTACGAGTTTGGCGAGCCCCAGCCGTGCTCACACCACACAATATTAAGTTTTGGGGCGAGACACTGTTTGAGTAGAGGATCGTCAAAACATCCCTGCCAATCATGAATAATTAAAGAGAAAACGGATATGCTAACCGCAAACGACATACGAAAAAGTTTTTTAGAATTTTTTAAATCCAAACAACACTCAGTCATCGCCAGCGATTCTTTGGTGCCCAAAGATGATCCGACAGTCTTGTTTACCACCGCCGGCATGCAGCAGTTTAAACGCCAATTCTTAGGCCACATCGACGGCTTTACGCGCGCGACAACGTCCCAAAAATGCCTGCGTACCGACGATCTAGACCAAGTCGGCGTCACCGCGTTTCACCACACGATGTTTGAAATGCTCGGCAATTTTTCTTTTGGCGACTACTTTAAAAAAGAAGCAATCGAGTGGGCATGGGAATTTTTGACCCAAGTGCTTAAAATTCCACCCCAAAAACTTTGGGTTTCTATTTATCATGAGGACAGCGAAGCGCAAAAAATTTGGCTTGAACACATCAAAATCCCGGCCAACAGGCTTGTCAAACTCGGCGACAAAAGCAACTTTTGGCCGTCAAACGCCAAACTTAACGGCCCCAACGGTCCTTGCGGCCCGTGCTCTGAAATTTTCTTTGACTATGGGGTCAATCCCAATTGCGACAAAGGGAAAAAATGCGATCCGGATTGCAGCTGCGGTCGCTTTAGCGAAGTCTGGAATCTGGTTTTTACCCAATATAACCGCAAGGACGGCGGCGTCTTGGAACCTTTGCCCAACAAAAACATTGATACCGGTATGGGGCTCGAGCGCTTGGTTGCGGTCATTCAAGGCAAAAAAACCAACTACGACACGGATCTTTTTATGCCGATTCGCTTACGAATCCGCAAAGACATTAGCTCAGAGACGATCAAGTTGTCTTTGAAAGATGAGCTTGTCATCGCAGACCATATCCGCGCGATTGTTTTTGCGATTTCCGACGGGGTCATCCCATCAAACAAAGAGCGAGGCAGTGTAGTCAAACGGCTTATCAATGACAGCACCAATCTTGTTTTAAGCGCCGGGGGGTTGACGCCCAGCATATACAAGCTTGTGCCCGCGGTCATCGAAGTTTTTAAAACGCAATATCCTGAAATTGTGCCCAAAGAAAACGACTTGATGCGGCTGATCGAAAAAACCGAAGAAGCGTTTATTGCGGTGCGGACACAGCGACTGCCGGAATTTACCATTGAGATCCAAAAAGCGACGAACGCAACCGATCGCGGAGAAATCTATTTTCGGTTTCATGACACGTACGGCTTGCCTTTGTCGACAATTATTTCGACAGCCCTATTGGTTGGCGTTTCCAGCGATGAGAACAAACAGGCACTGGACGTTTATCATCAACTGATGAAACAACAGCAGTCCCGTGCGCGCGCCGCCAGCAAAATGATGGGAGATGTTTTTGTCGATACCGACTTGCGTTTGGATGTGGCCAAAACCGACTTTATCGGGTACACACATTTAAGCGGCAAAGCCAAAGCGCTCAAAATTTTTATTGATCATAAAGAAGTCCTTGAAGCCAGCGCCGGGGATACCGTCGAAGTTGTTTTGGACAAAACGCCGTTTTATGCGCAGGCCGGCGGACAGATCGGGGACAGCGGATTTTTGTTAACCGGAACTGCTAAAATTCGTATTGAGGACACACAAAAGCGCAATGACGTTTACTTGCATAGCGGAAAAGTTGTGGAGGGCTTGGTCCGTGTTGGCGATCCTATTCATGCTGAAGTGGATGAAACACGGAGGCTTTCTATCATGCGAAATCATACGGCGACCCATCTTTTGCAATCGGCTCTGCGAAAAGTTTTAGGCACCCACGTCCAGCAACAGGGATCGCTGGTCGCGGAGGACCGCTTGCGTTTTGACTTTACGCATCCGGGAAGCTTAAGCGCCGACCAAAAGACGCAAATCGAAAATTTTGTTAACGCCTCAATCAAAGCGCATGACCACGTCGAAAAAAAGGAAATGGACATCGAAGAAGCTAAAAAACTGGGCGCTTTGTCCTTTTTTGCCGAAAAATACGGCTCGCGCGTGCGGGTCATTTCAATTGGGAATTTTTCAAAGGAATTTTGCGGCGGCACGCACTTGGATTCAACGGCCCAAATCGAAAAGTTCCGATTAACCAGCGAAGGCGCGGTCGCGCAGGGGATACGGCGCATTGAAGCAAAAACCGCAAATTTTGCGACACGTTTTGAAGAGGAACAAAAACAGCTCGAGCTTGAAAAACAACAGCGTGAAGAAGAAAAGCTCAAGCAAAAACAAGAGGCCCAAGAACTCGAAAAACAAAAATTTGAAGCCTTTGTCAAAAACGATCTCGACGGGCTTTTGGCAAAAGCGCAGGGCAAGGCGGGAACAAAACTGATTATCCAAAAGTTTCCGAATACTTCGATCGAGTTTTTGAGAAAAGTTTCAGATTTTTTAAAAACACATCCGCAGTTGGAATCAGCTGTCTTGATCTTGGCCAACGATTCGCCTGATCAGGCCAATATCTTAATTGCGGTTTCATCTGATCTTGTCAGTCGAGTCAATGCCAACGAAATCATTAAACAAATTGCACCCATTTTTAACGGCAATGGCGGCGGGCGTCCGGATCTGGCGCAAGCCGGAAGCAAAGAAAACAAAAATTTAAATCAAGCGATCGAAAAAGCCAGGGAAATCATTTTAGCGAAATTGTAAAACTATGAAAATCATCCAACAAAACGGCCAAAGCGCACAGAACCTTTACAACCGCTACACGACCAATCACAAGCGTCACGTCGAGGAAAAGGTGCGAAAAATCATTGAAGACGTCAAGATTAACGGGGATGCGGCGCTCGTGCGCTACACGCGCAAGTTTGACCACGCCCAACTGGAAGCCAAGGATATTAAAGTCCCTGAAAGTGAAATCAGCGGCGCTTTCCAAAACATTACCAGTGACTTTGTCGCCAACTTAAAGCAGATCATCAACAACGTGACCGGCTTTTATAAAAAGCAATTGCCCAAGCCCTGCCGCGTCAAGGAAGCGGAAGGAATTTTGCTTACCGAAAACATTTGGCCTTTAGACTCGGTGGGAATTTATATTCCGGCCGGCAGCGCGCCTTTGGTTTCGACGGTTTATATGACCGTCATTCCCGCCAAGGTCGCCGGCGTCAAACGGATCGTGATTGCGACCCCGCCAGACAAAAACGGGCATATCAATCCTTATATTCTTGCGGTCGCCAATCTTTTGAAGGTCAACGAAATTTACAAAGTCGGCGGAGCGCAAGCGATTGCAGCTATGGCGCTGGGAACAAAAACGATCACGAAAGTCGACAAAATCGTCGGGCCGGGCAATATGTTTGTAACCGAGGCCAAACGCCAACTTTTTGGCACCGTCGGGATCGATATGCTCGCTGGTCCGTCGGAATTAGTCGTGATCGCAAACCGTTCAAGCAATCCCGAATACGTCATCGCTGATTTAGAGGCGCAGATGGAACATTTGGGAGGACTTTCAATTCTTGTCACCAACTCGCGCAGTCTTTTGCGTATCGTACGCCAAAGAGTCGCCGGAGGCTTTGGGATTTATGCCAAAAATATGGACGAAGCGGTTGAAATCGCTAACCGTATCGCGCCGGAACATTTGCAGGTTTTAACCAGTAACCCCAAAAGTATCGCCGCAAAAGTGCGCAACGCTGGTGCAATCTTTTTAGGGCCGTACAGTCCGACAGCTTTGGGCGATTACGCCGCCGGGCCCAGTCATGTTTTGCCCACCCTGGGGACGGCACGATTTTTTTCGGGAATTTGCACGTCGGATTTTACCAAGAAGAGCCACGTGATCTCCTACAGCAAAAAAGCGCTCGAAAAAATCCGCGAGCCAATCGAAAAAGTCGCTCTTATCGAAGGCTTGCAAAAACATTCGGATTCGATCAAAGTTCGTTTCACACACTAATTAAAGGAATGTCCTTATGACCATACGCCAAACAACGTTCGAACGCAAAAGCAAAGAAACCGAAATCCAAATTACGCTTAATATCGACGGAAGCGGCAAAACAAAAATCAAAACGCCGATCGGCCTTTTGGACCATATGCTCGAGCTTTTTGCTTTTTGGGGATTTTTTGATCTTGAACTTAGCGTCAAAGGCGACACACACATTGATATTCATCACACCAACGAAGACATTGGGATTGCATTGGGCAAAGCGTTTAAAAAAGCTTTAGGCGAAAACCGCACCGGAATCAAACGCTTTGGGTCAGCTTTTGCCCCGATGGAATCAACCGTCGGGCAGACAGTCATTGACTTAAGCGGCAGAGGCTACTATCATTTCCGTTGTCCCGACGTAAACAAAGTTTCTGTAAAGCCGCAAGATGGCTACGCTTTAAGCGACTTGGACCATTTTTTAGAATCTTTTGCCCACAATTTGGGAGCAACGCTTAATGTCAAAATCGAAGGGTTGTCCGAAGATTTGCACACGGATTTAGAATCGGTTTTTAAATCGTTGGGGCTGGCTTTAGATCAAGCCACACAAATTGATCCGCGACGACATGGGGAAGTCCCGTCGACAAAAGGAATTATTGACTAAAAAAATATAGAAGAGGCCTGCGGGTGGGTACCGCGCGCAGTTTGATTTTTATTTTCTTCCTGCTTTGTTCTAGAAAGAATAAAAATCACTGTTTGAGCACGGTGCCCAGCCGTAGGCCTCAGCTAAAAAACTGGTTTTAAATATGATTGCGATCATCGACTACGGCATGGGAAATTTGCGCAGCGTCCAAAAGGCTTTAGAAAAAGCCGGGGCCAAAACTGTGATTACACAAAATGTAGCCGAAATAGAAAAAGCCGACAAAGTTGTTTTGCCCGGCGTGGGCGCCATCTTGCCGGCAATGGAAAAACTACAAAGTTTAAATCTTATCGCCCCGATTGAAAAAACGATCAAGCAAGACAAACCTTTCTTAGGGATTTGTTTAGGGTTACAGCTTTTGTTTGAAAAAAGTTTTGAAGGTGGTGAGGTCAAAGCGCTGGGGATTCTTAACGGTGAGGTCAAACGTTTTGAAGCGCTCAAAGTCCCGCAGATGGGCTGGAACCAAATTACGTTTACGCAAAACACTTGTCCGCTTTTTAAGGAAATTGCGCAAACGGCAGATGTCTATTTTTGCCACTCGTATTTTGTCGACCCGACGGACAAAAGCGTTATTGCCGCGACAACCGATTACGGGGTCACGTATGCCTCAGCGATTGCCCGCAAAAACCTTTTTGGCGTTCAATTTCACCCCGAAAAAAGCCAAACGGTTGGCTTAAAAATTTTAGAAAATTTTGTAAGGTTGTAACACATCCATCCTATGATCATTTTCCCAGCGATAGATATTAAAGACGGCAAGGTGGTACGGTTGCGGCAAGGCGAATTCTCCGACGTGACCGAGTATTCCCTTGACCCGCTTGACGTGGCACGGCAGTGGCAAAAAGCGGGCGCCAAGTGGCTTCATATTGTTGATCTTGACGGCGCGCAAAACGGGGAAATCAAAAATTTTGACACCATCTCCCGAATCGCCAAAAACATCGCGCTTCCTATTCAAATGGGGGGTGGCGTGCGAGGCGAGCAAGAAATTGAAAAATTGCTCGGTGCCGGGATTAAGCGCGTCATTTTAGGGACACGCGTTGTGCATGACCGGCCTTTTTTAAAAAAAATCCTCCGCCGCTTTGGTGACAGAATTGCTGTGAGTCTCGACTGCAAAGACGGCTTTGTCACCCAAAAAGGGTGGACCGAAACGACGCAGGTCAAGGGCACTGATTTTGCCAAAGAGCTCGAAGCCTCTGGACTTAAGTGTCTGATTTACACCGACATCAAACGCGACGGCATGTTGACAGGACCTAATTGGGAAGCGCTGAGTGAAATTTTAAGTGCCGTCAAAATCCCTGTCATAGCCTCGGGCGGCATTGCGAATTTGGACGATATCAAAAAATTGTTGACCATCAAACCGCGCAACGTTTTAGGTGCGATTACCGGCAAGGCGATTTATGAAGGGAAATTGGATTTAAAAGAGGCGATTAAACTAACAGCACAAAAATAATATCTTATAGGCACAGAAGGTTGACCTTAAAATTTGTGTAACTAAACCATCGTTTATATCCCTTCTCCCCGTCGGGGAGAAGGTTAGGATGAGGGGAGAGGAAGAATAAACCGGCATCATTTCCCCTCACCTTAAATCCTCTCCCCACAGGGGAGAGGAGAAAAAATCAATTTTTAGATAAATTATTATGCTAAAAAAAAGAATCATTCCATGCCTCGACGTCAAAGATGGCCGTGTTGTCAAAGGGGTCAACTTTGTGCAATTGCGTGATGCCGGTGATCCGGTGTCTGTCGCAGAGGCGTATGATAAACAGGGTGCAGATGAAATTGTCTTTCTTGATATCACCGCCAGCCACGAAAAACGCGGAATCATAATCGATATCGTCAAACATACCGCCGAAAAAGTTTTTATGCCCTTAACGGTAGGCGGCGGGATTGGGTCAATTGACGATATTCGTCAATTACTCAACGCAGGCGCGGACAAAGTTTCGCTTAATTCGTCGGCGATCAAAAACCCGCAGCTGATTACCGATGCGGCCAATCGTTTTGGCAGCCAGTGCATTGTCGTTGCCATCGACGCCAAAAAAGTTGGGAAACAGTGGGACGTTTATTTAAACGGCGGCAGAGTCAAAACTGACAAAGAGGCTGTTCTCTGGGCCAAAGAGGCACAAGAGCGCGGGGCCGGCGAAATCCTTTTGACCAGCATGGACGCTGACGGAACAAAGAACGGTTTTGATCTGGCTTTAACAGATGCAGTTTGCAAAGCGGTCAATATTCCTGTTATCGCCTCAGGCGGGGCTGGAAAAATTGAGGACTTTGCCGAAGTCTTTTTAAAAACCGGCGCGGATGCGGCCTTGGCTGCGTCGGTCTTTCATTACGGGGAGCTAACCGTCCCGCAGGTAAAGAATTTTCTAAAACAAAAAAACATCGAGGTGCGACAATGAGCGAAATGACAGAAGCTGAAAAAATCCAAATTACTCCAGAGAATTTAGACAAACTCAAATTTAATAGCGACGGACTAATTCCAGCAATTGTGCAGGACATTGAAAACAGCGAAGTGCTGATGATGGCTTATATGAATCTCGATTCGCTCAAAGAAACGATCAAGGTCGGCAAAACCTGTTTTTGGTCGCGCTCGCGTCAAAAATATTGGGTCAAAGGCGAGACCTCCGGACATTTTCAAACCGTCAAAAACATTTATTACGATTGCGACTGCGACACGCTTTTAATTAAGGTCGTCCAAATCGGCAGCGCCTGCCACACGATGCAGCGCAGCTGTTTTTATCGGGAAATTAAATAAAATCTACCTTGCGGGAGGTTTGTTTATGCTCAAAAAAATGTTTTTCGCACTGGCTCTGTTAACTTCACCCCTAAGCTTAGCCCATGCGCAAGAGCTTACGTGCAGCGATGTCATAAAAAAGATGGAAACCGCCGTCGGTGGCATAACCAGCGTTACTTTTCAGTTTGTCGAAACTTGCCAGGACAAGATAAAGTGCGAAAAAATTTATAAATCTTCAAGGCCAGATTGGCTTAACGGAGTGCCCATCGATTATTTTTATCATGACCCGACTTTAGCAATGGCCCACGCCTACGTTCCCACTGATGATGGCGGCAATACCTACAAATTGTCGGCACTCACGCTAATTCTTAACCGTTCTTATGGGATAACAAAAAATTTTGACGGCCAAGCAGAAATACAAATCGGTACGGGCGATGGAGAATCTGTTGGGTATACCGATCGTTGCTCTAGCACAGGAACACAATCATCTGACAAAAAAATCCATGAACAATTTTCTAATAAAGAATACCCTGATGTCAAAAGTTACGAGCTATCATCCTTCCCTGATTGGCCGACATACAAGGGACTGCTGACTTTAATCCAAGACCGTATGAATCAAGGCATATCCTGCAAAGTCGAAGAAACCAATGAAAACTCGACGACAGCTTACAATTTAAATATCCTCCAGACGAATCAAAAAGAAGGCCTGCGTATCAAAGTTGATTCGTCAAATTGGCTACCAAACAAATTGTTGGGGTATGAACAGGATAAAGTTTTTTTGACCTGCGAATGGAAAAACGTCCAAATCAACGAAAAATCCGTCGAACATTCGGGTAATATAAAATCACTGACAATTACGCATGCTGGCCTCATTCGTCCCGCGACAAATAAAGAAAATTGTTTTTATGCTCTTCCTACTAGAGACATAAATATTTTTGACACAACAAAAAAATCCGAGGAGCAGACGTGTTACCAAATCGAAGACAGAACTACTATCCCAGCCGCTTGGGGTTTAGAAATGGGTATAACATTTAAAGTAGAGGCGGACAGTAAAAGCAATCACCCGATTCCGATCTTAATTTCACGCGCTTACCCAGAACTCGTCTATAAAGAACTTAACTTACTGAAAAAGTTGCCGCCGTCATGGCGTGATGCTTTCGAGACGACATTCCTCAAAATATGGGATTATGAAATTAGATACGACGAGTTCTCTGATCCTATTCTCGTTGAACCCGGCAAGGAATATTTATTTAAACTCGGGCCGACTGATGGGACTCTTTATCCATTTTTACATTTCGGCAAAAAATATCCTTCATTTAAAGAAGCAGCATGGGTCGAATTATTCTATTACGACAAAAAGTTAGGCGAACAAAAATTTGCCTTCGAGGATCCCAAAGATCCTTATGCCTTTTTGGGAACCTATGGCCGAAGCATTCCGGAGTTCGAAAAGAGAGTTAAGAAAAATCCAAAAGATTTTAATGCACATTATTTGCTGGCAAAAGGCTATTCAGAAAAATATGACAACCGCGCCACGACGGAGTTTAACAAGGCCATCGAGCTTAATCCCAAGTTTATTCCTGCTTACCTGGATCGAGCGAAATATATACAAAGTCAATTGGAATATATCCACACGGATCCTTTTGATCATAAACTGGTATTAAATGATTATTACAAAGTCATCGATTTAGACCCGAGTTATTCACCCGAACTTTATCCTAAAATCGTGGACTTAACTCACAAAAATTTAAAGAACCTTTATAGTCGCACAAAAAATTATTTTGCAGAAGCCATCAAAAAAGATCCACAAAATCCTAAACTTTTTTATAATAGAGGCCTATTTTATAAAGACGCGGGGAAAGTCCAAAAAGCACTGGCCGACTTTCAAAAAGTGCTTGAGCTAGACCACAATTTTAAGGATGCCCAAGAGCAGATTCGAATATTACAAGAGAAGCCTGTTGAAAAAAATTAATAGCACAACAAATCTTTCGGTCGAAGCGAAGACCATCAAGGTCGAGCGGGAGTACCAAAAACAGGGGTTTTCGGTCAAGCGGCTTGTATTTTTGTTTATTCTTGTCGCCGTTTTTCTGTATACTTATTTGGCGGACTTTAATATTTTTGCGCTGGTCCTTCGATACTTGGACATTGCGTCGTACCTAGCCAAACATTTTATCGTGCTGTTTTTGATTTTAAGTTTCACGGCTTTAAGCGTTTATTATTACTTTACACGAATCAGCCACGCCCAAGTTTCACAGCGGTTTTTAGCTTGGCTAAAAGTACTATCAATTGCTTTTTTTGTGAGCTTTTTGGTTTCGGGATTGATTATTTATTTTAATATTTACTCGAACAAAACTTTTGACATCTAAAAAACTATGATCACACCATCCGAAAAAGAATTTTTGAAGTTAAGCAAACAGGGCAACTTGATTCCTGTTTACAAAGAAATTTTAGGCGATCTTGACTCGCCGGTGTCCGCGTATTACAAGCTGACAGAAGGCCAACGTCACGGGACTAAAAAATCTTTTTCTTTTCTCTTAGAATCCGTCGAGGGAGAAGAGAAGGTCGCGCGCTATTCTTTTTTGGCCAAGGACCCAGAGCTTATTGTTGAGAGCAAAAATAATACGATTTCGATTACCCGTTTTGGCCCAAACGGGCAAAACACGCAAACCCAAGAAATTGACAAAACGCCGCTGACAACGCTGCGTCAAATCATGTCGCGCTACAAATTTGTCAATCTGCCGGGCTTACCGCGTTTTTGCGGCGGCATGGTTGGGTATATCGGCTATGACTGCGTGCGGTTTTTTGAAAACCTCCCCAACAAGCCGCCGGATGATCTTAAGTTGCCGGACATTCTTTTGGTCTTAGCTAAGACGCTGGTAATTTTTGACCACTTAAACCACAAGATCAAGGTCGTTGACTGCGTCGAACTGCCTGCAAAGCTCAGCGAAGCACAAAAAAAAGAAGCGTACCGCAAAGCGGTTGCTAAAATCGAGGCGCTGGCCGTCGAACTTCAAAAGCCGCTTTCAAAAGAGACAAAAGAAAAACGTACCCAAGCGGTGTCTGACGCGACTTCCAATTTTAGTGAAAAAGAATTTTGCCGCATCGTCGAAGAAGCCAAGAAAAAAATTACGGCCGGCGACATTATTCAGGTCGTCCTCTCGCAGCGTTTTAAAATCAAACTTAATACCGACCCGTTTCACATTTACCGCATGCTGCGCAGCCTTAACCCTTCGCCATACATGTATTATCTGCACTTTGGCGACGTCCAAATCGTTGGGTCTTCGCCGGAACTTTTGGTGCGCTGTGAGGATGGCATCGTCGAAACACGCCCGATTGCCGGCACGCGCAAACGAGGAAAAAGTGATGCAGAGGATGCGGCGCTGGCCAAAGAACTTTTAAACGATCCCAAAGAAAAAGCCGAGCACATCATGCTAGTCGATTTGGGCCGCAACGATTTGGGCCGTGTCTGCCAATTGGGTTCGGTGAAAATTTCAGAATTTATGTCGATCGAAAAATATTCGCACGTCATGCATATTGTCAGTAATGTGAAGGGCAAGCTTAAAAAAGGGCAGGATGCCTTTGACGTTTTGCAGGCGACGTTTCCCGCCGGCACCGTTTCGGGGGCGCCAAAAATCCGCGCGATGGAAATCATCGACGAACTTGAAACCATAAGCCGCGGACCTTATGCAGGCTGCATCGGCTATTTTAGCTTTTCAGGAAATTTTGATTCGTGCATCACGATTCGCACCATTGTGGCCACCGAGGGCAACGCTTATATCCAAGCCGGTGCGGGCATTGTCGCCGACTCTGACCCCAAAAAAGAATTTGAAGAAACCAAAAACAAAGCCCGCGCCCAAATCCTCTCGATCGAGTCGGCGCATAAACAGTTCGCTTAAAATATGTTATACTTTTCAAATCATGAATGAATTAATTCCGATTCGAGCCTTCTACCATAAACACGAAGCCCAGCTTGCCCAAGGTCTGCTTAAAGACAACGGCATTGAATCAATCATCTCGTCAGACGACTGCAGCGGGTATCGCACCCATTTAACTTTAGGAATGGGAAACAACCGTTTGCTCGTTAAAGAAGAAGATGCCGCGCGGGCTAAAGTTATTTTGGAAGCTTTTGACCAACCTCTATCAAAAGATGAATTAAATAAGATCGAAGAACAAACAGCTGATAATCAGCCGCAACCAACTTATGTAACGAAAAAGAATACTTTTATCGCAATAGCTATATGCTTGGTCGTTTTTCCAATTTTGGCTCTGATCAGCTTTCGCGTCGGCGCAACGTTCTTTAGCAAAGATAAACGCGATTGTCGGGAGACCAACTTAGGCTATGAGTGTAAAAATAATTATAAAAATGGCCATCCACGAGAAGTCGAGATATTCCCTCGTGAAAAATTATTTGATGCATCCGTTTATGTATACTTTCCTGATGCCACAATCGAGGATGAGTACCATTTCGTCAACAAAAAGTTAGAAGGATCTCGTAAAACATATTATGAAAACGGAAAATTAAACACCGAACTTTTATATAAAAATAATGTCCTCGAAGGTGAAACTAAATCCTATTATGAAACAGGTGAACTTCAATCCGTAGAATTTTATAAAAATGGTGAACTAGACGGAGATTACAAATTTTATTCTAAAAACGGCATATTACTTAATCATTTAACTTACAAAAACGGGATATTGCTTGCTGCTGACGGGCAACCCTATCAAGGAATCTTAAAAGAATATTATGAAAACAACTCGCCATTTTGCGAATCTCATTACAAAAACGGCAAATTAGACGGCGTTAGTAAATCCAATGATGAAAATGGGAATATCATATCTGAAACGACTTATAGCAATAACGGTTTGGATGGAAAAACTATAAATTATTTCCCGAAAAACAAAATACAAGAGCATGAAGTTTTTAAAAATAATGAGCTTATTTCTCTCAGTGTATATGATGATTCCCAAAAATTAATTTTTGAAAAAACAAAATAGAATTACGCCTATAAAAGGCACGCAGCAGCATGCCCCTACAAATAAATAAAAGGATCAGAACGAAACCCTTCAAATGAAATATCGTAGGGGCACGATGCTTCGTGCCCCATATAAAAAATCTTCCCTTTCCCGTAACATACCCCAACACAAAAGTTAAAATGAGTTTTGATCAAAAGCATCATCGCCGACATTCAATGCGTTTAAAAAATTTTGATTACTCAACAATAGGTGGATACTTTGTCACCATTTGTACATACCAGCGGATACCTTTATTAGGAAAAATAAGCGAAGGCAAAATCATATTAAGCAGCCTCGGAATAATTGCCCAAAAAGAATGGCTAAGAACGAGCCTTATCCGTCCCAATATAGCCTTGGATGAATTTGTCATCATGCCCAATCATATTCATGGAATAATTATTATCAGGGATACAACAAAGGGCACGCAGCAGCGTGCCCCTACGAATTGTAATACAACACCGGACATGAGCACGGTGATCCGTGCCCCTACGAATTACAATATAATCACAAAAACCCAACATCGTACCGATATGGATTCCGATACAAATTTTGAAGAATTTGGAAAGCCAACATTTAATACAATTCCAACAATTATCCGTGGTTACAAATCCGCTGTAAAAAACCAGTCAAATTCTCTACCAAAAATAGTAACAAATCCGATCTGGCAAAAGAATTATTATGAGCATATTATTCGGGATGAAAATGACCTTAATCGAATCAGAGAATACATCCAAACAAATCCAATGGCATGGGAAAAAGATGAATATTTTTTATAATATCGTAGGGGCACGAAATATCGTGCCCCCGGACGTAACAAAGAGTGAAAAATTAAAATTTGCTTAATTTCCAAAAATTTAGTATATTACTGCCTTATTATTAACCCATAAAGGAGCAACATAAATGGAAGTTCGTATTCGCTTACAAAAAGCCGGCAAACCTGCCAGCAAACGCTGCAATTACCGCATTGTCGCCATCAGCCGCACAACCGCGCGCCAAGGCCGCAATTTGGCAACAATCGGGTATTATGACCCGGCGAGAAAACCCGCCACTTTGTCTGTTGACCATGACAAATTGCAAACATGGATTGACAAAGGCGCTCGCATGACCGACACGGTCAAATCGCTTGTCAAACAAGACAAAAAATCTGCTAAAAAGTAATTTTAAACTAAAGGAATAATCTATGCCCCCAGAACAGGCGGCCAATCCATTGATGCAATTGATCCCATTTGCCTTGATGGCGGCGATTTTTTATTTTATTGTCCTGCGTCCCGAACAAAAGAAAAAAGCCGAGCACACTAAAAGAATTTCTGAACTTCAAAAAAATGACGGTGTCGTCACCGCAGGTGGTATTCACGGCACTGTCGTAGGCCTCAAAGACAAAACCGTCCTTATTCGTATCGACGATAATGTCAAAATCGAAGTTGACCGCGAAGCGATCATAACCATCGAAGCAAAAAATAAATCCTAAAGGAATACGCGCATGAACAAAAAACTGCAGTGGAGAATTTTAATCACTTTGGCTGTTTTGGCCGCATCGATCTTTTTTGCTTTCCCGCTTGAAAAGCGCATTAATCTCGGGCTTGACCTCAAGGGAGGCATGCATTTAGTTCTCAAAGTCGAGTTAGAAAAACTCGAAGAAAACGCCAAAGCAGACGCAGTTGTTCGTGCCATCGAAATTTTACGTAACCGTATCGACAGCTTGGGTGCCGCAGAAACCGTTATTCAACGCCAAGGCGAAGATCAGATCATTGTCCAACTTCCCGGGGTGACTGATCGCGAAAAGGCATTGGCTCTTATCGGAAAAACAGCGCAACTCGAATTTTTATTGGTCAATGATGAACCCGGTTTATTACAAGAAGCACTCGAAGGCAAAATTCCTCAAGGATATTCGCTTAAATACACCAAAGACAAAGGCGCACCTATTCTTGTTGAATCCAAAGCCTATGTTAAGGGAGAGGCCATCAGCGACGCAAAAGTCGATGTTGACACAAGCGGCTTTAATCAGCCGACGATTTCTCTGACCTTTAATGCCAAAGGGGCAAAAGATTTTGCAGACCTTACCCGAAAACATGTCGGACAACAACTCGCTATTGTTGTCGACGACGTCGTTCAATCGCATCCTAATATCCAAGAACCGATTTTAGACGGACACGGACAAATCACCGGTCAATTTAGCTATGAAGAAGCTTCTCTGTTGGCTTTGACCTTGCGCAGCGGTTCTCTGCCAGCCCCGATGCGCATAGAAGAAGAAAGGACCATCGGCCCGCTTTTAGGAAAAGATTCTATTAACTCCGGCATCAAAGCCGCCGTATTGGGATTTTTACTTGTCGTCGGGTTTATGCTTCTTTATTATCTTTTGGCGGGTTTGATTTCCGGAATCGCTTTACTTTTTAATATTGTTCTTATTTTCGGAACCTTAGGACTGCTTAATTATTTGGTTGGCGGGTCTGCGGTAACACTGACCTTACCGGGTATTGCAGGTATTATTTTAACGCTAGGTATGGCCGTTGACTCAAACGTCCTTATCAATGAACGGATCCGCGAAGAATTAGCTAACGGAAGGCCTATGTCAACCGCCATTGCCAACGGTTACAACCGCGCCTTTAGCGCCATTTTTGATTCCAATTTAACGACGCTGATTGCCGCTATCATGCTCTTTCAATTCGGGTCCGGCCCGATCAAAGGATTTGCGGTCACCTTGGCGTTAGGTTTGGTTGCCAGCTTATTTACCGCGCTTTACGTCACGCGCACAGTCTTTTTGTTACTATTGCAATTTGGACTGCTTAAAAGCCTTCCAATGCTAAGGCTCATAGGGGACACAAAAATCAATTTTGTCCGGTATCGCTACGTTTTTATTTCGATCTCTGCGATTCTTATTGCGGTGACGATGTTTTTGTTTTTTCAAAAGAAAGATGCCGCTTACGGAATTGACTTTGCCGGCGGACAAATTCAGGAATATAAATTTAAAACACCGATTGCCTCCGAAAAAATCCGGGAAGTTCTTAAGGAAGCCGGTATCACGGATCTTGTCATTCAACGCTTTGATAAAAATCCCGAAAACGTCATTATTCGCACGTCCGAAGATACGTATACAGCTGTTGAAAAAGCTTTAAAAGAAAAATTTGCGGATAACCCGGCACAACTTCTTCGTATTGAAAAAGTCGGACCCATCGTCGGAAAACATCTGCGCGAACGCGCTCTCTGGGCAATTGTGCTGGCTATGGGCGGAATTCTTATTTATGTCGGCTTTCGTTTTAAACACTGGGACTTTGCCACCGCCGGTGTGATTGCCTTGATCCATGACGTTTTAGTGGCTCTGGGGCTAACCGTTTATTTTGGACACCAAGTGGATCTTTTGACTATCACGGCCCTGTTAACGATTGCCGGTTTTTCGATCAATGACACGATTGTCATTTACGACCGCATTCGTGAAAATATGGCGAAAGCCCGTAAATACGACTTAGCCGAAATCATCAACTTAAGCGTTAACCAAACATTAAGCCGGACTATTTTGACGAGTTTTACGGTCCTGATGGTCACCGCCGCACTCTATTTTTTGGGCGGGGAAGTTTTAAATACTTTTGCGCTGTGTTTGATGATCGGGTTTATCGCCGGAACTTATTCGACGGTTTATATTGCCGCTCCTTTGGTCATCGCTTGGCAAAAAAAAGCCAAATAAACCTCTACAAGAAATTAGCGTAACTTCCCATGATGTTTCGTTCGCTCAAATTTTACGTTGAGCAAACCATTGACGTCGAAGAAATTCTTCAAGAGCTCTGCGGTTTTCATTACCGCCACGCCAAAGAAGTCATCCAAGAAGGCGACTTTTGCCAGCGCGGGGAAGTGATTGATATTTTTCCGACGAATTACGACGGGCCCATCCGCATTGCGCTCGACGATAATCAGATCCGTTCAATTTCGAGTTTTAACATCCAGTCGGGCAAAGCGATTTGGCAGCACAAAATTGCGATTATCCTCCCGCACAAAACACCTTTAAGCAAATCGCCTTTTAACGCAGACACGCCGCTTAACGCGTTTGTCGACATTCAAAAAGGCGACTATGTCGTCCACAACCATCACGGTATCGGCCGGTTTTTAGGCCTTAAGCACCTTGAAATTAACAAAGAAAAACGTGATCTTTTAGTCATCGAGTATGCCGACGGAGATAAGCTATTTATCCCGCAGCACGACATGAATCTCATCCAAAAATATGTAAGCTTTCAAAAAAAACCGCCGCGGCTCTATAAGTTGGGCAGCAAAGAATGGCAAAAGGTGCGTTTAGGCATTGAAGAGCGGTTACGGCGTTTTGCCGCCGAGCTTTTGCGTATTCAAGCTCTTCGCGCGACGATCACCGGCACAAAATTTTCGTCGGACACCCCGTGGCAAAAAGAATTTGAGGCCAAATTCCCATTTACCGAAACGCCCGACCAGACCCGCGCGACGGCCGAAATCAAAGCGGATATGCAATCTAGTGTGCCGATGGACCGTCTTTTGTGCGGGGATGTCGGTTTTGGCAAAACCGAGGTGGCCCTGCGCGCTATTTTTAAAGCGGTCATGGACAATAAGCAGGTCGCCGTCTTGGTCCCAACGACGATTTTGGCTGAACAGCACTTTTATAATTTTACGCGGCGCATGAAAGATTTTCCCGTCAAGATCGCGATGTTAAGCCGCTTTCGCACCCGACGCGAACAAGTGCAAACCATTAAAGAATTGCGCGAAGGCAGTGTCGATGTCGTCATCGGCACGCACCGGCTTTTGTCCAAGGACATTTCGTTTAAAGACCTAGGGCTTATCGTCGTCGATGAAGAACAGCATTTTGGCGTGCGCGCCAAAGAACGACTTAAGCATTTAAAACTGCTTGTCGATGTTTTGTCGATGAGCGCAACCCCGATTCCGCGTACACTGTATATGGCCATATCCGGGGTCAAGGACATGTCCGTTATTTCAACGCCGCCGCAAAACCGTATTCCCGTCGTCACACACATTGTTGAATTTGATGAAGAGCTTATTGCGGATGCCATCGACCGGGAACTTAAGAGAGGCGGACAAGTTTTTTTTCTGCATAATCGCGTGCAAGATATCGAGCAAATTGCTAAAATCATCAAACGTTTGGTGCCACAAGCACGCCTTGCGGTTGGACACGGACAGATGCCTTCGAGACTTTTGGAAGAAATTATGCTAAAGTTTCTAACCGGTGAAATCAATGTCCTTATTTGTACGACGATCATCGAGTCGGGCATTGACATTCCAAACGCCAACACGTTGATTGTCAACCGCGCGGACCGTTTTGGACTTAGTGAATTACATCAGCTGCGCGGGCGGGTTGGACGATTTACAAATCAGGCGTATGCGTATTTTATTGTGCCGCCCAAACAGTCTTTAAGCAAACTTACGCAAACGCGTCTGCAAGCTTTAGGAAAATACAGTGAGTTAGGCGCCGGTTTTCAGGTCGCGTTTGAAGATTTACAAATCAGAGGCGGCGGAAATTTGTTGGGGCAAGAGCAAAGCGGATATATCGCATCCGTCGGGTTTGACCTTTACTGCCGGCTTTTAAAAGAGTCTGTTGAGAAAATTCAAGGAGCTAATCGACAATGAACAAAAAGCAAAATCATTTTTTATTTCTTGTATTGTTTCTTTTAGCCTTTGCGTATCCGGTTTATGGCGCCATCGAAGACACCATTGTCGCGGTCGTTAACGACGAGGTGATCACGCTCAATGATCTAAAAGATTATATTGAGACGCGTGCCACCCAAATGCGTCTAGAAGGGACGGCTTCCGGCGACGTCCAAAAATTTATGAGCGACATGGCCCAAAACGGTTTGGACCGTCTTATCGAGGACAAAATTCTTCTTAATGCCGCCAACAAAAACGAAACCGCTTTAAATCTCGAAGACCCAAAAGGGGAGGACCGCCGTAAAGAAGAAATCGAAGATCAGGTCGAAATGCGTTTAAACAATATCAAAATGCAATATAAAAACGAAGAGGAATTTTTGCGGGCCCTGCTTGATCAGGGCGTTTCGGTCACAGATGTCCGCAAGCGCATTGCCAACCAAATCAAAACCAAGCGTTTGGTCGACCAGCAAATTCGCGCCAAAATTTATGTCAACCCGCAGGAAATAACCGCGTTTTACAAAAACCATTTTGAAGAATACAAAAAGCCCGAGCGCGTCAATCTCGATTCTATTTTTATCGCCAAAGCCGATACCCCACTTACGGCGCGGGAAAAAATCGACGAGGCCGCCGAAAAAATTAAAAACGGCGGCGACTTTAATGCTATTGCCAAGGAATATTCACAAGCTCCGTCGATTGGCATCATTAAAAAAGGCCAGGCTTTACCGGAAATCGAACGTGTTGTTTTTAATTTGAGTATCGGTGAAACCTCCTGGGTTTGCGAGGTCCCCAACGGTTTTTATATTTTTCGTCTGACCGGGCATATCAAGGAAGAACTCTCCACGTTTGAAGAAGTCAAAGACGATATTTACAACAAAATTTTTCAACAAAAATTTACCGACAAATTTAACCAGTGGCTGACCAAACTCAAAAAAGAAGCGTTCGTGGATGTCAAAAAGAATTTGTAGTGCACTAAAAATTACTTTTAAATGGATTCCCGCTTACGCGGGAATGACAAAGATATTGTGTCATCCCTGCGAAAGCAGGGATCCACAATCCAAATAAAACAAATTATTAATATTTAATGAAAAAACAAAATAGAAAAATCATCGGTATCACCCTAGGCGATCCGTCGGGAATTGGCCCTGAAGTCACCGCCAAAGCCCTGCATGACCCGGCAATTGCGCGACTGGCGCACTTTAAGGTGATCGGCGATGAAGTCCTTTTTAAAAAATTCAAGTTTCCCCGCACACCGAGCTGTGAACTTATCGGAATCAACAAAATCCATCCCTTTGATTTTCCTTTTAAGGACGTCCACAACGCCAGTGCCGCCGCGTCCTTAGCGTATTTAGAAACCGCCGTCGGAATACTCAAGGACAAAAAGTTGGATGGGCTCGTGACAGCTCCAGTTTCAAAGGAAGCTATTTCAGCTTTAGGCGTCCCCTTTAGCGGGCATACCGAATACTTGGCGGACAATTTTGGCGTCACAAAATTTGAAATGATGTTTCACTCGCCGCTTCTTCGGCTGATTATTGCCACGCGCCATTTGCCTTTAAAGGACGTTCCCGACGCACTTTCGCGCGAAGGGATTTTGGGAACGCTGCGTTTGGCCAATCAATCGTTTCAAAAACTTTTCAAAATCAAAAAACCGGCCATAGCACTTGCCGGATTAAACCCGCACGCTGGTGAAGGTGGGCTTTTGGGACACGAAGAAAAAACAATCATTTCTTTAGCGATCAAAGACGCGCAAGACGAGGGGATCCGCGCGTTTGGCCCTTTTGCCGCTGACACGTTGTTTTCAGAGAAAAATTTTAAAAAGTATGACCTTTTTATAGCGATGTATCACGATCAAGGGTTGGCCCCACTTAAAGCGCTGTTTTTTAATCAACTTGTTAACGTGACCTTAGGATTACCGTTTATTCGCACATCGCCTAGTCACGGCACCGCGTTTGACATTGCCGGCAAAAACAAAGCCGATCCCTCGTCAATGATCGAGGCGATCAAATTCTGTGCGCGCTACGCCTAAAAATCATGCCTGTCAAAACAACAATTTTACAAAAAATCAAAAACCCCTACGACGAGCTTTTGTCGGAGGTCCGTGCGACTTTAATTGCAGGACAACACCAGATGGAGTCGTTGCGCGTTAAAATTTACTGGAAAACCGGCGAGCAGATTCACAAACATATTTTAAAATATGCCAAACGCGCAGAATACGGTACTGAAGTTATTGGCCAGTTAGCCATCGACCTTAATTTGGATCGAACCATCTTAAACCGTTGCGTGAAATTTGTTGAGAAGTACCCTAAATTGCCAATTAGTGCCGGCCGGCACCAATTCAAATGGTCACATTTTAGGGAATTAATTGGAATCACTGACGACAAAGAGCGCAAACGTTTAGAAGAGGCGATCCAACGCAACGACTGGACCAGTAATGAATTGATCGCCCGCATCAAAGCTCAAAGGACCGAAGTCATTTCCAAAACTACCGCGGCCGAGCCCGACCCCAAACCAGCCAAACACGACCTTTTAGTTCCCTTGCGCGGCGAACTTTACACCTACAAAATCATCAAGCGCCGCCGTGTTGAAAATCCAGATCAAGCCGTGCTGTCGTTAGACCTAGGTTTTGGCGGCTCACTGGATCTAAGTCCCCGCATCCAGGGACAATTTAAAGAAGGCGACTTTGTTGTTTCCACTCAAAACAGCGACAAATACAACTACCGCAAAAAAGAAGGAACAACCGACAAAGACCGTTTTACCTATCGCGCCTCCATTGAAAAAATCATCGACGGCGATACCTTGAAGGTCAATTTTGACCTTGGGTTTAAAACGCATTTAAGTCATACTTTGCGTTTGCGCGGAATCGATTGTCCTGAGATGAGTACCAAAGAGGGAGCGGCGGCCAAAATTTTTGTGCAGTCGTATATTAAGGAAGCCCAAACGATCCTCGTACGCAGTTTTCACGACGACAAATACGGGCGCTATCTGGCCGACGTCTTTATTCTTCCCCCCGCTTCTGGGAAAGAATATCTTTACCTAAACAATTTATTGCTGCAAAACGGCCATGCGGTAAGGATGTGAGAAATTTATGCAAATCGATACCACACTTTTAACATGGCTTATTATTCTTGGGTTCTTTGGACTTATTGGTATTTTGTGGACTTTAAATTATTTTCTGGAAAAAGCAAACTTTTATTACTGGATCGGCGAGATTTTTGATAAAAAAAGGGTCACGGCCTTACAAGATTTTGCCGCAAGCCGCGGGGCAAAGTACAGCTACAGGCCCCAAAAGAATTATTATCAGGCTCTTAATAATTTCATGCTGTTTGCATACACAAGTCGCATAAGAATTACCCATGAATTAAGAGGACATACAGGTATTTATCAATATACATTCTTTAATTACAAATATTCATCATTAGCCGGCAAAAAAGAATTAAACCTTTCAACTGAATGCACGTTTTTGCTTTTATTGATTACGATCAAATTATCCCTGTTGAAAAACTGCCAGTGTTTTTGGATAAAGGCTTAAAAACAATCAATCTTCTCTTTGCCAAAGAAGCATAATATTGACAAAAGAAGAATAAGACAAAAAAGAATACTCGCAGAAAATTACGAAACCACGACCCCCAATTTATTGAATAATGTTAAGTAGAATAAATTGATTTTTAACACAGGAGAAAATTATGTGCTTAAGCAAGATCAAACTCACTGCGGCAGCGTTATTATTGTTTTTTCTTTCTTTTTTAATCACGACCTCTGCCATCGCGCAAGTTCCCGAGAAGGAACCCTACAATAGAGGCCATGCTTATTTTATGGCAAAAAAATATAAAGAAGCGATAACCGAATTTGACAAAGCCATAAAGATTAACCCAAATTCAATGCATACCTACGTTGCCCGCGGAACTTGTTATATGGAATTAAATAACTTTGAGCCAGCCTTAATCGATTATAAAAAAGCGCTGGAACTGGATCCAAAGTTTGCAATGACCTATGCAAACTTAGGAATTCTTTACCGCGACAAAAATGATGCTGATCAAGCCTTAATTTGGTTTAGCAAAGCAATTGAACTGCAACCAAACAATGCCTCAAATTATAGAGAGCGTGGTTTAATCTACCTAGATAAAAAAGATTATGACAAAGCTATATCTGAATTTACAAAAGCCATCGAGAGTAATCCTAATTTTGCTCTTGCTTACAATAGCCGTGGAACTGCCTACGATGACAAAGGACTTAAAGAGCAAGCTATGGCCGATTATTTGAAAGCTATTGAACTCGATCCTAATTTTGATGCTGCTTTTTATAATATTGCAAACATTTATAACAAAGAAAATAATTATGACCGTGCCATTAACTACTATGACAAAGCTATCGCATTAAATCCAAAACATGCTTATAGTTTCTTTGGCCGCGCCAATTCTTACAAAAGCAAAAAGGATTTTGACCACGCTATTGCGGATTATAATGAAGGCCTGCGGCTGGATCCCACCTATGCTTATGGTTATTATGGACGAGGGAGCGCTTATTACCAAAAGGTCACTTACGGTCAATCCAATATTTTTAATTCTGGAATATATCTTGATCAAGCCATCGAGGATGATACAAAAACGATTGAACTTGATCCCAAATATTACGGAGCTTATCATGGCCGTGGGTTAAGCTATGTTTATAAAAAACGCTATGCCGAAGCCATTGTGGATTTCACTAAGTCAATCGAACTTAAAGCAGACTATCCCGATGCCTATTACGATCGTGGCTTGGCATACAATATGCTCGCCAGACATGACGAGGCGATTGCAGATTATAGGAAAGCGCTGGGACTTAATCCTCAAGACGGCCGATCCTGGAATAATCTAATACAATCTTACATTGATAAAAAAGAATACTCCAAAGCTATTGAAGAGTGTACTAAAGCTATCGAAATTTTGGCTGGTTCTGATTTTTGCTATATCCGTCGGGCTCAACTCTATATCGCAACAGCAGATTACGATAAGGCCATAGCCGACTGCGATAAAGTTTTACAATCCGATATGCTTAACTTTAAAGCAAAATTTCTTAAAGAAACAGCAACAGACTATAAAACCAAAGGCTATAAACCAGAAGGAATAATTTATGTACCGGATTAATAACCGTTAAAATGAAACCACGCCCCCCACTTGCACCACGTAAACATTTAGGACAAAATTTCTTGGTCGACCCCAAGGCCAAAGCGAGAATTCTTTCGTCGTGCGAACTTCAAGCAGGCGAGGAGGTCATCGAAATCGGCCCCGGATTAGGGCACTTGACCGAAATGATTTTGCCGTACGTAAAAAAAGTTTACGCGATCGAACGTGACCCGCGCTTTTGCGAAATGCTACAAAAGAAATTTCCAATAGAAAAGTTCGAAGTCTTTGACGCCGACGTTCTAAAATTTGATTTCACAACTCTTAAACCCGGCCTTAAAGTCATCGGCAACTTACCGTATTACATTTCAACGCCAATTATCGAAAAATTTATTGAATACAAAGGTCTTTTTCCCATTTGCTTTTTTACCGTTCAAAAAGAATTTGCCCAAAGGCTCGCCGCCAAAGTCAACACCAAGGATTACGGATCGCTCTCATGCTTCGTGCAATATTACGCGGACATCAAAATTCTTTTTACGCTCCCGCCGTCGAGCTTTAAGCCGGCGCCTAAGGTGACCTCTTGTTTTATGAAACTGACCTTTCGTCCGCCAGAATTTAAAATCGCCGATGAAGCCAAACTTTTTACCCTAATCCGTACGGCCTTTGGACAAAGACGCAAACGGATTTCTAACTCGCTTAAATCGATCTTAGGAAAAAATACTGACGAGATTTTTAAGAAATGCGGACTGACAGGAGAAGAGCGGGCCGAAAATTTAAGCTTAAAAAACTATGTGGATTTGACAGTTACTTCTTTTCCCAGCCCTCGAACCAGTGATTGACGACATCACTTTTTTTGATTTCAAAAGCGTACTGCAGGATTTGATTTTGTATTTCTGCCGTCGTGTCACAAAAATGGACGCCTGCTAAATAGCCTTCGACGGTTTCCCGGACCCAAACCGGACGACCTTCGACTTCAATGCTTTTATCTTCTTCAAGCAAATAAATGCGCAGCTTAAGTTTTTGCTGAAGGTTTAAAGGAAACGCGCTGACCAATGAAACACCGGCGGCGCTCAAATCACGGCTTTGGGCCTGATGAAAAATTGTCTGGCCGTCAAGCCGAAAGACAATGCGGTTTTTGACTTGCCAGCGAGGCAGATATCTTTTGTCGTCAGTTAACATAAGTCAGTGAATTTATTAAAAAGTTTTAGGACGATTTCAATATAACATAAACCCAAATCTTAAAACAGAAAAAATCTAAGTCGATTTTTGTTTACACTGCGTTGCAAGGATGATAAAAAAGAGTCACTTTATGACGACAAAAAATCCTATACGTTTGTTACTGAGTTTTGTCCTTTGGGCCGTAACCGTTAGCGCTTTTGCGGGCGAGAATTCTTACGGCTATCAGCTGGCTCTGCTTAACGAACGTGCCCAAAACCCCCAAAAAGTGCTCATGCAAAAAAAAATCACGCCGACAAGCGCGAGCATCCGGGAATTTGAATGGATTTTAGAAACTCTGCGCAACCGCTGTCCAAATCCGCAAAATGTTATCATCACAACATTAGTCGAGTCCTGGCGCATCGTTCAACGACGCGGTTACACGGTTAGCTTGCTCCAATTTTGCCGCCAAATTTCTGACTTTTCTAATATTGCTTTTCAGTCACGAAAAAACCAAAAACTTGACATCGACAAAATCACCCGTAAATTACTCAAAGATAAATATCCGATTAAAAAATAGCAAAGGACTCTTATGGAAAAACGCATGTTTTATCACGATACGGATTCCGGCGGCGTTGTCTATTACGCCAACTACTTAAAATATTTGGAAGAAGCCCGCACCGAGTTTTTAGACAAACAGGGGATGAGTGTTGAAATGTTTCACGAGCGCGGGATGGTTTATGCGGTGCGCAAATGCAACGTCACTTACCGCAGCCCGGCGCGCTACGGGGACGTCATCCTCTGCGATGCTAAACTTGTCAAAGTCACAGCCGCCCAGCTGATTTTTGAACAAAAGATTTTTCACAAAAAAACGGGTCAACTGATGGTCGAAGCCGAAGTGACGCTCGCTTGTCTTAATAAAGACTTTAAACCGACCCAAATTCCCGAAGATTTGAAAGAAAAACTGCTCGCCTAACACTCCGCAATGACTTCGGCCATTTTCTGTTACCACCAATTCAAAAGTGGACACTTAACAACTCAAAAGTGGACAGGTAAA
>CAYYRJ010000005.1:0-96632 GCA_964474085.1 uncultured Planctomycetales bacterium
CTGTTCATGGTTTGACGGATTCTTCGGTTAAGGAGATTCTCAATGAGCAGGTTTACCACGAGGTCGTCGAGGAGTTGGCGATGTTAGAAGGGGCGCACGGTGGATTTGATTCGCAGGCGGTCCTCGAGGGAAAAACAACGCCGGTGTTCTTTGGCAGTGCAGCCAATAATTTTGGCGTGGAGTTTTTGCTTAAAGGTTTTTTGCAGTATTCTGCGCCGCCTTCCCCACGAAAATCCACGACGGGTATTGTCGCTCTTGATGATCCGCATTTTTCGGCTTTTATTTTTAAAGTGCAAACGAACATGAACCCGCTGCATCGCGACCGTGTTGTGTTTGCCCGCGTCTGCTCGGGCCAGTTTTATCGGGACATGAGCGTTTATCACAAACGCAGTCAAAGGCAAATCCGCTTGTCGGATTCGTTTAATCTTTTTGGGCGCGACAGGGAAGTGATGAATGAAGCCTATCCGGGGGACATTATTGGCTTTGTTACGAAATTGGATTTTCGTATTGGAGACACGATCAGCACGAACCCTCATTTGATTTATCAAGAAATCCCGCGTTTTGCTCCGGAATGTTTTGCGTATTTGCAAAATTCGTCGTCGGCTGCGGCGAAATCTTTTCGCAAGGGGCTCGACCATCTTTTGGCCGAGGATATCGTGCAATCATTTACTTTGCAAAATTCCCGTCAGAACACGCCACTTTTAGGCGCGGTCGGGCCGTTGCAGTTTGAAGTTTTGCAGTACCGGTTAAAGGACGAGTATGGTTCAGCTACAGACCTGGATTTGATGCCGTGGAAAGTTTTGCGCTGGGTCGACAGTTCGCTTAATCATGCGGATTTAAGCCGGACTCTGCCACAGGGCTCGGCTTTGGCCACCGACGATCAGGACCGCCGCGTTTTGCTTTTTACAACCGAGTGGTACTTGAAATATTATGCGGGCAATCATCCCGAAGTTAAACTCTATGACTCTCCTGTGGCGTCATGAAGATGAAAAATTCTATTGCTCGCTGGAAGTTTCAATATTTTCCGATCTGGAAATCTTTTTTTGGCTCAATTGTTTGGCGCCTCTATGGCGCTATTCGCCTAAAAAGGATTTCCAAATCGGTTAAATCTGCGCAGTACATTATTTTATTTTTTATTTTTTTTATCATCGGGTGCGCGCATGCGCAAGAGCCGGTTAAAAGAGGGCTTTTTATTTCGATGATTGAAGAGCCGCAAGTGCTCGAAAGCCGTGAACAAATTACTAAGCTCCTCGATTTTTCAAAAAAAGCAGGGATCAAAACTCTTTTTGTCCAGATTTACCGTTCCAACCAAAGCTGGTTTCCGTCGACGGTATCCGACAGCCGGCTTTATGAAAGTAGCGTAAAGAGTCTCGCAGAGGACCCGGTGGCTCTTTTAATTGAGCAGGCGCATAAAGAAGGCATCCAGGTGCATGCGTGGATTAATCTTTTGAGTTTGGGGGCTAACAAACACGCGCAGATCCTAAAAAGGTATGGGCCTGATATTTTGACGAGGAATTTGGAAAAAAAGCAAACGTTTGAGGATTATAAAATTGATAATCAGTATTTTTTAGAGCCGGGCGACGGACGCGTTCGAGAAACGCTCGACACTCTTGTCAGCGAAATTGTGCGCAGGTACCCAACGCTCGACGGAATACAGTTTGATTACATCCGTTATCCGGATTGGCACCCGAAGTATGGTTATACAAAAGCCAATATCGACCGGTTTAAAAAATTTGCCGGGGTGCAAAAAATCGACGAGAATAGCGTAGAGTGGAAGGATTGGAAACGTGCACAGGTTACAGAGCTTTTAGTGATGCTTGCCGCCAAAGCGCGGCTGCTAAATCCCAAGATCCAGGTTTCAACGACGGGGTGTATGCCCTATTCGCGTGCTTTTGCGGAGGCTTTTCAGGACTGGGCTTTGTGGATTGACAGCGGGTTAATCGATTTTGTGACGGTGATGAATTATTCGGCTAGCCCGAAAGAATTTCAAGAGTGGAACGAAACGATCAAAGCCAAAGTCAAAGATTTTTCAAAGGTCAGAATCGGCGTCGGGGCTTATAAATTTGTCAACTCGGTGCAAGGGTTTAAGGAAGAATGGCGCAGCTGTCAGGCGCTTGGCGGGCGGTGTGCGGTTTTTTATTACGGCAGTGTTCGGGCGGATCCTTCGATACGTGAATTTTTGGAAATGGAATAATAAAAAAATGTTAAAACAATCCGTCGAGCTTTTGATGCCTGCAGGAGATTTTGAAAAAGCCAAATTCGCTTTTGCTTTTGGGGCCGACGCGGTCTATTTAGGGATACCGCGCTTTTCACTGCGCTCGAGAGAAAACGGGTTTAAAAGTTTTGAGCAGGTTGCAGAGGCGATTAATTATGCGCACAGTCTTGGCAAAAAAGCGTATGTCACAGCCAATATTTTTCCGCATAGCCACAAACTTGCGTCGTTTCCCAAATATGTGGCAGAGCTTTTGGCGCTTTGCAAGCCCGACGCGTGGATCATCTCTGACCCGGGGCTGATTATGTTGATGCGTGAAAATTTTCCCGACGAGGTCATTCATATTTCGGTACAGGCCAACACGATCAATTCGGCGGCTGTCAAATTTTGGCAAAACAATGGAGCCAAACGCATTATTCTCTCTCGCGAGATTACGATTAAAGAAATGCGGGATATCCACGAGGCTTGCCCGAGTATGGAATTAGAGTCATTTGTGCATGGGGCTATTTGCATGGCTTATTCGGGGCGTTGTTTGATTTCTAATTATTTGAGCAGCCGCGACGGCAATCAGGGCGCGTGCACGAATTCCTGCCGATGGGAGTACAAGGTCTATAAACAAGAAGAAAATTATACGCCGCCAGAAGGCCAATATTTTGTGAAAGAGTCAGAGCGTCCCGATGAGCTTTTTGAATTAGACGAAGATGAGCACGGCAGTTATTTGATGAACTCCAAAGATTTGTGCGCCATTGACCTCTTAGGAGAATTGAAAGACGCGGGGGTGTGTTCTTTTAAAGTCGAAGGCCGTTGCAAAACCGTTTATTATTTAGCGATGATTACCCGCGCTTATCGTCGGGCGATCGATGATTTGGACGCCGGCAAACCATTTGATCCAAAGCATTTGAAAGATATTTTTGCGACGTCGAACCGTGGATTTATCAGTGGGTTTTTAAAAGGCAATCCTGGGCAAGATGGGCAAGAATACAAAAATAGTAGTTCAGCGTACAGTACGTATCGGTTTACAGGATTAGTGCGTCAGTATGATTCTGCTACGAAACGATTGAACGTTGAGCCGCGCAACTTGCTTAAAGTCGGGCAAGTCCACGAAATCTGTTTGCCGGGCCGGGATATTACCGTCGAGATCAAAGAACTTTTTGATGACAAAATGCGGGGTGTCCGCGAAATCCACGGCGGATCAAAAGCCTGTTGGATCACTTTTTCCCCCGCACTAGAGCAGGACCCGGGCGCTTTTGCGCTTTTGCGGCAACCGATTGGGGAAGCTCCCACAGACAAAGGCGAGTATGCATAATACAGAGCGCATTGAGCCGCCCAAACTTTCGGTCGAACAAATCGATACCTGCATTGCTGTTTTACAACATCTTGCCAAAGATAGCGTCGAGCTGGCGCATTTGTCGCTGGAGCAGAAAATCGCTCTGTTAAAAGCGGCGGGAGAAATTTCGCGGCCGGATAAATACGAACTGCGCAAACGCCACCGCGACCGCGATCGGCTTAAGCGTCAGAACATCGACGACCACGAGCGCAGTGCGCGTGCAGCGACGGGCATTCGCAGTGCGCGGCAAGATGCGGTTTTTGTTGCTCCTTTGCAGATAACGCACGTTAGCGAAAAGGAAATTTCGCAAGCGTTAACCTTAGTTAAGCCGCGGGCGTGTTATGTTTGCAAGGCCGAATTTACGCGCTTACATTTTTTTTATGATGCAATGTGCCCGACGTGCGCTGAGCTTAATTATGCAAAACGTTTTCAAACGGCTTCGCTTGTCGGTCAAGTGGCGCTGATTACTGGTTCTCGGCTAAAAATTGGTTATCAAGCGTCTCTGATGATGTTGCGCGCGGGTGCGACGGTCATTGCTACGACGAGATTTCCCGTGGACAGCGCTTTTCGTTACGCTGGCGAAAAAGATTTTGGCGACTGGAAAGAGCGGTTGCACATTTACGGACTGGATTTGCGTCATACGCCCAGCGTTGAGCTTTTTTGTAATTTTGTTGAGCAAAAATATTCCCGGTTAGATTTGCTGATCAATAATGCCGCGCAAACAGTGCGTCGTCCGCCGGGGTTTTACAGTCATTTATTGGTAAATGAGATGCTTGCGTTTAACGATTTGCCGGTGCATATCCAGGCGCTTTTGCGCCCTTTTGAAGAATGCAAGGCCAAACTTTTGTCAAGCCCGTCGGGGAACTTGCCGGTTTCTGTAACCCAGCCTTTAGGGTGGAATGGTAGTTTGGTGGGCATCGGCTTGTGCGCGTCGGCCAAGCTTTCTCAAATTCCCTATACGCACGACAATGCTTTGTCGGCGGAAAATATTTTTCCCAAAGGAAAACTCGACGCGGATTTGCAGCAAGTCGATTTGCGTGAGACTAACAGCTGGCGTTTGCGTTTGGGCGAAATCCCGACTGCTGAGATGATCGAGTTGCAACTGGTCAATGCGATTGCACCTTTTGTCCTGTGTAATAAATTATCTGGTTTGATGAAGCGCCAGAACACCGGACAAAAGCATATTGTCAATGTCTCGGCGATGGAAGGCAAGTTTCACCGTTTTACCAAAACCGACCGGCATCCGCATACGAATATGGCCAAGGCGGCGCTTAATATGCTCACGCATACCTCGGCTAGCGATTTGGCCAATTACGGGATTTTTATGAATGCGGTCGACACTGGATGGGTTACCGACGAAGATCCACTCTTGCTTTCTAAACGCAAACAGGACATGCACGACTTTCAGCCGCCTTTGGATATTGTCGACGGAGCCGCGCGGGTGTGTGACCCGTTTTTTCATGGGATTTTGACGGGCAAACATTGGTGCGGCAAGTTCCTCAAAGACTACTTTCCAGTGGACTGGTAGTTTATACACATTTAAAGTTGTATTGCAAATATGTAATAGGCATGTTGCGAAAAATAAAAAAATGCAGGTCAGCCGATTATAAGTCAGAATTCCGCAATAATTTTACGTAAGTTGTTGTAAATGATAGATATATAGAGTTGTTATTTACATTTGACAAATAACATAATCATGTTATTCTCTAATCATGGATTTCCAGAGACTATTAAAACTTGACCAAATATCAGGTTCTTTGTTTTTGTTTGGCCCGCGCATGACGGGCAAAACTTTTTTACTGCGACAACTTAAACCCGCTTTATTCATTGACCTTTTAGATCCTGAGCAAGAGCTTCTATTTTCACGTTCACCGGTTGTGTTTTGGCAGAATTTGAAGTCTTTGAAAAAAAATGATTTAGTGATTATCGATGAGGTTCAACGGGTTGTTTCGCTTTTGGATTATGTCCAAAAGGGTATTGAAGAAATCGGTTTGCGATTTATTCTTTCAGGCTCGAGCGCGCGCAAATTGCGCCGCGGCAGTGCTAATCTTTTAGGCGGACGGGCTCTGGACCTTCGGTTGTATCCATTGACAAAAAAAGAGATTGGTCAAAGTTTTAATCTTGATATGGCCTTGAGTTTTGGGACATTGCCGCGGGTGGTCACAACTTTTCAGGAAGGAAAAATTGAGGATGTCCGTCGGCAGCTTAAAGCGTACAGCACAATTTATATTAAAGAAGAAGTCCAGGCTGAAGCTTTAACGCGTAATATCAGCGCGTTTCAAAGATTTTTAAGTGTCGCGGCGCAAATGAACGGGGAGACGATTGAATTTGCGTCGGTGGCGCGCGATTCATCGGTTGCGATGAGCACGGTCAAAGAATATTTTTTGATTCTTGAAGATACACTTTTAGGCGATTTTTTGTGGCCGTGGGATCGCAGTGAACGCAAAAAAGCGCGGCCAAAATTTTATTTTTTTGATTGCGGTGTCGTTCGGGCTTTGCAAAACCGCTTGGTTGATCCGCCTACCTCACAGGAAAAAGGTTTTTTGTTCGAGACTTTTTTTTATAATGAACTTAAGCGTCTACGGGATTATTTTGAAAAGCCTTATGAACTTTGTTTTTGGCGAGAGGGAAAGCATGAAATTGATATTTTTGTCAAAGGCCCCCACGGGTCGGTTATGGCTTTTGAATGTAAAACATCGTCGGAAACGATAACCGATGCGACGCTGACAGCTTTTCGTAAAAAATTCCCCAATGTCCCGCTGTTTATCGCCTCGGCCAAAGATGTCAACCCACGCACACTTGAAAATGGCGTGGTCGTTCTCCCTTGGCAGCAAGCTCTTAAGGTGTTTCTGTCTGATGGCGCAATCTAAGATTTTTTTGCCTTTCTCGTCATAAAATGGTATTATTTGACTGTGTCCTAACCCATCAAAAGTTCTTGATTCAACTTTCTCAACCTGTATGTTTTCGTTATTTTTTGAGTCCAAAAAGATGTTTATTGGCTCGTGGTCAACTGTGTTTGTTGTCATCCCGGCTGTGTTTGTTGTCATCCCGGCTGTGTTTGTTGTCATCCCCGCGAAAGCGGGGATCCATTTATGAATACAAAACATAAAAATCTATTTCGCAAAGGTGTAAGCGCCCTTATTCTGCTGTGTTTCTTAAGCGGACAGGTTCTTTCGCCGTCGGCAGTCTACGCACAGAGCGTTCTTGCTTTGCCAATTCCCGGCGCTATGGTGAGGGTAAGTCCCAGTTATGTGCCGATTGCGATCAAGGGCTTAAAAGTTTATCCTGACAATCCTTTTCGTTTCGATTTTATTCTCGACACCGGAAATTCTAAACTCCAAGGGCAGGAACTTAGCGACGAAGCAAAGCTTCTGATCAAGTATTTTCTTACCGCTTTGACCGTCCCCGACGATGATCAATGGGTTAATCTTTCGCCTTACGAAAAAGATCGAATTATTCCTAAAGAATTTGGCACAACCGAAATGGGGCGTGACCTTTTGGCACAGGATTATTTGCTTAAGCAATTGACCGCATCTTTGATTTATCCTGAACAAGAACTGGGCAAAAAGTTTTGGGACAGGGTGCATCAGAAAGCGTATGAAAAATACGGAAACGTTGATATTCCCGTTGATACGTTTAATAAAGTCTGGATCATGCCCGAGCATGCCAAGGTGTATGAAAGTGGAAGCGTGGCATTTATCACCGAGAGTCATTTGAAGGTGATGCTGGAAGAGGACTATAAAAATATGTCATCCCTGCGAAAGCAGGGATCCATGGAATCACAAAAAATGGATTCCCGTTTTCACGGGAATGACAAAATGGGCAAGGGGAATGACATTGGCTCCAGTCCGCCTCGGCCGGATGGCCTCGGCATTCCCTCGGACGTTGCGTCCTCGGTCATCCGCGAAATCGTCCTGCCGGAAATCGAAAAAGAAGTCAATGAAGGCAAGAATTTTACCAAGCTGCGCCAAATTTATCATTCGATGATCATGGCCGCGTGGTTTAAAAGAAAGCTCAAAGATGGCATGCTGAGCAAGATTTACGTCGGCGCCAACAAAGTCGCTGGCGTCGAGTACACCACCTCCGTCATTGCGAACGAAGTGAGTCCCCGTGGGACGAGCCCCGAAGGGGCGCGGCAATCTCATAACGACAAGGAACTGATCTATCAACAATACCTCGCTGCTTTTAAAAAAGGCGTTTATAACTACATCAAAGAAGAAATCGACGAAAAGACGCAAGAAACAACCCCGCGTAAATACTTCTCGGGTGGGGTAGTGGCTGGCAATGAGATTGTAAAAACGACAGATTTTGTAGAGGCATCGCGCGAAGAATTGGGAAAGAAAGTTTCGAGTAGCTCTCTTGGTGATTTGTTTACCGCTTCAGCTGTTTTAGATGTCGCTAAGGCGAATGGGGAAACTGATGATCAAATAAAGCTCGCCGAAGAATTATCTTCGGAAGAGTTTGAAGATAAATGGGAAAAATATGTTAAAGATTTAGAGTTAATTATTCCTAATGTTACAACATACACGGCTCTATTAAATTTGTTTACGGATGATGTTAAGAAAGTTTTGTTGGATGACCCTTCGTTGCGACCAGTTTTTATGCAAATATTGCCCGATGATAGTCTAGGTCAAGTAGTAATTCCAGATCAAAAACTTGTTGACACAAAAATAGGCAATAAGACTCTATTAGATTATATGAAACAATATAGAAGTTTTAAAATTGGAACGGCAGAAGTGGCAAATGATGTTTTGTTAACCAATCCGCAGGTGAAAATAGTTGTGGGAGTAATTGACCGTTACAGCGAACAAACAATGTATCCGCGGCATCAGGTTGCAAACGGGCGGCAGGTATTTTTGCCTTTACCTGATGGCACTTGGTTGGGCATAAAGGGCGCAGGTCAATTTTTAGATGAGACACAGCCACCGCATCATTGGTATGAGGATACAAAATATTTTGAAAATACACGCCATCATGGGATAGCAACTCTTCAAGAAGCGCAAATGGCAGTAGCCGCCACTAGCTATAGTTTTGCAAAGAACAATGCTTTGTTTGTTGAATTTCTTGGATATCAGCAGGTTTATAAGTTGCCTGATGGGGATGGAAATCTTGTGCCTACGGGTGATCTTCTTAACCGAGATGGAAGTCCTCTTAATCCTGTTTTAATTTTTAATCGTCTTGTATATCCGCAACGATTAGTTAAATTGCCGCAAATGCTCCAAGGGGATCCAGGACTCAAAAGATTTTTACCCAAGTTATCCAAGACATTGAGTAATTTAGGTTTACTTAATCCGCAGAAAACTTTAACTGCATCGGAATGGATGCTAATGATAGCAAAAAAAAGGGGGCAGACGGAAGCTGTTAAACAAAATGCTCAATGGTTTAAAAAAACTATTCATAGTCAGGATATTACTCTTGCAGGTGAAGAAGCAGATAATGAAGAGTTTATTCCGTATGAAGTTTATTTGCCAACGCAGTGGGATGGCAATCCCAGATATGCAGATGATATGTTAATTAAGTATCGGTTGAATATTTCAGGTATTGAAAACATGATCATGAATTTTCTTGATATTATGCGTAATTTATCGCCAGAACAGTTAGATATGTTGGTTCCATCGCCGGGTGAAGTTTTAAAAGTTTTTTTCCAATCCTATTTTGCTGCGTTGGATGATGAATATTTGAAGATTTGGGCAATAAAAAAAGAAAATTCTTTTAATCCTAATTTTCCAAGGTCGTTGCCGATTGCTAATTTGTGGTTGCGAGTAGATATGTTCCACCCAGAAATCCTTGATTTTAAAAGGCAAGATGACAATCTTATCGATAAAGTGCATACGGAAATTCTTTCATGGGCTCAGAAAGAAGTTATGCGTCGACTCCACGAAAATAATGACCGAATAGATAGAAAGACGTCGTTAAATAATGGTGTCGCTTCGGCGCCAACATCAGATGCCGAAAAACATGATAACTTAGGCGGTATCGACATGAGCCAAAAGGCTTTGGACTTGCAAACAGAGGGAGAAGGAATTAAGTTTGATATGCCCTTTGACCCGACGCAATTACAAAATATCCAG
Source organism: uncultured Planctomycetales bacterium (assembly GCA_964474085.1). Classification (GTDB taxonomy): domain Bacteria; phylum Omnitrophota; class Gorgyraeia; order Zapsychrales; family JANLHA01; genus JADLGJ01. Next base: position 9,611 of record CAYYRJ010000005.1, read on the forward strand.
ATTGACGGTTTCTCACCGGTCATTTTACAAATTATTCCCACCAACTTGCCGCTGTTTATCGGCAGCAAAGAAAAAGAAGATAAAAAGAATTCTGGGATTTACGCTGCTGGCTAAAATTTCCCTCTTGTGGTACACTCCTTACTCTTATGGCCCTTATTAGTCTACAGGAAATCAGCCTTGCCTTCGGCGGGCCTTTACTTTTTGACGGATTAAGCTTGCAGGTCGAGCCTAATGAACGCATCGCTTTGCTTGGGCGAAACGGCACAGGCAAAACGACCTTGATGAAAGTCATGGCCGGTCAGATTGAGATTGACGGCGGTGAAATCATTTTTCAAAAAGGGGTGAAGGTCACGCATTTGCCGCAGGAAGTTCCGGGTGATATCAACGGAACGGTTTTTGATATTGTTTTTGCCGGTTTAGGCGAGCGCGCCAAAATCCTAAGCGATTATCATCACGTGACGCATCGGATGCACACGGACCATTCGGATGAGATTATGCGTGAACTGGATCGTGTCCAAACACAGATCGACAAGATAAACGGTTGGGACCTTAATTCCGAGGTCGAAAATATTTTAACGCAAATGCATTTAGACGGGGAAGCAGATTTTCAAACGCTTTCCGGCGGACAGAAGCGTCGGGCGCTGTTGGCTAAAGCGCTGATCCTCAAGCCCGACATTCTTTTGCTCGACGAGCCAACGAACCATCTGGACATCGACACCATCAATTGGCTCGAGGGGTTTCTAAAAAATTATCCGGGCACGCTGTTTTTTGTTACGCACGATCGGATGTTTATGTCGCATTTGTCGACACGCATCTTGGAGCTTGACCGCGGCAAACTCTTTAGCTGGGCCTGCGATTATCAGACTTTTTTACAGCGCAAACAGATGGCTTTAGAAAACGAAGCAGTGCAAAGGCTTGAGTTTGACAAAAAGCTCGCTGAAGAAGAAATTTGGATTCGCAAAGGCGTTAAAGCTCGTCGGACACGCAATGAAGGCCGCGTCAAAGCGCTTGAGCGTATGCGTCTGGAAAAAATGGCGCAACGTCAACAAATTGGTAAAGCGCGTATCCAGTCGCATGAGGCAGAGGCGTCGGGTCATCTGGTCATCAAAGCATCAAATTTAGGATTTAGCTACGGCGAGAAATGTATTATTCGGGACTTCTCGACACAGATTATGCGTGGAGACAAGATCGGTGTGATCGGCGCCAACGGTTCGGGCAAGACGACTTTGCTGCGCATTCTTTTGGGACAATTGCCGCCGGATAAAGGCAAAATCCGTTTGGGGACGAATTTGGAAATTGCCTATTACGATCAGATGCGCCAGCAATTGGAAGAAGAAAAAACAGTTATCGAAAACATCACCAAAGGCGGGGACACGATCACGATTAACGGTAAGCCGCGGCATGTGATTGGGTATTTGCAGGACTTTTTGTTTACGCCGGACCGGGCGCGTACGCCGGTCAAAGTTCTTTCCGGCGGGGAACGCAACCGGATTTTTTTGGCGCGGCTTTTTACAACCCCGTCGAATTTTTTGGTCATGGACGAGCCGACCAATGATTTGGACATTGAAACGCAGGAACTTTTAGAAGAGCTTTTGATGGAGTATTCCGGCACGCTTATTTTAGTCAGCCACGACCGCTCTTTTTTGAATAATGTTGTGACCTCGACGATCGTGCTCGATGGGACGGGCGAAATTTATGAATATGCCGGCGGTTATGACGATTGGCTATCCCAGAGAGGCGCACAGGAGAAAAAAACAGCCGCTAAACTTAAAGCGGACCGTCCGCGCCAAGAAGAAAAGCCGATAACCGTCCGAAAACTTTCCTATAAAGAACAGCGCGAACTTGAAACTTTGCCGGGTGAGATTCAAAAGCTCGAAGCTGAACAAGAAAATTTGTATGCGCTCTTAGCGGATATTGCTTTTTATCAAAAAGGCCCCCAAGAAGTCGCCCAGGCGCAAAGCCGTGTCGATGTTATCGGCGAGGAACTTCTTAAACTTTATGAGCGTTGGGAATATTTGGAAGCCTCACGGGAAGCGATTGAGTAGTTTTCTCTTAGCATGGATCCTCTCGTAGATGAAATATCCGTTGATAATCAATATTGATCCCACAAGTTTTAGTGTTAAACTCATTTAGTGTTAAAAAGCTTATTCCCTCTTATTCTTATCCTTTTTTTCCATCTGCCTTATGCTTGGGCTGATATCAATGTCCCTTTTGGTCCAGAAAATTCACAGATTCAGGCGTCCGTTAAATACACGCTTGTCGGTCGCTATCGTGCCTATTTTAAAAAATATGAAGGCAAGTTAATTTTCAATCCAGATCAACACGACGTCAAAGAAGTTTTTTTAGAAATTGACGTTAACAGTGTGCAGTCGTCTTTTTTAGCTCTTGATAACATTGTTCGTTCGAAACAAATTCTTAGTGTGAAAGAATTTCCACAGATCATTTTTGAAAGTCACTCGATCGTTGCGGATCCAAAAGGTTATCAGGTCAAAGGAGTGCTTAATTTACACGGGGTTAAAAAAGAATTTCTTTCAAATTTTACACAGGAGATATTCACAGATAAAGAAACAAAAAAAGAAAGTATGGTTTTGAAAGGAAATTGGGTTATTAAACGTAAAGATTTTGGAATTATTTGGAATAAATTTTTAGACAAAGGTGGAATTATCGTCGGAGATTACATAAATATTGATTGGGAAATCAAGATTCCAGTAACATCTTTACAAAAGGATCGCGTATGAAAAAGGTTATTGTATTGGTTTTGTTGTTTATGTTCTTAGTGGTTGGGAAAGCGTCGGCCGCTAATCAGCCGACAAAAAAATTATTGCGCGGAGTTACGAATGTTTTGACAGCGCCGGTTGAAGTGGTCAAACAGACGCGCAGCTACTGGATTAAGGGTGCGCAAAAAACGCCGCACATTATTGTTTGGCTTGTTTCCGGCGCTGTATGGGGCACAGTTCAAACGGTTAAACGTGCGGGATCGGGGGCGTGGGATGTTGTCACTTTTCCTTTTGCAAAACCAGAACAGTCCAAAGCTTTAATGCATCCGGATTATGTTTTTCAAGAATGGCCCAAAAATCCGGTGAGCGGAAGATAATAGATTGGGCTTATGGATAATTGAGAGTTTGGTCTAAATAATTATGAATTCCAAATATAAAAAAATCTTGGTTCTCGGCGCTACCGGTTATGTTGGCGGGCGGCTTTTGCCCAAGCTTTTAGAAGGCGGTTATCATGTTAAAGCCTCGGGAAGGTCTATCAAAAAACTCCGTAGTCGTTTTTGGGCGAGTCACCCAAACGTAGAACTCGTTGAGGTGGATATTCATGATCAAGAATCTTTGCGTTTGGCTTTAGTGGATGTGGATGTGGCTTATTATTTGGTGCATTCAATGAATCCGCAAACTGAGGATTTTGAGGCCGCCGACCGCATTGCCGCGCATAATATGATTACGCTTGCAAAAGAATGTGGTTTAAAGCGGATCATTTATTTGGGCGGCTTGGGTGAAGACTCTGCGGATCTAAGTAAACATTTAAAATCGCGCCATGAAGTTTCTGAAATATTAAAGTCCGGTTTGGTGCCCGTGACAGTCTTGCAGGCTGCGATGATTATCGGATCTGGCAGTGTTTCATTTGAAATTTTACGGTACTTGGTTGATCGTTTGCCGATTATGATTACTCCCCGTTGGGTCAATACGCCCAATCAGCCGATTGCGATAAAAAATGTCATTGAGTATCTTTATGGCTGTTTAGAAAAAGATGAAACGATCGGGGAAACTTTTGATATCGGTGGGAGGGAAGTTGTTTCATATCAACAATTAATGCGAATTTATGCCGAAGAAGCCGGTTTGCCTCGACGATTGATTATTCCGGTACCCGTTTTAACGCCGCAGTTAAGTTCGCTGTGGATTCATTTGGTGACTCCGGTTCCCAGTTATATTGCGCGGCCTTTAGCTGAGGGTTTAAAAAATCCGGTTGTTTGTAAAGATTCGCGTATCCGCGAAATTATTGTGCAAGAACTTTTAGATTGCCGTCAAGCGATACGGCGGGCTTTGCTTCGGATACATAATAATGATGTCGAAACCTCGTGGGTTGACGCGGGGGTTATTGCGCAATATTCATTGGCGCAGTCGGGTGACCCTCATTGGGCGGGCGGAACTATTTATGAAGATAAACGGACGCTTAAAGTTGGCGTTTGTTCAGAAAAAGTTTGGGCTGTCGTTTCTCGCATCGGTGGAGAGCAGGGGTGGTATCACGGCACTTGGCTGTGGGTTTTGCGTGGGTTCATTGACCGCGTTGTTGGCGGCGTGGGACTTCGGCGTGGGCGAAAAAATTCGCAAAAGATTGCCGTTGGGGATGCTCTTGATTTTTGGCGCGTGACGGGTGTTGAAGAAAATCAACAACTCTCATTAGCTGCGGAAATGAAACTGCCTGGCTTAGCGACGCTGGACTTTAAGATTTTACGGTTGACAGAGCAGAGTTGCGAACTTTCTATTTGTGCGCGTTTTGCTCCGCGGGGTTTAGGCGGAATTATTTATTGGCATTTGCTTATGCCTTTGCATGAGTATATTTTTGGCGGCATGATCAAAAAGATTGCCTATATCGCCGAGAGAAAAAATCCTTCGTGATAATGACAACTTATTTGTCGAGTGCTACAATGGCCCCATGAAATTTTTAAAGTCATTCTGCGGTTTGATGGCCAAGTGTGCGATTGGCCTTATTCTGTTTTATTTTGTTGGGACCCTCGTCATCATCCCGTTGGTTTTGCCGTGGGCTCTTAGCGTGCAGGCAACGAAATTTCTTAAAGTCCCCGTCAAGCTTCGGTCGGCCGTGGTTAATCCTTTTTTGTGGCGTGTCACGTTGAAAGGTTTTCAAATTCAGGATGCGTCCACCCGAGCGCTTGTCGCTTTTGACCGCTTGAGTGTTGACGTCAGTTGCTTGAGTCTGTTGAAAAAAATTTATCGTATCGAGTCGGTCGAATTATCTGGGCTTGCTGTTGCCGCGACATTGTCAGAAAACGGACGAATCAATTTGCTCGATCTTTTCCCTGCTGTTTCCCCGGTAGCCGCAGAGCAAAAACCAACCGTCTTGCCAGCTCTTTTTATCGACGCTATTGTAATCCGCGATGCGCGTATCAGCTTTGAGGATAAGACAGTTGCCCCGATTTTTAAAACAGTTTTAAACGATATTAATGTGACGGTTCAAAATTTTTCAACGCAAACGCAGGGAATGACGGCTTTGACGTTGAAAGCACTGATTGATGATCGAGGGATTATCAATGCTTCGGCACAGATTAAGCCTTTTGCTTCTCCGCTGGACTTGGATTTGAATTTTGGCTTGGACCATTATGCCCTTACCGTGGTTGGCCCTTATGTCGGAAAATATACCGGCCGTGGATTGTCTGAGGGAGAACTCGATTTTTCGACGACGTACCGGATCAGTCAAAATCATTTGACCGCATCCCACAAGCTTTTGATTGAAGGTTTTACTTTTGGCCAAAAGGTTGAGAGTAAGGATGCGCTCAATTTGCCTTTTGGGCTGGCCGTTGCTTTACTGGAAGATTCGCAGGGCCGCATTGATATTTCTTTGCCGGTTACGGGCGACTTGAGTGATCCAAAGTTTACATACACGCATTTGATTGGACAAACTGCGCGCAATTTTTTTATTAAGTTAACGACTGCTCCTTTTTCGATGTTAGGGTCTTTGATTGGTTCGCAAGCTGGCAGCCAAGAATTAGGCTCGGTTAAGTTTTTGCCCGGGGAGGTTGATTTGTCGTCGCAGGAGCAGCAGAAGATTGTTTCCTTGGCCCAAGCTTTGAAACAGCGGCCCAAATTGCTTTTAGAAATAAACGGTAGTTACGATATAACACTCGACTGGAAAGCTATCAAAACAGGCCGTTTTTTAAAAGAATATGAGGCTTTGCACAAAGAAACCAGCCGCAGCGAATATTGGATTTTGCAGACGTTGTATCAGCGCCATTATGGGATCAGGCAATTGTGGAAGTTAACCAAGCATTTTAAAATCAAAGGCGGGTATGATTACGAAAAGCTTAATCCCGAAATCCGCCGGCAATTAAGTGAAGATGCTTTCCCTGACAAGTCTGCTTTAAACGAATTGGCCTCTGGTCGGGCCAAGGTTGTTTATGAGGCATTGCTTAAAGAACATGTCGATCCTCGTCGTGTGCGTATTGTCAATAATCAAGAACAACAGGCAAGTTTGGGATTTGTGCCGTTGATTTTCACCTTAACGGCCTTGGACCAACAGAAGGAATAAGCGGTTATGAAAAAGTTTTTTCAGATTTTTGGGATTTTTGCCTTTAGTGTTTTCATTTTAATCATCTTTGCGCTGTTTGCGGGGCTGATTTTTTTAAAGACGTTTGACATTAAAAAATATAAACCACAAATTATCGCTTCGGCGACCAATGCTTTGGGGCGTGCTGTAAATTTTAACGATATTGAGCTTGCTGTCTCGATGGAAAAAGGTGTGCGGTTTCATCTGACTGATTTTTCAATTGCCGAGAACCCGGATTTTGGCAATGGAAATTTTGTGACGGTTAAACAAATCGATCTTGGGGTTGATCTGGTAGCTTTTTTGACGACGCGCCAGATATCGGTGCCCGGCATTCTCATCGATTCTCCGCAGGTTTCGATTATCCGTAATTCCAAGGGTCTTTTGAATTTTCAAAGCATGGCGACCAAGCAAGATGCCCCGCAATCCCCAGCACTTGCCCCCTCGTCGGCGATTCCGGTAATTTTAATTAATTCTTTAAAAATTGAAAATGCCCAAGTTTCTCTTATTGACCAAACTGTTGTGCCAGAGCTTAAGCTTGACGTTGCGCAGGCGACTTTGGAGGTTAAAGAATTTTCTCTCACAAAACCTTTTGATGTCCTTCTGGATGCGGCTGTTTTGTCCGACCAAAAGAATTTTACGCTGAGCGCCAAGATCCAGCTGGACTTAGCCAAAACACAGCTGGTACTTTCAGAAATTGATTTAGGTGTTAATTTAAGTCAACTGCCGCTGGAGAAGTTAAAAGCTCTGCCGATGTTAGCGCAAGTGGCTTTTCCGCGAATCCTCGACGGACAGCTAAAATTTAAAATCCATCAGATGCAGCTTTCTCCCAAAGGCGTTGAAAAATTTAATACAGATATTTATTTGACCAACGCCAGAGTTGTCGCTGATCAAGTTGTTGCTGGGGTTTCTCTGGAAGCGCGGCGATTGAATATCGCTTTAGAGAATTTTTCATTGGATAATGCCCTGCCGTCGGATTTGAACATCAAGGCGGCGTTATATCAGGACCAAACGAATTTTGATTTGAGTGCCAAAGTTTTGTTTGATTCCCAAAAAATGCAAGCGCAGATTACCGACCTAGAATTTTTGACGGACCTTGCCCTCTGGCCGCTTGCAAAAATCAAGTCAGCGCTGGTTGCTCTCAAAGATGTCTCTTTGCCGGAAGATTTGTCCGGAAAATTTAAAGTCAGCATTAAAGAAGCGCTTGTTTCGCCAGCTGGATTGCAGAGTATTCTCTTGGACTTAAACTGGGAGGATGGCACGATTTTGTTGAAAGATATTCTGCCCGGCGCATCGGTGGCTTTGGCAAAAACGGATGTAAAAATCGAAAATTTTTCCATTGGCAAACAGTTTAGCGTTTCAGTCAAAAGTGCCTATTTAAGTGAATCTCAAAACGTTTCTTTTTCCGGCGCTGTTGCGTTGGATGCAAGTACGCAAACCGTATCCATTAAAAATGGGATTGCCGAATTTAATACCAACAGTTTTGATCTAGAGCGGTTTAAAACGTCAGGGTTGGTGCCGGCTAATATTGTTTTTCCGCAAACGCTGGCTGGTGTTTTTCAGGCGCAGATCAATGACCTTAATGCTTCGCCCAAAGGGTTAGGCGAAATGAACGTCGACTTAAAGTGGCAAAACGGTAAGCTTGTCGTTAATGAACTTGCTCCGGGAGTTTCACTTGCAGCAGACCAGGTCAATGTCAAAATCATGGATTTTTCTCTGGTCAAGCCATTTGCCGTCGAGGCCACGCTGGGCTATGAAAGCGATGAGCCAAATCTTTCGTTCAAAGGGCAAGTTCTGCTGGATACGTCGGCGCAAAAAGTGAGCATAACACAGGCAACGTTTAAGACGGATTTTGAAAAAATGTCGTTGGAACAGATCAAAACAAAGATCGTTTCCCTTAAAGATGTGTCGCTGCCCGAAAAAATTAAAGGCGAACTTGAGGTTGTGATTGCTCATGCCAGCGTCGGGTCCGGCGGACTTTTGGATTTGGCGAGTGATGTTACACTCAAGAATTGGGAAGTCAAACTCAAAGAACTTCTCGTGCCGATAAGCGGTGTTGAAGTAAAATTTAAAGTGACAGAAAACCAAATTTTGACCGATGAGCTTGTAGTCAATGTCGGCCAAGGGCAGATTATTTCTAAGATTGATGTTATCGAATATATGCGGCAACAAAATTTTGATCTGACGACGCAAATCAAAGGCCTTGAACTTTCCGAAATTCTTGATCAAACGCAAGCCCCCGTCAAGGTTGAGGGGGTAGTGTTTGCAAACTTCAAAGCCAAGGGCCAGGGTGCCGATATCAAATCGATGGCAGCGGATGGGAGTTTTGAAGTCAAGCAAGCCAAGTTAAAGGATTTGAATGTTCTTAAAACGGTTCTTGATAAAATTTCTTTTATTCCAGATTTGGCCGCTCGTCTTAAAGCTAAACTGCCCGAAAATTATAAGGCCAAGCTCGACGATAAAGATACCGGGATTAATGAAGTTTCCGGTTCGTTTAATTTGAACGGCGGAAATATCCTCGTGGACCCGATTGCGGTTAAGGCCGATGAGTTTGTTTTTGAGGGAAAATCGAGCGTCAACTTTGAACAGGCTTACACGCTTGATGGCGCCTTTAAGATTACCCAAGAGCTCTCGGCGATCATGGGCCAATCAACAGAAGAATTGACCTACTTATACGATGCGGATAACAATATCAGTTTGCCGGTGCATATCAGCGGCAAGGGCAGCCAAATGCCGGTTATTTCCGTCATGCAATCGGCTCTTGATCTTGGCAAAAATGCGGCGCGCAATGAAGGCAAAAAAGAGTTGGGCAAGATTTTAGACAAAGCTTTAGGAATTCCCCGCGATTCTCAAAATCAAGAGCAAGGTCAAGACCCCGCCATGCCGCGCCAAGAGTCGCCCGGCGAGCAAATCATCGGTGGGATACTCGATAAAGTCTTCAAATAATTTGAAATTAAAATGCCATGAGAAAACCGACATACACTTCGCGGGGTTTGCCGCTGGGCAGGCGCAAATTCATTTTGTTGGGATAATACCCGTCTTTGTCTGCTGCGACCGAAACATCAAAGCCATCTGAATTGTTGCCTTCATAAACTTTGGGATCATGACGCAACCCTGACGGCCAGACGATGTGCATATCAGGAGAAGGAATAGCCGAGACTAATGGAATCGTATCACTGGCATCTTTTTTTTCATGTTTTTGAGGATTCAAAAAGAAAAAGAAACAGAAAGAGTTTTTGGGAGTTCTGATTTTTCCATATTCTAGAGGCAGCGTACTTTTAGGTCGGCCGGCGGAATCCACCCATTTGACAAAATTTTTGTCCGGCTGATCATTGATTTGGTTTAAAAAATCATCGGCAGTCCGGATATTTTTGACAAAGACAGGTTTGCTTTCGTTTCCGTACCATGTTTCTTGGGCTAATTTCCATTTCCCGTCTTGCCGCTCCAAAGTCAGTGTCCCCCAAAAGTCTTGGCCGTTGATTTTTCCACGCGCAACAGCTTGCGCCGTATCATCTTTGATTTGTGTTTGGACAATTTCAATTTGGTCTGGAATGGTCGTTCGCAAGATCTGCAAGATAAGGAGTTCTTTGGAACCGTCGTTGCGTTTGCTGACTAAATTTTCATACGCTTGCTGAGTGATAAAGGGGCGAACATCTTCAAAGCGCATTGCGCTGCGTAAAGCTTCATGGGCAAAACGTCCAGCTGTAAAAATGTTTTTATCCAGAGAAGAAGCAGAAGCATGCGCGTCGCTTACAAATAAATCTCCTGGCAAAATTTTATAGCTTTCCTCGCCATTGATTTTTAGACTTTTGACAGCGGCCGAGGTGTAATTGACTCGGACAAGGCCGTACTGGAAGTTTTTAATGGTTTCCGCTGGGTTGATTTCTTCGGTTTGCATGGTTTGGCCATTGCCAAATTCCAAAGTATCGCCCCACGCTCTTGGATTTGCCCAGAGCAAGGAAACCAAAACCAGCAGATATTTACTTCCCAGTAAGCGTTTCATAGTCTTTTAGGCACTCCTTTGATGCCTTGGTACGGTTTTTAGCTTAAGGGGCCAAGCCTCTTTAAACACCCCTTCCGCTTTAATTATGCCACATAAATTCGCGTGAAGTAACGGATGCGTCTGTATTCGGGCAAGGGCTTTCTTTTGATTTATAGCTAAGTAGGGCAACGACTTAAGAGCGAGGCAAGTATTTTAATTTTAAGAAAAAAAAGAATAGCGGCGTATTTGTGTTAAAATACGATCCTTTGAGACTTTAATGATTCGTCAATCAGGCAGTTGTTGGCTTAAAATGATGAAAAAATTTCATGTAAAATTTCTCGACGTCCTTTTTGTCGTGACCTTCCCTTTATTAGCTTGTGTTTATTTATGGAGCATTTCACAGTTGCCTCCCTATGGCACGCCGCTCAATGAGTTAAGTGACCATTATTGGGGTGTTTTGATGGATATTGCGCGGCAGTGGAAAGCAGGCGAGTTTTCTTTTTGGACGCGGTCTGTCGGCGGGGGTTTTTGTTTGTATTCGTCAGGATTTTATCCACTTTTGGTTCCCTTGAATATTGCCGCAAAATTCTTAAGTTATGACCAGTTTTATATTTTCAAAATGGTTGAGCCGTATTTTATTGGCTTAGCAGCTATGGCGCTGTTGCTTAGGGAGCATTTGCGTTTGGGTTATTCACTTGTGTGTTTTGGCGCACTCGCCTATATGGGTTTTGTTTTTACGCGGTATGTAGGAATTTTGCATCATCCTTTCTTTTTGTGGGCCTGTGCCTTTTTCCCTTTTATGGTGTTTTGCTATACAAGATTATTTCGGAAACATATTTATTTGCGCAGCAGCGTTTTAGGGGTTTTTATGGCCTTGATTTTTTTAGGAGGCGGGGCGGGGCAATTTGCGCAAATGATCATTTGGACGTTGATCTTGCTTGTTCTTGATGCGATGTTTTTTGTTGAAAAAAAGTCTTGGATTAGCAAAAGTCTTCTGGCTGTTACCAGTTGTTTTATTTTTGTCTTTTTTTCTTTTTCAATTGCCGGCGTGCAAATTATTCCGACGCTGACGTATACGTTTGGGGAATCGATACGCACCTTAGGTGAATATCCGATTAATAATTTCCCGCTTTTTGGTAATGGCTATAAAGGGGACAACTCGATTTTTAGTATTTTTACCAAGTCTGTATTTTTTGACGGCGATCAAGGGGTGAGGGCTTTTTGGGCGTTGATGATTTTTGCTTGCGGCAAGTTGATTGTGGATTGGAAAGCATTCTGCCAGTTGTGTTTAAAAAATAAAGCTTTGTTGAATGTCAGTTTAGCTACCTTGGTTTTTTTCTTGATACCGCCGGTTGCCGGATTTTTAAGCCAGGGGCATCCATTTTTTGAGCGAGTGTTTAACCCTTTGCGAATGTTTACGTTTGGTTATTGTGGATTTTTGATCGATATGGTTTTGGTTTTATTTTTAGTTGTTCTTTTGAGCATTGACACGTTTATACAAAAGCCAGAATCGGTACCAAACCATTGGAAAAAAATTGTTTTATTGTTGTTTTTTATTTTTGCCGAAGTTTATTTGTTCGCGCCTTTGTGGCTTAATCAGATTTTTCAAAAACAATACGTTCAAATCGTTCAAATTCACTTTAGCCAAAGATATGCGGCGATCGTTGTTGTGTTCTTATTAGGATTTTCTTTGCGGCGCTGGAAATTTTTACAGTCTGTCATTTTAAGTGTTTGTTTGATTTTTTTAGGCGGTTCTTTATTGCGGACCAGTTATGTGTGGGGTGAAAAAGGCCAGAGGACGAATGTCGGGGATTTTAATTTGACAACGCCAGAACATCTTTATTATCAAAAAAGCAAACATCGTTATTATATGGCTTATGTTGACCCGCAGGAAGAAGCCTATCAATATCAGACGATGGTGCATAATTATGATTTGCTTTTTGACGTCGATGGCGTTAATGGGTTTTTGAATATTCCGCCAAAACGTTTCAGCAATTTCTTAAATGCGTATCATTCTCAAATATATTGGGTTAAAAATGCGCCGGCTTTTAAGTATTGCCTGAAGGCAACGCCGCCGGCATTAGTAACGCATTTTCCTGTTGAGTTTACAACGGTGGGCAAAGGGATGAATTTGCCGTGGCCGGGTTTTTCAAAAGTCGTTGACGGGGCAAAATATGATGTTTGGACGCGCGATGCGCCCGTTGAACTTGTCAAGTTTGCCAGAGAGATCAAGGTTGTCTCATTTCGCGAAGTCATTGAGGCTTTTGACCGGCCTTATGATGGGATTATTTATATGACGGCAGAAGATTCGGCTGTCTATCGGCCTGATGCTTTAGCGCAGCCGAGGGATTTAAAGCAAACGACGTACGGGCATTTTAAAAGACAAAGGCCTGATTTTTGGACTTTTAAGGTCAATGCCGCGGATGATGTTTTTGTCCTTTTGCCCGAAATTTATCAGAAAGGTTGGCAGTTAAGAGTCGATGGTCATGTGAAACCGATTTTTCCAGCGAATTATATTTTTTTAGGATTTGCGCTAGATAAGGGAGAGCATCAGATTGAGCTTAAATATCGCCCGGCACTATGGAATCTCGGCCTGTTGGTAAGTCTCGCCGCGATTGCTTTGTTTTTGGGACTGATTTATTTTTATATAAAAGAAAATTCGAGGCGTCATGAAACGAAATAAATTAATCCCAAATTTTGCATTACAACATTTTCTCATTGGATTTATCGTGCTTTCTTTGGCGGCAAGTGTCTTTTTGGATTTTCGGCAGCAAAAGAAAGTCCGGCTTGATCGCCTGCGAGAGGACTTTGCTTTTGTGGATCTTTTGGCTGCAGAAGATGCGGCGGGTTTAATATCTAAAGACGAGCTTAAAAAATATTTGCAATATTTTCAAATGCTCGTTAAAGACAACCGTTTGTCGGCGGACGCTTATGCGCTTGTCGGTTTTTGCCAATATCATCTTGGCGAAAAACAGAAAGCCAGGGATGCTTATCAAGAGGCGCTGCGTTTGAATCCGACATTTTTTGCGTTTCAATACGATCTTGCGGTTTTGGATTTTGAGGCCGGGCGCTATCAAGAGGCGTTTAAGGGATTTGAAAAGGCGTTGACAACGAATCCTACAGACAATATTATTTCTTTGCGCAAATTTAGAAATTTCGTTTATATTATCTATAAAGCTCGAGCGCAAAATTCTTATTTAAATGACCGATTAAAAAAAGGTTATAGTTTAAGCGCATATTTTATTTCGGTTTGTTTAGAAAAATTAGGTGATCAGAAACGGGCGCTTTTTTTCCGTCAACAAAGTCAGAGTATAGCTGATGTTAAATATAATGAATCACCGCGATTAAGAATTTTTTAATGAAAAAACTTTATTATCTAACAAAAGGAGAGTCAAAATGATGCGCACAGGAAATCCGGTTCTCAATGACAATACGTTTAACAATGTGGCAACGTATGATCAAAGCAATGCCATGACGATTCAAGGAACGACCAATAAAGCGTTTTTGCTTTTGGGCCTTATCCTTTTGAGTGCGTCGTGGGTCTGGAGCAATCCGGCAAAATTGGCCATGTTTTTTCTTCCGGCGATGATTGTCGGTGTTATCGTTGCGCTCGTCACGGTTTTTAAAAAAGAATGGGCGATGTTTACCTCGCCGGTGTATGCCTTAGTCCAGGGGGTTATTTTAGGCGGTTTGTCTTCGATGTTTGAAAAGGCTTATCCGGGCATCGTGATCCAGGCGGTGGGCTTGACTTTTGGCACGATGTTTGCCCTGCTGGCGGTTTATAAAAGCGGTCTTATCAAGGTCACCGATAATTTCCGTATGGGAATTTTTGCAGCTACCGGCGGGATTGCGGTGTTTTATTTTGCAACATGGATTTTAAGTCTTTTTAACGTCAATGTTTCTATCATTGGCAGCAACAGCTTGTTGGGGATTGGGTTTAGCCTTATCGTTGTCGTTGTTGCGGCGCTTAACCTTGTTCTTGATTTTGATTTCATCGAAAAAGGAGCGCAATCAGGCGCGCCCAAGTATATGGAATGGTACGGCGCTTTTGGCTTGATGGTGACCTTGATCTGGTTATATATGGAAATTTTGCGCTTGCTTTCCAAGCTTCGCAGCAGAGACTAAGGCAAGCTATGGCGCAGGTCAATAATTTGATTGAGTGGGATTATTTGGGTTCGCATTTTAGTGTTTACATCAAACATTATACCGACGATGACGGACGCAAGGGCATGACGATGATTTTTGAAGATGTCACGCACGAAAAGGTCACAGAAATGGTCATTCCTTCGCGCAGTTTTCCGGCTTTTTTAAAAGCGGTCAATGGTGCGCCGGATAGGTATCGACCCAATTTTTAAAAAGTTAACGTTTGTTCATTGACAAAGGAGGCGTTATGAGCACCAAAAGATGTTCACGCTGTCGCAACAGAAAGTCCTTGGATCAGTTTGTCAAAAATGCCAAAAGTCGCGACGGATTAACGCATTATTGCCGTCCATGTAAGAAAATTATTATGCAAGAGTATTTCGCCACGCAAGAAGGGATCGCAGCTAAGAAGCGTATGGCTGATAATCTTCGTTTGCGTCGTCAAGCTGCAAAGAAAGCAAAGCAAGCCAAGCAAACTAAACAAGTTAAGCAAACCCCAAAAAGAAAGTAATAACTAAAGGAGATTTTATGGCCAGAGCAAGCGCGCGGCATATTCTTGTCGCCAGTCAGGCAGAGTGCATTAAATTAAAGAGTGAAATTGAAGGTGGCAAAGATTTTGCGGCTGTTGCAAAGGCGCATTCGCAATGCCCGTCGGGAAAACAAGGCGGCGCTTTAGGCGAATTTGGCCCCGGACAAATGGTGCCGGAATTTGACAAGGTGGTTTTTAGCGGCGAGGTCGGCAAAGTTCACGGGCCGGTCAAAACACAGTTTGGGTATCATTTAGTCGAGATTACCAAGCGGGTGGACTAGTGCACTGTCAATTTAATTTTAAATGGCCTAATTTCAGAAAAAGTGCACTTTTGTACTGTGCACAACTATTAACAATTAAGATTACACAGTACTAGCTGATGAAAAATCCGACGACGCTCATTCTTGACCGCAAGAGTGTTGAGACACTTATCGACATGAAATCTGCAATCCGTGCTGTTGAAAAAGTTTTTGGGCAGCATGGTCTTGGGCGTACGCTTATGCCGCCAAAGATCTATTTGGATTTGCCGCAGTTTGGCGGGGATTTTCGTGCGATGCCGGCCTATGCCCAAGGGATCGGGAAATGTTCTCTTAAATGGGTCAATACGCATGCGAATAATGCCACATATGGTTTTCCATCGGTGATGGCGGTCATCATTTTGAATGATCCTAAAACCGGATTTCCTTTGAGCATTATGGATGCAACGGCTTTGACGAGTATCCGTACCGGCGCCGCCGGTGGTGTTGCGGCAAAGTATCTTGCTTTTCAAAAAAGTCAAATAGTCGGCTTAGTCGGTTGCGGGGTGCAGGCTAAGACACAGCTTTTGGCTTTGCGAGAAATTTTTAAAATCAAAAGCGTTAAAGTCTGGGGCAAAGAAACAAGCCTTGCCCAAAATTTTGTAAAACAGATGCAGCGTCCCGGCGAGACGATGAGCGTTTGCTCGACGGTTAAAGACTGCGTCGGCGATTGTGATATTGTGGTAACGACAACCCCTTCCCGAAAGCCGATTGTCCAGCGCTCATGGATCAAAAACGGCACGCATATTAATGCCATTGGCGCAGATGCCGCCGGTAAACAGGAACTGGATCCTTTGATTTTGAAAAATGCTAAAGTTGTCGTCGATGATTATCGTCAAGCCAGCCATAGCGGAGAAATCAATGTGCCGGTTTCAAAAGGAAATCTGAGCCAAAAAGATATTTATGCGCAGTTAGGCCAGATTGTTTGCGGCAATAAAAAGGGCCGCAGTTCTCAGCAGGAAATTACGGTTTTTGATTCAACAGGTTTGGCGATACAGGATTTGGCGGTTGCGGATCTGGTTTATCGCAGCGCTTTAAAACAAAACGTCGGGCAAAAATTTAATTTGCTGGGATTGTAAGCCGTTATAAAAGTTTACTCAACGATCTAACAAAATTTCCGTCATTATAACTTCCGACATATGCCGTTGCTCCGGCATCAATACATTCTTGTTTTGCGGTATCAATGCTGATAGCTTTTTGTCTTGTGTCGTCTGTCCCGCCTTCGACGGTTTCTTGATAACTGTAAAGGAAGATAGGGATTTTTTCAAGTTTAGGAAGACCGCGGACAATGTTGACGATATCTTTGACGGCAATGTTTTCCAAAGGTATTTCCAGCAAGAAGACATTTGGCAGAAATGCTCCAATTTTGGGAAGAATTTGGAGGCAATCCGCCGTTGTTTCGACAGTATAATCTTGTTCTTGGAGGTGTTTGGAGATTTCTTGTATAACGCGATCTTCGACGCCGGCAATGAAAATTTTTTTGCTTTTTGTTAATGGTTTGGCGATAGTCGGCCCCGAGGTGACAGGTGCACTGGTAGCAAGATGTTTATTGACGGTAGCCAGCAATGTTTGCGCATCAAACGGCTTTGCAAGAAAATCCGCAACGCCCATCGAGGTAAACGTATCTGACATTTTTCCCCGCGCCGTCAAAACAATCACAGGGATTTTTGCGGTGGCCGCGTTCTGTTGAAGAGCTTTAAAAAGACCAAAGCCGTCTAATTCCGGCATCAGAACGTCGGTAATAATTAAATCTGGTTTCATGGTTTTAATTTGTTCTAATGCGATACGGCCGTTGGGGGCGGACGAAACATCATAGCCGGCATTTTTAAGACGCTCAACAATGACATGGCTTAGGTCAGGTTCATCATCGACAACAAGAATTATTTTTGGCATAAGAAAACCTCGGTTTAAATATTAACGAGGCATTGTAGCCGTCTTCCTATTTAATCACAAGAAAAATATAGAATGCTTTTTTAAAAAAAGCATGAATCAACTTTGTTTTTTTTGTCTCTGAAGTAGAATTAAAGAGTTTGTTAAAGCTTTTGCAGAATTTGTTGCACAACAATGGAGGCGCGATGAAAAAGATTTTGATTGTTGAAGATGAACTCGACTTATTGACAATACTCAAACAACGCTTGGAACATCACCATTATGAAGTTTTGGAAGCGTCTGACGGAGAAGAGGGGCTAAAAAAAGTCGAGGAAAGCAAGCCAGACTTGATTATCCTTGATATTAAAATGCCAAAGCTCGACGGGTATACCTTTATTAAGGAAATGCGCACCAAAAAAGAAAATGCCAAAATTCCGGTTATCGTATTAACAGCGCACGCAAATTTGGATTCTTTGTTTAAAGTTGAAGGAGTAACAGCGTACTTTACAAAACCGTATGAGACGCAAACAATATTGGCAGCGATTGAAAATGCTTTAAGTTCTGCCGCAAAATAGAAAAGTAGGAAAGTGGAGAATAATTTGCACGTCGTTGTCATTATGCTATAATCGCTCTTCTTGATTAATAAATTGGTGGGTGTTTAATCGTTTTTTAAATATATATGCCAGAACTACGTAAAGATCCGGTTATCGGGCGTTGGGTCATTATTGCTACTGAAAGAGCAAGACGGCCTGGTGTTTTTATCGATTCCCAAAAGAATACTTTTGATTCGGGGCATTGTTCGTTCTGTGACAATCAGGAAAAAGAAATTTATGCAGTGTATCCTCAGCCAGGCGGCCCGTGGAAAGTCCGTGTTGTCGAAAGCGGTACGCCTCTTTTGTCGACCCATGGAAAGTTTAGCCGAAAAGGTCACGGTCTTTATGATGTGGTCAATGATTACGGCAGCCATGAGGTGGTCATTGAAACGCC
The DNA here is from genome assembly GCA_964474085.1 of uncultured Planctomycetales bacterium. Lineage (GTDB taxonomy): Bacteria > Omnitrophota > Gorgyraeia > Zapsychrales > JANLHA01 > JADLGJ01. The sequence continues at coordinate 27,693 of CAYYRJ010000005.1, forward strand.
GGAACATATTGCCAACATGGCGGATTTAAGCCAGGAACAAATTCGCATGGTTTTTGAAACCTACGCTGTCCGTTACAATGAACTTGAAAAAAACGCCAATTTTCAATATGTCATTGCTTACAAAAATTACGGCTGGGCGGCAGGTTCTCGTCGCATTGGGCATTCGCGTTCGCAGATCATTTCTACGTCGGTTATTCCTTTTAGCGCCAAAGAAAAACTTGCCGGAGCCAAAAAATATTATAATTACCGCGAACGCTGTCTGTATTGCGACATGATTGCCCAGGAGCTTGAAGCTAAGGTCCGCATCATTGCCGAGAGCGAACATTTTGTGGCGATGACACCGTTTGCGCCGCGTTTTATTTTTGAAATTTGGATTCTTCCCAAGAAGCATCATTGCGATTTTGGCAAAGGTGTTCTCGGACATGAGCATGATTTAGCGGGGTTGATCAAAGTCCTTTTGATGAAATTAAAAAAAGGATTGGATGACCCGGCGTATAATTATGTCATTCATTCTGCGCCATTTCGTCATGGGGAAAAATCTACGAAGTGGAAAACATTGGCTGAGGATTATCATTGGCATATCGAACTTTTGCCGAGATTAACGCGTGTGGCCGGTTTTGAGCGGGGTTCCGGATTTTATATTTCTTCGATTCCACCGGAAAGTGTTGCGGACTTTTTGCGGGAGGTCAAAGTTTAATGTCAGAAGTAAGGAGAGATCCGGTTATTGGCCGTTGGGTGATTGTCGAACAGCGCGAAAAGTCTTTGGGCCCTGCGGATTATGAAAAAGAGCCGCATGTTATTAAGCAGGCGGCGGTTTGTCAGTTTTGTGCAGGCCGTGAAGCGCAAACTCCACCGGAAGTCGACGCAATTCGGCCGGGCGTGTATGCGCCCAATGCGATAGGCTGGCAGGCGCGTGTTGTCCCCAATAAATTTCCGGCACTGCGTATTGAAGGCGATTTGGGCCGTCGGGGCGTAGGGCTTTATGATATGAGCAATGGCGTAGGAGCTCATGAGGTTTTGATCGAAACGCCAGAGCACGCAAAAAATTTTGCGGATTATTCCGTTGATGAAGTCGTCAATGTCCTTAAGCTTTATCAAAGCCGCTCAGCGAGCTTGGCTAGAGATAAACGTTTTAAGTACATTATGATCTTTAAAAATTATGGCCAATCGGCCGGCGCCTCTGTTGAGCATGCGCACAGCCAGATTATTGCTTTGCCGATGGTGCCCAAATATGTCGCCGAAGAATTGGAAGGCGCAAAACAGTATTACGATTTTCGCGGGCGTTGTGTGTTTTGCGATATGATACAGCAAGAGTATCAGGACCAGCGACGGATTATTACCAGCAATGACGGGTTTATCAGTTTTTGCCCGTTTGTCCCGCGCTTTCCGTTTGAAAGCTGGATTTTCCCCAAAGACCATGGTTGCGACTTTGTCACTTTGCAAGACAAAGAGCGACGGGAATTGGCGGAAATTCTCAAAAGTGTTCTGTTGCGGATAAAGGTTTGTTTATCGGATCCTTCTTATAATTTTTATTTGCACGTCACTCCTGTGGATTACGAAAATCCGCAGAGCTATCATTGGCATATTGAAATTGTTCCGCAGTTGACCCGCGTTGCCGGGTTTGAGTGGGGGACCGGTTTTTATGTTGTCCGCACCGCCCCATCGGTTGCCGCCGAGCATTTGCGCGGCGCGATTTCTTAAGTCTCGTTCTTAAACATAAAAATTTCATTAACAAAAAGTAACATTAACAAAAAGGAGCAGTCATGTCAGTCGTAAAAGTTGGGATTAATGGGTTTGGGCGTATTGGGCGTTTGGCGTTTCGTGCCGCCGCCGAAAACAAAAATATTGAGATCGTCGGGATTAACGATCTTTTTGAGCCGGAGTATTTGGCGTATATGCTCAAGTATGATTCTACGCATGGTGCATTTTGCGGGGACATCAAGGTCGAAGGCACAAACCTTATCGTCAACGGTAAAACAATCCGGATGACCGCAGCGATGGATCCGACAACCTTAAAGTGGAATGAAATCGGCGCGGATTATGTCATTGAATCGACGGGTCTTTTTACCGATATGGACAAGGCCAAAACGCATTTGACCGCCGGGGCTAAAAAAGTCATTATTTCCGCTCCGTCAAAAGATGCCCCGATGTTCGTTATGGGTGTTAATCATAAGACTTACAAAAACGATATGCACATTATTTCGAACGCCTCTTGCACGACCAACTGTTTGGCGCCGGTGGCGAAAGTTTTAAATGATAATTGGGGCATTGTCGAAGCGCTTATGACAACGTGTCACGCTGTCACAGCTACACAAAAAACCGTTGACGGCCCGTCGAAAAAAGATTGGCGCGGCGGACGGGGTGCGTTCCAAAATATCATCCCCTCCTCAACCGGTGCGGCCAAGGCCGTCGGAAAAGTTATTCCTGTCTTAAACGGCAAGTTGACGGGTATGGCCTTTCGCGTTCCAACTCCCGACGTTTCTGTCGTGGATTTGACCGCTAAATTAGCTAAGCCGGCCAGCTGGGATGCGATTAAGGATGCGATGAAAAAAGCTTCCGAAGGCGAATTAAAAGGTATTTTAGGTTACACGGAAGATGAGGTTGTTTCGACCGACTTTTTAGGCGATGCGCGTACGTCGATTTTTGACGCTAACGCCGGCATTGCTTTAAACGATACCTTCGTCAAAGTTGTTGCCTGGTATGACAATGAATGGGGTTATTCGAAAAAATTGATTGACCTTATCTCGTATATTGATTCTGTTAAATAATTGTCAGATGTTCGCACCGGGGGATGGCTGTTTTAAGCCATCCCCCTTTTTCTGTATGAGAAAATTAACTCACGAAGAGATTGTCAGCCGTCAACAAGCTAATCCTCAGAAACCTCTGGGGTTTACGGTTCTTCTTAATGATATTCGTAGTCTGCATAATGTCGGTTCTGTTTTTCGCACGGCCGACGGGATTGGTGTTGAAAAAATCTGGCTTTGCGGCATTACCGGGTATCCGCCGGATTCACAAATTACAAAAACCGCACTCGGCGCAGAAATGCGCGTGCCCTGGAGCCATGCGTATGATGCCGTTTCGGTCGTAAGGGACCTTAAAAAAAACGGTTATCAAATTGTCCTTGTAGAACAGACCGACAGCAGTGTTTCGTACCATGATTTTTTGCCGACGGCGCCGGTGTGTCTGATTCTTGGTAATGAAATAGAGGGGGTATCCGATCAGCTCGTCGATTTAGCTGATGCGTCTGTTGAAATCGAAATGGCTGGACATAAGAATTCTTTAAATGTCGGCGTAGCTCTAGGAATCGTTGGATACCATTTTCGAAATTGTTTGAAAACAACAATTTGAAGAATGTTTTTGGGGCACTTGCTTTTTGGTAAATGCTGTTATAATAAACCCGGATTTTGCACTAGCCGAAGGCAAATTTTCATTATGTTTAAAAAATTCCTATTTTATTCTTTTGTTGGTGTTTTGATGGTCTGGGCCGCAGGTTGCGAAACTGTTTCTGTGACTCCAGGGGTTTCGCGTGATTTAAAAGTCCTTTGTGAACAATACAATATTCAATGGTATTTTGACAATGTTTCGCAGGTTGTGAACCTTCGGGCCGCTGGCCGTGAAGCGAAAGCTTTAGTCGGCAGCAACATCGTTGTTGTTGAGGGTCAAAAAGTTTTTTTAAGTGACGTTTTGCGTCGGGAACAGGGCAGAGTGATTGTTCCGGAAGATTTTCTGCCCAAAGTTATTTTGCGTGTTGTCGGTTCCTCCATTGCAGGCCGGCAGGGTTATCATATCGTTGTCGATGCCGGGCATGGCGGCAAGGACCCGGGAGCCAGGAGTCGAAACGGGACAGAAGAAAAAGATATTACGCTTGATATCGCACGGCGTTTAAAACAAAACTTGGAAGACAAGGGTTTTAAAGTCACGATGACGCGCGATCGAGATGTTTTTATTTCGCTCGAGGAGCGCACCGAAATCGCCACTCGCGCCAAGGCAGATATTTTTGTCAGCATCCATGCGAATTCCAGTCCGACACGCAATGTCGATGGGATTGAAGTTTATGCGCTAAGGGATTTGAACAGCGCCGAAAAGCGTGACCCGCAGCGTCTTAAAAACCAGCGTGTTTTGGCAAAAAGTCTAACGATGAAAAACAATGATGCAAGTCTTGAGTCGATTATTGCCGACATGCTTTATAACTATAAAATGGCCGAGTCCCAGCTTTTGGCGGCGTACGTTAATAAAGGAACAAGTTTGGGGGCAAATGTGGTCAGCCGAGGGGTTAAACGTGCGGGGTTTCATGTTTTGCGTAACACTTTGATTCCGGCTGTTTTAGTCGAAGTCGGGTTTTTATCGAATACTCAAGAAGAAATGTTGCTGCGAAAGGCTGAGTACCGTCAAAAGATTGCCGACGGAGTTGCGGCAAGTGTGGCGAGTTTTTCGGCACGTTAAACAGGATGTTAGACGCTGGAGGCTGGAGGCTGGAGGCTGGAAAAACTTTTATGTTGAGTATAAAAAATAAAAACCAAGCGATCGGCGTTTTTGATTCGGGCTTAGGCGGCTTGACGGTTGTCAAAGCGCTGATGCGCCGAATGCCTCAGGAAGACATCGTGTATTTTGGCGATACTGCACGCGTTCCTTATGGGACAAAGTCACGGGAATCGATTATCCGTTTTTCGAAAGAAAACGTAGCCTTGCTTTTAAAGCGACAAGTCAAAATGATTGTCGTTGCGTGTAATTCCTCGTCGAGTCATGCCTTGGCCACTTTGCACGAAACTTTTGATCTGCCGATTATTGGCGTCATTGAGCCGGGCTGTCGCGCCGCTGCGAAAGCCACTAAAAATAAAAGAATTGGCATTATTGCGACACCCGCGACGATCAACAGTTACGCTTATCCGCAGGAAATCGCACGGTTAGATTCGACAATAAAAGTCATTGGCCAAGCTTGTCCGCTTTTTGTGCCGCTGATTGAAGAGGGCTGGTCTAAGAAACCTGTGACGGTGACAATCGCCAATGAGTATTTGAAAAAATTAAGCCAGTCAAAGATTGATACTTTGATTTTAGGCTGCACCCATTATCCGTTGTTAAAAAATACATTGCGTAAAGTTTTGGGCGCAAAAGTTAAGTTGGTCGATTCCGCCGAGGAAGTTGTTGTGGATGTGCGAAAAGTCTTGGAGCAGAAAGATGCTCTTAATGAAAAGACGCACAAAGGTAGTTATAAATTTCTTGTTAGTGATGAGCCGGCACATTTTCAAAAGTTGGCTCGTCGATTTTTAGGCTTTGATATTAGTAACGTGGAAAGATGCCATGTTTGAGTTATCGATTAGTGGACATTTTGCTGCGGCACATTTTTTGCGCAATTACGAAGGTCCCTGCAAAAATTTGCATGGCCATACGTGGAAAGTCGAAGTGACGATACAGTCGGACAAACTCAACGATATTGGGTTGGTTGTTGATTTTCGCGACTTAAAACAAAAGCTCAAACAAATTTTGATGCCCATCGACCACGTCTGCCTCAATGATTTGCCGTATTTTGACGATGTCAATCCATCGACGGAGAATCTTGCGCAATACATTTACCGCGAATTTGCAAAAGTCAGTTCACCTTTTATTTTAAAACGTGTCCGGGTCTGGGAAAGCGAGACCTCGAGTGTGACTTATTTTGAATGATGCCCAAAAAGTGCGTTGTCCTTCTTTCCGGCGGCTTGGATTCCGCCACCACTCTTTTTTACAGCCAAGCTAAGGGGTATCAAACGTATTGTTTGATTTTTGACTATGGCCAGCGCCATGCCAAAGAAATTTTGCAGGCGCAAAAATTAGCCCGCTATACAAAAAGTGAATACCGCATAATTAAGATTCGTCTCCCGTGGGGCGGGTCAGCGCTTTTGGACAAAAAAGTGGATCTTCCTAAAAACCGCAAGGATATGTCAGGAGAAATTCCTGCAACCTATGTTCCGGCACGTAATATCATTTTTTTAAGTTTTGCCGCCTCTTATGCGGAAGCGCTTGGGGCCAGGGCGATTTTTATAGGCGCTAATGCGGTTGATTATTCGGGGTATCCGGATTGCCGGCCGGAATTTTATGAGGCTTTTGCACTCGCGCTTAAGCGGGGTTTAAAGACAGGCGTTGGAGGAAAACCGATCAAAATTTATACGCCGCTTATCCGCAAAACCAAAGCGCAGATTATCCGTTTAGGACAAAAACTCAAAGTGCCTTATGAGCTGACCTGGTCCTGTTACGCCGGCGGCAAAAAGCCCTGTGGGGTGTGTGACAGCTGTCTTATCCGCGCCAAAGGTTTTGCAGAGGCGAAAGTTGGTCAGTAAAAGTCTTATGCAAACCGCTAAAGTTTCAGAAATTTTTGTGTCTATTCAAGGCGAGGGGCCGTATGCGGGCTTAAGGCAGGTTTTTGTGCGTTTTTTTGGCTGTCATATGCACTGCACTTGGTGTGACACGCCCGAGTCGATTGGGGACACGTCGGGCGATTACAAAGAGATGACGCTCATGCAGGTTTTTGCCAAAATCAAAACGTTGTTTAAAGACTGTCATTCGGTTAGCTTAACCGGTGGGGAGCCGCTTTTGCAGGTGGACTTTATTAGCAAGCTTTTGCCGCTTTTGAAAAAAGCAAAGATGCCGGTTTATTTGGAAACCAGCGGTGTTCTTCATAAGGCTTTAGCTCAAGTGATTAAGAACATTGACATTGTGGCGATGGATATTAAAATGCCTAGCTCGACGGGTCAGAGGGCTTTTTGGAAGCAACACCAGGAGTTTGTCGCCACTGTTTTAAAGCATAAAAAAGATTTTTTTGTCAAAGCGGTTGTTTCAGCCAACACAGACAAAAAGGATATTTTAAAAACAGTGCAGATATTAAGTCGTGCAAAAAAAGAGGTGCTTTTTATTTTGCAGCCCAATACCTTTGATTTAGAAAAAGGTGCTGTCGAGAAATGCGATAGCTTTGCGCGATTGTGTTTTAAAACATTACCCAACACGCGCGTTTTGCCGCAAATGCATAAATTTATGAAAATCCAATAGACATCGGAGGCAAAGAAAGTGAAACAAAGAAAAAGTTCTTATGAGGGTTTGCAGTCGCACGTGCGCAACTTACCAACGCCACAGATTGAAGTTTGGGAAAACGAGTATGCCGATCGGCAGTATCAGATTACTATCGAAATCCCGGAATTTACCTGCATTTGTCCTAAGACGGGTTTGCCGGATTTTGCGACGATCAAAATCGATTATGTCCCTGGCAAAACATGTCTTGAATTAAAGTCGCTTAAGATGTACATCGTTTCATATCGCGATGTGGGGATTTTTCACGAGCATCTCGTTAATAAGATTCTCGACGATATTGTCAAAGCCTGTGGCCCGCGCTCGGCTACTGTTTCGGCAATTATGAATCCCCGCGGCGGCATTGCAACGACGGTACGCGCCGAATTTAAAAATAAAAAGTAATTGGAGAGGTTTATTCGATGAATTTTACGGCTCAAGAAACGGTCCCCAGTGGATGGAATATAAAAATAAGAAATAGCTAGAGGGTTAAGGTGGTTAATTTTTAAGGCGAATCGGAACGCAGCCCCGATTTTATCCCGCCGATAGGCGGGACTCCAGCGGGGATCGTTTCTTGAGCCGTAAAATTAACCACCTTAACCCGATAATAAATTGGAGGAAAAATGATCAGATCCGACGGACGAAAATTTAATCAGTTGCGCAAAATCAAAGTGACAGTGCCTTTTAATAAGCATGCCGAAGGTTCCTGTTTAATTGAATTTGGTGACACACGGGTAGCCTGCACGGCGACGGTTGAAGAAAATGTCCCGCCATTTTTGCGTAATTCCGGCAAAGGCTGGGTCACTGCCGAGTACGGGATGCTGCCGCGTTCAACGAATACGCGGCTTAATCGGGACAAAACGCTGACGACGGGTCGCACGCTTGAAATCCAGCGGCTCATCGGTCGTTCGCTTCGGGCTGTGGTTGATACAAGCAAACTCGGTGAGCGGACTATTAAAATTGATTGTGATGTTTTGCAGGCCGATGGGGGGACGCGCACAGCGTCGGTGACCGGCGGATTTATTGCATTGGCTTTGGCGGTCAAAAAATTATTAAAGAGCGGCGTATTAACAGCCAATCCGCTTTTGGATTCTGTGGCAGCAGTCAGCGTCGGGATTTATAAGGGGCAGCCGGTTTTGGATCTTCCTTATGAAGAGGATTCCTCAGCGGACATGGACATGAATGTCGTTATGGTCGGCCAAGGCAAGTTCGTCGAAGTGCAAGGCACGGCGGAAAAGGACCCGTTTTCTAAAAAGCAAGTCGATGCCCTTTTGAAGCTGGCTGAAAAAGGAATTAAAGAATTAATTAAAATACAAAAAAAATATGCGTGAACTTTTAGTCGCTACAAAAAATCAGGGCAAGTTGCGTGAAATCCGGGAGCTTTTAAAAGAGTTCGACGTTAAAGTCACCTCATTGTCGGATTATCCGGATTGCCCTGACATCGTCGAGGACGGAAAAACTTTTAAAGCCAATGCGGTCAAGAAAGCGACTGTAATTGGAAAGCACACCGGCAAATTGACTTTAGGTGAAGATTCGGGATTGCAAGTTAAAGTTTTAGGCAACAAGCCCGGCATTTATTCAGCGCGGTTTTCGGATCCCAACGCGACGGATGAAAAAAACAATGACAAGCTTTTGACATCTTTAAAAAATGTTCCTCAATCCAAACGTCAGGCGCGATATCGTTGTTTTGTTGCATTAGCGGATGGCGAGAAGATCGTCGGTGTTGTTGACGGCAGTTGCGCAGGATTGATTACAAAAGATCGTCGCGGGAGCAATGGTTTTGGGTATGATCCGTTATTTCTTATTGCGCGGTATAACAAAACATTTGGAGAACTTGCTCCTGAAATTAAAGCCAAGATCAGCCATCGTGCCCGCGCTTTAAAGAAACTCAAAGGGTTGCTAGCTAAATATTTTTCTCGGTAGTTTTTTAAAACTTAAGAATGAGACATATGAATAGTATGTGATGCTCAAAGGCGAAATGTTTATAAGGATATCACCCAGTTTTGTAAAAAGATCGTTATAAGAAAAACTTAGGTGAAGGACTGGTTTTATTTCAAACTTTAGGCGTTACACTTTTTTCCGAAATCATCACGGTGTGGAAAGGGAAACGTGATTGTTTATGCTCCCGGGTTAATCTTTAGAAAGCAAGCTTCCAAAAACCCAGAACAAAAAAAGCGGCAAGAGTGAAAAGAGAATGCGGTTTAGCGACACGGAAAGCCACCACTTGATTTCAAAATACGTATTGACCTGATAGTACGCCACGATCACCGTCAGATAAAGCAGTAAGAATGCGGCGGTAAGAAAGTTTTTGGCCCACAGCTTTTTGCCGCCGAGAATTAAGCCCAAGAGAAGTAACATCCACAAGCCATTCCACTTCGCACTTTTTAATTCTAGCCAAAGAAAACTTAAGATAATTTGAAACCGCTCTGCCGTTGAAGGTTTAAGGGTCGACGTTAAGCCATTGACAAATGTCTGATTGCCTGGCGAATAGAGGATGTTAAACGCAAAAGTCGGCAAGCTCGCAAGCATTAGCCCAAAGAAAAAAAGTCCGGCGCAAGTAAAAGAAAAGCTTTTGTCTTTACGTAATTTGCTCACAAGGGCTAACCCGAGAACTAAGGCGCAGAGAATAAGGGAGGCGATCAATCCTTCGGGTTTTGTAAATCCCAAAAAGCCTGACAAAAGGCCAGCGAGCAAGGCCAATGGTTTTTGGCTTTCTTTTTGCGCTTCTGTAAGAGCCACGATGGAAGCTAAAAGATAGAATGAAAGCACAATGTCGCAGTATTGGGTTGTGGCCAGCAAAATATAAAACGGCAAAGTCAAAATCAGCAAAGCCGGCAAGAGCGAAAAAATATTTTTGGTTTTTTCCCACAAAGCGCTGCTTAATAATCCGGCGGTCAAGCACGCAAAAAGAACGGACGTGATAAAAGGTGTTGTGTCATCCGGTTTTACGCTAAACAACCAGCCCCAGACATTGATCAGCGGCAAAAGAAGCGGATAATGCGGGCTGCTGCGCCAAAGCTCGGGCGAAAAAAGATTGTGCCAATACTCGTCGGACAAGAACAAAAATTTAGCTTTAAAATTCCAAACCTGCCAGGCGTCCCAGCCGCCGTATGGATAAAACAAGCCTTGTTTGATGACGAGAAAAAGCACGATGAGAATAAGGACCGAGAGACTGATGTTTTGCCATGTCGGTTTTGGTAAAGAAAGGCTGACTGCGTCGTTTTTTCGAAAGATAAAGCGTTGAATCATCAAAGCGATCAGAATCACAAGATGCACGCTGATAACAAACTGCGGCATAAGGCGGTTAAAAAATAAAAAGCTGGAGAATGTCAAATGGCTGCTTAATCCCAATCCCAAGCCAATACCGAGTGTGCTAGTAAGAAAAAGATTAGGGGGCGGATCTTTTTTGAACAAAAAATTTATCCACAGAATCCCGATGGCGCTGGAAATAAGAAAGGGCAAGAGGTTCATGGCATCTGCCTATGCTGGGTTTTATCAAACGTTTCATTACCGTCAGCTTTGTAGATAACGTTTGTGTCGGGATTGCCGGCTAAGATGATGCCATAGGGATTAGCTTTGAGCGCTTGCAATTTGAGTTCTTTGATTTTCTTAATTGCAGCCTGTGGCGTTGTGTAATCAAAAATGACAAATTCGTGGGTCGTATTATTTAAGTCAAGAATCGTTGGCGCCAAAACCAGCTGAGCTTGCGCAAATTGCATAGCGCTGCGATTGTCGTCGAGATTTTTGTCGGTCGCGTAGCCTATGTGCGGAGCGTTGCCGATAAAATCCTCAAGCCCGCGAAACCGGTCGCCTAAAAATGTATAGGCAATGCGCTTGCGGACTTGGGACATTTTTATCGTTTCTTTGGCAGAGCAAAAAAGATTGAAAGCCAAGAGCAAAGAGCCGATAGTTAGAAACAGCGGCGTTTTCCAGAGTTGTGCAAAAATTAAAAGCTTTTTATTTATTGTTGGCATTAGCTTGTGTTAACGAATCCAAAAATCCTTTTGTGGCTCAATTATTTGGTCCCTACTTCAGGGACTATTCGCCGAAAAAGTATTTTCGGATTGGCCAAGAGTGGGTCATTCAATTTTTGTATTCTACAATAAATATAAAAAATTATTATTTTTAACTTAAACTTATTTGCCTATAATGGCGATAGAATTTTACTGGTGCACTGACAAAAGGGAGGAAACCTTGATTCGTTTAGGCATTATCGGTTGCGGCCATTGGGGCCCTAACCATATCCGTATTTTTAGCCAGGTGGCCAATTCGCAAGTGGTGATCTGTGCGGATTTGGACGAAGCGCGACTAAAGTCGATTAAGGCACTTTTCCCGACGATCAAGACGACAAAAAATTATCGCGAAATTTTAACCGACCCGGATATTGACGCGGTGTGTATTGCAACCCCTACTAATACGCATTTTCAGTTTTCGAAAGAAGCGCTCGAGCACGGCAAGCATGTCTTGTGCGAAAAGCCGCTGGCGCTAGACCCGCAAGAATGTTTGCAGTTAAAAGAACTCGCTAGCCAAAAACAAAAACTACTTATGGTGGGTCACATCTTTGTTTTTAATCAGGGCATTGTGCGGCTTAAGGAATATATTAATTCCGGCGAGCTAGGAAAGATCCAGTATGCCCATTCGCAGCGCACAAATTTGGGACCTTTTCGCTACGATGTCAATGCGCTTTGGGATTTGGCGCCGCATGATATTTCCATTTTTGATTTTTTGTTTGATTCATCAGCTTTGAAAGTTTCATCTTGCGGCCAGAAATATTTGGGGCAAAGTCTTGAAGATGTGGCTTTCGCCTCGTTGGAGTATCCGGGAAACATTTTGGTCAATGTTCATGTCAGCTGGCTGGACCCTAAAAAGGTGCGCCAGATTACAATTGTCGGCGACAAAAAAATGGTTGTTTGGGACGATTTGGATAATTTGGGGCCGATTCGTCTCTATGACAAACACGTCGAACGCACGAGTAAATTTTATGAAAGTTACGGCGAATTTCAGCTGCTCTCGCGCGAGGGAAGCATCACGATCCCTAATATGGGATTTCACGAACCGCTCAAAGTACAGGCGCAGTATTTTATCGATTGCGTTTTGAACCATAAACAACCAGAACGTGCGGATGCCCAAAAGGGTTATTATGTTGTCCGCACGTTATGTGCGACACAGCGTTCGATTCAGCAAGGTGGCGCACCCGTGGAGATAGCGTGATAAAAAAGAAATTTTTCAAACATCCCACCGCTTTGGTCAGTCCCAAAGCGCAGATTGGAAATCGCACGCGGATCTGGGCTTTTGCCAACATCCAGGAGGGGGCGATGATCGGCGAGGATTGCAATATTTGCGACGGCTGTTATATCGAAAAAGGGGCTGTTGTTGGAAATCATGTCACTTTAAAAAACGGGGTCAACGTTTTTGAAGGTGTGACGCTTGAGGATAATGTTTTTTGCGGGGCCAATACGGCCTTTACCAATGACCGCCATCCGCGCGCCCTTAGACGGGATCCGTGGGTTTTGGAAAAAACATCCGTTAAGACTGGGGCTTCGATCGGCAGCAATGCCGTTATTTTATGCGGGATTACCGTCGGGAAATATGCCGTTGTGGGTGCCGGCAGTGTCGTGACCAAAAGTGTCGGCGATTTTGAAATTGTTGCTGGTAATCCGGGTCGTTGTTTGGGTTTTGCGTGTCTCTGCGGACGCAAGCTTTCTGCCGACTATTATTGTGCGGCCTGCCGCAAGCAATTTTTGCTGTTGGAAAATCAACTTCGCCCTAAAGAATAGATTTTTATGAATAAATGTTTGGTCTCTCCGGTTGCATATAATGAACACGTCAAGCTTCGAAAGGTCATTGAGCGATTTTTAAAATCGCCGGTTGTAAATCAAGTGGATTATTTGATTGTCGACGACGGCTCTGATGATGGCACCAGCGAAATGATCCGCTCTTTTGACGCCCAAGCTGTCAAGACGATCCGCCACCCACAGCGTCAAGGGGTTGGGGCTGCGATCCGAACCGCTATCAAGTACGCCATCGAAAAAGGTTATGATGTTTTGGTCATCATGGCCGGCAATGACAAGGACAATCCGGATGAAATCCCGATTATTCTTGCGCCGATTCTTGAGAAAGGTTTTGATCTTGTCCAGGGTTCGCGTTATTTAGGAGGCAACCGTATCGGCGGAGACATGCCGTTTTATCGCAAATGGGCCACACGGCTGCATCCGTTTCTGCTTTCAGTTTTTGTCGGGCATACGGTCACCGACAGCACCAATGGTTTTCGCGCCATGCGGCTATCTTTGTTTAAAGATAAACGTATAAATATCGACCAGCCGTGGCTTGATACCTATGAGTTAGAACCGTATATCCTTTTTAAAACGATTCGTTTAGGCTATCGTTTTTGTGAAGCGCCTGTCACAAAAATTTATCCGGCCAAAAGTTTGGGGTACACAAAAATGAAGCCGATCGTCGGCTGGTGGAGCATATTAAAGCCGATCTTTTATTTGGGGCTGGGAATAAAGAAATGAAAAAGTGCAACCGCTGCAAAATTGTTTTTCATAATGACGAACGCAAGCAGTGTTTGTATTGTGATACGGATTTGTTGAAAGTTGAGCGTGACGACACGGTAGGGTTTCGTGATGAAAAAGATTTTGACCCTAACTTGGTCGGTGGGGACATTAGGCGTGAAGTCTCAACGCTAAAACAGATTTTGTCCGATTGGGAATTAGGAGAATATTTGCGGGCCCAATATGTCGTTGGGACATATTTTAAAGTCAGGACATTCAAATTTTTGTATGACTTTAGCCGCAATCATTTTAAGATGGGCAGGGATTTTAAACGTCTTCTCGTGCAGCCTTTGAATTTAACGTCCTTTCTGACGCTCCCTTGGGTTATTTATAATACGCTCGACTCGATTTACATCCGTTTGTCCTATAATGCGTATTGCACAAAATGCGGTTGGAAATTTCATCAGGTACATGCGACCCAATTGCACAATTCGGCAGAATGTGAATACAACATGGAGTATTCCAGAATCGTCAAGGAGATTTTAAACGGAAACCTGAACAAGACCGAAGGCCTGATCAAAGAAAGCGCGTATAAAAAAATCCGCAGCGGCAAGCGCAGCGCCTACAAGGACCTGTGTTCTCGTCGCAGCGGGATCGGTTGGTTTTTTGACGTGATGTGTATTTGGCTTTCAATTTTGGCTTTGATGACGATTGTGGTCATTTTGGTCTTTCCATTTTTTCTTAAGTTCGGTAATTTTATGACAGCAGAGGAGGCGGTATGAAACGGTTGGTGATTAGTTGTATGTTGTTCTTTGTCGTCGGGTGCGCAGCGCCGGGGCCAATCAAAAATATTATTCGAGACGAGCAATTTAGCGGATATAAGATGCAGTTAGAGCAGCTCGAAAAAGATTATCTGCAAAAAAAGATCAGCTACGTGCAATATCTTGAGGATAAAAAACGGATTGAAGAAGATTATCAAAAACAGATTGATGGCCGTCGGGATTTGATCCAAAACCAAAATACGCCCAGCGCGGCAACTGAGATGGTGCCATGAGACTATACGGACGCAATCCAGTTTTAGAAAGAATCAAGTCCAACCCGCGCAGCATCAAGCGGATTTTTGTTGAGCATGGCCATCCAGACTCAGCGTATGTTAATCAGAAGGCCAAGCAGTTTGGCTTGCCTGTGACGATGGTCCCCGCCTCTAAGATGCTCAAACTTGCGCGTGATGTCAACTCCCAGGGCTTGCTCGCCGAGGTGGAAGGGTTTTCATATTTGCCGTTTCCTGATCTTCTAGCGCAGGCAAAAGAAAAACACGGAACATTGGTTTTTTTAGATGAGCTTAATGACCCGCAGAATCTTGGTGGAATTATGCGCAGCCTAGGTTGCCTTGGCCATTTTTATATTGTTTTGCCGACGCATCACTCGGTTGAAGTGACCGAGACCGTTTTGCGCGTTTCCTGCGGCGGGGATAATTATGTGGCCGTGGCGAAAGTCGCCAATATTGCCGTTGCAATTACAAAAGCGAAAGAAGAGGGCTTTTGGATTGCCGGCTCAGTCGTCAAAAACGGTGAAGATTTAACAAAGACTCAATTTCAGTTTCCGTTAGGCATAGTCATCGGGTCGGAACAAAAAGGGATTCGGGATGTTATCGTTAAACATTTGGATCTCGCCGTCACAATCCCGATGGCGCATGATCGCATGTCGTTTAACGCGGCGCACGCGACGACGATTTTATGTTATGAAATTGCGCGACAACGAAGTCAATATCAAGAAACCTTACAAGCACAGAAAAAATGAAAAAAACAACATCGCAAATTCAGAAAAAAAAGCCCCAGCCTTCTTTAGGGGCGGCGGTTAATTTTTTTGCCGAAGCGGGACTTTTGAAACATGTCAAACGAAGCGGCTGGTGGGTCGCCGGGATCAAGGAACCGGAGTCGGTCGCGGAACATTGTTTTCGCACGGCGGTCATCGGATTTTATTTAGCCCATTTAGAAAATTTGGACCCTTATAAGGTCGTCGTCATGGCGCTTTTTAATGACATCCACGAGGCGCGGATCAACGATTTGCATAAAATGGGTCACTACTACATTGACTTTAAGGACGCCGAGAAAAAAGTTTTTAAGGACCAGGTAGCAGAGCTTGATGAAAAAGTCGGTATGGTCCTTGAAAAGATGCGCAAAGATTACGACGAGCAGGCAACGCCAGAAAGCATTGTCGCGCGCGATGCGGATATTTTAGAATGCCTGTTGCAAGCCAAGGAATATTACGATCGCGGGCACCAGGGCGCCAAACTTTTTTTTAAGAGGGCGCCGGAGTATTTGAAAACGAAAAGTGCGCAAAAAATGTGGGCGACGATCGAAACATGGGACAGCCACCTGTGGTGGCAGAATGTTGTCAAGTTTGAACGCTAGAATTCCCGGAGGAAATTCAATGGAACGTATCGGAATGATTGCCAGCAAAATTTCATCGGGGAATCTATTTCTTTACAACTGTTATGTCATTGTTATTTCGTTTTTCTTATCGTTTTTAGTATTTCTTTTAGCCGGTTGTGCGATTTTTCTTGGCCTTTGGGTGTTGCGTTTGGGCATAGGGCCGTTTATCCCGTCGATGAGCCCCGGTGTGTGGAACCTGGTTTTTTGTTATTCGCTAAGCGCGTTAACGGTTTTAGTTGGAATGATCAATCTTGTGGCTGTTTTAAAAAATATTAAACTTGGAAAATGAGCGATCTTTCTCAGACAGGATCTTCGGACATTTCCGGTTTGCTTGATGCGATGCCGATGGGCGTTTTTCGGATCAAGCTGCAGGATAAGTACCCCTTTGTTTTTGGCAATGAGTGCTTCTGCCGGATGCTTTCTTATTCGCGTTCGGAGTTGGATGCTCTTTGGTTTGAGGATATCCTGTTGGACAAAAAAATCGGCCTTGCTTTGATCCAGACAGCAGCCAAA
Organism: uncultured Planctomycetales bacterium; assembly: GCA_964474085.1. Lineage (GTDB taxonomy): Bacteria > Omnitrophota > Gorgyraeia > Zapsychrales > JANLHA01 > JADLGJ01. The sequence goes on from CAYYRJ010000005.1 coordinate 44,170, forward strand.
GAAAAGTCTGCGGCGTCCGGTGAGATCGAAATTTTGACCAAGGCCAAACGTCTTTTGTCTTGCAGTTTGTCTTTGGTCGCTGTCAAAGAGGGCAAAGGAAAACCGCTTTTTGTCGACGGGATATTGCAGGACATTACAGATACTAAACGCGCCCAAAAAGACCTCAAAGAGTCGAAGGAAATCTTTCAGACGGTTTTTAATAATTCGGCCGTCGCGATTCTTGTGGCTGATGCGGCCGGAGCGGTCACCGCGTGGAATCCTTTTGTCGAACAAATGTTGGGTGTTGAAAAAATAGATCTTTTCAACAAGGAATTCCGTGAGCTTTTTGCGCCCAATGAATGGGAGCGGGTCCTTGCGATACGCGCCAAGGACAGCGAGGTTATGACAGAAATTGAAACGCAGGTTTACAAAAAAAACGGCACCGTTTTGGACGTAGGACTTTCGCTGTCATTTATCAAAGACAATCAGAATCGACTCAACGGGTCGATTGTGATTTTGCGGGATATGACCAAACAAAAAATTGCAGAACGCAAAATCCGGGAATCCGAGGCCAAAATCCGTATTATTCTCGACCATTCGGCTGCCGCGATTACGTTGACCGATGAACAAGAACGAATTATTACCTGGAACCGCTATACCGAACAGATGCTGGATAAGTCCAAGGACGATCTTTATTTGCAGCCGGTCAGTGTGCTTTATCCGCCTTCCGAATGGGAAAAGATTCGCGCGGCGGATATCCGCAAGAGCGGTTCACGTCATCATTTTGAAACATTTGCGTTAAAAAAAGACGGGACATTGATTGACGTGGACCTTTCGGTCAATATTCTTAAAGATTCCAACGGCAGTATCGTTGGGTCGGTAGGAATCATGCAGGACATTACCGAACGAAAGCGCGTTGAGCAAATGCTCGTCAAAGCCAAGATTGCCGCGGAAGAGGCGAATAATTCCAAAAGTTTGTTTCTCGCCAATATGTCGCATGAGGTTCGCACGCCGATGAATACGATTCTGGGGCTTGTGGATTTGACTTTGGATACCCAGCTTTCGCCTGAGCAGCGGGACAATTTGACGACGATCAAAAACGCCGGCGATATTCTTTTGAGTTTGCTCAATGATATTCTTGACCTTTCACGCGTTGAGGCTGGCAAGATCCAGCTGGAAAATATCGAATTAAGCATTCCTAATATTTTGCAGAGCGTCTGTAAAGGTCTCGAAGTTTTGTCGCGCAACAAAAAGATCGAGCTTGTCCGTTATGTCGATGAGAATATTCCCTCGACATTAATCGGAGATCCGGTCAGGATACGCCAGATTTTGGTGAATCTTATCAATAATGCGATTAAATTTACGTTTCAGGGGCAGATTGTCACAACTGTGAAATTGCTTGATGTGACCGACACCGTTTGTCAATTGCAGTTTTCGGTCAAAGATCAGGGGGTTGGGATACCGCAGGACAAGTTGGAAACTATTTTTGAAGCTTTTACGCAGGCCGATGCTTCGACGACTCGCCGATTTGGCGGGACGGGTTTGGGGTTGGCGATTTCTAAGAGGCTCGTCGAAATGATGGGCGGCCGGATTTGGGTGGAAAGCGAAGAGTTTCAGGGCAGTACATTTATTTTTACCGCAAAGTTTCGTATCGGACAAAATGGGCAAGCGGCTGTTTTGCCTGAAGTTAACCAAGCGACGGTTGCTGCCAAAGAAGCCAAGGCTGTTAAAATTTTGCTTGCGGAGGACAATTTGGTCAATCAAAAAATTGCCGCCAAAATGCTCGAAAAAAAAGGATGGTTTGTTAAGGGGGCTGAAAACGGAAAACAAGTTCTCGAGTATCTTGAACAGGAGCCGTTTGATGTGATTTTGATGGATGCCCAGATGCCTGTTTTAGATGGTTTTGAAGCCACTCGTTTGATCCGTGAAGCGGAGAAAAAAACTGGTAAGCATATTCCGATTGTTGCTCTTACCGCTCATGCGATGGCCGGTGATCGGCAAAAATGTCTGGATGCGGGGATGGACGGCTATGTTACGAAACCAATCGATCGGCAAAAACTTTATGAGGCGGTCGAAAATGTTGTTTAATCAGTTTTAAAAAAGGAATGGTATGAGCGAAAAAGTTATTGATCTTGAGGAAGTGTTGGAACGTGTACAGGAAGATAAAGAACTTTTGCTGGAGCTTTTTGACATTTTCACGAAAGATTATTTGCAAAAGACCCAAACGTTAAAAAAAGCCATTGCCGAAAAGAACATTGAGCTGATCAAGGACCTTGTGCATTCGATCAAAGGGGCGGCCGGAAATATTTCAGCAAAGGCCCTGCATGCGGTTTGCGTTAATATCGAAGAGCTTTGTGCCAAAAAAGACATCGCCGCCACACAAGCCGCTTTGCCTGTGCTCGACGAAAGTTTCAAAAATCTTCAAGGCCGTATCGCTGAGATTAAAAAAGAATTTGGTGCTTAACTACATGTTAAAAGGGCAGGGCTATGCGTAGTATTTTCGTTTTGACGATGATGATGTTTGCCCTTTTGGTCGGCGCATTTTACTATGCGTTTTATACGCCGGCTTTGGTGCAAAAAGCCGCCCCGGCGTTTATTGAAAAATATGTTAAAGAAGTGACGTTGAATTCTTTGCGAATCGGCGGCCAGTCGATTGCGTACCCGGAAGTTTTGAAGCTTTATAATATCCGTGCCGAGTTTCAGTGGGAAAACGAGACCTACGAGCTTGCGATTGCAGAATTGGATTTTTTAAATTTTCAAACGTTTATCAGAACGCAGCAACAGGCTTTGATCGATCTTTCGGGCGTTGATATTCACAAGAAAGATTGGGAAATTCTCAACGCGTCTGCAGGTTTGACGGTTAATCTCAACGATAAATCATTCGATAATTGTTTAATTGTCCTGCGCCAGGCGGCAATAAAAATTGCTCCTTATAAGTTGACGGGGATCCAGGCGCGTATTGAGGCCAGTCGCCAGAGTGTCAAAATTCCCGAATTCAAGGCCCAGGCTTATGGCGGTGGGGCAAAGGGAAAAATCAGTTTGACGTTTACGCCTAAGGTTTCGGAAGAAATCAACATTGAATTTTGGGACATGAAAAGTACGGAATTAGCGTTGTTTAATAAAAGGCTTTTTGCGCAAGTTAGCGGGGACTTTAACGGGACTTTAAAGTTTAGCCGGGCCGAAGGGTTGATTGCCGTTTTGGCTATTTTTGCCGAAATTCCTAAAGGAGGCACTCTGTCGACGAATCTTGGCAAAAAGATAAGCGGGTATATTGTTGACGAAGAAACTCTTGGCAAGATAACAGATTCGATCGAGAAAAAAGGCAAAATCGAGTTTGATAATGCCCAGGTTAGAATTCTTAAACTCAATGAGAGAGTAGCCGGCGTTAGCGTGACCTTAGAGAACAAAAAAGACAATTTGTCAATTCATGAAACAATTAATATGGATATGAGCCGTATCCTGGCAAAATTTGATTGGAAGAAATAGACGGTAATGCGTTTTTCACTTTTAACGCTTATTCTCTTAGGGGCATTGTGTTATTTTAATGCGGTCGGAAATCCGTTTGTCCACGACGATATTGTTTTTATTCTGCAAAATCCCGGAGTCCATCATCTTACCGGGATCGCGGAAGTTTTTAATAAAAGTTCTTTTGCGCCCGCATCGATTGCGGTCGCCAATGGGTATTACCGCCCTTTTTTGGATCTTGTTTATCGTCTGGAGTATTGGCTGTTTGGTCCGGCTCCTCAAGGATATCATCTGCTTAATATCGGGCTTCATCTGGCCAATGCGTTTTTGATCTTTGCCTTGGGTTTGCGTTTGACGGGACGTGAAATTTTTTCATGGTGTGCGGCAGCTTTGTTTTTGGTTCATCCGATACAAAGTGAGGCGGTCGCGTGTATTTCCGGAATATCCAATCTGCTTTTTGTATTCTTTCTGCTCGCATCGTTTTTGCTCTATACCCGGATTTCTAATCAAACTTCTCAATTGACTTGGGTTGACGAGGCTGCAACGTATAGCGGGGCGCTTGTTCTTTTTGGCTGCGCGCTTTTGTCTAAGGAACAGGCGATTGTTTTGCCGCTGCTTTTATTGCTTTATGAATTCTGTTTCCCCAAAATTGTGACCACCAGTAATAATATCTGGCGGCTTCGGCTCTCAGGGTTTTTAATTGTAGCCGGCGGTTATCTTATGTGGCGCAAAATTGTCGTTGGGGAATTTTTGACTTCTTTTGTGAGCAATTGGGGCGAATTTTATTTAAGGCTAAAATCGTTTCCGGCGATGATGCTCAACCATTTGCAAACGGTTTTTTGGCCGTCGGATTTGCATTATTATCGCAGTTATGACATCCTTTTGCCCTGGGGTTGGCCGGCGGTCAGTTTTTTTCTTCTCTTGGTTGTGTGCCTTTTGGTTTGGAGAATTTTGCCGAAGAATCGTCAGATGCTTTATAGTTTTGGGTTAGGATGGTTTGCTCTTACCCTTTTGCCGACGACGAGTATTATTCCGCTGGTTCATGAATATTCTTTTATTGCTGCTTTTGAACATTTTCTTTATTTGCCTCTGGCCGGTTTATTATGGAGTTTGCTCATTGCATTGGACTATTTTGCGGATCAAATATTTCGTCGAAAAAGCCAGATTGCCAAAAAGATTTTTATGGCCGTTGGGATTGTCAGCGCTGTTGTTTTAACGCAAGCGCAAACCCGTATCTGGGCTGGTGAGATTGCGCTTTTTGAAAAAGCGGTCAAATATGAAAACGGGATGGGCCGGCTGCATCTTCTTTTGGCGCAGGCATATTATGTCAACGGTGATTTTCGACAAGCCAAAGGCGAATACAGCGTCGGGCGTGATATTATGCTTAAGTATCTTGGCAAAATCAAAGATCAGCGGGTCAAACCGTTTTATCTTTCGTTTTTAAAAGACAGCTTGTTGGGAATTGCCGCTTGTGAACAGGCGCTTGGGAATTGGCAGGCAGCCAGTGCCCAGTATGAAAAAATTCTATTATTTGCTCTGTCGGATAGTCGTGTTGAAAACAATTTGGGCATTTGTGCGATCCACTCTGGTGATTTGCAGAAGGCCGAACAACATTTTCGACGTGCTTTAGCGATGGATGCAAATTTTCAAGGTGCAGAAAAAAATTTAGAACAGGTCCTTAAACAAAAATCTTCAGGAGTCCAATGACACTCTCTTTTCAAATTATTGCCGCAGGCATTGCGGTTTTCCTTTTAGGGGTTTTGGGTATTTTGCTGATTGTCCCGACGAAAAAGACGCGGCGTCAGCGTTTTTCTGGCGAGCAAAAAATTAAACCTCAACAGCCTCCCCAGAAAGATTGGCAAGCGGTCAGCCTCAAATTAGAAAGGCATATCCAGGCTTTACGCAAAGAAATTGACGAGTATCAGAGAAAAGAAAAGAGTTTGGAGCGCGACCTTTCGGTGCAGAGCCAAAAATATAGCAAACTGCAGGAAAAGCTACTGCAGGAGCGCGATTGGCAAAAAAAAGAGAGCGATGATATCGAAAAAAAGGCGCAGGAAATCCTTGCCCTTAAAAATGACCTTCGAAAAATGGAGCATGATCTGGGAGTGATGCATTCAGACCGTTTGCGTTTTGAAAGGGAACTGCGAGAATCAAAAGACGAGAATAGTTCGATCGTACAAGTGCGTCGTAACCTGGAGTTGCATGTCCAAAAAATTGAAGCTGAAAATGAAACTTTGCGTAAAACTGTTAAAGAATTGCGCTGGGAGACAGAGCGGCTTTCCGAGAAAAAGGACGCTGAAAGCTGGGTGCCGAAAGAAGATTTTCAAAAACTGCAAGCTGATCTGCGCAACAAGGAAAAAGATCTCGCCCGATTACGGGAACAATTTAAAAAATAAGTATTATTTGATGTATTCCATTAAGGCAGAACAATCCATCGACATATAGTTGAGACATAGAATTAAATATAGATTCCTCCCCCTTGCAGCCTAGGTGAGATGGGGAGAAATTTAATGATATTTGTCGACGATGAATTAGCTCTTTTCGTCGACAACATAAAATTCTTAAATGGTGTGCCGCTAAATCTTTGGATCCCTGCTTTCGCAGGGATGACATTGCCTTTTTTGTCATTCACAGGAAAATATTTTGTCATTCCCGCGAAAGCGGGAATCCACTTTTCAGATTGCCCCTTTATCTGACCCGATCTGTGCTGCGAGAGGGAAATTTAATTTGGACAGCAATGACAAAACCCGCTATAATGTCCGACTTACAAGGAGTAGCGATTGTGCAATTTGCCCGACGGACAGATTGGGAGTTAAGCCCGAATGCGATTAGCGGTATTTTGGAAGATTTTAAAAAGCGCAGCGAGCTCATTTGGGATTTGACACAGTCAAACCCGACGGTTTGCGCCTTTGAGTATCCGCTCCATGAGCTTTTGCCTAAACTCGGCGATATGCAAAGCTCGACGTATGCTCCAACCAGCAAAGGGCTTTTGAGCGCCCGGCAAGCGATTGTGGAGTATTATCAGGGCCAAAATATTGCCATTTCGCCCGAGCAGATTTTTTTGACGGCAAGTACCTCGGAGGCGTATTCATTTTTGTTTCGGCTTTTAGCCAATCCGGGGGAAACGGTCCTTTTCCCTCGCCCAAGCTATCCGTTATTTGACTTTTTGGTGGATCTTAACGATTTGGAACAAGGCTTTTATCCACTTGTTTATGACGGGCGCTGGGCCGTTGATTTAGGCGAACTGCAAAACACTATTTCATCACGGACAAAAGCGATCGTTGTTGTTAACCCGAATAATCCGACGGGTTCCTATGTCACGGATCATGAGCTTAAAAAGTTAAATGTGCTTTGCCAAGAAAACGATTTGGCTTTGATCAGCGACGAAGTTTTTTTTGATTATGCTTTTGACGCAGAGAAACGTTATGCCTCTTTTGCTTCAAACACGCAAAATTTGACTTTTACATTAGGCGGACTTTCCAAAACTCTAGGTCTGCCGCAAATGAAATTGTCGTGGATTCTTGTGACTGGCCCGAAATCGATTGTGGATGAAGCGATCGCCCGTCTTGAAATTATTGCGGACACGTATCTTTCGGTTAACACGCCGGTACAAAATGCTTTAGCCTCATGGCTTTCTTTTCGGCCGCTGATCCAGGAGCAAATCAAAAAGCGTGTTAGGACCAACCGTGAATTTTTGCTCAAAAATTTTGCGGATGAGACTTTGGCATCTGTTCTACAGGCTGACGGCGGATGGTATATGATCCTAAAATTGTCCGGGGCAATTGACGAAGAAAAGATCGTTGAGGAATTGTTGATGCACGATAAGGTTTATGTGCACCCGGGTTATTTTTTTAATTTTAGCCAGGAACCGTATCTGATTTTAAGCCTTTTGCCCAGAGAAGATATTTTTTGTGAAGGGGTCGGGAGAATTGCAGCACGATTAAGGAATCTTTTGTAAATTTTTTGCGTTAATTTTGCCGGTTCTCAAAGTCCTTTTTCGGCTCAATTGTTTGGCGCCTCTATGGCGCTATTCGCCTTCAAAAGGACTTTGAAAACCGGCAGCCAGCATGATGAAATGATCAATAAAAATATGTATCGACGTACTATAAAGGAAAAATAAATTATGGAAATTGGAATTGTTGGATTACCAAATGTCGGAAAATCAACACTCTTTAATGCTTTGACCGGGGCGGGAGTTGCGGCAGAAAATTTTCCGTTTACGACCATTGAGCCTAATATCGGGATTGTGCCTCTGCCAGATGAGCGGTTAAATGTTTTGGCGCAAAAAAATGACAGCGTTAAAATAACGCCCGCCGGGATTCGCTTTGTGGATATCGCTGGTATCGTCAAAGGCGCCAGTCAGGGGGAAGGCTTAGGTAACAAATTTCTTTCACATATCCGCAGTGTGGACGCGATATGCCACGTCGTGCGCTGTTTTAGGGACGAAAATGTCGTCAACGTTTTGGGGAATCTCGATCCGTTAAACGCGGCAGATATTATCGAGACCGAACTTTTGCTCGCTGATTTGCAACAGGCGCAAAAAGCGTTGGATAAATACAAAAAGCCTGCACAAGCAGGCGACAAGCTCGCGAAAGAAAAAACGGCAGTGCTTGAAGCGGCGATGAAAGGGTTTAATGAAGGCAAATCCGCTCGTTCTCAGGGACTTCCCGCGGAGCTTGTCGGAGAATATCAATTTCTGACTTCCAAGCCCATTGTCTATGTCGCCAATGCTGATGAGGGGGGTGCGGCGCCTGAGCTTTTAACGCCTTTGCAGGAACGTGCCCAAAAGGAAAACGCGCAAGTGGTTGTTCTGTGTACCAAAATTGAGGCCGAAATTTTGGAGTTGCCGGTTGAGGAGCGCGCCTCGTATTATGACAGTGCGGGGATTACTTCGCCGGGTTTGGCGACCCTTGCACGGGCCGGACAGCAGCTTTTAAATCAGATTTGTTTTTTTACTTCAGGTCCACAAGAAACTCGAGCATGGTTGATTACAAAAGGAACCAAGGCGGTCAAAGCGGCTGGAAAAATTCACAGTGACATCGAGCGCGGGTTTATTCGCGCGGAAATTCATAAATATAAGGATCTCGTCGAGCTTGGATCGTATAAAGCGATTCAGGAAAAGGGATTAGTTTCGCTGGAAGGCAAGGATTACGAAATGCAGGACGGCGATGTGGTGTATTTTCGGTTTAGCGTTTGAAAATTTTTTTATGTGGGAGGAAAAAATATGGCAAAAAAAGCAAAGGCACCCTCTGCAAAAAAAACACAACGTCCCGACTGGGACCAGTATTTTTTAAAGCTGGCCATGCTCGCCTCTGAGCGGGCCACGTGTCCGCGTATGCATTGCGGCTGTGTTTTGGTCAAAAACAAAAATGTGATTTCAACCGGATATAACGGTTCAATTCCCGGGGACGAACATTGCGAAGATATCGGTTGTCTGGTTGTCGATAACCACTGTGTGCGCACGGTCCATGCGGAGATGAATGCTTTGGTGCAGGCGGCCAAACGCGGGCATGCGGTAGAGGGCGCAACGGCTTATGTGACGAACATGCCTTGCACAACGTGCGCCAAGTCGCTTATCACCGCCGGAATCGAACGTGTTGTTGTTTTTTCTGATTATCATGACACGCTGGCCACACAGTTTTTTGCCGTCGCCGGGGTGAGGATTGACAAGATTGCGATGCCTGAGGTTGAGATAAAATATGATTTAGGCAACTATTCTTCAGCAAGGATTTTAAAATGACGTCTCTAAAAGTTTTGATGGCGGATGATGAACCAGACGTCTTGGGCGTTATGGCCAAGCGTATAAAATCTGCCGGCTATGAGGTGATAACGGCCGTCGATGGAGAAGAGGCGTGGGACAAAATTGTGGCAGAGGATCCGGACATTATTTTGCTGGATCTGACGATGCCTAAGCTTGAAGGCTTTGAAGTGCTCAAGCGTTTGCGTGAAAAGCCGCCGACAAAAAAATGGCAGCCGGTCATTATCGTCTCGGGCCGTGAAGAGCTAAAAGATATTCAGCAAGGGTTTACGCTGGAAGCAGATCATTATTTGACGAAGCCATGCAATATGGACGATGTCCTCAATGCTATTCGCTTGATGGCCAAACTGATCCCGCAGCATAAGGCGATCGGCGAGGCATAAAACGATTTTTAATAGTTTATGAAAATTCTTATTTTTTTATTTGCTGGTTTTGTGTGTTTGATCGTTTATGTACGGTTTTTGGAATCTTCGCGGCTTTTTGCCTCAACACGCGAAATTTTGGCCACGCCCAAAGAGGCCGGGCTTGACTTTGAAGATGTCTATTTCTCGACGAGCGATCATCTTCGTTTAAACGGTTGGCTTGTGAAGGCGACAGAGGCCCCGCAAAATGCTTCGACATTTCTTTTTTGCCACGGCAATGCCGGCAATATCGGCGACCGTATCGAAAAAATCAGGCGTTTTCATGAATTTGGGGTTAACGTTTTTATTTTTGACTATCGGGGGTTTGGCAAAAGTCAGGGACGCCCGACGGAAGAGGGGATGTACCGTGATGCAAAAGCCGCGTACACCTATTTAAAAAGCCGTCAGGACATTGCGCCAGAGTGGATCATCGTTTATGGCGCGTCGATGGGCGGGGTTGCGGCGATTGATTTGGCATCGCAACAGAAGGTTGCGGCGCTGATCATAGACTCGACGTGGACATCGGCGGCCGATATGGCAAAAATAATTGCCCCGTTTGTTCCGTCTTTTATTTTGACGGCGAGACTTGATAATGCATCTAAAATTAAAACGATCCTGGTGCCTAAGCTTGTTATTCATAGCCCGGATGACGAATCTGTGCCGATAGCTTTAGGCCAAAAATTGTTTGCTTTAGCACCGGCGCCTAAAGAATTTTTGCAAATTTCCGGCAGTCATTCTCAAGGCTATGAAACGTCGCGGGAAATATTTTTCCCGGGGATCAGGAATTTTTTGGATAAATACCAGCTAAGGTAAATATGCGGACTCAATTTCAGGCGTTGCCTAAAATCACAAGTTTTGCAAATCCTAAAATTAAACAGCTTGTGCGGCTGCGCGATCGGCGCGAGCGAGTGAAAACCGGTGTTACGGTCATCGACGGAATCCGTGAAGTTAGGGCGGCGATGGATGCCGGCATTTTGATCAAAGAAGCCTTTGTTTGTCCGGCTTTATATCAGGCTCATCAAGAAGATGTTGAGGGTGGGATTTTAAAAAGTTTGGCGGCGCAGGGAAAAGAAGTTTTTGAAGTGACCAAAGAGATTTTTGCCAAGATCTGTTTTGGGGATCGGCTAGAGGGGGTTTTGGCCGTCGGCAGCCCTGTGACTCAAACGATCGCCGGATTGCCAAAGACAAAAGCCCCTTTTTTTATGCTTGTTGAAAATGTCGAGAAACCGGGCAATTTGGGTGCGATTTTACGCAGCTGCGATGCGGCCGGCATAGACGCGTTGTTTGTCAGCGATACGACGACAGATATTTTTAATCCCAATGTGATCCGTGCGAGTTTGGGAACAGTTTTTCATGTCACGGTTATTGTGGAATCCCAGGAGAAGATTTTGGAATTCTTTAAAAGTCAAAAGGTCAAGGTCGTAGCGGCTACTCCGGTGGGCCAAAAGGTTTATACCGCTGTCGATTATCGTCGTGGGATTGCCATTCTCGTGGGTAGCGAAAAGGATGGCTTAAACGATTTTTGGCTTGATGCGGCGGATGAAAAAATTGTGATCCCGATGAAGGGCAAAGCCGATTCGCTTAATACGTCGGTGGCGGCTGCGCTGATCGCCTATGAAGCGTTACGGCAGCGAAGCGAAGGCCGACCGAACACGTAACGTGTGAGGGAGTGGCGAGACCATCTTGTCGAGCCCATCAAGGCCAAAGCGGAGTGCCGAAAGCAGGAGCTTTCGGCGCGAGGAGCTAATAGTAGATGAATACGGCAAAAGAATTTCAGCGTCTTAATGTTTATCTGGCCCATCAGGGGATTTGTTCTCGTCGAAAAGCGATGGAGGCGATTGCACAAGGCTTTGTCAGCGTCAACGGTAAAGTCGTTCGTGAGCCGTCAACGCCGGTTAATCCAGCTAAAGACCGGGTCGTTGTCGACGGCAAGATTGTTCAAAGAAAAGCCTATGAGTATATTATGCTCAACAAACCCGTTGGGTATGTGACGACCCGAGAGGACCGTTTTGCGCAAAAAACGGTTTTGGACCTTTTGCCGACGGGCTTGCGGCATTTAAATCCGGTTGGCCGGCTGGACAAAAACACAGAAGGCCTTCTTGTGATGACCAATGACGGAGAACTGGCCAATCAGTTGACGCATCCGCGATATGATGTGGATAAGACCTATGTGGTGCAGATCCAAAAGAAATTAACTCCTGAGGACCACAAAAAACTTGAGACCGGTGTCGTGATCGACGGCGAAAAAACCGCGCCAGCCAAGATTGCGGGGCTTGTAGCTTTGAAAAACGGCTGTGAGTTTTTGATGACGATTCATGAAGGCCGCAAGCGGCAAATTCGGCTGATGCTTTCTCAAATTGGGCATTATGTCACTTTTTTAAAACGAATACAGCAGGGGCCGTTGTCTTTGGCTAATTTGGAAACGGGAAAGTATCGGGCTTTGACAATGGATGAAATAAAACAATTAAAAAGGAATTAGTATCTTTACTTTTATCTGCTTTACGTCGGAACGTTCGCCCGCCCCTGCGTATGGCGGGCTTACTCGAAGAAAAACTCGCTCTGATTCCATGCGAGCTTTGTTTTTCAACGTCCGACTACAAGCAGATAAAAGCAAAGCCATAAAAGGACAGTATTTTAAATTATGATTACAATCAGCGGATTATCAAAAGGTTTTACAGGACGGACATTATTTAAGGATGTCAGCTTGAGCATTTTTGCCGGCGAAAAAATCGGTTTGACCGGTCCTAACGGATCAGGAAAGTCCACGCTTTTTTCAATTATCCTCGGGCAAATGGAGTCGACTGGTGGCAGTGTGCAGATGCAAAGGAATTTGAACATCGGGCATTTAGCGCAGGAAGCGCATTTTGCCTCGACGCAAACCGTGTTAGATGAAGTCACATCCGGAGATGACCGGATCAAAAAACTTTTGAAAGAAAAACATGAATTAGAAGATGCCAACAAAGCTGACAGCATGCGTTATGGGGACATTTTGCAAGAGCTTGAGGCGGCCGGGATTTATGAACTGGAAAACAAGGCCGAACGGATTTTGACCGGTTTGGGTTTTAAGGAAGAAGAATTTCATAAGCCGGTCAATACCTTAAGCGGCGGCTGGCAGATGCGCGCTCTGTTGGCCAAGCTGCTTTTGTACCCGTACGATATTATTTTGCTCGACGAACCGACAAACTATTTGGACTTGCACGCCACATTGTGGCTTAAGGGCTTTTTGGCCAGTTATCCGGGGACGTTTGTCATTATTTCGCATGACAAGATTTTTTTAAACGATGTCACCAATTACACGATCGTTTTGGAAAACGGGCAGATGACCAAGATCAAGGGAAATTATCACGCGTATGAAGAGCAAAAAGATTTAATGCTGCGCTCGATGGAAAAAAAGCAGAAGTCCCTTGAACAAAAGAAAGACCAGTTGGAAAAATTTGCCCAGCGCTTTCACGCGCAGCCTAACCGTGCGGCCGCGGTGCGCAATAAACGTAAAATGCTCGAAAAGATTGAAGAGCAGCAAGTGGATTTGCCGCAGGAACGCCGCAGTATCCGCGACTTTGAATTTCCGCCGACGCAAGAAAGCGGTTATGTCGTTGCTAATGCGCAGAACTTAAGCAAAGCTTACGGCGAGAAACAAGTTTATAAAAACTTGGACTTGGAAATTATCAAAGGCCAGAAGATTTGTTTGATCGGTCCCAACGGCGCGGGTAAATCGACCTTGCTTAAAATGCTCGCCGATATTATCCCACCGGATGCGGGGAATGTGAAGCTTGGCTTTAATGTGACGCGCGGGTATTTTTCGCAGACGCGGTTGGATGTTTTAAACCCCAACAATACCGCGTTGGAAGAACTTGCGACAGCCTCCAGCAAAAGTGTTCCGGCGCAAACGATGCGCACGCTTTTGAGTATTTTTAATTTTCGTGGCGATGATGTTTTTAAGCACGTCAAGGTTCTCTCCGGTGGGGAAAAGAGCCGTTTGATTTTGGCGAAGTTATTATTAAATCCGCCGAATTTTGTTCTTCTCGATGAGCCGACAACCCACTTGGATATCGACGGGGTCGAAGCGTTAACCGAGTGTTTTCAAAAATATCAGGGCACGCTTGTTTTTATCAGCCACGATCTTTTTTTTGTGAAAGAAATCGCAGATCATATTATTGAAGTCGATCGCGGGCGGATCAAAATTTATTCGGGCGGGTTAGATTATTATCTGGACAAAAAGGCCGCTGGCGAAACGCTAGGCCAGGAAAGCGAGCGGGCCGCCCGTCAAGAAGAGTTGCGGATTAAGGATGAAAAACGCAAAGTTTTTGATTCTGAAAATCAAAAAATGCAAGAAGCGCGCAGTCAGCATAATCAGGCGCTGAAGAGACTCGCGGATATTAAAAAAGAAATCAAAGCGCTCGAGGACGAAAATAAGGAAATCGAGTCGGAGAGTTATGTGAAGGCACGGGTTCTTTCTAACGCCTACGGCAAAGATCCGCAAATGCTCAAAGAGTACGGTCAGAGGCTTAAAATGATACAACAGCGCGTGCGCGAGATAGCGACGAAAATCAAGGAATTGACAGAAGAGCGCGACAGGATCAATAATTGACGTCGTGTGTAAGTTTTATTTACCGTCGTCATTCTGAGGCCGAAGGCCGAAGAATCTTCATCGAGATCCTTCGCTCCGCTCAGGATGACATTTTCTAAAATAAATATTGATGAACTTTTGAAGCGGGGTATATAATGCCGGCAATGAAAAAACTTAATCCTTTTCTTTTTGTTCTTCTCTTAAGTGTTTTAGCTTTCTCTGGCTGTGCGAAGCTTGCCCACATGGAGGAGTTATTGCGCCTTAAAGGGTATTCGCAGGAAAAAGACCGTCAGGGGATTTTGGTTGAAAAGCAGAATAAAAGTTTTGAACGTTTGTTGAGCGCGGCCAAGAGCGGGGCGCTTAAGCAATATCCGGATGATAAAAGTATTTGGACTGCGTTTGGACGCCCGGTTTTTGAGAAAAAAGTCACAATTGACGGGGCGACGTACAACGTTTGGCTGTATCGCTATTCAACGAAGTTTTTTGGTTCTGACAAGGTTTATCTCTACTTTGATCCGCAAGGCTATCTCAAAATTTATGATTTCTCGCCGGGTGGGACGATGACGGCGGTTCATGCCAGTCATAAATAAAAATGTGCAGGCTTTTTTATATTTTTTAACCCCTCCGTTTCCCCTTTAATAAAAGTGGGTTTCGGTTTTTTATCTTTAAAGTGATATACTCTAAACAATCAACGGACTTGTACAAAGGATGTCTAAAATATGAAATCTAATTCAAGCGGTTTTACTTTGATGGAGATTGTTGTGACAACTATTATTGTCGGGGTGATTGCTTCGTTTGCGTTTAGCAATTATACGATAGTAATTGAACGGCACAGGGCAAAGGAAGCGGAACAAATCTTGCAGGCTATTTTTGCTAATATTCAACGAGTAAAGGTTGAGTCGGGATCTATCGGGAGTGTCATTGTCAGCGGGACAGATCCTTTTTTAAATCAAATTCGTTCGACGGACAATTTTTCTCCAGTTGTTTTTTCTTTTGCCATGGGAGGAGTACCGCCGTTAACGTATACCATTAGTCGTCAGCCGCCCGGCCCAGGGTATACTCTTAGCATGACGGTATTGAATACTACGACGACTCCTGTCATTACCTGCTCAGGCGGGCCAGCAGGTTTATGCGCTCAATTAGGATATTGATTTTTTAAATGACCAAAACGATTCTGCACGTCGATCTTGACGCGTTTTTTGCGGCTGTCGAGCAAAGGGATAATCCGCAGTGGCTTGGGCAACCGGTTGTCGTCGGTGCAGATCCTAAAGCGGGAGCTGGCCGCGGCGTTGTATCGACCTGTTCGTATGAAGCGCGTGCGTTTGGCATTCACAGCGCCATGCCGATTTCTAAAGCCTATCAGTTGTGCCCGTCAGCGATTTTTGTCCCGCCTAATTTCAAAAAATACAACGAAGCTTCCCGAGCTGTTTTCAAAATTTTTTATGACTTTACGCCGCACATCGAAGCTTTGAGTATCGATGAAGCGTTTTTGGATATGACGACGAGCGCCCATCTTTTTGGCGGCGCTCTGCTTGCAGCCAAACGTTTAAAAGAGAAAGTGCGCCAAGACGTTGGACTGACGGCGTCGGTAGGCATTGCGCCGGTCAAGTTTGTTGCCAAAATCGCATCTGATTTATCCAAGCCCGACGGATTATTAGAAGTTGCGCAGACTCAAGTTATCGAATTTTTAAAACCGCTCAAAATCGAGCGGCTCTGGGGCGTGGGGCCTAAGACCGCCGAAGTTTTACACGCTTGTGGGATTCAAACCATCGGAGAGTTGGCCCAGATTTCTCTTGAAGATTTGCGCGATAACTTTGGCGAAAGCGGGGAGCATTTGTTTAACTTGGCGCATGGTAAAGATGAGCGTGATGTCGTCGAAGAAACAGATATTAAATCGGTCAGCCACGAGCATACGTTTGATCGGGATAGCAACAATATCGAAGAGATTTTGGCTATCATGCTTTCATTGTCCGAACAAGTTTCGCGCCGGCTTCGAAAGTACAGCTTGAAAGGCAGGACAATCACCGTTAAAATACGTCTGCATGGATTTCAGACGTATACCCGCGCCCAGACTCTGGCGGAACGGACGAATTTTACCGACGTGATTTTTGGGACAGCAAAAGAAACATTGCAGAAGTTTTTCAAGTCCGGAATGAAGGTGCGATTGATTGGGGTTAAGGTCAATAATTTTGAGGACGATTATATTCAGGAGAGTTTGTTTTCTGCCCCCGACAATGAACGCCGGGAAAAAATTCATTCGGCCGTTGATGTGATTAAAACGAAGTTCGGCGAGGATGCAATCGTAAGAGGGAAGGTATAAGCGACAGAGTTGATATTGAGTTTTTCGGCTCAATTGTTTGGCGCCTCTATGGCGCAATTCGCCTAAAAACTCAATATCAACTCTGTCAATCATATAGGAGATATTGTTATGGGGTTTTTGATTTTGGGTATCGTCGCTGGCATTATTGTTTTAGCTGCGTTTGTGTTTGTTCTGCAAAAGGTTTTGTACTCGCAGGCGCAGGCGCAGGTTGCGTTTTTTGAAAAAAGAATCGCCGAACAGATGAAAGCCAATCAGGAGCAGTTTTTGCTTTTGGCCGGGCAACAGTTTAAGGCTGAACAGAGCAAGGCCGCCGGCGAGTTGGAAATCCGCAAACAAGCCGTTGAGACGTGGGTTGTCCAATTAAAGGAAGAATTGTCGCAATACCAAAAACAGGTTCGTGATTTTGAACAAGACCGGTCTGTCAAATACGGCAAACTTGAGAATGAGTTAAAAAATGCCTCTTTAGCGACGGCGCGGCTGCAGGAGTCGACGAATCATTTGAATAATATTTTGGGCAATGTCAAGCTGCGCGGGCAATGGGGCGAGCGCATGGCTGAGGATATTATCCGCTACGCGGGCTTGATCGAAGGGGTCAATTACGAGAAACAAAAGAAAATCGAAAGTAGCGCGACCAAGCCGGATTTTGCATTTTTTTTACCCGACAATCATCGGGTCAACATGGACGCGAAGTTTCCTCTGGATAATTATATCAAGATGGTCAACTTGCCCGATGGCGTTGAACGTGCGGCGGCGCTGAAAGAATTTTTAAAAAACGTCAAGGAGCGGATCAAGGAAATCCAGAATCGCGAATATATCAATCCGTCCGAAAATACGCTGGATTTTGTGCTTTTGTTTATTCCTAATGAACAGGTCTTTGGGTTTATTCAGGAGAATTTGCCAGAACTCATGACGCAAGCATTGCAGGACAAGGTTGTTCTTTGTTCGCCCTTTACGCTTTATGCGATGCTCTCTGTCATTCGCCAAGCGCACGAAAATTTTCGCTACGAAAACGATATCCGCAAAATCATCGGGCTTATTGAACAGTTTATTGGCCTGTATGACCGTTTTAAAGGGCGATTTGACGACGAGCTTGGCAAGCAAGTCGAAAAACTGAATCTTCTGTATGCGGACATTAAAACAAAAAATTTTGTGCAGTTGGATACAAAAATCCGGCAAATTGAAGCCTACAAGCAAGGCAATCCCGGCGTCACGCAGGCTGATATTCCCGTAATCGACTTAAAATCAGAGTTTGCCCGTGAATTATAAAATGTTCGAGAATTTTTTCCCTTTAGAAGTCAAAGCGGTTTTTACCGATACAACGTGTGACTTTATTCTGCCGCCTAATGCTCAAGGACTTTCCGGTGGGCAAAAAGAATTCTTAAAGAAGACATATCAGGTCGACGCAGAAAAAGTTTTTACCATCCGCCAAGTTCACGGGGATAAAGTTTTGACGGTCACCCAGAATGATTTGCCGCAACAAGCGATCCTTCCCGAAGCCGATGGTGTTGTGACAAATGTCTCTGGAATTGTCCTTTCTATCCGTACGGCCGATTGCGTGCCGATTTTTCTTTATGACCCTAACAAAAAATGTATTGGGCTTGCGCATGCCGGATGGAAAAGTTCTGCGCAATCGATCGCCAAGAAAACCGTTGAAACTTTGGTGCAAAATTATGGCAGTGCCCCCGCCGACATTCTGGCTGCTTTGGGGCCGGCGATTGGCCGATGTTGTTATCAGGTTGGCGAGGAATTTGAAAAGATTTTTCCGGATGAGATTTCTTATATTTCCGATAACCGCTTTTTGGATTTACCTTTGGTTAACAAAAATCAATTGTTGAAAGCCGGCGTAAAATCTAAAAATATCTTTGAGTCCGCCGCCTGTACGGTGTGTGGCCAAGATTTTTTTTCTTTCCGTCGGGATAAAGAAAAGGCCGGTCGGCATTTGTCTTGGATGAGGATTTTGTAAAAAGGGGATAGGGGTTGGGGGTTAGTATTTTAGGAGGAATGAATTATGGAATTTATTGTCGTGTATGTTACGGCACGTGATTTGGCAGAGGGGCGCAAAATTGCGCAACATCTTCTGACGCAAAAATTAGCGGCTTGTGTTAATATCGTCTCTGGTGTTGAGTCGCATTATCGCTGGGAAGGCAAGCTTGAGCAGTCGTCAGAAGTGCTTTTGGTGATCAAGGCCCGAAAGGCGCATTTTGGAAAGCTTGCAAAAGCAGTCAAGGATGTGCATAGTTACAGCGTTCCTGAAATTATTGCTTTGCCGATTGCTGACGGCGAAAGGAAATATTTAGCGTGGCTTAGGCAAGAGACTCAATAGGAGGATGGAATGAAAAACTTTTATAAGATTTTTTTAATAGCTGCGGTTGTCATGTTTTGTTTCTCGCCATTATCCGCGCAGGGACAATTTATTTTTGACGAAAATCCCTTGATCGGCAAGCAGGCGCCTGACTTTACGCTTAATTTGACCTCAGGAGAGTCAACGAGTTTAAACAAGTACCGCGGCAGCGATACGGCGATTATCTTCTTTTGGGCGACGTGGTGTCCATCGTGTCGTGAGGAATTGCGGATTTTAACCCGAGAATCAGAGCGATTTGCCAAAAGCGGTATTAAAATTATTTTGGTCAACGTCGAGGAAAATCCACGGCTTGTTAAATCGTTTATCGACAAAATCAAATTGCCGTATCCCGTTTTTCTCGACGAAACATCAGAAGTCGCCGGACAATATAGTATTATTGGTTTGCCGAGTTTGTTTTTTGTGGACAAAAATGGTGTTGTCGCCGGGATGGAACACGGCTTGCCGCAAGATTATTTGGAAATGTTAAAAGCGCCGGCGGACAAGAAAAAGTAAACCCAAAGGTGTTGGGGCGTGTGGAGCTTCATTGATCCAAAATATCTTCGAGCATTCCTTGTATCCCTTCAAAGATCGATCCGGTTGTTTTTTCTAGAACTTTTAAGGGGAGAATTTTGTATCGGACTTCTGGGGTGGTGATTGACCCGGTGAGTTTTATTCCGACGACATTTTTGACCACTTGAGAAATAATTGTTGTTGGAACAGCCTGAAGAGCTGAGGCAGTGACGATCGGCGCTTGCCGCACTTTTGCAATCACATCAAAATTCAGCTGGCCGTTTAAGCTCAACGAACCGCGTGCTGAAATATCGGCAGGCTCGCTTTCTAAAAGAAGATCCTCGGTTTTGATAAATCCGTCCTGGACTTTAAAAGTCGCTTTGCCCTGCGTAAAAGCGATTTTGCGATAATCCTCGACGAGCAAATTGTTAAATAAAACTTTCCATATCCCTTTGAGCATTTCCAACTCCAGGAGTTTTCCCTCTTTGATGGTTATCGCGCCATCTCCCTTGAGAGCTTTGTAATCTTCAAGCGGGCCTTTAAGATTGACATTTGCCGATAAGATTCCAGATAGGTCTTTATTTTTGAGCCTGGGAAAAGTATTTTTTAGTCGTTGAACATTAAGTCTTGTAATGCTCGCCGCAATTTCGCTGGGCACATTTTCTTGTTGCAGCGCAACGTTGGCATCTACGGAAAGTTTTCCATCGTAAACAAGGCCTTCTAGGCGGATATTTTGACGCTGACTGGCTGTTTTAAAATCAACAGAAACATCAAAGTCTTTTCCTGAAACGTTTGCCTTAATGTCAGGGGTACTAAAATGTTTAATCGTCCCTGAAAGCGATAGTGGCGTTTGTCCAAGAGTCAGCGTAAGATTTTTGCTCGAAGCCTCATCCGCACCAAAAGCGAGTTGACCGGTGAGGTTTTTTATTTGAGTAATTTTTGGAATTCCCTGGAATGTGTCGTTTGAGAAATGAATGACGCCGCTTGGGATCATCTTGTTGTCGTCGATGGCGGGATTACGGGAAAGCGTCAAATCACATTGCGGATTGCCTGCAAAAGATATTTTGTTTGGCCAAAGGAGCTTTAAGTTTTCCGTTTTGAAATCGCCTCGGGCGTTCAAAATTTCATCAGTCGAATCGATTTTAATATTCTGGGCCGTTGCACTGCCATCGACCTGTGTTGTCAAAAATAGTCCCGAAAGATTTTTTGCCCGTAAATCAGGGATGTCTAATAGAAAGCCGTTTTTATGCCTATTAAATTTCCAGTTGGTTGTAGCTTGGTTTATGGCAATGTCCCAAACAGGATCTTTGAACGTTGAATTTGTGATTTTGCTTTCGCCCGCAAGGACTAGTTTGTCATCGAATTTATCAAAAAATATTTTCTTTGTTTCAATGTCGCCGATTAGGGTTTCTTTCGCCCAAAGTATTTTCGCTTTTTGTGCTGAAAGGTCCCCTGTCATCGTAAAATGATCGCCGGATTTTTGAAATGTAATCGCTGTCCCCGAAAAATTACCCGAAAACATTTTGTCTGCGCCTACCGCAACGCTCGTATCGGTTGCTAAAAAGTTTCCGGCAAGATCAAAATCGCGTCCCCGTTTATGGTAAATGAAGTTTTTGGAAGTGATAACGCCAGTTGTTCTTACGGCAATGTCCGTTTTGGTCGTAATATCGACGGGTCCAGCGATCATGCCCTTGAGAGTCCACTGTTTGTTTTTAAATTGCACTGCAAGGTCAGCCTCGTCAATCAGCCAGCGGTCAAAAACAACATAGAGCGGCACGCCGGTTAAATGGATCAAGCGCGGAGGGTTTAAGTTGTGTGTTTTTATGGAAGCGTTTAATTCTTGCGCTGCGGGAAAGAATTTTCCTTTCATGCTCAAAGTGCAATGGTCAGCTTCGATGACAAAATCAGATTCAAAGCGGATCGCATCCGGTAAAGACAGCTGCAGGCTTGCATGAAGCACGTTGATTGTTTCGCTTGTCGCAGGATCTGAAATAATGACTTGCCCATTTTGGATTTTGACGGCGCCCAGAGAAAACCTGACTTTCCCGGATTTTGTGCTAGAATTGTTCTCTGTCTTCGTCGGGCTTTTGGTTAGAAGATCAGAAAAGTTCCATTGGTCATCTTTTATGCGTTTAAGGTGAACAACCGGTTTGTCGAGTGTTATCGAGGGGATAAAAATTTCGCGGGCCCGAAAAAAGTTGGGAAGGACAATGTTAAATCGGACCTCATCGATGCTAATAAACGCAACAGCAGAAGAAAGCTGCTCGTCAATGCGAATATTTTTAAGAATAAATCCTTTTTGCGGATGAAATTTTATTTCCCCGACGGAAACATTGCGTTTTAGCCAGGCGGTTGCTTTTGCGCTAAGGATATCTTTGACTTGAAGGGGAAGAAAAATGGTATTTAGGTAAAATATTCCACCACCCAGGACAAGGCAAAGAAAGACAAGAATAAAAAACGTTTTTTTAAGCCAGCGCATGACGGGCATTATATAGAAAGCATCAGCGCGCTTCAAGCGGCTTGGTGTTTAAACAGGCGCGTTCTTTAAAAAATATAAAGCGAAAAAAGAATTGTTTTAATATTTTTTGATGCAAAGGTTCTGTGGTAACATCAGGCAAATTATTAGATTTTTTTGCGTTTATTTCAAAAGGAGCCGCTTGTGGAAAATAAAAAGAAAATATTAATTATTGAAGATGATCTCCAGGTTCTTCGGCTTTGCGATCACATCTTAGCGCAAGAAGGTTTTGAAATTGTTAAGGCGAGCTCTGGGGCCGAGGCTTTGAAAAAGATTCAAGAGCAGCGTCCGGATCTTTTGATTGTTGATTTGATGCTTCCTGATATGAATGGGGCCGAAATTATCCAGGAAGCCAAAACAAAATATGCTTGTCAAGCACCAGTGATCTTTTTAACTGGAATGATCACCAAAAAGGAAGAAGAGGTCAATAATATTACTTTAAAAGTTGAAAATCAGAATTATCCTGCTATCGCCAAGCCGTTTGACCGCAGTCAGCTGATTGACCTTGTTAAAGCCCAGTTTCAGAAAAAAAGCAAATAAGCTTCCTTTTTTGCTAAAAAAAATCAAGAAATTCTTGAAATAATTATAAGCATCTTATTCCCAATGCTTTATAACAATAGTATTATTATTGTATATATTGACAACAATAAGAATATAATATACTATATGAATAAGAAGAACAAGTGGAACAATAAGAACTAAGTAGAAAAGGATGCAAAAATGAATACAAAAAATCAAAATCAGGTTCAAAAAAGACAAGCCCCAAGAGCGATCATTGGCAAAGGCATCTTGGCTTTGATTTTTGTATCCTTTTTATTATCAAATAATTACGCTTTTGCTAACACTTCTGCAACCTATAAAGTTCGCCAGGAAAAATTGAACCTTAATGGCGTTTTGGTTTCGCGTCCTTCGAATGAGGACGTCGAAATTGTTAAGTTCTTGAAGGACAACAATATACATAATCCGCAGGAATATGCCCAATGGTTAGCCAAAAATGTTCAATTCAAGAAAGATCAAGATAGTGATCAGTGGTCTAATCCTTTGGAAACTTTAGCTCGCCAATTTGGGGATTGTGAAGATTTTACTTTTTTGAATATCGCTGTTTTAAGAGTGATGGGGTATGACGCAAAATTTGTCGCATTTTTTAATCCTGCTGTTGAAAATCATGCGGTGACGGTATTTGAAGATCATGGACAGTTTTATTATTTTGACAATATGAATTTAAAGAAAATCGAAGAATCAAGCGTTCGTGATTTTGCTAAAAACAAGATGTCGAAAAATAGATATCTTTTAAGCAAAGTCTTAAATGTCGAGTCAAGAAAGTGGGAATTATTATATAAAACTTCATAAAAATATATTATATTCATTGCAAGGATTGTGGACTTGAATGTACAGACTTTTCCATATAATTACGAAAGAAGTCTGTGCTATGGTAGTTTCATCTAGAAAAATAATTTAGGAAAATTACCATGAAAAAAGAACTTTTGACAACCGGAGAAGTTGCTCAATACTGCCACGTGACCTATCGTGCTGTATTAAAGTGGATAGTAGAGGGCAAGCTTAAAGCCTACCGCACACCGGGTCAGCATAGCCGTGTCGCCATCAATGATTTCCTCGATTTTTTAGAAAAATTCCATATGCCCATTCCTGCGGGCCTCGAACGAACAACACAAAAGAATAAAATTTTGATTGTTGACGATGACCAAAAAATCGCTCATTTGGTCCGTGCCGCGCTTGAAGTCGACAGCCGTTATCAGCTCGATGTTGCTTACGACGGTTTTAGTGCCGGCCAAAAATTTTCTGCGTTTCGTCCGGATCTTGTCGTTTTGGATATTATGATGCCCGGCCTTAACGGGTATGAAGTTTGTGCGAATATCCGAAAAGATCCTGCCAATAAAGACGTTAAGATCATTGCGGTGTCCGGTTCATTTGCTGTCGAGGGAGAAGAGAAGATTTTGAAGGTCGGCGCGAATATGTGCTTGGCCAAACCTTTTGATATTGAGCAGTTAAAAGGCAAGATCGAAAAACTTTTGGAAAAATGATGGATCATGCTCCGACTATTCTGATTATCGATGATGATGTTCATCTCGCAGGTTTAATGAAACGTCAGCTTGAAGATACCGGATATGACGTCGTTGTCGCCTCTAACGGGAAAGAAGGGCTAGAGAAGTTAAAAACCATCATCCCGTCTTTGATTATTCTTGATATTAATATGCCGCAGATGAATGGTCTGGAATTTTTTCGGCACATTATGGCCGATGGTCAGCATTCTTTGTATCCTGTCCTTGTTTTGACTAGCCGCATCGAATTCGAAAATATTTTTAAGGATGTCAACGCCGCCGGGTTTATCCCGAAGCCTTTTCTTATCAATCATTTGATCGAGGAAGTCCACCGGATTATTGCTCTTGCCCCACGCCCAATCGTATTTCTCATTGACCATTCTGCCTCAGAAACAGTGCGTCAGCTTACCAAAATTCTCATCAAAAAAAACTATGATGTTATTGGAGTAAACAGCTCGACGGAGTTTGAAAGAATTACGCAACGGCGCAAACCCCGCTTTATTCTTTTAGAATGCGGCCAAAGTGATGGCGCCGGGGAAGAAATAATAAAAAAAATAAAAAGTTATCGGGATTTAAGTCAAGTTCCTGTTGTGGCCTATACTTACACGGTTGGAAAAAACGTGCCGATGAGCAGTTATCAGGCTGGGATCAATCAAATTTTGCAAAATCCGCAAGACGTTGAATCGTTTCTTGCCGTGATCAAGGACATTGAATCAACGGATAAAGGATAAATTTCGCGTATGCCAACATACATCCGCAAAAGGTTCGGCGAAAGATTAGTGGAAGAAGGGCTAATTACCGCCGAGCAATTTGAGTTGGCCTTAAAAAAACACAAGGAAACCAAGGTCCTTTTGCGCCAGATTTTAGTCGACTTAGGGTTTATCAGTGAAGATAAACTCCTGGAGTTTACAGCGAAAGTCATGGGAATCCCGGTTGTCAAAGATCTCTTAAACAAGATCACCGACCCGCAGATTGTCAAAATTGTCCCCGAAAAAACCTGTCGCCAGAATTTTGTTTTGCCTCTTTATAAAACCGCAAACGTTTTGACTATCGCGATGTTCGATCCGTTTGATGTTTTTGTTTTAGATGATCTGCAGGCGCTGACAAAATGCAAAATTGAATCGGTGTTGAGTAAAAAAGAAGATATTTTAAAGACCTTAAGTATTTTTTATGAGGAAAAAGAAAACATCGAGGAGATTGTTAAGGGCATGACTCAGGAAGCCGAAGAGCTTGAGATCATTCGAGAAACCCGCGAAGAAGAAAATGAAAAAATTGATGCTCAGGCGGTCGATGCGCCGATTATTCGCTTGGTCAATACGATTATCACACAGGCGATCAAGCAGCGGGCCAGCGATATTCACGTCGAGCCGGATGAAAAGGGTTTACGCATCCGTTATCGGATTGACGGGATATTGCGCGAAACGATGTCGCCGCCCAAACGGCTTCAGGCTCCGATTATTTCACGCATTAAGATTATGGCGGAGATGGATATTTCCATCAAACGTCAGGCGCAGGATGGCCGTTTTAAAATCCGCGTTGAAAACAAAAATATCGATGTGCGCATTTCCTCCGTTCCGACGATTTATGGCGAAAAACTGGTCATGCGTCTGTTGGATAAATCATTTATTCAGATGGGCCTTATGGATTGCGGCCTAAGCAAAAGCTGTCTGGAGCGTTTTAGTGAACTGATCAATCGTCCTTACGGCATTATTTTGGTTACGGGCCCCACCGGAAGCGGCAAAACAACGACGCTTTATCTGGCTTTGCAAACGCTCAATTCCCCCGACAAAAACATTATCACCATTGAAGAGCCTGTCGAATATGACCTTGAGGGGGTCAATCAGATCCCTGTCAACAGCAAGGCGGGGATTACCTTTGCTAAGGGGTTGCGTTCGATTTTGCGGCAAGACCCGGATGTGATCATGGTCGGTGAGATGCGCGATTTGGAAACAGCGGATGTTGCGGTACGTGCCGCTTTGACGGGACATTTGGTATTTAGCACTTTGCACACCAATGATGCTTGTAGCTCGATTATACGGTTAATTGACATGGGGATCGCTTCTTATCTTGTAACCTCGTCGATCTGTTGTGTTTTGGCGCAACGTTTGGTGCGTACGATTTGCGATAAATGTAAAGAAGCTTATACGCCCAGTCAAGAACAGTTGGATTCTGCGGGGATCAAAGCTTCTGTGTCAGAAGTGACATTTTATCGTGGAAAAGGTTGCGAAGATTGCGGGCAGACGGGTTTTCGCGGGCGCACAGGTCTTTTTGAACTGATGGTCGTCGACAAAAAGTTGCGGCAACTGATTCATGAGGGACAGTCGGTCGATGCTCTGCGCAGTGCATCGCAAAAGTCAGGGATGAAATTTTTGTGGGATGACGGGTTAGAAAAAGTGCTACAAGGACAGACAACGATCGAGGAACTCAAGCGGGTTACTTTCTTGGAGGGGGAATAATATTTTATGCCGATGTATTCTTACAAAGTGCGAGATAAAGCTGCAACAATTCACAACGGCCAGATGGAAGCCGCTGATGAACGTGATTTGCGCCGTAAGCTCGACGAGCGGGAATATTTTATTATTGACTATAGCCGGCTTACGAGTAAAAAAGAGTTTTTGTTTAAATCGATTTCTTTTGGTTTGGGGCATGCCAGTTATACAGATTTAGCGCTTATCAGCTGGCAGTTTTTTACGTTGTTAAATGCTGGCCTGACATTGAGTAACAGTTTAACGATCATCATCAACCAGACAAAAAACGAAGTTTTAAAAACAGCTTTAAGCCGGGTTTATAGCCGTGTTGAAGCAGGTTCGACGTTTTCTGATGCCCTTAAAGAAAGCCCGAAAGTTTTTTCAAGGTTTTATGTGCAGATGGTCAATGCTGGCGAGGTTGGCGGAGTTTTAGACGAAATGTTAAAAAGGCTGGCCATCTATTATGAACGTCAAGCTGAAATCAGTTCCAAAATAAAATCTGCAATGATTTATCCAGCGCTGCTATTGACAGTCTCTTGTGCCGTTATCATGTTTTTGGTGATGTTTGTTCTGCCTCAGTTCTCCAGCATTTTTAAGGAAATAGGGGTGAGCCTGCCTGTGCCCACACAGATGCTTTTGAGTTTTAGCGCGATGTTAAGGACATATTGGTTGATATTTATCGGCGCAGCACTTGGATTGTGCACTTTGGGGTGGGTCGTTGTTAACACGGATCAGGGCGGGTATCAATTTGATCTGTTGAAATTAAAGCTTCCTGTCATCGGGGGGTTGATTAACAAATCCGTGACGGTTCAGTTTACGCAAACGTTGTCGACCTTAGTCAGTGCTGGAATCCCGATTCTTTCGGCTTTGGATGTCGTCACAGATACCATTGGCAATAAAGCTATTGTCAAAGTGCTCAAAAAAGTTTCTTCGTTTGTTGAACAAGGCAAACCGATCGCCCAGCCTTTGGAAGAAAGCCGGATGTTTCCTGACATGCTGATTAACATGATTCGTGTCGGCGAGGAAACCGGCTCCTTGAGCAACATGCTCGATAAAATCGGCGAATTTTATTTCAAGGATGTTAATAATGCTGTCGAATATTTTACAAAAATGATTGAGCCGACCTTGATGGTGATTATGGCTGGAATTATTGGCTTTATTACAACATCGATTTTTTTGCCCTTGTCGAGTTTGCTGCAAACGATTCGTTGACGATAAAGAAAGGCTTTAGCCGATGTCAGTGATGAAAAAAGGATATACGCTGATGGAAGTCATCATGGTTGTCTTTATCGTCGGGCTTTTGTCTTCTCTGGTTGTCATGCGGTATGATTCGCAGAGAAAAAGAACCGCGATCAATGTGACTAAAGCAAACTTAGAAAGTATCCGCACGGCGATAGCTTTTTATTATGAGGTTGAAGGCACATGGCCTGTCGGCAACTTATCTGAACTTTATCTAGGGACAGCCCCTAGCGGTAAAATATATTTGGGCAAGCTGCCTTCCGAAGAGATCACCCACAAAAATTCGGTTACCAATGTTTCGACGAATACGGGCGGATGGTTTTATGATTTACCGACGCATACGATTATTCCAAACTTGACGGGAACAGATGCCACGGGTGTTCTTTATTCGACATATTAAACGTGAGGTGCAAGTCGGTAAAAAAAATTTGCACACGGCGTTATGAAGTGGGGATTTTAAAATGAAGGTTTCTAAAGGGTACACTTTACTGGAAATGGCGATGGTCTTAGGCATCCTTGCCATAGGGATGATGATCATTATCCCCAAAATGGTCAGCCTAATGAATGTTTGGGATTTGGATATTGAAATTAATAAACTCAAAGCCAAAATCAGGCAAGCGCAGAATTTGGCGATTGCCAAACAGGCTACTTATCGGATGACTTGGGATATTCCGGGTAAGGTTTATACGCTCAAGAAGTTCGATGGGGTCAGTTTTGTTCTTCAGGAAACCAATGGATATCAAAACAATGTTAGTGTAATAAATACGACATTTATCATTAACCCAGGGTCGGTGGATTTTGATCAATTTGGATCTCCGTCGGAAGCTGGAATGATTATGTTGCGGCATGAAAAAACGATGGCTTCAAAATATATCCAAATTTCGGCTGTCACTGGGCAATTATCGGTGTTCCCATGAAAAAGAAACAGAAAGGTTTTAGTTTAATCGAGCTTCTTGCCGCGGTTGTTGTCACAGGCGTGATGGCGGTATCGATTATGAATCTGTATTCTTTTGGAGGACAGATGAATTTTCTTGTTGAGGAAGATTTAGCTGTTACCAATCTGCTTCAATATAAGATCGAAGAGATCCGCTGTCAGCCTTTTACAAAAAATATCACTGTGACAGATCAGGTAATTACAGGCTTTGGGAAATATAAATTGAGTGCGACCCAAACGGTGCCGTATTTGGGTAATCCGTATTTAAAGAAGGTGCACGTCAGCTGTATTTATCCGTCGGGTGTGGGGGTTAATAAGACAGAACAGATTGATTTTTTGGTTGGGGACAAACAATAAGAAAGGCCCAAAGAAGTGACTCGGGTGCGTAATATCAAAGGATTTACTCTTTTGGAAGCCACTTTGGCCGTTGCGATCAGCGCCCTTCTGTTAGGTTCGCTTTTGCTAGTTTTCAAAGTGGGAAAATCAAGCTGGAATGTCAGTAATCAGCAAAGCGAACTTTTGCAACATGCACGGACGGCTATGGCGCGTTTAAGTTCGGAATTGCGTTATGCGACAGGTTTAACGCAGGCCAATTTGCTTGGTGTTGAGTTTACAACCAAGGTTTTGGTCGATTCGGATAATACGACGACAGAAACGATCCGTTATGAAGTTGTCGGTAATACGATTCAACGTTCTGTCAACGCTGGGACAAAGCAAATTGTGGCAGGCGATGCTTTGGCTGGCGGGGTTATTGCAAAATTTTATAGTGTTACTCCAGTCAAGCTTGATGCTGGGTTTAACGTTGCCCCCTTGGATACTCTTGACCCGTTGTCCCTAGCTATCGGGCTTAGGGTTGCGATGAGTATGCAGGACACGCATTTAAAGACGGTCGTAGTTTCTACAATGGCGAATTTTAGGGATAAGTGACGGGACAAATGAAAGAAAAGAAATTTAACCCGGATTTTGCATTAGCCACGCTCCTGCGAGGCCAAGCAAAATCCGCCCAAAGGGCCGCATGTCTCGACAAAGTCGAGACGTGTGGGATAAATAACAGGGGAGTCGCTTTTGTTACGGCAATTGTCTTGATGGTTTTATTTTTAAACTTGGGTCTAGGGTATTTGATGATGGCCAGAACTCAACTTATGATTGCCCGCAATCAAATCAGTACGCTTAAGGCTTTTTATCATTCAGAAAGTGCACTGCAGCATTCGATCGCTGAGCTTGTCAACAATGTGGATAAAGATGCCGACGGCTTGGGCAATATTCCTTTGCAGGATTTGGATGGGGATGGAAGTATGGATTATTCGGCAACATATAATTCTGCAACAGGAACTGTTTCTTCGACAGGGAACACAGGGACCGACGGGATTGTGCGCACGATTGAAACAAAGATGACGCCTAAAAAGTGGACAGGAGCGTTTATGGCGGGGCTGAGCATCCCCGCTGTGAGCAATTGTGATTTTAGCACGGTTACAGGCAATGTGTTTGCGCGCAGTGCAATTACACCAAATTTTACGACACAGCACACAGTAACTGGTACAGTCACACAAGGCTATGCGTCTTTAGCTATTCCGACAACAATCACAAGCCCGGGTGGGCCATGGTTTAGTTATGCGCCGGCAGCAAACAGGCATGTCAATTGCCTGTGGGTTACGCCAGCATCCTCGACGATCACAGGGGTGCATTATGTCAATGGAGCTTGCACGATTAATTTGGGAGGATCAGCGCCTTTGACGATTAATGGATCATTGATCGTCAATGGGAATTTGTCTATTTCTCAAGTGACCAGTTTGATGATAACGCCTGCCGGCAAAGACCCGGCCTTGGTTGCCTCAGGAACTTTAAGTTTAGGAAATGTCTCGCCGGGTGTTGTCAATATTCATGGGCTGATTTATGCCGGAGGCAATATATCTTTGACGATATGGAATTTTTTCCCGACCCCGAGACATTCGATTAATGGGGCTATTGTTAGTGGGGTAGGGACTATTAGTATGGCTACGATTGCCAGGACGGACTGGGTGTTTGATTCTTCTTTGAATCCACCATTTTTTACCGGCGGAAGCCCCGGATATTCCGTCGACTATTGGAAGGGACATAAATAATTTTATAGAGGTTGCCGTGATGGAAAAGACATTAGGACAATATAAGATCGTCCGCGAAATTGCTAAGGGCGGCATGGGCATTATTTACAAGGCTTTAAATCCAGCGACGCAAAAAACTGTGGCCATCAAAGTTCTTCCGCCGATGATGGTTGATCGCGTGACGGTTGAGCGGTTTCATCGTGAAGCGCAGGCGATGACCCAGTTAAAACATCCTAATATGATTGAAGTTTATGAGTCAGGGATGCAAGAGGGGAAACATTTTCTCGTCATGGAATTTGTTGAAGGCGATAATCTTAAGAATTTGATTACAGCCAAAGGGCCGCTGCCGATTGAACGCGTCATTAAAATAAGCGTTTGTGTTGCTGATGCGCTAGCGCATATGCATCAGAGGGGAATGATTCATCGCGATATCAAGCCGGGCAATATTATGATTTTGCCCGACGGACGAGTTAAGTTGATGGATTATGGTTTGGTCAAAATTTTAGGACGCACAAGTGTCACGGTCGAAGGTTCTTCTTTGGGCACCGCAGAGTATATGTCGCCTGAGCAAATTACAGGGGAAGGGGTAGATAGCCGCACAGATATTTATTCTCTGGGGATTACGATGTATGAAATGGTCACCGGCCGTCTTGCTTTTGAAGCCGACACGTTGCAGGAGTTGTTGCACAAACATCAAACACAAGCTGCCTTGGCGATTTCTGCACTTAGGCCGCAAGTTCCGTTCGAATTAGAATCGATGATCAACAAGGCGATGGCTAAAAATCTTGTGAACCGTTATTCTTGTGCGCAGGATTTAAAAAATGATTTGCAGAAGTTATCGAAAGAAGATGATCACGCTCAAAGCGCAACTCAAACCGATCTTACCCAAAAGGCAC
The DNA here is from genome assembly GCA_964474085.1 of uncultured Planctomycetales bacterium. GTDB lineage: Bacteria > Omnitrophota > Gorgyraeia > Zapsychrales > JANLHA01 > JADLGJ01. Next base: position 75,704 of record CAYYRJ010000005.1, read on the forward strand.
CCATTTTTTCGAGGCCCAACGCTGCTGGCCGGCCCCAAAAGGCCAAAGGCCTAGCTTGGGGAAAAATGTTTGCCCTTGTGGTTTGCGCAGCACTTATTTATTTTTATCGGGACAAGGCGACCGACATTTTTAAAAAAGTGCCGTGGAATAAATTTGCCGTAACGGTTGGGCAAAGGGATTTGGTAAAAGAAACGAATATTACCTTAACACTTCTAGAACAGGCCCAAGCGCATTTTGATCAGGGACAATCTTTTGCTCGTCAGGGATTGTCCGATGAAGCGATTTCTGAGATTCAAAAGGCCCTGCAATTAAGAGCGGATGAGCCGGTGTATTACAAACAATTAGCTTTAATTTATGAAAAGAAAAATGATTACAAAAAGGCTATAAAGGCTTGGAAAGATTTATTAAAATACGAAAACGATGCGGCCCAAATCAAAATCGCACAGCAGCATATTGAACAATTAACAGCGACTAAGAATTAAGGTTGAGTTTCATCTATCAACAGGTCAAATGGATCTATGCCAAAGTTATTGATAAAAAATGGGGAACGAAAAGGTTCTGTGATCCGGGTTGGTGATCAAAAATTAGAGCTTGGTCGCGATCCGTCTAACACGGTTGTGATTCCTGACAGGCGTGTTTCTCGACGGCATGCATCGATTTTTTCTCAAGCTGGGGAGTGGTGGATTGAAGACTTGGGGTCTGTCAACGGCACGTTTGTCAACGGCCAGACCGTGCGTAAAGGGAAGTTGCAATTTTGCGATCAAATCATGTTGGGGGCAACGGTCATTGAATTTTTGCAACTCAACGCACCCGAAGATCGCCAAACGGACGGATTGACTCAGGTGCGGTTGCTTTCAGCGCAGGAGAATGTGTCTAAAAGCAATGTGGTGATGTCGCTTTCAACTGCGTCGGGCAGTTTTGAAAAAAAAGATTTTCCCGCCGATCCAAAATCTTTGTTGGAATTATACCAGAGGTTATTGACGGTTTATCGGATCAGCCTTGATTTGGGTGTTGTTGTCGACCTTAAAAAACTTTCGTTTCGGATATTGGAATCTGTTTTAAATGTGATTAAAGCGGACCGTGGATTTATTATGTTGAAAGATGAGGAAACTCAGCAACTGATTCTACAAGCTGTTTATCGAAGGCCGGGAGTTGATGAAAGCGAAGAGATTTCTTTGTCACAAACCATTGCCCAACAAGTTATGCACAGCGGCGAATCGCTTTTGATTTCGGATGCGGGGTTAGATGAGCGTTTTAAACAAGCACAGAGCATTGTCATCCAGGGGATCCGCTCAACGATGTGTGTTCCCATAAAAATCAAGGATCGGATTTTAGGAATTCTCTACGTCGACACAAAAGGCAAGGTCGCCAGCTTTGTTCGCGAAGATCTTGAAATGCTAACCGCGATTTCTCATCAGGCGGCGGTGGCTATCGAAAATTCGCAGCTGTTTGACAATTTGCATAAAGTCAATGAGGAGCTCAAACAACAGCAAGCCCAATTGATTGAGTCCGAAAAATTATCCGCCTTAGGCCAATTAGCCGGCGGGGTTGCGCATGAGATCAATAATCCGATGACGAGTATTTTGGGATATTCGCAGTTGATTGTTGGACAGCTGGGGAAAGAGAACTTGGATGCACACAAAATAAAAGAATGTGCCGAATTTGCGGGTATTGTCGAGAGTGAAGCCCATCGTTGCCAGGCGATCGTTCAAACTCTTTTGCAATTTGGCCGCCGTAAAAAAGAAGAAATGGTGGCGATGGATGTCAATAAGGCCATTGAAGCAGCTCTTCTGATTGCGAAATTTCACATTAAAAAAACGCACATTGAAATCAAACAGCAATTGTCGTCTGGCTTGCCGGCGATTATGGCTGATGCCAATCAATTGCAGCAGGTTTTTTTGAATTTGATTATTAATGCACGCGATGCGATGGAAAAAAATGGAGGAACGTTACTTATCAGCTCGTGCGACTCAGCAGAAGGTCACGTGATTGTCAAGTTTGCGGATACCGGGTGTGGTATTCCGGAGGATAAATTAGATGAGATTTTTAAGCCTTTGTACACGACTAAAGAAGAAGGCAAAGGGACTGGTTTAGGATTATCGATTACTCAAGACATTCTTGAACTTCATAAAGCAAAGATTGAAGTTGAAAGCACCGTCGGAAAAGGAACGACTTTTACAATACGTTTCCCGGTGATAGGCGGATAAATTTTTCAACAAACCATTTGAGGCCAAATGACGGAATCTCAGTTTTTTAAGAAAATCGCGCAGGGCTTAATGACTCCGGTTAAATTTCAGGGCGGGGATTTCCTGGAGAATATGTTAGAAAAAGGCGTGCGCGTTGTTGTCGATATTGGATCAAGTTCGATAAAGATCATCGAAGTTCAGGCAACATCAAATGGCCCTCTCGTCAGAACTGTGGCTTATCGTGAATTCCCACGTTCTCTTGACTCTAAGGGGTCTATGCCAGCGCAGGCGCTTATTGAGCAAACTTTGGTTGATTTATGGCGCAGTCATAAGATACGGCCGGGCGATGTGCGTTTGATTATTTCTGATCCGGCGGTGTATTTGCGGTATTTGACGATTCCGCGGATTGAGGAGCAGGAATTACAAAAAGCCTTGCGATGGCAAATTGAAAAATATGTGCCGTTTGCGATTGAAGAGGCCAGCATTGATTATCAGATCGTCGATCATGAAGGCCTAAAAGATAAAACTCAAATGCGGATTATTGTTGTTGCGGTCGAACGAAAGGTCATTGATAAATATTTGGGGATTTTAAAGGCCGTTAAGGTCGTTCCAACGGTCATTGATATTGCGGCGTTTTCTGCGGCGAAAGCGGTTATGAAAATGAGCCCTGCCAATTCGCAGCAAACAGTTTTAGTCGTCGATATCGGGGCGCATACGATATCGATGGTCGTTTTTAAAGCCCGTGTGCTTTTGATGGTTCGCAGTATTGAAAATGCCGGCGATCAGATGACGCGCATGATCAGCGAAACCTGCACAGTCGACATCATGACGGCCGAAGATTTAAAGCGTCAGGCCGTTCTTTTTTTCGATGAGAAATCAGCTTCTTCTCATAATAAAGTGTTAGCTGTTATGCAAACAATTTGTCAACAGTGGGCCCAAGAGATTGATCGTTCATTGACGTACTGTGAACGGGAAGGACTCGCAGAGACAATCGACAAAATTATTCTTTGCGGGGGCTCGGCCAAACTTAAAGGCCTTGATCAATTTGTTGCCAGCCAGTTGGGGTTGCCTGTTGAAGTTGTTAATGTTGCCAAACACATCCCTTGCGAACAACTCGACGCTCAAGGGTTGGCGACAGAGTTTTTGGCCGCTTATGGCGGGTTGTATTAAACATTTCTCCAAGAGGAGTTTTTGTGCGACAGATTAATTTATTGCCCGAATCTTTGCAGCAGGCGCAAAATAAAAAGAAAATTTTAAATTCTTTTTTTGTCACATTGATTCCGACGGTATTCGCGGTTGGAGCCATTCATGTTTTGACGATATTGTTTATTGCGAATTTAGAAGGCCAGGTCAAACATCCTGCCGCGAATATGGACACTATGGAATTTATGGCCTTGCGGGAAGAAATCCAGAAAAAATCAGAGGATGTCCAAAAATATACACAGCAGTATGGGGCACTTATCAACAGTTATATGGACAATTTTTTATCCCAGGATATTTTAAAAGCTCTCGGAGCTATCAGCCATCATAAAGTTTGGTTTACGCGTTTTGAATTGAATAATAAAAATCGGGCATGTGAAATTCAGGGCAAGTCTTTTAATACGCGCTTAGTCAGCGAGTTTATGTTAGGGGTCAAGAAAGCGCCTTTTTTTGATAATGTGACATTGATTTCAATGGAAAAAGGGCAGGATGAGAAGGTCAATTTTAAGATCGTCTGTGTGCTTAAGTAACCGGTTTTAGAGGCTGTTTGCGGGAGATTGTCGTCGGATGGATATTGATATCAAAAAAATTTATAAGATCGAGTTTTGGCTGGTTGCCATTATTCTTTGTGCTTTTTTTGTTTTGGATATTTATCCTCAAGCGATTCGTATTTTTTCACTCTTGCAGACGATAGATGTCTCCCGGAAAACGGCCTTGGCTTTGCCGCCGCAAGAAAAGGAAAGAATTCGTCAGGAATTATTAAACGATAAAAAAAGACTCGACGAATCTGACGGGGCGATGCGCGGGATTGTCAGCAGTATCGAGCAAAAGATATCCGGTGAAAAGAGCATTCCTAACATTACTTTGAAATTAGAAGAATTGTCAACCGGTTGCGGGATTGATTTATTGAGCATCAAGCCATCGGCGTTAATCTCGGAGGGCGGCTATGATGCATTTACCATTGACCTGGAGTTTGAAAGTGAATATGGACAGTTGATTAATTTTTTGTCGCTCTGGGCGCAGACACCGTTTTATTTAACAGTTGAACAGGTGACTGTTTCTAAATCCAAAGAGACATCTTTAAAACTGGATGTCAATCTTAAACTCAAGGTGCTTTTTAAGCAGGAACCCAAAACTTTGTAAGATTTAAAAGGCGTACGGATCATGAGCCAACGTGAAAAATTTATAGGGATTATTTTATTGGCCCTTGCTGTTTTGTGTGTGGTTGTGTTTAGCTCGCGACATTTTCCCGTTTCAGTTCCCGACGGAAAAACAGTTCAAGAGATTAAGAATGGCGTTACTGCGACAAAAACGCCGGCGCAGGATTCCAAAGACGATTTTAAGCGAATGGTCGACAAAGTTATGCTTCAAAATCAGCCTAAGCAAGCAAGCGAACCGGTCGACCCTTTTAGAAAATTTGAACTCCGGGATCTTATGGAGGGTAATATTTTAGAATTCTCTGAGCTGAAATTAATTGGGATTGTGATGGATGAGGAAATCACAGCGGCCTTGATCAATGATGAAATTTTGTATGTTGGTGATGAGATATCCGGGTTTAAAGTCACAGAAATTCTTGCGAATGAAGTTTTTTTAACCCGGGGGCTTGAAAAATATACTTTGAAGCTATTTGAAGAACAGTGACACAAAGAACGGATGTTGCACAAATGTTCAAGGAGGTCGACGAGAAATGTCCCCAATTAAGATTTTAGTGATCGAAGACGATCCGGTTATTATTCATATGAATGAAAGATTGTTAGGCGAGAAAGGATACCAGGTTATCACCGCCCGTGACGGCTTAGAGGGAATTGACCGAGCCTTGGATGAAAAACCGGATCTTATCCTTTTGGACATCATCTTGCCTCGAATGCACGGGTTTGAGGTCTGCAAACTTTTAAAATTAAATCCTGCGACAGGACATATTCCTATCATTTATTTGACGGGGACCGGTTTAGAAGAGGTGGCTCAAAATGAACCCGAAATTAAAGCCCAGGGGTACATTGCCAAACCGTACGATATTAACGCACTAGATAATCTTATCCAAGAAGTCCTCAAGAAAAACCATTGAGGACTATATTAAGGAGATCCCGCCATGGGACAACACGAAAAAGCGAGCAAGCGTCAATTAAAGATTCTTGTTATCGAGGATGATCCGACGATCATTAAAATATATGAACGGATATTATCCAATGACGGCCATCGGGTTGTTAGCGCACTGACTGGAGCGCAGGCGGTCGCTAAACTTAAGGATGAATCTTTTGATTTGGTTTGTTTGGATTTAAAACTTCCGGATATGGACGGGATGGATTTATTAAAATTGATCAAAAGAAAAGTCGAGTGGATTCCGGTTATTATCGTGACCGCTAATCCTTCTTTGGAATCTTCCCTTGAGGCTTTAAATGCGGGAATTGTCACCGAATATATCACAAAACCGTTTGATACCAAGGAGCTTGTGATAACTATTCGCCAGTCCGTCGAGAAAGCAAAACTTCTTTTAGATAATAAGAGATTATTAAAACGACTTGAAAATACAAACAAGGCCCTGACGGAGCGCGTTGAGCAGCTTGAAGAATTTGCGAAAGATTCTGTGAAGTTGCAGAGGCGGATCACAGAATTAAATGCGTATGTCGAGTCTTTGGGCAAAAAGTTTCCCGGCGCTTAAGCTGGTGTCGTTTTGTTTATAAAAATGTTTTAGGATAATCACAAGGACGTTTAAGGTGAAAATAGGTTTATTTTCAGATATTCACAGTAATCGCGAAGCTTTCGAAAGCGTTTTAAGCGCTTTAAAACAGGCCAAGGTTGACCGGTATATTTTTTTGGGAGATCTTGTCGGCTATGGCGCCAGTCCACGTGAATGTATTGAAATGTTAAAAAGATTAATCGACGAGAAAGGGTGTTTATGCATCGCCGGAAACCATGATTATGCCGTTTGCGGGTTAACAGTGTATGAACATTATGCTTTAAATGCCAAGACGTCGATTGAGTGGACAAAAAAGCAGCTTAACTCTCAGGAGTTAAAGTTTTTGGCGGATTTGCCCTTGGTGGGCGATTCACGTCATTCTTTTGGGGGAGACGAATTTTTGGAACAATTTACGATCGTCCACGCGAATTTGTTATCGCCAAAAGATTGGCGGTATATCTGGGATATTGATGATGCTTTTGAGAGTTTTCAAATACTTCAACATCGGCTGTGTTTCGTCGGGCACTCGCATAAACCGCTTGTTTTTACGTGCGGATCGATTGTCGATTGGTTTATCCGCGACCAGATCCCTTTAAAGAAAGATTTGAAATATATTATAAATGTCGGCAGCGTCGGACAGCCCAGAGACGGTAATCCGAAAGCTTGCTATGCGATTTATGATACCCAAACGGATCTTGTGACGATTGAACGTATCGATTATGATATTCCAACGGCCCAAGCTAAAATTATTTCTGCTGGCCTTCCCAAACTTCTTGCCGACCGTCTAGCGACGGGAAAGTGAGTTGTTTACAAAAATCCTAAGATCGTGTTATAGTATCGCTTATATTTTGAATATTTTATTACGCGCAGTAGCCCCGCTTAAGGCTAAAGGCTAGCAGATTAAAATAGTGACAAGTATTGAATTTATTCGGGGAGTAGCGCAGCTGGCTAGCGCACTTGCTTTGGGAGCAAGGGGTCCCGGGTTCGAATCCCGGCTTCCCGACTTTAATTTATATTTTTTGAAAGGGATTCGAAGCCGACCCGAGCGCCATTGGTACAAGCGAGGGCGGCCGGCTTCGGAGGAGCCCCGATGAATATCGGGGCGGGGGAGAAGGAATCCCGGCTTCCCGACTTTTATTTTTTTCTTTCCCATGATTCCACGCGACCACACAAAACTGATCTGCGACATCGGCGAGTTAAGCGGTCTTTTTTCTGACACGCCCAGCCTAGACGGATTTCTTCAAAGAATCGTCGAAATGATCTCTTCTCACATGCGTTCGGAAGTCTGCTCGATCTACATCTATTATGAAAACACTAACCAGCTGGTTTTGCGCGCGACCAAGGGCTTAAAGCTCCAGGCTATCGGTAATGTCAAAATGAAGTTGGGGGAGGGTTTGACAGGGATTGCGCTTAAAGAGTTGCGGCCGGTTTGCGAAAAAAATGCAAGTAAGACCCCCGGCTATCGGTATTTTCCGGATATCGGCGAAGAGCAGTATGAATCTTTTTTGGCTGTTCCTATTCTCCGGGGAACGACGCGTATCGGTGTCGTTGTCATCCAAAATTCGCAAAAAAATTATTTTTCAGAAGACGATATCAAAGTTTTTCGTGCGATTACCTCCCAGTTGGCCAACACGATCGAAACGGCCAAACTGCTCATCAGCTTTAACGAAAAGGCCAATACACCCACCGACTTATCGACGGAAAAAGAGCTTAAATTCATCAAAGGCCGTGTGGGGTCAGAAGGCTTTGCGTTTGCGCCGGCAGTCGTTTATGAACAGTCTGCGATTTTTGTCCCGCCAAGCGAGGCAAATCCCAGACAGTTTTCGCTTGATGATTTTTACAGTGCTGTCGAAAAAACTGAGCAACAGCTTGAAGTCTTGCAGGCGCAGATTGAAGAAAAACTTTCGGACGTAGCGTCTTTGATTTTTACCGCTCAGATTTTGATGCTCAAAGACCAGGCTTTTTTGGATGCGATCACCAAAGCGATTGCCCAAGGGGTTAATCCGCCGGATGCACTACGGCAGATTGTCACACAATATGCGCTGATGTTTGAAAAGCTGCCAAATCAATATTTGCGTGATAAAAAGCACGATGTGTTGGATATTGGTAATCGTCTTTTAGAAAATCTCGTCGGGGTCCTTGACGATGAACATGATCTTCATGGCAAAATCGTGATTTCTCGCCAGCTTTATCCGTCGGATATTTTGAAATTTTCTTCTTTAGGCGTTTGTGGCATTATCCTTTTAAGCGGCGGGGTCGCATCCCATTTGACTATTTTGGCGGTCTCGCTCGGTGTTCCGGTTGTTTTTTGCGAAGAGACAGCGCTTTTGAAAATATCGTCTGGTACAAAAGTTATTCTCGACGCAGATTTGGGGAATATTTACGTCAAACCGACGCAGGAAGTCATCGAGACTTTTAAGAATAAAGAAAAGGACCGTCAGCTTGCCGCTGAGCTTAAAGCCCAGATTAAGGAAATAACTTTAACGTCCGATGGCACTGCCGTCGAGCTAATGGCCAACATCAACCTTTTAGGCGATTTGAAAACGGCGCGGGAATACAAGGCCCAAGGCATTGGGCTGTATCGCACGGAGTTTCCTTTTATTGTCCGCAGTGATTTTCCGTCGGAAGAAGAGCAGTTTTTGGTTTACAAAAAGCTTGTTGACGGGATGCCGGGCAAGGAAATTACGTTTCGCACGCTCGATATTGGCGGCGACAAAGTCCTCTCCTATTATGACAACGGCAGCGAAGAAAACCCTTTTTTAGGGATGCGTTCGATTCGTTTTTCACTCAAGCACAAAGATGTTTTTGCCCAGCAGATTCGCGCGATTTTGCGCGCCGGGGTGGGGGCTAACATTCGGGTGATGTTTCCGATGATTTCTTCTTTGGACGAATTTTTGCAGGCCAAAGATTTTGTTTATCAGTGCGCTGATGAGCTAAAAAAAGAGGGCATCGAGAGCCTTGCCACTTTGCCGATCGGAATGATGGTTGAGCTTCCGTCGGTCATCGAAATTATCGACGAGCTTGCCGTGGCAGCGGATTTTTTTAGTATCGGAACCAATGATTTTATCCAGTATATGCTGGCCGTTGATCGAACCAATGAAAAAGTCGCGGACTTTTTTTTGCCGCATCATCCGGGGGTTTTGCGCGCTTTAGCCCGTGTAGCCCAGGCTGCTTTGCGGCATAAAAAGGACATTTCCGTCTGTGGTCTTATGTCGCATCAGGAAAAGTTTGTGCCCTATCTTTTAGGCATTGGGATACGCAAATTTAGCGTCGCCTCAAGATATCGTTACAGGATCCAAAAATCCGTCGAGGCCGTCGATATCGCTACAGCGCAAAAACACGCGCAAAATCTGCTTTCGCAAAAGCTCGTCGCTGATATCGAAACTTTGCTCAATAATCTGTGACAATGAACATTTCTGCTTTAATCAAACGGCGTCTTGAAAAAATCATTCGCTTTATTCTCATCGAAAATTTTTATACGATTTTGGGCTTGCTTGTTCTGGCTGTCGCCGGCACGCTTGCTTATCGCAATGCGTTTGGCACGCCGTTTGTTTTTGATGATTTGACGCAAATTCTCCAAAATCCCAATATTCAATCGTGGGATTGGCCGTGGTCTTTTATTCAAAACAACCGGCGACCGTTTTTGTATTTAACGTTAGCGTTTAATTTCCGTTTTGACGGTTTTAATCCGCAGGGTTATCACGTTTTTAATATCCGTGTGCATATTCTCTCGGCGATGATGCTGTTTTTGCTCCTGCGCCAAACGTTTAGCCTGCCGTCGGTAGGGCAATGGCTCAAAAAAGATGCACTTCTTTTGGCTTTGTCGTCGGCACTGTTTTGGCTTTTGCATCCGATCCATACGCAGGCTGTTACGTATATTATTCAGCGGGCCGAATCGCTTATGGGGCTGTTGTTTTTGACGACGTTGTATTGTGCTAGCCGATATTTGACGTCACGTCGGGCATTTTGGTTGATCGCCTCTGGGGTGATCGCACTTTTTTGCGGTTTGACTAAGGAGGTAGCACTTGTCCTGCCTGTGATGGTGCTTTTTTATGACCGGACTTTTTTTTCGGAAAGTTTTTTGTCGGCCATTAGACGCAACCGGTTTCTTTATGCCAGTTTATCTGTGATGTGGGTGGCCATGATTTTTTTGTATTTTACGACAAAGCCCGAAGAGAAACTGACAGCCGGTTTTGGCATGCAGGGGATGTCGCCGTTTTTGTATGCGGTCAATCAACCGGCGGTCATTTTGCATTATCTGCGTCTTATCCTTTGGCCGCATCCGCTTGTTTTTGATTACCAGTGGCCGCCAGAGGTTCAGCCGTATCTTTTGTTACCAAGCATCGCTGTCGTTGGTACGTGGATTGCGGTTTTTTTGGCATTGTATCGTTGGCATCGTTTTTTAAGTTTTTTATGTTTAAGTTTTTTTATTCTGCTTTTGCCGTCGTCGAGTATTATTCCGCTTAAAGATTTGATTTTTGAATATCGGCTGTATTTATCATTAACGTGTGCGGCGGTCTTAGGTGCAGTTAGTTTGAAGATTTTTGTAGAAAAGTTTGTGCATTCTAAAAGCCGAAAAGTTTTTTTTGTTGTTTGCGTGGCCCTTATGTCCGTGATTTTGGGCGGGTTAACGTATCAGCGCAATAAAGTTTATGTGTCCGAAGAAAGCCTTTGGAAAGATGTGATCAAAAAACAGCCAGCTAATGCCCGCGCGTACAATAATCTGGGGGAATATTGGCTGCGGCAAGGGCGTGATTCGTGGGCGAAGAGTTGCTTTTTAAAGTCGATTTCTTTGGACCAAAAGTATGCGGATGTTTTTGCGAATATGGCCACGGTTTTGGGCAAAGAGGGAAAAACACAAGAGGCGATCGAGTATGCAAGGGACGCGGTTCGTATCGACCCGGATTTTGCCGTCGGATACAATAATTTAGGTTCTGCGCTTTCGCAAATTGGGCGTTATGATCAGGCGGTGCCTTATTTTGAAAAAGCGCTCGCTTTGGGGTTTGTCCGCGAAGGGGTTTTGATCAATTTGGCTGTGGCGCTTAATAATTCGGGAGACAGGCATGGGGCACTGAAGGTTTTAAAAGACGCTTTGCAATTAAGCCCTTCGTCGACCGAGATCCCAGCGCTTTTAAACGAGGTGTTGGGCAAAGCCGACAGGTAATCGTTTCAAAAATTTTAAAAAATATTTTTGTTTAATTTTTCTAAAAATCACTGGTATTTCAAGGAGTCCTGCATATAATTAACGAATGAAAGAGGAAAATATTTCCATGGCTCAACAACTCAAGCGCCTTCTGTTTGTCAATGTCAATAAATACCAGCAACAAATCCTATTTCCTGCCCTTATTATTTGTTTAGTCGCTTGCATCGGTGTTTTTTATACACTTTACTATATCAATTACGTTGATAAAAATCTTGCTGTCGTCTGCCATATTGACGTGATGCAATTGTCTAAAGATATTCCGTGGTTTATGCAGATGCACAGTTTTAATAAAGTTGTGCCGTGGATTCTTTTTGGGATGACAACGGTGCTTCTTATTGTTATTTGTTGGATGTTTTTTGTTTCGAACAAAATTTTAGGACCCAGCAATCGTATTCTCAAAGAGCTTGACGATATTTTAAGTGGCAAGCGGCAAGACCCTATCGGAACCCGTCAGGGGGACGAATTTTTTGAAGAACTCCTCAAGCGTATCAATGCCCTTATCCAAAAAACGCGATAATCTTTTGCCTCGATGACACTGCTGCCTTTAGCCGCGTTTGTCCTCATTTTCTGTGTTTTATTAAAAAAGATCTCTCTTGGAAAACGTTTGGCTTTTTTGTGGGCCGCGCTTGTTTGGGCGATCGTTGCGGTTGGGATCGTCGAGATTTTGAGTATTTTTCATGGCTTGACAAGAATCGCGGTGGCTGGGGGTTGGGGGTTAGTGAATTTTACGGCGATAGGATGTTTGATATTTTTTCCCACAAAATTAAAGAGTGAAAAAACAGTCCCAGTAACTCGATTATCAAAATGGAATTGGGTTGGGATTTTTTTGACGGTTACGATTATTCTTATCGTCGGGATTAATGCTATTCTTGCGGCGCCGAATAATTGGGACTCGATGACGTATCATTTGCCGCGCGTTATGCATTGGATGCAAAACCATAGTGTTGAACATTATCCGACGTCGATTCTTCGCCAGCTTTATCAGCCGCCGGGAGCTGAATTTTTAATTTTACAGTTCCAAATTCTTTCTCAGGGCGATCGGTTTGCAAACCTGATCCAATGGTTTAGTTTATTAGGTTCCGTCATCACCGTCAGTTTGATTGCACTTCTACTTGGCGCGGGAAAGGGCGGGCAAATTTTGGCCGGACTTCTGGTGCTGACAATCCCGATGGCGATTTTGCAGGGGACAAGCACGCAAAATGATTTGACTGTTGGGTTTTGGCTGTTGAGTTTTGGCTATTTTTCTTTGCGATTAATTAAAGCAGAAGGTCAAACGGCCTTTCGATGGGCAGAACTTTTGGGCGTATCTTTGAGTTTGGCGTTAGCGTTGTTCACGAAGGGGTCAGCGTATATTTATGCGGCGCCGTGGCTTTTGTGTTTTCTTATCGTCGGGATTTTTAAAAAAAGGCGAACGATTCTTAGGGATTTCGCGGTCATTGTGTTGATTTGCGTGGCTGTTAATTCGGGATTTTATAGCCGAAATATCCGGCTTTTTGGCACGCCTCTGTCTGCCGGCAGCGAAGAGTACGCTAATAGCGGAAATGTGATTTTAAACGGCTTGTCCAATGGGATACGAAACGCGGCACTGCATTTGGGAACGCCGTCTGCAGCGGTGAATAATTTTTTAAAAGAAAAAATTGTTCATTTGTCCGGTAATGACAAAAATAATAGTTGGGGAGACTTTGAAATTCCATTCTCGTTGACTAATGAAGACATTGCCGGTAATCCGCTTCACTTTGTATTGGTGCTTTTTATTTTTACAGCTGTTTTGATGTCTCGAAAATCCTCAATGCTTTTAAAGGTTTATATGCTTCTTATCCTTTTAGGCTTTGGAATATTTTGCGCGTTTTTCAAATGGCAATTGTTTAACAGCCGTTTGCATTTGCCGCTTTTTTTGCTCAGCATGCCGGTTGCGGGCTTTTTTTTAGAAAAAATACAGCGGCGTTGGCTTGTCGGTGTGATGACAAGCGTTTTTGTCCTGGCGGCTGTCCCGTCGTTATTTTACAATGAGCGCCATCCTCTCGTCGGCAAAGCGAATGTTTTTAATATGAATCGAACGCAGCAGTATTTTTCTTATCGAAAATTTATGGCGCTGCCGTATGTGATTGCCGTAAAATACGCCTCTTTGCGTTGCGACTCGCACGTCGGGCTTTTGTTGGGCAACGATGACTGGGAATATCCGTTGTGGATTTTATTAAAAAAAGAAAAGCCGGGTTTGAAGATTGTGCATATTGGTGTAAGCAATGTTTCTAATACGCTTGGGCGCAAGAGAGAAGTTTCGGCTGTGATTTCAGAGCTTTCCGACCCGCCGACGGTATTAAAGCTTAATGAAGAAAATTATTTAAAGCGCCAACAGTTTTCTTTTATGAGCGTTTATGAAAAAGGGAAGCCTTGATTTTATTTTTTTATATTGGAAAATTTGATGTATCACCGTTAGAATGAAAACAAAATTTTTTAGATGCGCGAACTTCCAATTGAGGAGGCTTTAATGAAAGTTACTTTGCTTATTCCGGTTCTCAATGAAATTGTCGGCCTAAAAGCGATTATGCCGCAGATAAAAAAAGAGTGGTACGACCAGATTCTTTTTATCGACGGCCAATCGACTGACGGGACGTTGGAGTGGCTTAAGGAAAATAACTATCCGGTTGTCGTCCAAAAGAAAAAGGGCATGCGCATGGCGTATATGGAGGCGCTTCCCTTTATTGAAGGCGATGTGATTTTGACGTTTAGTCCCGACGGGAACTCGGTGTCAGAGCTTATTCCCCAATGTATTGAAAAGATGAAAGAAGGCTATGACATGGTCATTGTTTCTCGCTATGCGCCGGGTGCCAAGAGCGATGATGACGATGCGATTACCGGATTTGGCAATTTTATGTTTACAAAGGTTTTGATCAATTTACTTCACGGCGGTCATTACACGGATGCGATGGTCATTTATCGGGCGTATAAGAAAAGTTTGATTTCCGAACTTGGCCTGGATAAAGACAGCGCTTATGAATTTGAAGAAAAACTTTTTAAAACCAATGTCAGCTGGGAGCCGCTTTTGTCGATTCGTGCCTCCCGGCGCAAAAAGAAAATCACCGAAATCCCCGGCGATGAACCGGCCCGTATTGGCGGAGAGCGCAAGTTGCAGATTTGGAAATGGGGAGCGGTTTTTCTCTGGCAGAGTATTCGTGAAGTGTTCGTCAGAAATTATTAGTTATCGTCTGCGCGATATCATTTAAGAGTTGTTCATTGCCTGCGTCGGTCAAGTGGCAAATGTCATTGTAAAATTTTTTCCCTTTGGGCATGCGCCTAAATTCATCTAAAAACATAACGTCTGGGTTTTTTACGGCAAGTTTGCGCAGAATATTATTGTGCGTGAGTATCCCAGAAATCACATTGATCGGTTTGCCCCAGATTTCGATGTAAAAGCTGTGTTTGTCGTAGTCGAGTTTTTTGGTCCTAAACTTCAAATAGGTATAATCTTGCGGAACATAAAAAGCAAAGCTCGTCAAAAGCACCGGCTCCTGGCGTTTTTTTGCTAGGGACAGAATTTCGTTTATGTTGCTTTCAAATGAGGCGGCGCTTTTAATGGAGTTGCCGTATTTGACCCACTCTTCGTTGGGAATGTCCGTCGGGACAAACCGGGCGAGACCCTTTTTTTCCTGAATATCGGTTAAGAGAGAAAAGATCGTGTACGGTAAAGTACAAAACTTAAAATATGGATAATGCACAAAGAAATTGACCTTGCGGTACCACGAATAATGGGAATAGTCTTTTTTAAACATCTCTGGCGGACAATTATTGGCCCGGACTTCATTGATCGAATCATAGACGACGACTTGGTCAAAATGTTTGTCTGCTAAAAATCGGTATTTAAACAAGCTGTCGAGCGACGAATGAGACGGACGCGCCACATTATGAATGCGAATGGGCAGATTCGTTTTTGTTTTTAATTTTTCCTGGAAAAAGTTCTTCGTCTTTGCCCATTCTCCGGCGTCAAAAAGGACAGACCCGCCTAAAAATAAAATATCGTAATACCCGTCATCCGCGGTAATTTTTGCATCATGGACAACCTTTAGAAGTGGATAAAAAATGTACATCGGCTCGGGCGCAAAAAAAGACAGCTGGGATTTGGACGTCAGGTAAGCGCGCGACGCAATTTCTAACGGAAGAAACAGAAGAATAATAAAGATGAATGTAAAAATAAATTTTTTCATAGCCGGTTTATGCTAAAAAACTCATTTTTCTCGTGAATAGATGGAGGTAAAAAAAGTATTCTAGCCGCAATTTAAGGAAATCCGCTTTATTTTTTTGAATAAAAAATGTCTGTGTTAAAATATCTCACCTTATGAATAAAAATATTTACATCTTGGGCATTTCCGCGTTTTATCATGACAGCGCCGCTTGTCTGGTCAAAGACGGAGAAATCATCGCCGCTGCGCAAGAAGAGCGCTTTACCCGCAAAAAACACGATTTTGATTTTCCATCGCAGTCGATTGCCTATTGCCTTAAAGAGGCCGGTATCACGACGAAAGAAATTGATTATGTGGCCTTTTACGAAAAGCCTTTTATTAAGTTTGAGCGTTTGCTTCTGACCTATTTGCATTATGCGCCGTGGGGGATTTCTTCATTTTTGCACGCGATGCCGCTGTGGCTTAAGGAAAAACTTTTTTTAAAAGATTTGATCAACGAAAAACTCTCGCGTGACGGCGAGATTATTTTTCTTTCGCACCATCAGTCGCATGGGGCTTCCGCGTTTTTCCCTTCTCCCTTTAAAGAGGCTGCGATTTTGACCATTGACGGCGTCGGAGAATGGGCGACAGCCAGCTTTGGCAAAGGTGAAGGCAACCAGATTATTCTTGAGAAAGAACTGCGGTTTCCCCATTCTTTGGGATTGTTGTATTCAGCGTTCACGTACTATTGCGGCTTTCGCGTTAATTCCGGTGAGTATAAGCTCATGGGCTTAGCACCTTATGGAGAGCCAAAATATGTTTCGCTGATTAAAGATACGCTTGTCGATATTAAGGAAGATGGCTCGATAAAACTTAACATGAAATATTTTAATTATCCTGCTGGCTTGACGATGACCAATCGGCATTTTCATCGGCTTTTTGGAGGAAATCCGCGAAAGCCGGAGAGTCCTCTGACCCAAAAAGATATGGATATCGCGCGTTCGATTCAAGTCGTTACCGAGGAGATTATGCTCAAGATGGCTAATTGTGTCCACGCGATGACAGGATGCGAAAATTTGTGTCTGGCTGGCGGAGTTGCGCTTAATTGCGTGGGAAACGGCAAGATTTTGCGGGACGGAAAATTTAAAAATGTCTGGATACAGCCGGCCGCAGGGGACGCGGGCGGCGCTTTAGGGGCTGCTCTTTTTGTCTGGTATCAGTATTTGGACCATAAGCGTCAGGTTGACAATACCCATGATTTGCAGAAAGGCTCCTTGCTGGGGCCCAGCTTTGATGATGAGGTTGCCTCGTTTATTAGTACAGAGGGCCTTGTTTGTGAAGCAGTTCCCGATGGGCAGTTGGCATCTGTTGTGGCAAAATTGCTCGCGCAAGAAAACGTCGTCGGTGTGGCACAGGGCCGTATGGAATTCGGTCCCCGCGCATTAGGCGCACGCAGTATTTTAGGCGACAGCCGCAGTGAAAAGATGCAGCAGCAGATGAATCTTAAAATAAAATTTCGCGAATCGTTTCGTCCGTTTGCGCCGGCCGTGCTCAAAGAAAAAGCGGGGGATTTTTTTGACTTTCATGGGGAAAGTCCGTATATGCTTTTGACCGTTGCTGTTGCCAAAGAAAAATGTTTGCCGATTTCCGACGATAAAACGCAAGGATTAGCCCAATTAAAACAAAAACGTTCGGTTATTCCGGCGGTCACGCACGTTGACTACTCTGCCCGCGTCCAAACGATCACACCCGAATATAATCCATTTTTTTATGATGTCATTAAAGCTTTTGATCATCTGACGGGTTGTCCGGTTGTTATCAACACGTCATTTAACGTCCGCGGCGAACCGATTGTTGCAACTCCGCAAGATGCGTATCGCTGCTTTATGGCGACGAATATGGATTATTTGGTTTTGGGAAAATATCTGTTTGCCAAAGTGCGGCAGGCCAACCGTGACAAATATAAACTGGACGCTATTTCGCGGACTTTGGATTAATGAAGTTTCGTTTTTCTGCATTTGTTGTTCTTGCGGTACTTCTTATCTTGGGGACTGTGGTTTATCTTCCCGTTTTTAACGCGCCGTTTTTTTATGATGATTACGAATTAATTCTCAATAGCTCTTTAGCGCGTGCTATCCCAACACTTTTGGTCCAGTGGAAACAAGCTGGGTTAAAGTTATTGACGTATGCAACGTTTGCCTTGAATTATATCGTCGGAAAAGATGAGCCGTTTGGGTATCATGCGGTGAATGTTTTTTTGCATATTTTTAATGCGTGGCTTTTGTATTTTTTTGCGCGAAGCATTTTGGGGACTCCTCAAATTTCATCCAGATTTTATGATGAGCAAAAAAAATATATTGCCTTCGTTTGTGCGGTGATTTTTCTTTTACACCCGCTTTCGACGAGTGCGGTTAATTATGTCTGGCAGAGAGCAGAGCTTTTGACAGCGCTTTGTTATCTGGCGGCTGTTATTTTTTATATCAAAGCCCGGCAGCAGAAGAATTTTTTGTATTTCTTTCTCGTTGGAATTTTATTTTTGTTAGGGCTTTTTACCAAGGGGACGGTAGTTTCGCTGCCTTTGAGTTTGATTCTTTTCGAATGTGCCTTCTGGCCTGTTTCACGAAAGAAAAAGATTTTTGTTGCCCTGTTTTTGGGGACGGTTATCGGGATGACCTTTTTGTTCTTGTTTCCGATGTGGGTGCCTGGAGGCAATGATAATGGATCCCTTTATTCGAAATGGACGGGTGTTGTTTTGACGCTTAACTATGTCTGGACGCAGATTTATGTGACATTAAAATATTTCGGTTTAGCTTTGTTTGCATTCAATCAAAATTTTGATTATGACATTCCTTTGGCGGCTAGCTTTTGGGAGCCACGCATTTTTTTGTCTGCTCTGGCACTTTGCGGGTTAATTATTCTTGCAATGGCACTTTGGAAAAAGATGCGGCTGATTTCCGTCGGTATTTTTTGGTTTTTGATTTGTCTTTTGCCCTCGGCGATGATGGGCGCTCGCGAGCCGATGTGGGAATACCGGATGTATTTGCCTTTGGCGGGATTGACTTTAGGACTCGTTGCCAGCGTTTTTCAGGTTTTTAGTTTTCGAAAAACGATGGTGGGCTTTTTTATTGTGGCAATTGTTTTTGCAGCGGCATCGTTTTCGCGTAATTTGCTTTGGCAGTCGCCGGAGAAGTTGCTATTGGATAATATCAGCAAATCTCCGCAGAAACCCAATGTCTATCAGCTTTTAGGTTCGTGGTATCTTTCGCAGGGCCGTATTGAGGAAGCGCAAAGCTGTTTAGAAAAGACAATTACGCTTGCCCCGGATGCTGCTGAAAGCTACAATAACCTCGGTTTGATTTATAAAAATCGCGGAGAATTTGACCGCGCAGAAGAACTTTTTCGGACAGCGATTCGTTTGCGTCCGACGCTAAGTGGCGCGTATGTTAATCTGTCTTATTTGGTTTTAGCGCGCGGCGAGGATCAAAAAGCAGAAGAGATTTTGAAGGAGGGTTTGCAATTTGGCCAGACCGAAGGCCTGTATGCGTGTTTGGCAAAAGTTTATTTAGCGCGCGGGCAGCTTGATCAAGCTGAAGGTTTTCTTCAAAAATCATTGGCGATTAATCCGCAGGCGGCTCAAGCGTATTTTTGGTATGGTCAATTGCTTAAAGCCCGTCAGCAATTTGCTCAAGCTTACGAGATGTTTCAAAAGGCGGTTGAATTTAATCCGCATTTAATCAAGTTGGTGCCAGAGGAGTTTCGTTAAAATTATGGATAAAAAAGAACAAAAAAATTTGCGTGTTTTTGGCTACGGCTTAAGCATTATCATTGCCTTTATCGTGATTCGTTTGGGATTTAAGCACGGTTTTACAAACGGCAAGTATGCGGCACTGGGTTTAGCGCTTTGTTTAAGTTTGCTGACCTTCGTTTGTTTGCCGGCGCTCAAACCGCTTTACCGCGTTTGGATGAAAGGCGCGCGATTTATCGGCGAGATTGTTAATTTTGTCCTTTTATCAGTGATTTTTTATGTTTTTTTTGGTTTGGCGGGAATTATTTTACGGCTTATGCGCAAAGATTTGCTGGATGAAAAAATCGATAAGAGCGCCCAAAGTTATTGGAAAACAATACATTTAGATGCTGCTGATCGGGATCGATACACAAAACAATATTAAAGGAGAGATATGTCAAAGATTTCAATTATTAAGGAATTTTGGGAATTTATTAAGGTCCGCAAGCGATACTGGCTTTTGCCGATTGTCATCATCCTTTTTCTTTTGAGCCTTTTGGTCATTTTTGGCCAGTCTTCGGCGCTGTCACCATTTATTTATACGTTATTTTAATATATGGTATAATTCCTGAAAATTAAAAGGAGGATCAACATGAGTGGCTTAGATGATTTGATGCAACCGGCTTTGATTTGGTTTGTTGTTGGATTGGTTTTTCTTGTAGCGGAATTGGTTGCGCCGGGATTGGTGATTATGTTTTTTGGACTTGCCGCATGGGTTGTGGCGGTGATTTGTCTGATCAAGCCAATTTCGATTAATACGCAACTTGTCATTTTTATTTTGGTGACACCTGTCATTCTTTTTGGTCTGCGCAATCGGTTTAAAGCACTTTTTAGCGGACATAGTTCGGCGATTCAAAGTCCGGAGAGGGACATTGATGATTTTGTCGGCAAAACCGCGATTGTTAAGCAAGAAATTGCTGTTGGCAAGACGGGAAAAGTGGAGTTTAACGGTACACTTTGGAGCGCCGAATCAACAACTGAAATTCCGGTCGGTGAAACAGTCCATATTGTTAGCCGCGACAATTTGATTTTGAAAGTTAAGAAAACCTAAAAAGGAGGGAAGGATGAATTTTATAACATTGATTTTGATTGGGTTTATTGTTCTGGTGTTGATTATTGCTTTTAATTCTTTTATCGTTGTTCCACAAAAAAGTGCTTTTATCATTCAACGATGGGGAAAATATCACGTTACGCTTGAAGCAGGGTTGCATTTTTTGTTTCCCTTTGTTGATGTCATCGCTTATCGCCATACCTTAAAGGAACAGGCGTGGGACGTCGAGCCGCAGACGTGTATTACGCGGGATAATATCGCTATTACCGTCGACGGGATTTTGTATTTGCAAGTTATGGATCCGCAAAAAGCAAGTTATGGGATCAACAATTATCAGTTTGCCGCGGCACAAATCGCGCAAACAACGATGCGCAGCATTATCGGTAAAATGGATTTGGACCGTACGTTTGAAGAACGCGAAATGATGAATTCAACGATCGTTCAAGCGGTTGATAAAGCTTCTGACCCGTGGGGTGTTAAAGTCACGCGTTATGAAGTCAAAAATATTATTCCGCCGCAAAGTATTAAAGACGCGATGGAAAAGCAAATGCGCGCTGAACGTGAAAAACGTGCCGTGATTGCCGAGTCCGAAGGGGTTAAGCAAGCGATGATCAACCGCGCCGAAGGGGACCGTCAGCAGATGATTGCGATTTCCGAAGGTGAAAAGCAAA